>NZ_CP085524.1:0-627500 GCF_004353525.1 Zhaonella formicivorans
ATGAAACAAAGAATACTGTTAATTCTGACGATTGCTGCTGTTTCAGCTGTATCTGTACTGGTTGCCCAAACAGTCGGACTTGCTAACTGGACCGGGATTACATTGTTAATCCTCCTGGAAACTATTGGGGCTTTGGCTGTTTTTGAGTTTTTTTCACGCGAGGCAAAAGCAATCAGCTGCCTGCAAGACTATATGCAAAAACTTGCCCAAGGTAACCTACTGCTTAAAATTAATCCCCAAATAGCAGGGCATCCCTTAGGCCAAACAATGCAGGCGATTACCGCCCATATCAGAAATATATTTAGCGGCGCAATGAAGGATGCAGTTCAAGTAGCTGATACTTGTCAGCAGATAAAAACAGCCATAGAAGAAGCAAGCAAAGCTTCGGAACAGATTTCTCTCAAGACACAGGAGATTGCTGAACAAATCTTTACCCAAACTGAGCATTTGCAGAAAACGGCAGGCTATATTAGGAAGATGGGCGAGAGCATTGATCAAGCACGGAATTTGGCTGCCGAAACGGTTAAGTCCGCTGTAAGCTCCATGGAGGTTGCTAAAAACGGTAGTGTAGCTGTAGATAAAGCCATGGGAAAAATGCAGCAGATCAAAATTAAAGCCCAGCAAGCAGGAGAAAAAATAAATGAGCTTTTTACCAGATCTAAGAAAATAGGCGATTTCAGCGCGATCATTACCAGCATAGCCGGTCAAACCAACCTTCTTGCTCTAAATGCGGCTATTGAGGCTGCCAGGGCTGGGGAGCACGGTCGCGGATTTGCTGTGGTTTCTGATGAAGTGCGAAAATTAGCCGAGGAGTCAAATGCTGCGGCATCGGAAATTAATAAGATCATCCAGGAAATCCAGAAAGAGATAGTGGTGGTTAGTGAAGCTTTTAATGAAGTTACTGCTTTGATTGTTGAAGGTGTTGATATATCAGGAGAATCAAGTCAGGCGCTGGAACATATTCTGGCCTCTTTTCAGGAGTCGGAAATTAAGATTAATGCCATGAATCAGGCGATAACGGATACAGCAGAAATTACTGGGCAGGTGCTGCAAACTACGGTTGAAACCCAAAGGATTGCCGAACAAACTGCGGAAGCAGCTCAGCAGGTGGCGGCAGCTACAGAAGAGCAAAATGCCGCTGTTGCCGAAAGCACTATGGCATTGCAGCAATTAAGCGCGGCTGCTGAAAGCTCCAAGCAGAACATCGCCCGGGAAGTTATGGAACGCAACATGGTGGAGAAAGTATTGGAGTTTAAGAAGTTGACTGAGAATTTGCCTCCTGAGCAGTTAACCCAACAGCATTTGCAAAAAATTGCCGATGCTTTGGAGGTTGATCAGGTGTCAATTACAGATACTGCCGGCAATATCAAATATGCCAGCTATCCCCCTTCTTTGGGGCTTAATATGTATGAAATTACTCCCAGCACCAAAACTCTGTTTACGGAAAACAGACTTTATAATGCTACACCCATTATTCATAATGCTGAAGAAGGAAGGCTATTTAAATATGTAACTACGGCCGGGGCCGATAAACGGATTTACCAGGTAGCACAGTCCTTCGATACGTTAATTGCTTTCCTGGAAAATAATACATCACTCTCACAAGCTTACTCGAACAAAAATTAGGCGACAGCTCTGGAGACTGTCGCCTTAAATTTATTGTTTTTTGATGCCGTCCGTTTTGACTTCCTTGGAGTTTTTTGCCACAAATGACTTGCAGCAGGTTTCCATACAGGTACCTACCGGTGTGGCATTCATATTTGCCGCTTGATGAGCGTCAAAGCTATCAGGCATGGTAGAACCTATGGAATCCGAAGTGACCAGGATTTCATTGGCATGGCACATATTCCCTGAAGCCCAGTAATGGCAGTTGCTGACACTGCAGTGAATGTGTTGTTGCATGTTTATCACCTCCAAGTTTATTATTAACTGTAACAGGTTTGTTAATCCTACAACCAAAGTTCTTTTTTTTCCAAAGGACCAGTTGAACTTAGGATATGGTTGGATAGTAATCGCAGTTCAGGTAAGAATATTACTGGAGGTGATTATTATGACCGATAAGCATTCCGAAAAAAGGATAGCCAGGCAATTACAGAGCTTTTACGAAACTAATCAAATATTAACCGAAAAAAAGCACAGAAATAGCAAAATGGAGATTCTGGAGAAATTTCGCAAAAAATAATCAGGTGCTCTTGTTTAAGCCTGTCTTGAAATAGATCAACCAAATTTAACGGCAAATCCGTTAATTCTTTTTAATTACCTTATTGATTTCCGGCATCATTTTTCTGGCTTCTTTTTTTCCCGCTTCAATGAGCTTGGGGATTTTTTGAAAATCATAGAGAGCAGCACTGCCTGTGGTCGGTTTGATTGTTAAGTCTGCGTACTGGCGGGTTACAATATCTACAATGCGCTGTCCCATAATGTCATAGGTTTGCAAAAGCACGTCAACCACATGTTTAAATGGAGTACCTTGATAAACACCAAACCCCAGGTCAACGCCAATGACAACATCGGCCCCCATTGCTCTTACCACATCTGCCGGGACATTGTCCACCAAGCCACCGTCCACCAAGGTTCTTTTGCCGATGGTTTTCGGGGTAAAAATGCCGGGAATGGCACAACTGGCGGTTACTGCTTCATGCACGTAGGCATCAGTTTCAACGGCAAAATTGCTATTTGCCGGCAGTTGTAAGCGCTGTTTTTTAGAGCAGTAAATAACTGTTTCACCGTTATAAAGATCAGCTGCCACAATGGCAAGTGGTATCAGGAGCTGATCGAATTTTTTATTGCCTAAAATTTTGCTGAAGATAGTCTCCAAATACTTGCTGTTGATTATACCCATTGGCAGGGATGGCAGCCACCCGACTGCCTGGACGCTGGCCTGGGGCGGCTCCAGGGCTTTTTCCAGATCTTTAATCCCTAGCCTAGGCAATATGCTCAATAAATTGATCATCTGTTTAGGCCGTATGCCTACGGCAAAGAAGCTGCCTACAATGCTTCCAGCGCTTGTACCTGCTATCAGGCCAGGGGCAATGTTATTATCAAGAAGTTCCTGCAGGATACCGATATGGGCTGCGCCGCGCAGCCCTCCGCCTCCGAAAGCTATACCTACAGTCATTAAAATTAACCTCCTAAATTCCTCTTATGCTAATCTATGCATATCTTGCTAAAAAGGTGCCGGTAAGGATTGATTGGAAGGAAATTAGGCGAAAACCGAGAATTATATAATAAAAGTGAGATAAATTTTTTTGCTTATCCACAACAAATCAGCTATAATTAACCTAGGAAAAGAGTATATTTACCTCCGAGTTAGACAACCTACGGTTAAAACTATGGTTGCTAACCCTTACCACTGCAGTGGTTAAAGGTGTGCGGGGAAACCCTCACTACCTCCCGTTTTGGAAAGGAGTGCTATTACTTAACGTGAAGTTGTAAAAAAGGCACCCTAGGGTGTCTTTTTTATATAGGTTTTTGGCTAATGTTGACGACTGGCAATTATTCCCTTTAATTGATAAGGAGGGCTAAGAAAATGGCCGATTTAAATCCTAAATTGGTTCAGGCGTTAAAGGAGACAGCTAAAGAGGGCAAAATTTCCTGTACTGCCGCCAGGCAAATAGCAGAAGAACTGCGGGTACCGGTACGGCAGGTAGGGGAAGCGGCTAACGAGTTAAAAATCAAAATTAAAGCCTGTGAGCTGGGGTGTTTTTAACGCTTAATCCAGAGAGGTGTATGCATTGGAGGAATTATTTAAGCTGACTTCAATTGCACAGGCTAAGGCTAGCATATTGAACCATTGGCATGTTACCCGGGCTAAAGAACGGGTTAGTTTGGCTAAGGCTTTGGATAGGGAATTAGCCGAGCATCTTATGGCCCCCGAGGATGTACCTGGCTTTACACGTTCAACGGTAGACGGTTATGCGGTGAAAGCTTCCGATACTTACGGCGCCACTGAAGCACTGCCGGCATATCTCAGAATTACGGGACAAATAATGATGGGACAAAAACCTATGGGAGAATTACAGCAAGGACAGGCTATGGCAATTCCCACCGGTGGAATGCTGCCGGATGGCGCTGATGCGGTAGTAATGGTTGAATATACTGAAGAATTCGGCAGTCACGAGGTGGCGGTAAATAGGCCTGTTTCTCCCGGAGAAAATCTTATTCGGCGGGGCGAAGATGTGCAAGCAGGTACGCTAGTTTTTGCAGCAAACCACAGGCTGCGCCCTCAGGACCTGGGACTGTTGTCCAGCTTGGGTATTCTGGAGGTTGAAGTATTTAAGCCTTATAGAGTAGGAATAATTTCTACAGGGAATGAAGTAGTGCCACCTGGAGAACTGCCGTCTCCGGGCCAGGTGCGGGACATAAATTCCTACACGCTCTTCGGTTTAGTCAAGAAGAGCGGTGCTGAGCCGGTTCTTTACGGAATTGTACGGGATAATTTGACAGAGCTAGCAGAAAAAATCGACCGGGCTGTGCGGGAAAATGACTTGGTCCTTTTATCCGGCGGCAGTTCCGTTGGCACCAGGGATTTTACAGTGGAGGCTTTAAGCCGGTTAGGTGAACCCGGTCTGCTGCTCCACGGCATACCGGTCAAACCTGGAAAACCGACTGTAGTTGCCGCGGCCGACGGCAAACTTATTTTTGGCTTGCCAGGCCATCCCGTATCGGCTATGGTTGTCTACGGGCTTTTAGTACATCCTTTATTGTATTACGGTTCTTACGATTCAAGTATAGTGCCTGTGGTTCATGCCCGGCTGGCCCGTAATCTGGCTTCGGCCACCGGCAGGCAAGATCATATTAGGGTGAAGCTGCTACAGAAAGAAGGAGAGCTGTGGGCCGAGCCGGTACTCGGCAAATCGGGTTTAATTTCTACCCTGGTGCGGGCTGACGGCGAACTTATAATTCCTGCGGACCGAGAAGGCCTTGTGACCGGGGAAACAGTAGAGGTAAGGCTGCTGTAGCAAGCCGGTATCGGCTTGCTACAGCAGTCCGTCCTTAGTTGTTGGCCGTTAGCTGCGGCTTACGCCGAGTCATTAGTCGTAGTCATTAGTCCTTAGGGACCAAGAAGTGCAACTTTAAAGCTTATAAGAATAGCTAAATCTAACGACTAATGACTAACGACTTAACCTTGGGTATTACTAACGACGAATGACTGCGAAGCTTTGAGTGTGGGAGAGAGCTTATGACTAAACGCAGGTTATATTTAAATAACGAGCCTTGGCAAGAGGCGCTGAATAATTTTTTACAAAAGCTGAACGAACGGCAATTACTTGTTCCCGGAGAGCCCCAGTTAGTACCCGTGGAAGAGGCTCTCGGCAGGGTGACGGCGGAACCTGTTTTTGCAAAGGTATCTTCCCCCCATTACCCGGCTGCAGCCATGGACGGAGTGGCGGTCAAAGCAGAAAACACATACGGCGCTTCGGATACCGCCCCCCTTAGACTGCTGCTGGGTAGCGAGGCTTTTGAAGTGGATACCGGCGATCCTTTGCCACCGGGGTGCGATGCCGTGATTATGGCTGAAGACCTTCATTATCCAGGTGATGGGACAGTGGAGATCATCAGTGCCGCTTCACCCTGGCAGCATGTACGTCCTATCGGGGAAGATCTGGTGGCAACAGAGATGATTTTACCGGCAAATTTTGCTGTACGGCCTTATGACATCGGGGGCTGCCTGGCTGGGGGGGTTACGGAAATTCTGGTCCACCCCAAACCCAAGGTGGTGCTTATTCCTACAGGAACGGAGTTGGTGCAGCCTGGGACGGCGTTGAAGCCGGGCGACATCGTGGAGTATAACAGCAAAGTTCTTGGCGCTTTAGTGCAAGAGTGGGGCGGAGAGCCTATTTACTTTCCGGTTATTGCTGATGGATACGACGCTTTAAAGGCTGCACTAAAAAGAGCGGTTCAGGAAGCGGATCTGGTGATTATCAATGCCGGCTCTTCTGCCGGACGTGAAGATTTTACTCATGCAGTTATCAGTGAACTGGGCGAACTTTTTACCCACGGTTTGGCGATTAAACCGGGTAAACCGGCTATGTTAGGAATTGTCCATGAAAAGCCGGTGATCGGAATTCCAGGCTATCCGGTTTCAGCAGTCTTGACTTTTGAACTGTTGGCCAAGCCACTAATTTACGCTAAGTTGAATCTCGTTCCTCAGGAGCGGGAAAAGGTTTTTGCCACTCTTACCCGCAAAACAACTTCCCCGTTGGGTGTGGAAGAATTTGTGCGGGTTACACTGGGACAAGTCGGAAACAAATTAATGGTTACGCCGGTTTCCAGGGGAGCGGGAGTAATAACTTCCCTGATCAAGGCCGATGCCATTTTGCGGATACCGGCCTTATGCGAAGGTTTCCACGCAGGCCAAGAAGTGGAAGTGGAGCTTTTAAGGCCCAGAAAAATAATTGAGCGCACTGTGGTAGCCATGGGCAGCCATGATCTTGCGCTGGACATCCTGGCCAATGAACTGCAGAAGCTTTCACCGGGTTATCGTTTGGCTTCAGCCAATGTGGGCAGTTTAGGCGGGATAATGGCTTTAAAACGGGGTGAAGCCCATCTGGCGGGAATGCACCTTTTGGACGAAATTACCGGCGAATATAACGTCAGCTACTTAGAGCGTTATTTGCCCCAGGAAGAACTGGTTCTGGTGAACTTGGTCCACCGGGAACAGGGTTTACTGGTCCCCCGGGGCAACCCAAAAGGGATAAGGGGCTTGGCAGATGTGGCGGAACGGAAATTGCAGTTTATTAATCGCCAACCTGGTTCAGGGACCAGAATTCTTTTGGACTATTTGCTAAAAAAACAGCATATCCAGCCAACGCAACTCCTGGGTTATGCTCGGGAGGAATATACCCATTTGGCGGTTGCAGCAGCTGTAGCGGCCGGCAGCGCCGATGCTGGAATGGGTGTGGCTGCGGCAGCTAAGGCTTTCGATTTAGATTTTATTCCTTTGACTAAAGAGCGGTATGATCTCTGTGTTCCCAGGAAATTCTGGGAGTCGGCCCTTCTTGACAGCTTAAAGCAGGCACTTTTCTCGGAAGAATTTAGGCGGAGAGTCGCCGGTATGGGCGGATATGATTTAAGCGATTCAGGGAAAATCGTGTGGACATCGGCATGCAGGTAGCAGATTCTTGGCTGGCAGCCACCAGCCTTTAGCTTTTGGCGAAAGAATAGATTGTTAGTCAATATGCAGTTATGTTGAATCTTTATTAAAACTTCTTGCTCACAATTCATGACTTGCAAAATCGTTGGAAATGACTGATAGCTGACAGTTGATGGCTGAAGGCTGTCAAGGAGGAGAGAGCTATGCAAGACCGTTTCAACCGTCAAATTGAATACCTGCGGATTTCCGTAACTGACCGCTGCAATCTGCGCTGTACTTACTGTATGCCGGAAGAAGGGGTGCAGCTCAAGTCCCATGAGGAAATGCTTACTTTGGAAGAAATAGCACGACTGGTGGAAGCGGTTGCTCCGTTAGGCATCAGTAAAATCAGGCTGACCGGCGGGGAACCATTGGTAAGAAAAGGACTGCCTACTTTGGTGAAACGGTTAACGGCTATTCCGGGAATAAGTGATGTTTCCCTTACAACCAACGGCGTTTTGCTGACCCGGTACGCCCGTGAACTGAAAGCAGCAGGTCTATGCAGAGTCAACATCAGTCTTGATACCCTGAATGCGAAAACATACAGGCAGATCACCCGCTGGGGTGATATCAGCCAGGTCCACCAGGGCATCGAGGCTGCTTTAGCCGAAAGGCTTGAGCCTGTAAAACTGAATGTAGTCGTAATTAAAGGCGCCAATGACCACGAAGTTCTGGATTTTGTCCAATTGACCTTGGGTTTACCGCTTCACGTCAGGTTCATTGAGCTGATGCCCATTGGGGAAAGCGCAGGACATGCTTTATCAACTTACCTGCCGGCTAAAGAAATTAAGAAGCTGGTAGAAGCCAAGTACCGGCTAAGCCCTGTGCTGAATGTCAAAGGCAGCGGTCCTGCTAAGTATTTCCAGATCCCCGGCGCTAAAGGCACGGTAGGTTTTATCGGCGCCCTCAGCGAACATTTTTGTCATGCTTGCAATCGTTTGAGGTTGACAGCAGACGGCAGACTTCGTCCTTGCCTGCAAAAAAGCCTGGAATTTGATCTGCGGGAGCCTTTGCGAAGCGGCGCGACAGCGGAGGAAATACGGCAAATTTTCAGGCAGGTAATCTCTTGCAAACCCAAGGAACACAGCATGCAGTTAGAGGGCTGGGGCAAGCAGGAACGGATTATGTCCCAGATAGGAGGGTAAAGAGTGGCAGAGCTAACGCATCTTGATGAGAAAGGCGCAGCCAGGATGGTGGATGTCAGCGCCAAAAATGAAGCAGCCAGGGTTGCGGTGGCCAGAGGAAAAATCTCCATGGCACGGGAAACATTGGCTTTAATCACCAGCGGACAAGTACCCAAAGGCGATGTGCTGGCTGTAGCCAGAATAGCCGGAATTATGGCAGCCAAGAAAACTCCGGAGCTGATACCAATGTGCCACCCGCTGATGCTCACGGGGGCCGGGGTGGAATTTAGGGTTGACGAAGCAGCAAGCGCTATTGAGATTGAGGCAACTGTCAAAACTACCGGTAAAACCGGGGTGGAAATGGAAGCTTTGACGGCGGTTGCTGCTGCGGCATTGGCCATTTACGATATGTGTAAAGCCGTAGATAAAGGGATGGTTATTGGCGATATCCGTCTAATTAGCAAGGCCGGGGGAAAAAGCGGTGATTTCCGTAGGGAGGGGGAAGTATCATGGGAAAAATAATTGCTGTATGTACCAGTGAAAAAAAAGGCATGCGCAAGAAAAACGTGGGATCGGCGGAACTAAAGGTCAACCATGGCATAGTAGGCGATGCCCATGCAGGAGACTGGCACAGGCAGGTAAGCCTGTTAGCTATGGAGAGCATTGAGAAAATGCGGCAGAAGGGTTTAAACGTAGGTCCGGGAGATTTTGCGGAAAACCTGACAACTGAGGGAATTGACCTGGTCAGTCTGCCTGTGGGCACTATACTGCAAATAGGACCCGAGGCCATAGCCGAAGTTACCCAAATCGGCAAGGAATGCCACACCCGCTGCGCTATTTACTACCAGGCAGGGGATTGTGTCATGCCCAAGGAGGGCATTTTTGTAGCCATTGTTAAAGGGGGGACTGTCTCCGTAGGAGATACAATTGAGGTGATTCCCAGTGTTTAAAATAGGGATTATCACCGCCAGCGACAAAGGCTCCAGGGGTGAACGGGAGGACTTAAGTGCTCCCGTTATCCGGGAGGAAGTAAGCCACTTAGGCGAAGTGGTTGAGTACACTATCGTACCTGATGAACAAAATTTGCTGGAAGCAGCAATGATTGAATTCTGTGATGTTAAAGGTGTGGACCTTATCTTTACTACCGGAGGGACCGGTTTTTCCCCTAGGGATGTTACTCCCGAAGCTACCATGGCCGTAATTGACCGTCATGTTCCCGGTTTAGGGGAAGTGATGCGTCTGGAAAGCTTGAAAATTACTCCCAAGGCTATGCTTTCCCGCGCTACTGCCGGGATTAGAAAGCAGACTTTGATTGTTAACTTGCCGGGAAGCCCCAAAGCGGTGCGGGAATGTCTTCGGGCCATTATGCCGGCGCTATCCCATGGCATGGATATCTTAAAAGGAAGGGCAGGCGAATGTGCAAGGAAGGAATAGATTGGTCATGCAAATAGAAACATGTGCTCTTAGGACTTTTAAACCTAGCATTGCAGCTGGGTTTTCTTTTTGTCCTTTTCAAACAATGTAATTTGCTACATTGAAACAAAGCAAGGTCGCTTTTAAAGGGCGCCTTGCTTTGTTGGGGTTTTTGTCGCAAAATTAGCTTGTCTTGTGACACGATTCACGGGATTTTACAGTGAAAAAACGTAAAAATAATGTATAAAAATAGTTTGGGACGTGGTAAATAATGCTAAGAAAAAAGTGCCCCTACTGCAAAAGAATATCTTACTCAGCCGCGGAAGGTGGGCTGTGGCTTTGTCCGTATTGCAAAAAGAATATCTCCAAGATTAAGGCCAGCCTTATACACTCCCATCTTCGAATAATAAAATGAGCGAATATATATGTTATAGTATGTGGAAGAATATTTGCAATAGAAGCCCATGCTATAACGGTGATAAAAGTTACTAGAGGTAAAAAAAGATAACCACACAAATGGATTGGATCTGGCTGATTTTTTCTTGGGATGGTTTTTAAAGCGAACAAAATAGCCGTATTTTAGGGAGTTATAATTAATAACCCTTGAGAAAATGGTAAGGTAAACCGGTAAGGCTGTGGTATGATTCTTGCTAATATTCAAATATTAGCAATGTTTAGACTTATAATAAGTTTTGAAGGGGGGATGGTTTTTGCTTGCTTTTCTCAGAGGTTAGGTAAAAAAACGAAAAATTTACAGGAGGTTTGCAATGCAAGGTTTAGAAAAATTTTTAGGTGACTTGGCCAACTTTGTTTGGGGAGTGCCACTGATTGTTTTGCTTTTTGGGACTCATGTATATTTAACCTTCAAGCTCAGGTTTATCCAGAGATACATTGGTAAAGCTATCAAACTTTCTTTGACCCGCTCCGGCGAAGGGCAAGGGGACGTAAGCCAATTTGGCGCCCTGACAACTGCCCTCGCTGCCACAATCGGTACCGGTAACATTGTAGGAGTTGCCACAGCTATTGCCGCTGGGGGCCCCGGCGCAGTGCTTTGGACTTGGTTGACGGGGGTATTCGGTATTGCCACCAAATACGCTGAAGCGCTGCTGGCAGTTAAGTACAGAATTAAAACATCGGATGGGCAGATGGCCGGGGGGCCGATGTACGTTCTCGATCGTGGCCTGAAAATGAAATGGCTGGGTTACATCTTTGCGGCCCTGACCGCAGTTGCTGCTTTTGGCATTGGGAACACCGTCCAGGCCAACTCCATCTCTTCCATGCTGGCAGAATACAATATTTCACCCTACATCACAGGGGTTGTAATGGCGGTTCTAACCGCGATCGTCATTATCGGAGGAATAAAATCCATTTCCAGGGTGACCGAGGCTTTAGTACCTTTTATGGCCATTTTTTATGTGCTCGGGTGTCTGATTATTTTGGCTATGACTTGGAAGACTATTCCGCAAGCAATTTCCCTTATTTTTTCCAGCGCCTTCACAGGGCAGGCAGCGGTAGGCGGTTTCTTGGGAGCCGGCATCAGGGAAGCTATGCGCTACGGTATCGCCAGAGGTTTGTTCTCCAATGAATCGGGCTTAGGCAGCGCTCCTATTGTAGCTGCTGCCGCTCAAACTAAAAACCCCGTCAGGCAGGCGCTGGTCTCTTCAACCGGAACATTTTGGGATACAGTAGTTGTTTGTGCATTAACAGGTATAGTTCTGGTTAATACTGGCGTTTGGCAAACCGGACTCTCCGGAGCAGCTTTAACCAGAACTGCCTTCACCAACATTCCGGTAATCGGACCCATCGTGCTTACCGTTGGGCTTTTGACTTTTGTGTTTTCCACTATTCTAGGGTGGGCTTACTATGGGGAAAAAGCAGCCGAATATTTATTTGGCAAGCGAATTACCATGCTCTACAGGTGGTTATGGGTTATCTTCGTGTTTATCGGTTCTGTAGCTACCCTGCCGGTAGTATGGAGCTTTGCCGATATTGCTAACGGCTTAATGGCTGTGCCCAACCTAATTTCATTGCTTTTGCTTTCCGGGGTATTGGTTGCTGAAACAAGAGAGTACCTTTGGAACGATAATTTGGAAAAGGATGCTAATGAGAAAGCAGCTGTAGCCAAAAATTAAGCTAATAGCAATAAATTAAAGGTGCACAAGTTGCACCTTTAATTTTTGATTAGCTTGTGACGTTTTTTAGCTAAAAGTGAGTGTTAAACAGCATTTACGAAGGTGTATGGTGTTTAACGTCGAATATAAAGTACATAGATTGGCGTTCCATAAAAGAAATAATTGCAAAAACTATAAGGAGCAAAAGAAATGGGTGCTTTTAGGCTGCGGATAGAATTTGAAGACCGTACCGGCATGGTACTTGATGCCTGTCAGGTAATAGCCAAATACAATTTAAGCATTACAGCCCTTGAAGTTTTACCAAACCTGATGTATTTCGAACTGGAATGCGATGATGAACGGGTGAAGAAGAACCTGATTTTAGATTTGGCCCCTATTCCTAATATACAAAAAGTAGAGGAAGTGAAATACTGCCCGTCCTCAAAGGGGGATAACGATCCTTTTCATGCTCTTGTAGGGGAAAGCGAGACGCTAAAAAAGGCGGTTTTTCGTGCCAAGTTAGTTGCCAACAGCAGTTGTACAGTATTATTAACCGGAGAAAGCGGAACAGGTAAAGAGGTCTTTGCCAGGGCACTGCATTTAGCCAGCAAGAGAGCGGTTTTTCCTTTTATGCCTTTAAATTGTGCTGCTTTTCCTGAAAATCTTCTGGAAAGTGAATTATTCGGCTATGTGGACGGCGCTTTTACCGGCGCTAAAAAGGGAGGTAAACCAGGTCTTCTGGAAGCTGCCGATAAGGGAACTGTTTTTCTCGATGAAATCGGCGATCTTTCTTTAAATACCCAGGCTAAGCTCTTGAGGGCGCTGCAGGATAAGAAAATCAGGCGGGTAGGTGCTTACAGCGAAACTCCTGTAGACGTGCGCATTATTGCCGCCACTAATAGGGACCTGGAAAAAATGGTCAAGGCCGGCGAATTTAGAGAGGATTTGTTTTACCGGTTAAATGTGGTACCCATCAAATTGCCCCCTTTGCGGGAGCGCAGAGCCGACATCCCTTTATTAGCAGAGCATTTTTTAGCCAAATTTGCAAGGCTCGCGGGGCAAACTCCCAAGACACTTACTCCGGGTGCGTTGGCCCTTCTCGTGAACTATGACTGGCCCGGCAACGTCAGAGAATTGGAAAATTTAATAGAGAGGGCTGTTAATCTGACCCCCGGGCTCATAATTGATATTGAAAACCTGGATTTTGAAAAAGAGAATTTACTGGAGCTGCCTACGGTCGGTAGGCCCTTAAAAGCTATTATAGAAGAATTTGAACTTAAGTTGATTAAAGAGGCGATTAAAAAGCACGGCTCCATCAGAAAAGCTGCTAAGGCGTTGGGGATTTCTCATTCAGCACTTTTGAAGAAACTGCGCAGACCGGTTTAAAAAGTTACCACCGGTAACATTAGTAACCAAAATGGACTTTGCAGGAATTAATTATTATAGTGTGGTTACTAAAGTTACCAAGAAAATATTCACTTGCAGCATAAACCGCAAGTAAGCCCCTTTCAAACTAAAGTTCAAAAGCGATTAGTCTTTTGGCACCGTTTTTGCTATTACTAAATGGTAACGGGGACTGCTTAAAGAGTGTCCCATCTTTGCAAGGAGGTTTAAGCAAATGATTATTGGTGTGCCAAAAGAAATTAAGGACAATGAAAACAGGGTTGCCCTGACCCCAGCTGGGGCTAAGGCTTTGGTCAGCCGGGGACACCAGGTGCTGGTGCAGATGGGGGCGGGACAAGGAAGCGGTTTTGCAGACGTCCAGTACAGTGAAGCAGGCGCGGAGCTGGTTGCAGCACCGGAGGAAGTTTTTCGCAGGGCTGAAATGATCATGAAAGTAAAGGAACCTCTGCCACCGGAATACGATTATTTTAAGCCGGGACAACTGCTTTTTACCTATTTGCATTTAGCTCCGGAAAAAGAGCTGACCGCTGCTTTGCTGGCGAAAGAGGTCACAGGGATCGCTTATGAGACTATCCAGCTTCCTAACGGTTCTTTGCCTCTCTTAACTCCGATGAGTGAAGTAGCAGGCAGAATGTCGGTGCAGATCGGGGCGCAATTTTTAGAGAAAGCTTATGGAGGGAAAGGGGTACTATTGGGAGGAGTACCAGGAGTACCTGCAGCCGAGGTGGTAATTATCGGCGGGGGTGTAGTTGGTCTGAATGCCGCCAAAATGGCTGTTGGCTTAGGGGCGCAGGTAACTATTGTCGACATCAATCCGGAAAGATTGCGCTATTTGGATGATATTTTTGCCGGAAGAGTGAAAACTGTTGTTTCCAATTACTATACTATAGCTGAGGCTGTAGAAAAAGCTGATTTGTTGATTGGAGCCGTGCTTTTACCTGGTAAACGGGCACCGCATTTAGTTTCAGAAGAAATGGTGCAAAAAATGCAGCCTGGGTCGGTTATTGTTGATGTGGCTATTGACCAGGGTGGCTGCATTGAGACCATAGACCGGGTTACAACTCACTCCAACCCCACGTATGTAAAGCATGGGGTGGTACATTATGCTGTTGCGAATATCCCGGGTATAGTGCCGCGGACATCCACCTTTGCTTTGACCAATTGCACTCTTCCTTACGCTTTGAAATTGGCCGATTATGGTTTGGATGCCATTCGGGCTGATGCAAGCCTGGCTAAAGGGGTTAATGTTTACAGGGGCAAAGTAACCTACGAGGCAGTGGCAAACTCCCTGGAACTGGAGTATGTGCCTTTGAACCAGTTACTTTAAGATATAAGCGGGCGTGAGCCCGCTTTTAACTTTGGCTCATTAATACTGTGTATATTTGCTGCTGGTTTTGGAAATATTTGATGCTGTATGGCTATGGATTCCTCTTTATGGATTTTATGGCAGATGGGTACGCATAATGGAGCAACCCGGAGCTATCTTGCAGATCAGCTATATTATGAGCCGATAAAGCTAAATTTTGCGCAATTGCGCGTGTTGCCTTTTTCCCAGACCTCAAACTATTATTATAAGTGTGTATTAGCACTCGGTTAAATTGAGTGCTAACAATAAAAAGTTATCTATGTAAGGAGGTTGGCTCATGAACATTAAACCCTTAGGAGACAGAGTTGTCATTAAAGTATTGGCTTCTGAGGAAAAAACCAAGAGCGGTATTGTGTTGCCTGATACTGCCAAGGAAAAACCCCAGCAAGGCGAGGTTGTGGCAGTTGGTTCAGGAAAAATCCTGGAAAACGGCCAGAAAGTAGTCCCGGAAGTTGCTGTAGGTGACCGGGTAATCTATTCCAAATATGCCGGAACTGAAGTTAAGTTAGAGGGAGAAGAATATCTGATTTTAAGTGAGCGCGATATTTTAGCTGTCGTACAATAAATGATACATAGGAGGTAGAGTTGTGGCTAAACAAATAGTATTTACTGAAGAAGCCAGACATGCCCTGGAAAGAGGCGTCAACGCTCTGGCCGAAGCTGTTAAGGTTACTCTTGGGCCCAAAGGGCGTAATGTAGTTTTAGAGAAAAAATTCGGTTCCCCTATGATCACCAACGATGGTGTGACTATTGCCAGGGAGATTGAAATAAAGGATCCCATAGAAAATATGGGGGCACAGCTGGTTAAAGAGGTTGCCACCAAAACCAACGATGTAGCCGGTGACGGAACAACTACTGCTACCGTTTTAGCCCAGGCCATGATCCGTGAGGGCTTGAAAAACGTAGCAGCGGGCGCTAATCCCATGATCATCAAAAAAGGTATTGAAAAAGCTGTAAATGCGGCTGTTGAAGAGTTAAAGTCCATAGCTAAACCTATTGAAAGCAAAGATGCTATCGCCCAGGTTGCTTCTATTTCCGCTAATGATGCTGAAATCGGTAAACTGATTGCCGATGCCATGGAGAAAGTTGGGAAAGACGGTGTGATCACCGTGGAAGAATCCCAAGGTGTGGGTACAACTTTGGATGTAGTGGAAGGTATGCAGTTTGACCGCGGCTATATTTCTCCTTACATGGTAACTGATGCGGAAAAAATGGAAGCAGTTTTAAATGATCCATACATTCTAATTACTGACAAAAAGATTTCTGCTATTCAAGACCTGCTGCCTGTTTTGGAGAAAGTGGTACAGACCGGCAAGCCTCTTCTGGTTATTGCTGAGGATGTTGAAGGCGAAGCTTTGGCTACCCTGGTTGTTAACAAGATTCGCGGCACTTTTACCTGCGTGGCTGTAAAAGCACCTGGTTTTGGCGATCGCCGCAAAGCCATGTTGGAAGACATAGCAATCCTCACCAATGGTCAAGTTGTTTCTGAAGAAGTGGGCTTGAAATTGGAGAATGTTACCTTAGATATGTTGGGGCAGGCCCGCCAGGTTAGAGTTTCTAAAGAAGAAACCACCATCGTGGAAGGAAAAGGGTCCGCCGAGGCTATTCAGAAAAGAGTTGCTCAAATCCGTCATCAATATGAGGAATCCACTTCGGATTTTGATAAGGAAAAACTACAAGAGCGTCTTGCCAAACTGGCCGGCGGTGTTGCAGTTATCCAGGTAGGCGCTGCTACAGAAACCGAGCTGAAAGAGAAGAAATTGCGCATTGAAGACGCTTTGGCTGCTACAAGAGCTGCTGTGGAAGAGGGGATTGTCTCCGGCGGCGGCACCGCGTTAATTGATGTTTTGCCGGCGCTTGAGAAAATCGAAGCAGCCGGTGACGAAAAGACAGGCATAAACATTGTGAAAAAGGCTTTGGAAGAGCCTGTTCGTCAGATTGCCATCAACGCCGGCGCCGAAGGTTCAGTCGTAGTGGAAAAAGTAAAAGAGGCAGGGACCGGCATTGGCTTCAACGCCTTGACCGGCGCATACGAGAATATGATTGCTGCAGGTATCGTTGATCCGGCCAAAGTCACCCGTTCAGCTTTACAAAATGCAGCCAGTATTGCTGCCATGCTTTTAACCACTGAAGCAATAGTGGCTGATATCCCGGAAGAAAAGCCGGAGACTCCTCCAATGGGCGGAATGGGCGGAATGCCGCCAATGATGTAAGCACTGGCTTAAGCAACGAATAGCAAAGTTAAAAAGTTTATTAGAAGATGTTTTTAAAGTCCTCATTCAGAACACGAATGAGGACTTTTTTTAAATTTAAGGCTTTAAGAAAACTAAAAACTGAAAACTGAAAACTAGTGCGTCATATTTGCAATTATTGGTTGGTATAACGATTTCAGCATTGTTAATTCTATTAATAAAAAAGGAGGTGAAAAAATGGTTAAATTGCGCCCGTACACTACTATCCTTTTAGTGATTGCTTTTGTGTCTACAATGTTATTCGCAGGATGTGCACCGGCCAGAAGACCGGCTCCTCCAAACCCGCCTAATACGCAGGATCAAGTTAATCCAAAAAATAACCCAAGGCCCGAAAGTGTTTTTCCTGCAGACGCCAGGGAAGCGAATAGAATTGCTGAAAAGTTGGCCGATGAGGCAGCTAAGGTGGAAGGTGTTAATTCCGCAACGGTGGTGCTTTCGCGGAATACGGTTATTGTCGGGTTGGACCTCAAAGCCAATCTGGAGGCTGACAAAACTAACGCCATTAAACGGGAAGTGATTAACAGGATCAAAAAGGCCGACAAAAGAGCTAAAAAAGTTATCGTTACCACCGATGCTGACACGGTTGCCAGGATTAAAAAAGTGGCAAAAGGTATTGCTGAAGGCCGGCCGGTTTCCGAATTTGCCAAAGAGCTGGCAGAAATAACCAGGAGGATAACCCCGGCCGTTAAATAGAATGCACTTTATTTAAGAAGCCGCTATATCATCCTTAAAGCAAGGGATGGGAGGCGGCTTTATTTTTTTTATAAAAAGGCGGTGATATGCTTTTCTACTGTAAATAAGTCAAGAATACTGCTAAAATAAATGTTGGTGCTTTTGATTTTTAAAGAAAGAAGCGATTTAAATATGGCCCAGAAAAACTTAAAAACTTATCTCTCCTTAGTTCTATGTACTACTTTTTGGGGAGGGGCTTTTGTAGCTGCCAAAGTAGTAGTGCAGGAATTATCCCCGGCACTGGCTGCCAGCATACGGTTTATTCTGGCAACGATTGTGTTAATCCCGGTCTTACTGTGGAAGGAAGGCAAAAACGCATTGGTCAACGTAAAAGAACTGCCTATTTTAGCAGCGGCCGGTTTCACGGGAATTTTCCTTTACAATCTTTTCTTTTTTAAAGGACTTCTTTTAACCTCGGCCATTAATGGCTCTCTGTTGGTGGCAGCTGGGCCTACAATAACCGCTGTCCTGGCCTGGGTGCTCATCAAAGAGCCATTGCGCAAGAATCAAGTTATAGGTCTTGCAATCTCTTTTGCAGGAGTTTTAACAATTATCAGCAAAGGTTCGTTAGCTGCCCTGCAAACTTTAACTTTTAACACCGGTGACATCTATATTTTTTTGGGGGTAATTTCCTGGTCCCTTTATACCATCGTAGGCAAAATTGCTACCAAACGGCGCAGTTCGCTTTTAACTACAACTTATGCCTGTGGTTTAGGAGGCCTTTTTTTAAGCTTTTTTGCCTTGCCTGATTTTAAATCCGGGACAATAGGACACTTGCGACCTGTTACCGTTTTCAGTCTGTTGTTTTTGGCTGTTTGTGCCACGGCAATTGCTTTTATTCTCTGGTACGATGGGATCAATAAAATCGGGGCAAACCGGGTTTCAACTTTCCAAAACATCGTTCCCCTTTCTTCTGCCTTATTGTCTATTGTGTTCTTGGGAGAGAAGCTGCATTTATATCATGGTTTTGGGGCCCTGGGTATTTTGCTTGGAGTGTATATAGCAAATAACAAAGCAACTAGTGAGGCTCAAATTTCCAGCTCGGGGCAACCAAAAATCATTAATTCCCAATAAATGGGGGATCATCATGTCAAGATTAAAACAGGTGCAGGAAATCGGGCAAAAGGTAGCCGAAGCCATAGCTACGGTGTTACATATCGAGGTAGAGATTATAGATACTGATTTGGTTAGGGTAGCGGGTACGGGCCGGGTGAAAGGGGATGTGGGCATGAGACTCCCCAGGGGTCTGGTGAATAAACACGTTTTACAAAGCGGCAGGCCGATTTTTATTCACGATCCTGGTTTTCATCAAATTTGCAAGACTTGCCCCTTAAGCGGCGATTGCTTTTACAAAGCATATATTGTTTACCCTATTCACGCTGAGGATCAGATTATAGGCACTATGACATTGATCGCTTTTAACGCAGCCCAAAAGAATATTTTGGCCAGCGACTATCACTCCCATTTAGAGTTTTTAAGCCAGATGGCTGATTTGATTAGCAGTAAAGTATTGGAGATAGAAATGTTTGCGGAAAAAACGGTTATGGCCAACCAATTGGCTGCCGTAGTAGATTCAGTGCATGAAGGCGTTTTGGCCGTAAATTCTCTGGGTACCATTACCCATTTTAACACTTCAGCGGAAAAAATGCTTGGTTTATCCCGGGAGCAAGTGGTTGGTAAACCTTTAAAGCACTATTTAGCTGCGCTGCCGCTTATGGAGGTAATTACTACCGGCAAAGGATACAGCTCTAAAGAAGTGTTCTTAAATCTAGGTAAAAGGCGCTTGCATCTGGTGGCGACTGCGCAACCTATCAAAGCCGTGGATCAACGAATTGTAGGCGCGGTGGCTTCTTTCCGGGATTACAGTGAAACGGAGAAATTTGTTTGGGAAATTGCGCATAAACAACACTCCATTACTTTTGAAGAGCTCATTGGCACCAGCAAAAATTTTACTGAGGTTAAACAGGAAGCGCAAAAAATTGCTGCCAGCAATTCAACTGTATTGATTATCGGAGAAAGCGGGACAGGTAAGGAAGTATTTGCCAGGGCTATTCATGCTGCCAGTTCCCATAGCCACAAGCCGTTTATAGTTTTTAATTGCGGCGCCATTCCGGAGTCCTTGTTGGAAACGGAACTTTTCGGCTACGTTGAAGGGGCTTTTCCCGGAGCGCGCCGGGGCGGGCGGCCAGGCCAATTTGAGCTGGCCAACGGAGGTACTGTTTTTTTAGACGAAATTGATAAAATTTCCCTTTACATCCAGGCACGTTTGCTGGCCGTTTTACAAACAAAACAGGTAGAACGAGTTGGGGGTAGTCAGCCTATTCCGGTAGATGTACGGGTAATTGCCGCTGTGAGCGGTAACCTTAAAGAAAAAGTGAACAAAGGACAATTCCGGGAGGACTTGTATTACCAGTTGAGTGTCATTCCCTTGCTTATTCCTGCGTTACGCGAGCGTCCTGAGGATATTCCCCTGCTTTTAAACCATTATTTACATCGGTATGCCGGGCTTCTGGGTAAAGACATCCGGGGTTTTACCAAAGAATCTTTAAAAGCATGTACCCGGTACCCATGGCCAGGCAATGTAAGGGAGCTGATTAACTCAGTGGAATACGCCATTAACCTTGAAGAATCTCCATATATTACTTTATCCAGCTTGCCGGCCAGGATTCGAGAGGATGACGGCAGGAGGACTGTTTTGGAAGCAACAGGCTTAAGCCTGGAGAGGATTCCCACCCTGGAGGAGATAGAAAAAGCCGCTATTGAACAGGCTCTGGAAAGATATGGCTGGTCAGAAGAGGGCAAAAAAAAGGCCGCCAAGGCTTTGGGAATCAGCAGGGCTACCATCTACCGTAAACTGCAGAAATACGGGCTATGCAATAAAGCAGGCAGATCTAATAGTTAGCCTTTAGCCATCAGCTTTCAGCATTTAGCCTTCAGCTTTTCCTGAGGATCCATGTTATTTTGCATATCAAAGAATGATTCAGTTGGTCAAATTTTGGAATTGATCCATGAGTAGATCTATTCATATTGTAGCTTAGCAATAGCTGGTAGCTGACAGCTGATGGCTGATAGCTTAAGAAGGAGGGGGTTCAGCATGAATCACATCGAGCGGGTTTTAGCTGCCATTGCCCACCAAGAGATTGACCGTGTTCCTTGGGGGGAATTTTGGCTGGAGAAAGGCTTAGTTAAAAAACTGCTTCCGGGAGCGGAGAAGGTAGGGGTTAAGGAAGAGGCTCAGGTTATGGAAAATTTGGGGATGGACATTCGAGCTATCCCTCCCGGGGAACAGATGGAAAAGGAAAGGGAAATCAGAGAAGGTGAAGTTTTCTGCGATGCTTGGGGTTGTACCTACATCTGGCGACGGGGAAAAAAGATTTTTCAGCGTCCCGCGATAACTGGTCTGGAACATGCTTCTAGTTATGTTTTCCCCAGACCCGGCCAATTTGATTATTCCCGGATCGGGGAGTGGAGCCAAAGCACCGACTTCTTTTTGTTTGCCCTGCTGGACGGCGTTTTCCAAGGAGTGGCCTCTTTGCTTGATTTTAACGAGTTTTTAATGGCTACTGCTTGCAATCCTGCACCCATTAAAGAACTGGCGGAAAAAAGGGCGCAGTTTTTGATTGAACAAGCGGAGCTATGTGTCAAAGCGGGGGCCCACGGTATTATGATTGGGGAAGATATGGCATATAATCAAGGAACATTTATTTCCCCCAAAGTTTTGCGTTCCTTATTTTTCCCTGTTCTAAAAGCAGCAGTGGCCAAAATCAAAAAGCTGGGCGTACCTGTTTTTTTGCATAGTGACGGCAATTTGAACAGCATTTTGGAGGATTTAGTGGAACTGGGCATAGATGGGCTGCAATCCTTGGAACCGGAAGCGGGCATGGACTTGGCGCAAATTAAATCCAAGTATGGTACCCGAGTTTGCCTGATGGGCAACTTGGATTTAGGCTTGTTGAATAAAAGCACGGCGGAGGAGGTAGCGAGGGTAACGGAAGAAGTATTAACAACTGCAGCTCCTGGTAGTGGTTTTATTCTAAGCACCTCCGGAGGTATTTTAGGCCAGGATATTCCTGCGGAAAATTTAGCTGCCGTTTCCCAAACATTAAAGTCCTGGAACTATACTTGCAGGCCATAATCTTCCAAAAGCTCAGCAGGCATATTTAGCAAACGACCCTAGTAAATATAGCTCAGGAGATTATGAAGGGCGGGGTCGTTTATGGCGCGTTTCAAATTTGTCTTGCCGGTTATTGTCCTGCTGGTTTTTATCTTTGGAGGTTATCATTACTATAACGCCAATTTGAAAATAGTTCCCGAAAAGCTTTTGCAGGAGGCTCTGACCAATACTGTTGGAGCAAACAGTTACCGGTACCATGTGAAATTGCAAATGCAGGTAGATGGCCGGACTGTGGAATTAAGTGATTTGGACGGGGAAAAGGCCAACGGCAAGGATTTTCATATTGTGGGGACAATGCAGGAGCAGCAGATTGAGGTCTACCAAATCGGCAATGTTACCTATTTAAAAGACGGCGTATCAGGCAAATGGGTAGTAGTTCCGGAAAATCCGGTTTTTGAAACCGAGTACTTTATGGCTGAAATTAATCCTATGTCCAGCTTTAATTTCACCGGTATCAAAAACCTGCGGTACCTGGGCATCGAAAAACATGACAGGCAAAAGTACTATGTATTGGAATGTACACCGGGAATCAACAATGATTTTTTAACCCGTTTCTGGCAGGATTTTAAATATAAGCTTTGGATTGATAAGGGAAGTAAGAAGCTTGTAAAAGCGGAAGTACAGGCGAACAATAAGGCAAAGCCCTCCGATAGCTTGAGCATGCTGGTTGAGCTAAAAGATTTCAACGCTAAGATTAAATTGATAGCCCCCATAAAATAGCACGTCCGAAGACGTGCTATGCTTTTCTAGCACCGGCAGTGCCATGTAAATTAGTGTAATGTCTATGTCCTTGGAAGAGACGTTTGATAGAATCATTAGAGCACCCTGGTGCTCTAAATTCAGACAGTGGGAACGATAGGACATAGACGTTACAGTTATTTTTAGAGTTTTACAATGCGTGCGGCAATGACGCCATCAATACTGCGAATCAACCCTAACACTTCTTTGCTAATTTGTGCGTCAATACTCAAGATCATCATGGCTTGTCTCGTTTCTAGGTTCCGGCTGTATTGCATGGCGGTAATATTTATCTTGCTGGCACCAAGTAAGGTCCCTATCTGTCCGATAATACCAGGTTTATCCATGTTTTCTACAACCAGCAGGCATGCGGAGGGGTTAATGTCAAACTCATAGCCGCAGACTTCTACTATTCTTATTTCCTCTTTGCCGAAAAGAGTGCCTGTAAAGGTATAGAGTTTGTCTTCAGCGGTTACTTTTAACTTAACCAGGCTGGTGTAATTCTTTATTTCGCTTTCTGTGCTTTCCGTGATGCTAATTCCCCGCTGTTCGGCAATGAAACTGGCATTGACATAGTTTACTCGTTCTTTCAGGATGGGCTCAAAAAGGCCTTTGAGTACTGCCAGAGTTATTACTGACATCTTTAATCCCGTAACTTCACCGCTATATGTAATCTCAATTTTGCTTACGGGTTCTCTTTCCAATTGATGGTAGAGCTTGCCTAATGTTTCACCCAGACGCAGATAGGGCTTTAAAACCTCCAACTCATGGTGGCGGAGGGCAGGCAGGTTTACCGCGTTGGGAACCATATCCCCCCGCAGAGCGCTAAGCACTTCCTGGGCAACAGTCACACTTACGTTATCCTGAGCTTCTATAGTATCTGCCCCAAGATGAGGAGTAACTATTACATTGTCAAAATCAAGCAGAGGTGAAGTGGTATTTGGTTCATCTACCAAAACATCCAAGGCAGCGCTGGCAACTATTCCTTGTTTTAAGGCCTCCGCCAATGCTACCTCGTCGATGATACCACCCCTGGCGCAGTTTACTACCCGTACTCCTTTTTTAGCAATGCTAAGCTGCTCTGTGCTGATCATACCAAAAGTTTCTTCTGTTTTTGGGGTATGAACGGTGATAAAATCTGATTCTGTGATTAATTCATTCAAGGTTTCCTTTTTCTCTACGCCAAATTTTTTGAACCGGGCATCGGTGATATAGGGATCATAGGCGATAACCCGCATACCGAATGACTGAAGGCGGGTAGCCACTAAAGAACCAATACGGCCAAGTCCTACAATTCCTACTGTTTTGCCGTTTAACTCCACTCCTTTAAAATTACTGCGGTCCCATTTCCGGTTTTTCAGGCAGGTGTTGGCCTGAGGAATATTGCGGCAGGAACTGATGAGCAGGCCAACTGTATGCTCTGCCGCCGAAATGATATTGGCTTCGGGAGTATTGACCACTATAATTCCTCTTTTGGTGGCGCCGTCCATTTCAATATTGTCCACCCCGTTGCCGGCGCGCCCAACTACTTTCAGATTTTTTGCCCTTTCATAAAATTCCTCGTTAATCTTGGTGACGCTGCGCACGATAATGGCATCATAATCTTTAATGATGGCCAGCAGCTCTTCACGGGGAAGCTGCAGGCGCACATCAACCTGGGCGCCGCCTTGTTGTAAGATTTCAATTCCTTTTTCTGAAATCTGTTCTGCGACAAGGATCTTCATAGATTTTCCTCCTCGTAATTACTGTATTTTTAATCAAAGGCCTTGGTTTTGGCCCCAATATTCCAAAGCTGCTGTTATACCGGTTCCCAGCCGTAAAGGATAATTCTCCTCTTTTAATGATTGTTCTAAAGCTGCAATTACCTGGAGGATATTATGTTCATTGACATACCCCATGTGCCCGATGCGCAGGATTTTTCCCTTTAAGCTTTCCTGACCGCCGGCAACAATTACTCCGTAGTGCAGCTCCATTAATTTTGCAATGTTTTCTGCGTTTAGACCCGGTGGCATTGCTATAGAGGTTATGCAATCAGATCTTGCTCCAACCTTTGCAAAAAGCTCCAGGCCCATGGCCTCTATTGCCCGACGAGTGGCTTCTGCTAAACGGTAGTGACGTGCAAAGACTTGGGGTAATCCCTCTGCAAGGATCATCCGCAGCGCTTCATTAGCTCCACGTACCAGGGATATGGCCGGGGTATAAGGGTTTTGAGGGGGACTCTTTTCCATAGCCTTTCTTACGCTGAAAACGTCCCAATAAAAACGTGGGCAGGTAGCCCGTTCTGCTGCGGCCCAGGCTTTGTCACTGATGCTTAAGAAAGCAAGCCCGGGTGGGGCCATAAGGCCTTTTTGAGAGGCAGTAATGGCAACATCTACTCTCCAGGCATCAGTCCGTAAGTCAATGCAGCCTAAAGAGCTAACTGCATCCACCACGAATAGCGTATCGGTATCTGCTAAAATTTTGCCAATGGCAGCAATATTGTTAACAACTCCGGTAGAAGTTTCATTGTGGGTAACAAATACCCCTTTGTATGCCATTCTTTTTAAGCGCGCTTCTATTGCTTCCGGGTCTGCTGCTTCACCCCAGGGTATAGCCAGTTTATCCACACTTAAACCGAAGGCTTGGGCGATAGCAGCGAAGCGTTCCCCAAAAACTCCCACACTTATCACCAGAACCTTGTCACCGGGAGAAAAAAAGTTGACGACGGCTGCTTCCAAGCCGCCTGTGCCTGCAGCGGGAAAGGTTAAAACCAGGTTTTTTGTTTGGAAGACATCCCGGAGGTTTTGGTTAAGCTCAGCGAAAATTTCCCCATACTCCTGTGTCCGGTGGTGGATCATGGCTTGGCTTTGTTTCGCCAATACTGCGGGAGGCACTACAGTGGGGCCAGGAGTCATCAATAATGGTTCTTTTTGCATGTTTTTCACCTCTTTAAAAATGGTTTTGGAAAGTTTAAAATAAAAAAGCTCCTGCCCTGACCAATGTCAAGGACGGGAGCTTTGCTCACGTGGTGCCACCTTGTTTTGTCATAAAAACATTATGACCTCTCAGATTGATAACGGCATCTGCCGGAACGGGTTATTTCCCCGCCTGCTTCAGGGTGGATTCAACAGCTTTGGGCGCCAATTTCCACCAACCATCGGCTCTCTGTAGCCATCCACTGCCTACTGTTCCCCTGCATCGCATTTGTACAAGTTATACAAATGTATAGCATAAATATTAACTTGAAATTTAAATTTTGTAAAGAAGGAAAAATTGTAATTTCAGCAGCTCTATCTAAGCAATTTTTCCTTCGCTGTCGAACATTTAATAAAAAAGCAATTAAATTATTCGAAAATTATTTGGAGTTGCAGGAATTTAAGTTAAATTAGCGAATTATGTTTTGTTCTATCTAGCTGAATACGTTATTACCAGGGTATAAAGTCCTTGAGTTAACAAAAAATATTTTAAGCTGCACTACCGCAAGGAAGCATGTTGATAGGAGGAATTTTAGTTGACTAATCCGTTAAAAGACAATATTCAGGAAGTGTTGGTGACCAGCGAGCAGATCAAGGCCAAGGCAAAAGAATTGGGCGCGCAAATAGCTAAGGATTACGAGGGCAAAGACTTATTGATCATCTGTGTATTAAAAGGAGCATTGCCTTTCATGGCTGATTTAATCCGGGAGATTGACCATCCTTTAGCCATCGATTTTATGGCTGTATCCAGCTACGGTGACGCTACAACTTCATCGGGGGCCGTCATGATTTTAAAAGATTTGGAAACAAATATTAATGGGCGCAATGTCCTAATTGTGGAGGATATTATTGATACCGGACTGACCCTGAAATATCTTATCGAAAACCTGCAGGCCCGAAAGCCCGCCAGCTTAAAAATCTGCACATTGTTAGACAAACCTGAGCGGCGCAAAGTAGATATCAGAGTAGATTATAAAGGCTTTACCATACCCGATGCTTTCGTGGTAGGTTACGGTTTGGATTTTGCTGAACTGTATCGCAACCTTCCTGATGTCTGCATTTTAAAACCGGAAGCTTACGAAAACAATTGAAGGAGAATCAGGAATGAAGCATGACGCAAAAGAGGAACTGGTGCTGGTTTTAGATTTTGGTGGACAATACAATCAGCTGATTGCCAGGAGGGTGCGGGAGGCTAATGTTTACTGTGAAATGCTTCCTTATTTTACCCCACTGGAGACTATTCTGGAGAAAAAACCAAAAGGAATAATCTTTTCCGGAGGTCCCTCCAGTGTTTACGGGAAAGGAGCCCCACGCATTGACCAAAAGCTTTATACCAGTGGCATTCCTATTCTGGGTATATGTTACGGTATGCAGCTGATGGCCCATGATTTGGGAGGCCAGGTTGAGCAAGCTCAAGCCAGGGAATATGGGAAAACCCGGTTGGAGGTTGTTGCAGAAGACCCCCTTATGCGGGGTTTGCCAAAAGAACAGCAGTGCTGGATGAGCCACGGCGATTATATCAAAATTCCCCCTCCCGGTTTCATTGTCACGGCTAAAACAGCCTACAGCCCTGTTTCGGCTATGGCCGATAGTGACCGTAAATTATACGGAGTACAATTCCATCCTGAAGTGGTGCATACACCCTATGGACAGGATATGCTCAAGCATTTCCTCTACGATGTTTGCAAGTGTACCGGCGAGTGGAGCATGACTTCTTTTATACAGGAGGAAGTGGAAACAATCAGGGCCCAGGTGGGCGATCGCAAGGTCCTCTGTGCTTTAAGCGGCGGGGTGGACTCGGCTGTAGCTGCTCTTCTTGTACATAAAGCCATTGGCGACCAGCTGACTTGTGTTTTCGTCAATCACGGTCTTTTGCGCAAAGGAGAAGCGGAACAGGTGCAGGAAACTTTCCGGGGACGGTTCGGTTTGAACCTAATCTATGTGGATGCCGTTAAACGCTTCCTGGATAAATTACAAGGTGTTGAGGATCCGGAAAGAAAAAGAAAAATAATCGGCGAGGAATTTATCCGAGTTTTTGAGGAAGAGGCCAGGAAGCTGGGGCAAATCGACTACCTGGTACAGGGAACTCTTTACTCCGATGTCATCGAAAGCGGTACCGAGACTGCGGCCACCATTAAGAGCCACCACAACGTAGGCGGATTGCCGGAAGATATGCATTTTGAATTAATTGAGCCTCTGCGCTCCTTGTTTAAAGATGAGGTAAGGGCAGTTGGAGAGGAACTGGGATTACCCCCTGGGATTGTCTGGCGCCAGCCTTTCCCCGGACCTGGCTTGGGTATCCGCATTTTGGGCGAAATAACAGAGGAGAAGCTGGAAATCCTACGGGAAGCCGATGCCATTGTGCGGGAAGAGATTCAAGCGGCTGGATTGGGCAAGGAGGTTTGGCAGTATTTTGCTGTTTTGCCTAACATGAGAAGCGTAGGGGTAATGGGGGATGAAAGGACCTACGCTTATACGGTTGTTATTCGGGCTGTAACCAGCCATGACGCCATGACTGCCGATTGGGCCAGGCTCCCCTACGAGCTCCTGGAAAAGATGTCTTCCAGGATCGTCAACGAGGTAAAGCATGTCAACCGGGTTGCTTACGATATAACCTCCAAACCACCGGCAACGATCGAGTGGGAATAAAAAAATAAATAAAATTTAATTTCCGAACTTTTAATTAAATGTTATAATAACTACAGTAATTAAATGGTATAATATAACTGTAATAAGTCCGATGTTTTGGCCGCTGTTGCGCTAGTGGTGACTAGAGTTAAGCAAAGGAGAAGATACCATAATGATTAAGAGTAAGAAGCTGCAAGAACTGGCAAACACTGATTTTATTACACCGGAGCAGGCTGAGTTTTTAGAGCAGTGCATTGAAAACAAGGAAAACATCGTGGTCGCCGGACATAAAGGCCATGGTATTTTAATTTTGTTGTCCCATTTAGTCACTTGCATAAACCCTGCGCAAGCAAAACTTAAGCAAGTCAAGAATATCCCTGCCGATCTCGAAGCAGAAGCCGACTATTATCTGGTGGGCGACCTGAAAGACAAGGATTATGAGGAATTGTTGACTGCATTATTCAGTAAAAAGGATTCGGCAGTGCTGACCCTGAAGGACCCTGATCACAATTTCTCCTTAATGAAAATAATTCGTGACGTAGCTGCCAAAACTAATGATTACTCCAAAAAATACATAGTTGTGGAAGCTAAAAAAGTTCAAGATGTAAAGAAGGTTTGCAAAATCACGAGATTAAGCTTTAATGATGCAGGAAAGATCGTCAAGGAAGACATTTTTAAAGAGATTGCATAGGGAATTCTTGGAGTTAAAACCCCGGGCGGTTTGCCCGGGGTTATTTGTGTCCCAGCAGCTCTGCGAACTTTTGTGCCGCCGCAGGCAGAGGAATAGAGGCGTTGGCTGCTATACCCAAGTATCTCTCAGGTACTTCCTCTTTAAGATTCAGGATAAAAACCTCCTCCTTCTGCAGTTCCCGCGCAATATATTCCTTGCTTACAAAAGCAATCCCCAGGCCAATTTTCGCCATCTCAATCAGCAAATCAACGCTGCCAAGCTCAATTTCGGGAGTAATGAAGACGTTATTTTTCCTGAGAAAATTATCAAAGAATGTTCTGGTTACACTGTGTTTTTCCAGCATTAACAAGGGATATTTTTCTAAATCTTTAAGGCTTAGCGTCTTGTGCTTCAAGTATTCAAACTTTTTTCCGGCAATAAATACGTCATGGATGGCTTTGATTTTTGTAAAACTTATATTTCTGTAAGTTTCTTTTTCTGGCAAATTAATGATGCTTACATCTACCAGACCCTTTTGCAGCAATTCGAGACAGGCGGGGGAAGTCCTGTTGGTAACACGAATCGTAATGTTGGGGTAGAGCTCATTGAACTTTTTAAAACTAGGCAGTAAAAAGTATTTGCAGATGGTATCGCTGGCTCCTATTTTTACTTCCCCACGCTGTAAAGAATGGACTTCACTTATACTCCGTTCCCCGGCCTTGAGAAAATTAAAGGCCTGCTCCACATGCTTGAACAGTATTTCCCCTTCTTGAGTTAACTTAACTTGCTTGGTATGGCGCATAAAAAGTTTGCATCCCAAGTTTTCTTCCAGGGATTTAATTGCCTGGCTGACGGCAGACTGGGAGATGTATAGCTGATTTGACGCTTCTGAAAAGCTTAAATGTTTGGCTACGTAATAAAATACTTTATAAAGCTCAAAGTTTATACTCATACATAAGCACCCCTAATAAATAATATAAATATTATTAACTATTCTTATTAATAATAGCATGCTACAATTTAATTGTTAAGCAGATTGTTTTTCGGTAAACATAACAAACTAGAATATAAAATTGCGGGGGTCCCACAATGACAGCTAAAGTGAGAAGAATTTACGTAGAAAAGAAAAAAGGCTTCGATAGTGAGGCCCGAAATATTTATTTGGACCTGAAAGAAAACCTTGGAATTAAGGGACTTACAGGAGTACGGGTGGTTAACCGTTATGATTTTGTTGGCCTGACTGACGAAGAATACGAAAAAGCCCGTAACACAATTTTTGCCGAACCACCGGTAGACTGCGTTTACGATGAAAAATTGGAGTTCAATGAAGCTGACAGCGTATTTGCCATGGAATTTTTGCCTGGTCAATACGACCAGAGGGCTGATTCTGCCGCTCAGTGTGTGCAGATCCTAACCCAAAAGGAGCGGCCCATTGTCCTTTCGGCCAAAGTGATCATCCTGCAAGGTCAAATATCGGATGCTGAATTAACAAAGGTTAAAGAGTATCTGATCAACCCCTTGGAATCCCGGGAGGCTGCTCTGGAAAAGCCGGAGACTTTGGAAATGGGGGTTGAGCTTCCACAGGAGGTAGAGGTCTTTGAGGGTTTTATTACTAAGACCCCTGAAGAATTACAAAAATTCTTAGATGACCTAGAACTGGCCATGAGCCTGGAAGACCTGAAGTTTTGCCAAACCTATTTCAGGGATGTGGAAAAAAGAAATCCCACCATGACCGAAATCAAGGCCATTGATACTTATTGGTCGGACCACTGCCGCCATACAACATTTTTTACCAAAATTGACCGTGTATCCATAGAAAAAGGCGTTTTTACTAAGCCCATTGAGCAGGCGTATGAGAAATATCTTGCGTCCAGGGAATTCGTCTATGGAGATAACGAGAAAGATGTCTGCCTGATGGATATCGCTGTCATAGCAATGAAAGAGCTGAAAAAAAGAGGCCTGCTGCAAGATCTGGATGAGTCGGATGAAGTAAATGCCTGCAGTATAGTAGTGAACGTAGATGTAGACGGTGTTAATGAGGATTGGCTGGTAATGTTCAAAAACGAAACCCACAACCATCCTACGGAAATAGAACCTTTTGGCGGTGCTGCTACCTGTTTGGGCGGCGCCATCAGGGACCCGTTGTCGGGGAGAGCTTACGTGTATCAAGCTATGCGGGTGACCGGCAGCGGCGATCCCAGGGCTAAGGTAGAGGATACACTTCCCGGTAAATTGCCGCAGCGGAAAATAACCACAGGGGCAGCTGCCGGTTTCAGCTCCTACGGGAATCAAGTGGGGCTTGCTACCGGGCAGGTTGCTGAAATTTACCACGAGGATTATGTGGCCAAGAGAATGGAAGTGGGCGCGGTAATAGCTGCCGCACCCAAAAAAAATGTCAAAAGGGAAAAGCCAAAGCCAGGTGATGTAATAATCCTTTTGGGAGGCAGGACCGGGCGGGATGGCTGCGGAGGCGCTACCGGTTCTTCCAAAGAACATACGGAAGAATCTATTTTCACCTGTGGAGCACAGGTGCAAAAAGGAAATCCCCCGGAAGAGAGGAAAATCCAAAGATTGTTTAGAAATCCAAAGGCTAGCGCAATGATTAAAAAATGCAATGATTTTGGCGCTGGTGGCGTTGCTGTGGCTATAGGGGAGTTAGCCGACGGACTGGAAATTGATTTAGATGCCATACCTAAAAAGTACGAAGGCTTGGACGGTACCGAACTGGCCATCTCCGAATCCCAGGAAAGAATGGCGGTGGTGTTGGCCCCTGAAAAGGTGCAAAAGTTCATAGACTTTGCAAGCAGGGAAAACCTTGAAGCTACTCCTGTTGCCAAAGTAATTGCTGAGCGGAGACTCAGGATGTACTGGAGAGGTAAGCTAATTGTAGATCTGAGCCGCGATTTTTTAAATACCAACGGTGTAAAACAAAGAGCCCAAGTGGTTGTAACAGAACCTGCCGAAAAGGAAAACTACTTTAAAAATGTGTCTCCGGCTGTGGAAAAAGAATTGCCAGATTTAAGAAGAGCTTGGCTGGCCAATTTACAAGATTTAAACGTGTGCAGCCAAAAAGGGCTGGTTGAAATTTTTGACAGCACTGTTGGCGCGGGGACGGTTCTGATGCCTTTTGGGGGAAAATATCAAGCCACACCTGCTGAAGGAATGGTGGCTAAAATTCCGGTACTTTCCGGAGAGACAACAACCGGCACAATCATGACTTATGGCTTTAATCCTAAACTTTCCAAATGGAGCCCTTTCCATGGAGCGGTATACGCGGTTGTGGAGGCCGTTGCTAAGGTTGTTGCTCTGGGCGGGGACTATAAAAATATCCGGCTCACCCTGCAGGAGTATTTTGAAAAGCTGGGCAAAGATGCTGTAAAATGGGGAAAACCTTTCAGCGCCCTTTTGGGAGCTTATTATGCGCAAGAAAAATTAGGAATCCCGGCCATAGGCGGCAAGGACAGCATGTCCGGGACTTTTAAGGATTTAAATGTACCACCGACGTTGGTAGCCTTTGCAGTTAACCCGGTAGATGTCCGTACCGTTGTCTCCCAGGAATTTAAAAAAGCAGGCAGCAAGGTAGTCTTGGTTCCTGCACCAAGAACTGAAAACGAACTCCCCGATTTTACAGCTTTGGGCAAAAACTATAGTAAAATCCATGAACTGGTTCAGGCCGGCAGAGTTCTGGCCTCCCATACTGTAAAAATGGGCGGGATTGCTGAAGCTGTAAGTAAAATGAGTTTTGGCAACCGGATTGGCATGGTTTTTGAAAATTTTATGGACCCTAAAGCTCTCTTTAGACCGGACTACGGCTCCATCATTTTGGAAATCGAGGCAACTGAGGATTTGCCGGAAATATTTGGTGAAGTGGAATATAAAGTGTTAGGTTTCACCCAGGAGAAAGCGGAGATTGCTATTGATGGAATTGAGATTGCTCTTGATGAAGCTTATGCTGCATGGGAGAAACCGCTGGAAAAAATCTTCCCTACCAAAACTGAAGTTATACCAGACAAACCGAAGTTAATTGAATATGGGAAGAAAAATACCCGTAAACCGGCTGTGAAAATCGCAAAGCCCAGAATCTTGCTTCCTGTCTTTCCAGGGACCAACTGTGAGTATGAATCTGCCCGGGCCTTTGAAAAAGCCGGGGGAATAGTTGAAACTCTTGTCTTCAGGAATTTGACGGTGGCGCAGGTTGAACAATCCCTGGAGGAACTGGCAAAATTAATCAAAAATTCTCAGATAATCATGCTGCCCGGAGGGTTTAGTGCCGGGGATGAGCCCGATGGCTCGGGAAAATTTATCGCCACCGTCTTTAGAAACCCTAAGGTCAAAGAAGAAGTTATGAGATTCTTAAAAGAGAGAGACGGGCTGATGTTGGGAATTTGTAACGGTTTTCAGGCTTTGATTAAACTCGGGCTGCTTCCCTATGGAGAGATCCGGGATTTGACAGCAGATAGCCCCACTCTTACTTTTAATAAAATAGGCCGTCATATTTCCTGCATGGTCAGAACTAAAGTTGTATCCACCCTTTCTCCATGGTTTAACAATGTTAAGCTGGGGGATGTGCATACTGTTGCCGTGTCCCATGGTGAGGGCCGATTCGTAGCCGGCAAAGAACTAATTGCCGAGCTGATTTATAATGGTCAAATTGCTACCCAGTATGTTGATTTTGACGGCAACCCCAGTTACGACATCCGGTTTAACCCCAATGGCTCAGTGGAAGCTGTAGAGGGTATCACCAGTCCTGACGGTAGAATTTTAGGAAAAATGGCTCATTCGGAAAGAATTGGTCCCAATGTGGCAGTCAATGTTCCGGGTGAAAAAGACCAGAAGATATTTGAAGCAGGGATTAAATATTTCCAGTAGAACAAGTACTTAATTATGATAAATTCTTTTATTAGTCACCAGTCCCCAGTCGCCAGCAGGCTACATCGTCGTTAGTCGTAAGTTTTCAGCTTTCAGCTGTCAGCCATCAGCTCTCAGCAATTAGCCGTTGGCTTTTTTCACAAAAGCCATTCATGCAACTAAGGACTCGGTCGCAGACCGTAACTGGGGACTAGGGAATAACGACGAAGGACGCGGCTTTTTGTCGCTGCTGAGGACTAGGGACTTAGGATTTGGATTATAAAAATCTTAAATTTTCAAACATAAGCAAAAGGATTTTTTGTGGACATGTCGAAATAAGGAAGTAAGTCGACAATCGACTAACGGCGGAGAAACGTCGCCGTAATACTTATAAGTTTTAGAACTAAACAAAAACGAAAGGGTGAGAAACGTTGCTGCCATTTGAGTTATCTGAGTACAAGGCAAGAATCAACAAGGTTAAAGAGAGGATGAATGCCCAGGGAATTGAGGTGCTGCTGGTCACCGATCCGGCAAACATGAACTATCTTACCGGTTATGACGGATGGTCATTTTATGTGCATCAGCTTGTAATTTTAATGATCGATGAAGAGCAACCCATTTGGGTAGGCCGTGGGCAGGATGCCAACGGAGCTAAAAGGACTACCTGGTTACATTCAGGTAATATCAGGGCATATACCGATGATTATGTACAATCTTTGATTAAGCATCCCATGGACTTCGTTGCCGACATTTTAAAAGAAAAAGGTAAAGCAAATAAAACAGTCGGTGTGGAAATGGATGCTTATTACTTTACTGCCAAGTGCTACGAAAGGTTAAACTTGGGTTTACCCAATGCTAAGTTAAAAGATGCAACCAACTTGGTGAACTGGGTCAGAATAATTAAATCTGATAACGAAATTGCATACATGAAGAAAGCTGCCAGAATAGTGGAAAAAACAATGCAGATTGCCATTGACGCTATTGATGCAGGAGTAAGGGAATGTGATGTGGCAGCCAAAATCTATCATGCCCAGGTAAGCGGTACGGAGGAGTATGGCGGCGACTACCCGGCGATTGTGCCATTGATGCCTTCAGGAGAAAAAACTTCCACACCCCACTTGACCTGGTCGGATGAAAGGTACAAAAAAGGGGATACGGTGATCCTGGAGCTGGCCGGCTGTTACAAGCGTTATCATTCACCGTTGGCCAGAACTCTTGTCATCGGTGAACCTTCTGAAAAAGTAATGAGACTGGCTGACGTAGTGGTGGAAGGAATAAATGCTGCCATAGATTTTATTAAGCCGGGAGTAACCTGTGAAGAGGTTGAGCATGTTTGGAAGAAAACAATAGAGAAAAGCGGCTTTATCAAAGATTCCCGCATAGGGTACTCCATGGGGCTCAATTATCCTCCTGACTGGGGTGAGCATACTGCAAGCTTGAGACCTGGAGACAAGACAGTATTACAGCCAAATATGACTTTCCACATGATCCCTGGCATTTGGCAGGACGATTACGGTGTGGAGATCAGTGAGCCTTTCAGGGTAACTGAAAAGGGCTGTGAACTGTTTGTGAACTTCCCCAGAAAACTTTTCGTTAAATAAATTGTTAATTGTTTTAAATTGTTAATTGTTTTAAATTGTTAATTGTTTTACTGCTGCAGCAGGTTCTAACCAATTTGCGGAGGGGGGAACACGATGAGAAAAATAGATAAGGTTATTGACCAGTTTGAGGAGTTTGTGCTAAGCGCCTCTATTATCCTAATGGCAATAATCCTGATTGTTAATGTTTTTTTCAGGACTGTTTTAAACAGCAGCCTGACTTTTGCTGAAGAGGTCGGGCAATTTCTGGTCATTGTCAATACTTTCATGGGCATAAGTTACTGTGCTAAAAAGGCAAGACATATCAACATGTCAGCTGTTTTCGATTTGGTGCCTTTGAAGGTCAAAAAGATATTTATGCTTGTTATTTCCAGTTTAACTTCAGTTTCCATGTTTTATTTAGCTTATTTGGCGATGCAGTATGTACAAAAAGTAGCCATGCTAGGCAGGGTATCGCCTGCCTTAAGAATTCCAATGGAATATTTCTTCATCTTTGTACCGCTGGGGTTTTTTACTGCCGGAATTCAGTATGCCCGCAACTTCATTAAAAATATCAGGGAAAAAGACGTTTACCTTTCTGATCAGAGAAAATTTGAAAGTGCCGGAGGTGAAAGCGGATGGTTTTAACACTGGTTGCAACTATGTTGTTTTTTCTCATCTTGGGTTTCCCAATGTTCATGTCAATGCTTGTAGCCCCTTTGATAGTCATGCTGCTCTATATACCCCAGCTTGATCCGGCACTTTTAACGCAGCAGCTGATTGCGGGCGTGCAACCTTTTGTACTCTTGGCAGTGCCCATGTTTATCTTTGCCGCCGATTTAATGTGCGTAGGTCAGACGGCTAACCGGCTACTGGACTTTGTGGAGGCTTTTGTAGGTCATATCCGCGGAGGTCTTGCTATTACTACCTCTGCCGCCTGTGCCTTTTTCGGCTCCATTTCCGGTTCATGCCAGGCAACGGTGGTTGCTATTGGCAAACCTATGCGACAAAGGATGCTGCAGGCCGGCTATCATGACAGTAACGTCATGGCATTGATCATCAACGCTGCCGAACTGGCGCTGCTTATACCTCCCAGCATCGCTATGTTGATGTATGCCGTGGTAACAGGTTCTTCGGTCAGTGAACTCTTTATAGCAGGAATTGGTCCCGGGTTGTTAATATTATTATTCCTGGCAGTCTATAACTGGTTCATGGCCAAGAGAGAAAATATTCCTGTAATCCCAAAAGCCAGCTGGCGGGAAAGATTCAGGGTAACGAAAAGGGCTTTGTATACCTTTGGCTTCCCTCTAATCATCTTAGGCGGAATCTATACCGGGTTCTTCAGCCCCACTGAGGCGGCAGCGGTATCAGTCCTTTACGCCCTTATTCTTGAGCTGTTTATCTACAAGTCAATAACAGTCAAAGATATTCCAAGGATTGCCTTGTCAACAGGTTTGGTAACTTCGGCAGTATTTATTCTGGTAGCGGGCGGAAATGCTTTTTCCTGGGTGATTACATTTGCCCGGATTCCCCAGCTTTTGACCGACAATTTACTTGGTTCAAACCCTAGTGCCTTAACTGTATTGTTTGCAGTAACAATTTCATATTTTATTGCATGCATGTTCGTCGATTCCATTGTGGCCATACTGGTATTGACCCCTATTTTCTTCCCGCTGGCAATGCAGGCAGGGATTGACCCGATTCACTTGGGGATAATTATCACTTTGCAGGCAGCTATTGGGGCTTCCACTCCGCCCTTCGGGTGTGATATTTTCACAGCAGTTGCCGTATTTGAGAGGCCTTATTTTGAGGTCATCAGAAAGGCTCCACCATATATAGCCATATTTGTGCTTGGGAATATTCTTCTGATTTTCTTCCCGCAAATTGCGTTGTTTTTAAGAGATGTAGTTATGAGGTGATATTAGCGCGCTGAGATTATTAACCATCAGGTTAATATCTCGTCTAAGAAAAACTCTAAAGCTTTGGTTACATTGTTTGGAGGCATCCGTAATGGATATAAAAAAGGAAGTTGCCCTTTTAAACGATGAGTTGATTAAGCTGAGACAGGATTTTCATATGCATCCCGAACTGGGGTATGAGGAATACAGGACTTCTAAAATTGTAGCAAATTATCTTGAGGAATGCGGGTTGGAGGTTAAGACTGTAGCCAAAACAGGCGTGGTGGGCTTACTGCGGGGACGAGAACAGGGCCGGACGGTGCTCCTGCGTGCCGATATGGATGCCCTTGCCCAGACTGAAATGAATGACGTTCCCTATAAATCAGTTTACGAGGGTAAAATGCACGCCTGCGGCCATGACGGTCACACCGCTATGCTGCTGGTTGCGGCGAAAATCTTGTCCCGCTGCAGGGATCAGCTAAAAGGAAACATCAAGTTTGTATTTCAGCCCAACGAGGAGACTGCCGGTGCTTTGGACATGATCAACGAGGGTATTCTGGAAAACCCCCGTGTGGATGCTGCCTTTGGACTCCATCTATGGACGCCTATTGAAAGCGGGAAAATAGGGTTGGTGGCCGGTCCTACCATGGCAGCTAACGAAGAGTTTGAGCTGGCAATTATCGGTAAGGCAGGCCATACCTCTTCACCTCAAACGGCTGTGGACCCGATTATAGTAGCGGCTACTATTGTGCAGAGCTTGCAGACCGTGCAGACCAGGGAGTCCAGTGTTTTAACCCCCACCTTAATCATGTTCGGGAAAATACAGGGTGGCACGGGTCGCAACATTATAGCCGATAAAGTAGAGCTGGGGGGCACCATCAGGTATCTCTACGAAGATGAGGTCAGGAATAAAGAGCTGCTCAAGGAAAAATTTGAAAGAGTGATTAAGGGTATCTGCGCAGCAATGAGAGCGGAGTATGAGATGAAGTATATCCCCAGCAACCCGTCTGTAATGAATGATCCTAAGATGGTGGAGCTGGTAAGAACAGCTGTTAAAGAGACTCTGGGCAGCGAAAGTGTAATTGTACCATATCTCTGTATGGCAGGTGACGATTTTGCGGAATTCACCCACCGGGTACCCAGCGCCTACTACTTTGTAGGCACTGGCAATAAGGAGAAGGGTACCGATTATCCTCACCACCATCCCCGGTTTAACATTGATGAGGATACCCTGGCCACCGGTGTAGAGCTGCATGTGCGTACCGCTTTAGCTTTCTTAAATGATTAGAAAGACACCGATGTTTCCGGTGTAATGAGAAGTTAGTCATATAAAAAAGTCGACAATCGACCGATATCTATATATTGTATTCTTTTTAGGTAACAGTCGATTATTAAATGCAATAAAACGTTGTTCTGGGAGAGTGACAAATGATTTGGAGCATAAAAGACATAGACGAATTGTTGCAAAAACACATAGCCTACAGAGAAAGTTGCTTGAACCTAATAGCATCTGAAAACTACTCCAGCCCCACTGTCCGTAACTATTTGACTTCGGACTTTGGCAACCGCTACGGCTGCTATGTAACATTAAAGCCTGAAGAAAGAGAGTACCGGGGAAACAAATTTATCCATGAGTTTGAGATTGCCACACAGAAATTAGTTGGCGAAGTGTTTAAAGCGACATATGTGGACTTGAGACCTATTGGAGGCCATATGGCCGGGGTGGCTACTGTTTTAGGATTGCTTTCTCCTGGCGACCTGGTCTTTGAGATTCATTTAAAGGATTGGGGTCACGGTTTGGTTGGCCCTATGCGGACAGTGTCACATTTTAACCAGACCATCAGGGTTGACTCCATACCTTTTGATGAAGACCGCATGGTTGACTTAGATAATCTTCTTAAAATGATTCATGAGCAAAAGCCTAAAATGATCATCTTCGGCGGGTCAGGCATGTTATTTCCTGAGCCAATTAAAGAGGTAAAGGCAATTGCCCAACAAGAAGGGATCATTTTAGCCCACGATTCATCCCATGTGACTGGCCTGATTGCCGGGGGAGTGTTTCCTAATCCTTTAGACGAGGGTGTGGATGTAATGTTTGGCAGCACCCATAAATCATTTCCCGGTCCACAGGGTGGATTTATAGCTTCAAGGAACCTTGAATTATTTGAAAAAATTGGCAATACTTTAGCATCCGCTTTGGTAACCAGCCACCATTTGAACCGTCTCCCTGCTTTAGCTGTAGCCATGTTGGAAATGAAAAAATTCGGCAGGGCTTACGGGGAACAGGTTATCAAAAATTCCAAAGCTTTAGGTAAAGCTATGGAAGAATGTGGATTTAAGGTTGTAGGCGCAAGAAAAGGTTACTCTGAAACTCACCTTATTCTGGTAGATGTACGCGAGTTTGGCGGTGGCAAGAAAGTATCATTGCAGCTCGAAGAAGCTAATATCCTCTGCTCAGACGACTTTGGTCAACTGGACAATGAAATTAGGATTGGGACAGCGGAAGTCACCCGGCGGGGAATGAAAGAGGCGGAAATGAAGCAAATAGCCGAACTTATTAAGCGGGTAATAATTGATAAAGAAGACATTGCCGGCGTAGCAAAGGACGTAAGCAATTACGCCCGGATGTATCTTGGTTGTGAATATTCTTTATAAGTATGAAGTATGGGTTGCTGTTTTTCAGCAGGCAAATGTTTCAAAGTACTAATAATAAAAAAGCTGTTAAAATGTTATAGTGTCAATTAAAAAAGGAGGTGGTTTCTCGGCTTTTAGAAGTACTATTTCCTCAAAAAGTTGAAACTGGCAATGGGAGTTTTGGGAAGCTGCGTAAAAAATAAGGGGGATTTAAGTATGAAAATGAAAAAAATTTTAGTGGTGTTGACGTCAATGTTATTAATTGGCACTTTACTCGTAGGTTGTGGCGGTAAGAGCGGGCAATCTTCCGGCGGAAACGGCAGTGCCGACGCGGGTAAAACTTATGTTTGGAAATTTGCCCATGAAGAGATTGACGGCAGTGTTCAAGACCTCTATGTTAAGAAATTTAAAGAGATCATTGAGAAGAAATCCAACGGAAAAATAAAAATTGAAATTTACCCGGTAGGACAGTTGGGTGATGCTACCCAACAAGCTGAACTGCTGCAAAACGGCGGTATTGAGTTTGCGATCGTGTCCCCTGGTAATACCGGTACATTAGTTCCGGAAAACCAGCTGTTTTCTCTGCATTACCTGTTATCTCCCAACATGGAAGTCAATAAGAAAGTTATGAAAGAAAGCAAGGCCTTAAATGAGGACCTTTCAAAACTGTATGAGGAAAAGAATATTAAGGTTCTAGCCTACTGGACTGAAGGGTTTATGAACTGGACCAGCAGCAAGCCCCTGAAGAAGCCTGAAGATTTTAAAGGCTTTAAAATGAGAACAATGCCCTCACCAATGATCGTAGCAGCATACGAAGCTTATGGCGCCAACCCGACCCCTGTGCCTTATATGGAAGTATACAGTGGCTTGCAGTTGAACATGATCGAAGGTCAGGAAAACCCGCTGTTTGCTATTGAAGAAATGAAGTTTTATGAAGTGCAAAAGTATCTGACACTTTCAAATCACAGCCTATACGTAACAACAACCGCAACAAATCCCCAGTTCTTTAATTCTCTGCCCAAAGATATTCAGCAAATGGTGTTAGACACCGTTGAAGAATTAAGAGAATATTCTTTTGATATTCAACAGGAGTTAAATGATAAAGCGCTGGAAAAAATCAAGAGCAAGAGCGATATTCCCATTGTTGAGCTCACACCTGAAGAGACTGCTGCTTTCAGGGAGGCAAGCATGAAAGCCAGAGATAAATATGTTGAAATGGTTGGCGAAAAAGGTAAGGCCATTATGGAGAAATTAGCTCAAGAAGTTATTGAAGCCGAAAAAGCAATGCAATAGTTGTACACTGTGTTTAGTTAGCCAGGGGTAATTGTAAATTACCCCTGCGCTTTACTATTTTCCGGTTTTGCAATTCAACCCGTTGTGTCGTAGCTGCTCTTTTTGACGAGCCTTAGAGTGCTCTGTGCAGAGTATTAATTGGGGACATTCCCCGAACAAATATAAATCTTGCATAGGGGTGTGTCCCCTGACCTCTGTCCGACCGAGCAGCATGGACTCACGAAGCGCTGGAACGGTAGGATAAAGCGAGAGCCGCGTGCCGCTAGAAGTTAAACAATGAATAGTTTAAACGCTGTCGGCGAAGTCATCCCGAGCAGCGGACACAAGGGTTATTTTTTGAGGGAAGTCTGAAAAATAATTGTGTAATTGAGGGGAGATTTTGCACATGTTCCCAGATGCGAGAATCCTAGATGTTGACCTTACTAATCAAAGAATTGGCACAAAAATTCTTCCGGGAGAAATATATCGCCTTTACCCAGGCGGATCAGCATTAGGGGTCTATTTATTGCTGCAGGAAATGGAGCCAGGTGTAGATCCTTTATCTCCGAATAATATGCTTGTATTTTCTGTGTCACCGTTAACAGGCCTGCCCATTAGCGGGATAAGCCGGGTTACCGTTACTACAAAGAGCCCCTTAACAGGGACCATTGGAGACAGCCAAGCCGGTGGTTTTTTCCCGGTCCATCTCAAAGCTAACGGTTGGGATGCTGTGCTATTTAGGGGGAAGGCAGAAAAACCGGTATATCTTTATATTGACGGAGAAAAAGCGGAGCTAAGGCCTGCTGAACATCTCTGGGGCAAAGTAACCGGGGAAGCTGAAAAACTAATAAAAGAAGAAATTGGTGACGACCGTCTGGAGGTTGCCCAAATAGGGCCGGCTGGAGAGAAATTAGTGAAGTATGCATGTATTATCAACATGTCCAACAGGGCCAACGGGCGGAACGGAACCGGTGCAGTTATGGGTTCGAAAAATCTAAAAGCGGTAGCGGTTAAAAAAGCAAAGCCAATTGCTCCCTTTGATAAAGAAGGTTTTTCAACTTTAACAAAAAATATATTAGAAAGGCTGAAAAATAATCCGACTGTTGACGGCTTAGGTAAATATGGAACAGACGGAGATCTGCTGGGATTCCACGAGGCAGGATTTTTGCCCACCAAGAACTGGACTACCGGTTGGTTCCCGGAGGGTGCGGAGAAAATCACAGGTACAACTATGTACGATACAATTCTGGTTGAACGCGATACATGTTACGGCTGCGCGGTAAGATGCAAACGGGTGGTGGAAGTACCCGGTAAAGTGGATCCTTTCTATGGAGGACCGGAATACGAAACTTGTGCTACTTTTGGTTCCTATTGCGGAATTACCAGCCTTGAAACTGTAGCTTTGGCAAACCAATTATGCAATATGTACGGTCTTGATACAATTTCATGTGGTGCAACAATTGCATTTGCTATGGAGTGTTATGAAAAAGGACTGATTAATAAAAATGATACCGGTGGTTTAGAACTGAACTTCGGCAATAGTGAAGTTGTGCCAAAGCTTGTGGAAATGATTGCTAAGCGGAAAGGTTTCGGCGATTTGTTGGCTGAAGGAAGTTATCGGGCAGCCCAAAAAATCGGTGGCGACGCACTGAGCATGACCATGTCTGTAAAAGGCCAGGAACTGCCGGCCCACATGCCTCAGTTTAAACCGGCAGTTGGTCTAATTTACGCTGTAAATCCGTTCGGAGCTGACCATCAGTCCAGCGAGCATGATTCTTTCCTGACTATGCCCCCTGACAGCCAGGAAAGACGCTGGATAGCCCAAATTGGTACCTGGAAAGGATATGAAGACACCTTTGAACTCGATGATGAAAAAGTCCGTTTTGCTTTTGACAGCCAGTGCTATTTTTCAATCTTGGATACCCTCTGCCTATGTCAATTTGTCTGGGGCCCATGTTGGGAACTTTACGGGCCGTCGGATTTAATAGATTTGTGCAAATATGGCATCGGTTGGGAAACTTCGCTCTTTGAATTAATGCGCGTTGGCGAGCGCCGGATTAACATGATGCGGTATTTTAATGCCAGGGAAGGATTCACCAAAGCGGACGATTATCTGCCTGAGAGAATGTTTACTCCTCTACCTGACGGACCTTCCAAAGGGGTATGCGTAGATAAGGAAAAATTTGCGACTGCATTAAACACTTATTATCAGTTTGCCGGGTGGGATCCGGAAACCGGCAATCCAACAGAAGCAACGTTAAGAAAGCTCTCATTAGGCTGGCTCCTTGATAAGTAGTGTATAATTTAGCCAAAAAGCCTTTAAAAGTGCGGGTGATAAAGTGTTAATCTATGTAAATGAACAGGAGACAACGGTGCCCGAAAATTTTTTGCTTGTTGATTTATTGCGGGAACTGGGTTTTAGTAACCGTGTGGCAATTTGGATTAATAACGTCCAAATTTTACAGAGAGATTACATTACGCGGCAATTGCAAGAGAATGACCGGGTACGAATTGTCAAACCTTTGGCGGGAGGATAGTTTAATGAGGGTAATTGATTTAACTCATGTTATTTCACCAGGGATGCCGGTTTACCCCGGTACGGAACCCCCGCTTTTTGCCAGCGCTTGCACTTTGGAAGAACACGGCTTCAGGGAAATGGCCCTTAGGTTGTATACTCATACGGGCACCCATCTGGACAGTCCAGCCCACATTTTTCCGGGTGGGCTGACTGTGGATTTGTTCCCCATCGGGCATTTTACAGGTAAGGGCATTGTCGTTGATTGTTCCGGTTTAGCCCTGGGACAGAAGATTAATTTGGAACAGATACTCCTATACCGGGAGGAATTGTCCCAGGTGGATTTTGTGCTCTTTTACACCGGCTGGAGCCATAAATGGGGGCATGCCGGATATTACAAGGATTTTCCCGTGCTGACGGAAAAAGCGGTTCAATTCTTGTTGGAATTCAGGATTAAAGGAGTGGGGATTGACGCCATCTCAGTAGATTCGGTTGATGCCTCGATGCTTCCTATCCATAAAATGCTTTTGAGCCAAAATATTATCATTGTTGAAAATCTAAAAAACCTGGAGCATTTACTTAACCGGAAATTCATCTTCAACTGCTTCCCTTTAAAGATTGAAGGAGCCGACGGCTCTCCCGTCCGGGCAGTGGCTTTTTTAGAAGAATAGAAATTGCGCGGCAAAAAATCGTTTAAAAAATTGTATGGGAAGAACAATAGGATGCTTAAAATGATTAAGGCAAGCACTGGTACAAATTCAACGCTTCGCCTTTTGGAACTGCTTATTTTTTTGTTGTCCATAGGCGAGGGCTTAACAGCCCCTGCTATTCCACTTTTGGGACAAAAGCTGGGCGCTTCCTACAGTTATATCGGCTTTTTCATGACCGGTTATGCTTTTGCTTATGCTTTGATGACAATTATTGCCGGCAGATTGTCGGACCACCTGGGGAGGAAAAGATTATTGCTTTTTAGCACTGCGGTAGCTATGTCAGCAACTGCCGGCTATTACTTTGCTTCAAATGCCTGGCTTTTAATGCTTTTCAGGGCGTTGGAAGGGATGAGCAGGGGGATTTTCTGGCCTGTAGCAGGGGCCCTCTTAGCTGATAATACTACGTCAGCAGATAGCAATTTAGCTGCTGGCAGGTTTTCTGCCGCTTACGGCACAGGTGTGGCGTTGGGGAATCTCTGGGGGGGATATTTAATGCAGTATGTAGATTTAAAAGCAGTTTTTCCCTTTTACCCTTTCCTGTCTTTGGCGGCATTCTTTTTGGTCTCGTGGTTTCTTAATGAAAATAAAGTGGCGCAGCAAGCAGCATACCATAAAAGATTAAAAACGGGAAGCATTGCCTGGCAAGAAATTAAAAGGATTTGGCCTATTTGTTTTGTGGGATTTGCTTACTCCGGATTTCTTTACTCACTTTCCGGGTTGTTATCGCTGGTTGCTGTCCATTACAATGTTTCTTACCTGGGCATCGGGGTGATTTTTGCCCTATTCTGGTGCTGTCGCCTGATTGCATTTGTAGGGGCAGGTTGGTCAGCAGGCAGGATCGGATGCAAACCGGTGCTGCTGGCTGGGATTGCACTGGCGGCTTTGGCTGCGGCCATGTTTTTAATGGCTAGACAGTTCTGGCTTATTGCTGCTGCCGCTGTATTAGGGGGTATTGGAACAGGGATCATGTACCCTCTGACAGTTGCACTAATTGCGGATTCCGCTTCGCCAAGCTACCGTGGTTTTGATATGGGTTTTATGGAACTGACGGCTGCTTTAGGGATGATCATCCAAACTGCCTTGGCAGGCATATTGGGTCAACTGGGAGGTGTGCAGATAACCTACCTGTTTGCACTGGTGGTTTGTTTAATTGCCATTGTTATTACTGCTCTGTTTGTGAATGATAATTTTATACAAACTGATGGGGGACAACATTCCCTGGGCTAAGTTGCAATATATGCATGTAGAAATAAAAAGAGCAGGTAAACCAGTACCTGCTCTATATTTTGGCAATTACGCCGGCGGGTTTTGTAGCCGTTTCGCCTGCGCTTCATCCTTATAGATTACAATATGTTCTTTTAGCGCTTTCTTACAATTTTCTAAATCTTTCTCCCGTAAATACTTAATAATGTTATAATGATCCTTAGCAGTTTTAATTAGGCTCCCTGTCAATTTGGTATCAATGACCATAGCCATCTGCAGCTGAGAATAGAGATCGGAGAGGATTTTAAAACGCCTGGCGCTGCCCGATTTTTGCCATAGGAATTTATGAAACTCCATATCCTTTTTGTTAATGCCCAGGATTTTGTGTATTTCGTCTTTTTCCTCTTGGGAAATGGCGATCATGTCGTCGATGATACGTTCCAGCTCTTGGAAATCATCTTCGGTTAATTTGTTATCATTTATGAGGATTTCCAGCACGCTGTTTTCCAAGAGCAGCCTGATATCAAAGACTTCCTTTACATCATCCATTGTTAATTTGACAACGTAATTACCTTTGCGGGGGATTGTTTTTATTAATCCTTGGTTTTCCAGCTCCTTTATTCCTTCACGGACGGGAGCCCGGCTGGTACCTAACTCTTTAGCCACTTCGGCTTCCAAGATATGATCCCCTTCTTTATATTCACCTGAAAGTATTTTGCTTCTGATATATTCAACAACAATGGAGCTTAAACTTTTGTGTTTAAAACTCTCATTATTCATCTCTATAGCCCCCCCTGAAATTATAATACTACTCTTTAATTTTACTTCAAACATTGTATATTGTCGACAATTAAGTTTTAAAAATGCTTGAATAGTTAAGAAATACAAAAGGTGCAAGTGCGGGTACTGCAACCCCGTCTGTCCGGAATCCGGTTGATATGACGTTTAAGCTAAAAAGACGAACAAAAGAATGCCAACATTATTTAAATGTTCGTGAAATGTGTTGACATCTCGGGAATATGTCTGCTAAAATTAGGATAAGCGAGAAGAATATCTGCAAAGTCCCAAAAGCCGAAAGTATACCTAGGGCAGACGGAGGCTACGCCTCCGTAGTCATTAGTCCTTGGTCGTTAGTCCTTAGTAAAATGCTTAAAAACTGACGACTAATGACAAACGACTAACGACTCGTTCAAAGGTCCATGTCCGAGTGGTACAGGCGTGGTTGCCACGTTACACCGGAGGGATTAAAGCCCAGACGGGTAGGTTTCAGCTTATGCTATAACCTGCCCGACTGGGCTTTTCACTAATTACTGTTAATTCAGAAACTGAAAATTTGTACACAAAAATAATTTGCAGGAAAAACTATTTTAAAGGTTAATTTTAATAAGCTCAAAGCTGATGACTGTTGGCTATTAGCTATTAGCTGAACGAGGAGGAATTTCATTATGTCCGCAGATATCCAAGTAGGTATTGTCATGGGCAGTGATTCAGACTTAAAAATTATGAAAGAGGCAGCCGACGTTTTGGAACAATTCGGCATCGGGTATGAAGTGATTATAGCTTCAGCCCACCGTGTTCCTCATGTTACAGCCCGGTACGCAGAGAGTGCAGCGGAGCGGGGGCTGGAGGTTATTATCGCCGGAGCGGGCGCTGCCGCCCACTTACCGGGGGTTATTGCCGCACTGACCACTTTACCGGTAATCGGGGTCCCAATTCGCACCGCAGCCTTGGGAGGTATGGACTCCTTATATTCCATTGTGCAGATGCCCAAAGGTATTCCAGTGGCTACCATGGCTATTGATGGCGCCAAGAATGCAGGGATTTTTGCGGCTCAGATTCTGGCCGTAAAATATCCTGAACTGCAAGAGAAACTTCGTGCTTTTAAACAAAAGATGGCTGAGGAAGTACAGCAAAAGGCGGAAAAACTGCAGCGCATAGGGATTAAAGCTTATTTGGAGGGCAGGGAATAGCTTATAATAACTAAGTAAGCATTCAGGTTTGTAGGAGGTAAAGTGATGATTGAGCGTTATACCCTGAAAGAGATGGGTCAAGTTTGGAGTGACGAGAGCCGCTTTAGGAAATGGTTAAAAATCGAAGTGCTGGCCTGCGAAGCCCAGGCCAAACTGGGGAAAATCCCCGCTGATGCTTTGCGGGACATTCAGGAAAAGTCAGATTTTGAATTATACCGGATTGCGGAAATCGAAGAAGTTACCAGGCACGATGTAATTGCCTTTTTAACGGCAGTAGCCGAAAAGGTGGGTGATGCTTCCAAATATATTCACATGGGAATGACTTCTTCCGATATTCTGGATACTGCTTTAAGTCTGCAGCTGTGCGAAGCGGCAGATATCCTGGAAAAGAAACTTTTAAAACTGCGGGAAATTTTGGTAAGGCTAGCTAAAGAACACAAATATACCCTGATGATGGGAAGAACCCATGGAGTTCATGCCGAACCGGTAACTTTTGGGTTGAAGATGGCTTTGTGGGTAACGGAAGTGGACAGGTCTCTGGAACGTTTAAAAGCGGCCAAAGAGCATGTCCGGGTTGGACAGATTTCCGGGGCGGTGGGCACCTTCGCCAACATCGATCCGCAGGTCGAAGAATATGTCTGTGAGAAGCTGGGTTTAAAACCGGCGCCGGTCTCTACCCAAGTCATTCAGCGCGACCGCCACGCTTATTATTTATCTACTTTGGCGGTAATCGGCAGTTCCTTGGAAAAATTTGCTACAGAGATCCGCAACCTGCAGCGGACCGAAATCCTGGAAGCAGAAGAAGCCTTTGCCAAAGGACAAAAAGGTTCTTCGGCCATGCCTCATAAAAAGAACCCTATTACGGCTGAAAGGGTGGCGGGATTGGCCCGGGTGCTTCGGGGCAATGCCTTAGCTGGGCTGGAAAATGTGGCCCTCTGGCATGAACGGGACCTCACCCATTCTTCCGTAGAACGGGTAATCCTGCCTGATTCCACCATCCTTTTGGACTATATGCTGGCTAAATTTATTGAGATCATGGACAACCTGGTAATCCATAAAGAAAATATGCAGACTAACCTGGAAAAGACATTGGGCCTGATTTTCTCACAGCGGGTGCTGCTGGCGCTGGTGGATAAAGGGATTTTACGCGAGACTGCTTACCAGTGGGTCCAACGCAATGCCTTAGAAGCTTGGCGCACTAAAACTGAATTTAAAAAACTGGTCCTGGCTGACCAGGATATAATGGCTAGGCTGTCCCCGGAGGAAGTAGAGGACCTGTTTGACTACAGTTATCACTTAAAGCATATAGATTACATCTTTAACCGGGCCGGTTTAAACTAAAAGGAGGAGAAAACGGTGGTGCAAAAACTTGAGCAGTTGTACGAAGGAAAGGCCAAAAAAGTTTTTAAGACAGATAATGGGGGGCTGTACTGGGTGGAGTACAAGGATGATGCCACCGCTTTTGACGGTAAAAAAAGAGGTACTATCCAGGGAAAAGGTTACTATAACAATCAGATTTCAGCCATCCTTTTCAAGTATCTGGAAAGACAGGGAATTCCCACCCATTTTGTGGAGCTCTTAGGCGAACGGGAGATGCTGGTTAAAGCCTTGGACATCATTCCGGTGGAGGTAATTGCCAGAAATATTGCTGCCGGAAGTCTGGCGAAGCGTTTAGGCTTACCGGAAGGGACTGTTTTGGCTAAACCGGTCCTGGAATTCTGCTATAAGTCCGATGAGCTGGGAGACCCCATGGTTAATGATTATCATATTGCAACTTTAGGTTTAGCTACTGATGAGGAGATGCAGCAAATTAAAAAAATTGCCTGGGAGGTAAATCAACTCCTAAGTCAGTACTTAGCAGGTTACGGGCTTACTTTGGTGGATTTTAAACTGGAATTTGGCCGTTATCAGGGACAAGTGCTGTTAGGCGACGAGATTTCACCGGATACCTGCCGTTTTTGGGACACTAAAACTCAGGAGAAGCTGGACAAGGACCGTTTCCGCAGGGATTTGGGCCAAGTTGAAGAAGCCTATGCGGAAGTCTTACAGAGATTGCGAAGTTAAGGGGGCGGCTTAAATGCCTTGCTTTTTAGAAGACAAGCCCCGCGAGGAGTGCGGAGTGTTTGGCATTTATGGACCTGGCCTGGAGGTAGCCACCTTGACCTACTACGGTCTTTATGCTTTGCAGCACCGCGGCCAGGAAAGCGCCGGAATCGCCGTATCCGACGGTAAATATATCGACGTCCATAAGAACATGGGCCTGGTGGCTGAGGTTTTTAATGAAGAGAACCTGGCAAAGCTCAAAGGGCATATAGCCATCGGTCATGTGCGCTATTCTACCACCGGTTCCACTTCTTTGGTCAATGCGCAGCCCCTGTCTTTCCGCTACCTGCGGGGAATGGTCGCCTTGGCCCATAATGGGAATTTGACTAATGCCAATGATCTCAGGTACTCTTTGGGCGCCACAGGCTCTGTTTTTCAGTCTACCTCAGATACGGAAGTGATAGTCAATTTAATCGCCCGTTACGGTCAAAACACCATTGAAGAGGCTTTGATGAAATGCATGATCGACCTGAAAGGGGCATATTCTCTGGTAATCATGACAGAAGACAAATTGATCGGCATGCGGGACCCTTTTGGAGTACGCCCCCTGTGCTTAGGCCAATTGGGAGAAGCTTTTGTCATCGCTTCCGAGTCCTGTGCCCTTGATACCATTGGAGCTGTCTTCCTCCGGGACATTGAGCCGGGCGAAATTGTGGTTATCGACCATAACGGGCCGCGCTCCGTCCAGACTAAAGCTCACCCTGACAGGGCCTTATGTGTTTTTGAATTGGTTTACCTGGCCCGCCCTGACAGCGTCATTGACGGCGAAGTAGTGAATGAGGTCCGCAGGGAAATGGGCAGGCAGTTGGCCCGGGAAAAAGCAGTTGAGGCAGACATGGTAGTGGCTGTCCCTGATTCGGGTACGGCTGCGGCAGTTGGTTATGCTGAAAGTTCAGGGATTCCTTTTAAAGATGGATTGATGAAGAACCGCTACATAGGCAGGACTTTTATCCAGCCTGTGCAGAAAATGCGGGATATTGGTGTCCGCTTGAAGCTCAACCCCATTCGCCAGGTTTTGCAGGGACAGCGGGTGGTACTGGTTGATGACTCCATTGTGCGGGGTACTACTTCCAGGAAAATTGTCCAGATGCTGCGTGAAGCCGGGGTGAAGGAAGTGCACCTCCTGATCAGCTCACCGCCTATTCTTTACCCGTGTTATTACGGTATTGATACTTCAGCCCGGGCGGAATTGATTGCTGCCCAACACGATTTAGAAGAAATCAGGAAATTTATTGGAGCAGACAGCCTGTACTACCTAAGCTTGGAAGGTATGTTAAATGCAGCTCGCGGCTCCAAGGATAATTTCTGTGTGGCTTGTTTTAATGGCCGCTATCCCATTGAGATACCGGAAAATATTGAAGGAAAATTTGCTTTGGAAAGAGGTCGGGCGTGATGGAGAAGAAATCTCTGACATATCAGGATGCCGGAGTGGATATCGCAGCGGGCAATAAGGCTGTGGAGTTAATGAAGAGCCATGTCAAAAAGACGTGGCGTCCGGAGGTATTGGGTGATTTAGGCAGCTTTGGAGGTTTCTTCGCCTTAAATAAAGGAAAATATCAGGAGCCTGTGCTGGTAGCGGGGACTGACGGTGTCGGTACAAAGTTAAGGGTAGCCATGCTGATGGACAAACACGACACCATCGGGATCGATGCTGTGGCCATGTGTGTCAACGATATTCTGGTCCAAGGGGCGGAGCCCTTATTCTTTCTGGACTACCTGGCGGTAGGAAAACTTGTTCCTGAAAAAGTGGCGGACATTGTGGGCGGCATCGCCAGCGGCTGCCGGGAGGCCGGCTGTGCCCTGATCGGGGGAGAAACGGCGGAGATGCCTGGTTTCTACGCGGAAGAAGAGTACGATGTGGCCGGCTTTGCCGTAGGTATTGTTGAGAAGAGCAAAATAATTGATGGCAGAGATATAATCTGCGGTGACAAAATAATCGGCATAGCTTCCTCAGGCCTCCATTCCAACGGGTATTCTTTAGCCCGCAAGGTGCTTTTGGAAGCGGGAGGACTGAAACTGGACCAGGTGGTCCGGGGTGTAGGCCGCCCTTTGGGAGATGAACTTTTAACCCCTACAAAAATATACGTCCGCCCAGTGCTGAAGTTACTGGAAATGTACCAGATCAAGGGTATGGCCCATATTACAGGGGGAGGGCTGACGGAGAATGTTCCGCGCATTTTGCCCCGGGGAGTGAATGCCAGAATAAGCCTGGGCAGTTGGCCCATTCCGCCAATTTTTACCTTAATTCAAGAACTAGGCAATGTTAGTACGGAAGAAATGTACCGCACCTTTAACATGGGCATCGGAATAGTACTGGTGGTCCCTGAAGAACAGGAACAAGCTGTTATTCATTTTTTGGAGCAGCAAGGGGAGCAGGCCTTTCCCGTCGGTGAAATTGTTGCCGGAAGCGGGGTTATGGAGTACCGATGCTAAAGGTAGGTGTGCTTGTTTCTGGCAGGGGCTCCAATCTGCAGGCCCTACTGGAGGCGGCTAGGGACGGAAGTTTAGGAGCTGAGATCGTCCTGGTGCTGAGCGACAGGGCTGAAGCTCAGGCCCTTTTAAGGGCCGGGGATTTCGGCGTTCCGGCGGAATATGTGGCGCCCGAAAACTTTAATTCCAAAGACGCTTATGATCAGGCCCTGGTAGAAAAGTTGAAAGCCCGGAATGTAGAGCTGGTGGTGCTGGCCGGATATATGCGCCTTTTGACTTCAACCTTTTTGGCCGCTTTTCCGGAGAGAGTGATCAATATCCACCCTTCGCTCTTGCCGGCTTTTCCGGGGTTAAATGCCCAGGCCCAGGCAGTGGAATACGGAGTGAAGTATTCTGGCTGTACGGTGCATTTTGTTGACGAACGTATGGACGGTGGTCCCATAATCGCCCAAACTGTTGTCCCTGTGAAACAGGATGATGATGCCGACAGTTTAGCCCGACGGATTTTGGAAGAAGAGCACCGTCTGCTGCCCCAAGTGGTGCGGTGGATTGCTCGGGGGAAGGTAAGGGTTATTGGGAGAAGAGTGCTTGTTGAAGAATAGCTATTAGCTATCAGCCTGCAGCCGTCAGCCTTGAATATTTGCTGGTTGTTGGTAGGTAGTTGGTAGTAAAAAGAATTGTGGCTAAATATCTTTTTGAAAAATACTTAAGCTAGAGTAATAGCTGACAGCAGACGGCTGACAGCTAAGAATGCGGAGGTGATAAAATGCGCGCGCTTTTAAGTGTATCTGATAAGACCGGAATTGTAGAGTTGGCCAGGGAACTGGTGAGTTTGGGTTACCAGGTTCTTTCCACCGGAGGAACAGCAAAAACATTGCAGGAACACAATATACCGGTGACTCCTGTCAGCCAGGCTACAGGTTTTCCTGAAATACTGGAAGGCAGAGTGAAGACTTTGCATCCCAAAATCCACGGAGGAATCCTGGCCAAGCGCACACCGGACCATTTGAAACAATTGGCTACAAACGAAATTGAGCCTATTGATATTGTAGTAGTCAACCTCTATCCTTTTAAGGAGACCATTGCGAGGTCCGATGTTACATTAGAAGAAGCTATTGAAAACATCGACATCGGCGGCCCTGCCATGGTCAGAGCTGCTGCCAAAAACCACGAATATGTTACTGTCATCGTTAACCCGGCCAGGTATCCCGAAGTTTTATCCCAGCTGCGGGAGCAGGGAGAAGTATCCCTGGCTTTAAGACGGGAGTTGGCCTATGAGGCTTTCCGGCACACCGCTGAATATGACTTGATGATAAGCCAATATCTGGGAGATTTAATTGGTTGCGAAAAATTCCCACCCATTTTCAGTTTAACAGGCGAAAAAGTTCAGGACCTGCGCTACGGGGAAAACCCGCATCAAAATGCGGCTTTTTACCGCACAGAAAACTCGGGGCTGGCTGCGGCCAAGCAGCTGCAGGGCAAAGAGCTGTCTTTCAACAATATCATGGATTTAGAGGCGGCATGGAATATAGTTAAGGAGTTTAGCGAACCGGCATGCGCTATCATCAAGCATACCAACCCCTGCGGTGTGGCTATAGCGGCAACATTGGCTGAGGCCTATACAAAAGCTCATGAGGCCGACCCTGTTTCAGCTTTTGGAGGTATTGTGGGTTTTAACCGGATTGTTGACGGCCCCACTGCCAGTGAGTTAATTAAAACATTTTTAGAAGCTGTTGCCGCACCGGGTTATACTCCGGAGGCACTGGAGATTTTAGGCGGGAAGCCTAACCTGCGGGTAATGTCTGTACCAGCCGGACAGGGACGAGAGTTACAATTGGATATTAAAAAGGTCAGCGGCGGCTTTTTAGTCCAAGATAAAGATATAGAACTTTATTCCGGTGACTGGAAGTGGGTAACTACGAAGAAAGCTTCTCCTGATTTAATTAAGGATTTGGAATTTGCCTGGAAAGTGGTGAAACACGTTAAATCCAATGCCATTGTTACGGCTAAAGGTGGAGTTACAACGGGTATCGGACCTGGCCAAACCAACCGGGTAGGAGCGGCGAAAATTGCGCTGGAGCAGGCCGGGGATAAAGCCAGGGGGGGAGTTTTAGCCTCCGATGCTTTTTTCCCCTTCCGCGACACGGTGGACCTGGCAGCAAAGTACGGTATCTCTGCTATAGTTCAGCCCGGCGGCTCTGTGAAGGATGAGGAATCAATTGCAGCCTGCAACGAGCACGGCATAGCCATGGCCTTTACAGGCATGAGACACTTCAAGCACTAATGAGTCAGGGGACGGTTCTCTGACTCATTAGTGCTTGAATAGTGAGTCAGAGAACCGTCCCCTGACTCATTTTTTGAGCTGAAAGCCGATGGCTGACGGCCAGTGGCCTATTACAACAAAGGAGGTTTAACATGAAAATACTAGTTGTGGGTGGCGGTGGCAGGGAGCATGCGCTGGTCTGGAAGTTGGCCCAGAGCCCTAAAGTAACCAATATTTACTGTGCTCCTGGAAACGGAGGGATCTGCCAAACTGCGAAATGTGTCCCTATTGCTGCCGAAAATATAGAGGGATTGGTCCGCTTTGCTCTGGAGCAGAAGATAGACCTGACCGTGGTGGGACCAGAGGCTCCGTTGGTTTTAGGGATCGCTGAACTTTTTCAAGCCCATGGCCTGCGTATTTTTGCTCCCACCGGCAGGGCTGCTGCCATCGAAGGAAGTAAAGGTCTGGCAAAAGATTTAATGTACAAGTACCATATTCCTACGGCGAGATACGGCGTCTTTGAGGAGCCGGAAATGGCCAAACTCTACATCCGAGATAACGGAGTTCCATGCGTGGTGAAAGCTGATGGGCTGGCTGCCGGTAAAGGGGTAATTGTAGCTATGACCATGGAGGAAGCCTGTCGGGCAGTTGATTCCTTCATGAATGAGCTAAGTTTGGGGGTAGCCGGTTCCAAAGTGGTGATTGAAGAGTTTTTGGTCGGAGAAGAAGTCAGCGTCATGGCTTTTACCGATGGAAAAACCGTCAAGCCTATGGTGTGGGCGCAGGACCATAAAAGGGTTTACGACGGTGACCAGGGGCCTAATACGGGAGGGATGGGGGCCTATTCGCCGCCCAAAATGTACACCCCTGAGTTAGACAAACAAATAACAGAAACTATTTTACAGCCTGTAATCGAAGGTTTAACCTGGGAAAACAGATTTTATCAGGGTGTCATCTATGCCGGATTGATGTTGACTGCAGGTGGTCCAAAAGTGCTGGAGTTCAATGCCCGCTTCGGCGACCCCGAAACCCAGGCAGTTTTAATGCGGTTAGAGACGGATTTAGTCGACATAATCGAAGCCATCCTGGAAGGGAGGCTGGCAGAAACCTCCGTTACCTGGCGGGATGAAGCTGCAGCCTGTGTTGTCCTCGCCTCGGGTGGGTATCCCGGCAGCTATCGGAAAGGATTGTCCATCACCGGGCTGGAAAGCATTCAGGATCCGGATGTACAAATTTTTCATGCAGGCACTGCCATTAAAGACGGCCAAGTTGTCACATCAGGGGGAAGAGTCCTGGGAGTAACTGCCTTAGGTGCTGATGTACGGGAGGCTTTATCCAAAGCTTACCGGGCTGTAGAAAAAATCAACTTTCCCGATATGCATTACAGAAAGGATATCGGCTACAGGGCTTTATAAAGCATATCGCAAAAATAAAAGACATCGCCGGAAACCCGCCGATGTCTTTTATTTTTTTACTCTGCAGTAGGCACTACAGCGCCTTGGTATTTTTCTTCGATAAATTGCTTAATTTCAGGGGAAGTCAGTACTTCATTCAAAGCCTTGATTTCTTCCCGGTTTTCGTCGCCTTTGCGGATAGCAACAACGTTAGCGTAAGTTTTAGCAGCTAAAGAATCTTTGCTTTCAGAGATGATAGCATCTTTAGCAGGGCTTAAGCCTGCGTCGATTGCATAGTTGCCGTTAATTATGGCAGCGGTTACGTCAGGCAACGCCCTGGTGAGCTGGGCTGCTTCCAACTCCACTATTTCTACTTTCACAGTGTACTCGGCGATATCATTTTTTGTGGCTTTCAGGTTATTTGCATCCTTTAATTTCAAGATGCCGTTATCCTGTAAAAGCAGCAGCGCTCTGGCTTCGTTGGTTACATCATTTGGTACGGCGATTTTATCCCCGTCTTTCAGCTCGTCCAGAGATTTAATCTTCTGGGAGTATAGGCCCATTGGTTCATAGTGTACTGCTACAGTGTGTGTCAAATCCAATTTGTTTTCTTTGGTGAAATCCTCTAAATAAGGCACGTGCTGGAAAAAGTTGGCATCCAGACTGCCATCGGCTAAGGCTGTGTTAGGCGTTACGTAATCGGTGAAAACTTTGATCTCCAGTTCAATGCCTTTTGCAGCCAACAGTTCTTTGGCTTTTTCCAGAATTTCAGCATGAGGTACAGGAGTGGCTCCTACCACCAATTTAGTTGTTTCTTGCTTTTCTGTTTCCTGGCTAACTGTTTCTTGCTTATCTCCGCAGCCAGCAAGTAAACCCAAAGACAAACCCAGGATTAAAATAATGAGCAACGCTTTTTTCACTTTGTTTTTCCCCCTTACAATTCTTTTATTTTTTATTTACTTTGCCTGAGAGGCTTTCACCCAACATTTGAATCAGTTGAACCATTACAATTAAGATGATAATTGTGATCAGCAAGATGCCGTCTTCACGCCGGTAATATCCGAAGCGCATGGCTAAATCCCCTAAACCGCCTCCGCCTACAAAACCGGCCATGGCTGAATAACCGATTAAAGTGATGGTGGTAATTGTAGCTCCTAGAATCAGCGAAGCCATTGCTTCCGGAAGCAGCACTTTGGTAATGATCTGCCATGGAGTGGCCCCCATGGACAGGGCTGCTTCAATAATACCCCATTCAATTTCTTTCAGGGATGTTTCCACCATTCTGGCCACAAATGGAATTGCTCCCACCGTCAGTGGAACAGTTGCCCCCATGGTGCCGATAGATGAGCCTACAATTGCCCGCGTAAATGGAATGATTGCTACCAGCAAGATGATGAATGGCAGGGAGCGGGCTGCGTTGATGACAGCGCCTAGCACCAGATTGACAAATTTATTTTCCAGAATATGGCCCGGCGAGGTTGTTACCAGAATGATCCCCAGCGGTATGCCAAGAATATGGGAAAAAATGACTGACAAAATTACCATCTGAAGCGTTTGGACAAAGGCAACCGCTACTTGAGGGCCGATATCGGCCAGATACTGCATGAGAGATTCAATCATTGGTTAACACCTCTACTTTCAACCCCTGTTGCTTTAAGTAGGAGATAGCCTGAGCGGTATTCCCCGGTTGGCCGGCAAGCTGCACCGTTAAGGTGCCGAAAATTGTATCCTTAATATGGTCAATATTGCCATAAAGGATGTTAGCTTTGATATTAAAGGTTTGCACCAGGTTGGATATTACCGGTTCCCCTGCTGAATCGCCAATAAAGGAAATCCGGATTAACTGGCTGTTTGCTTTTTCACCGTTTTGCCGCTTGGTCACAACTTCGGGAATTTCTGTGTTAATTATGCTTTTTACGAATTCCCGGGCGGTTGCAGTTCTGGGATTGGTAAACAGCTCCAAAACCGGCCCGGTTTCAGCAATTTTACCGTCCGCAATCACTGCTACCGAGTCGCAGATTGACTTGATAACCGACATCTCGTGAGTAATGATTACAATAGTCAGCTTGAGCTGCTGGTTGATGCTCCTCAGCAGTTTCAGGATAGACTCGGTGGTTTGCGGATCTAAGGCTGATGTTGCTTCATCGCATAACAGCACTTTCGGGTCATTGGCCAGTGCTCGGGCAATGCCCACTCGCTGTTTTTGACCGCCGCTGAGCTGTGAGGGGTAAGCATTGGCTTTATCGCTTAAACCTACCAGTTCTAAAAGCTGGGTTACTTTAGCGTTGATCTTTGCCCTATCCTTAATACCGGCAATTTCTAAGGGGAAGGCCACGTTCTCGGCTACGGTGCGGGACCAGAGCAGATTGAAGTGCTGAAAGATCATGCCTATATTGCGTCGGGCCAGGCGCAACTCGCTCGCCGATAGACTTGTCATATCTTGTCCGTCCACAATTACCTTTCCTTCTGTTGGCCTTTCCAGCATGTTCAGGCACCTGATCAAAGTGCTCTTTCCTGCACCGCTTAAGCCGATAATCCCAAAGATCTCTCCCTGTTTAATTTTCAGGTCTATTCCATCTAAGGCCAGCACGGAACCTTTACCTTTGCCGTAGATCTTTTTTAAGCCTGCAATTTCAATCATTGCATTTCCTCTTTTCTTAAGAAAAGTTAGTTTCCAACAAATAAAAAACCTTTTCCGCACAGGCAGAAAAGGTTTACATTCCTGTAACTCTCATCTGCCAGAACAACGTTCTGCAGGAATTGGCACCGTGCCAATTAAGAGGTTATCACCCCTGAAGTGGTCGGTTGCCGGGCGTCATCGGGCCAGTCCCTCAACCTACTCTTGATAAGAGCGTTACTTTTATTTAACTGAAACCTATAATAGCACATTACGGGTATTGGGTCAATTGCTTTATTTTTACGATAGTGTCAAGTAACTGTAGGATTTTTTACGAGATAAATTCACCTATCCGGTTCAGAGCGGTAGCCTCGTTGTAAATTTGCCTGATATTTTTTGATTAATTTTTGAATTATATGGTTGTATTGCTAATATTTTACTATGAAGATACATATTATTTCTGGTTGCCCTTAGCACAGGTCTACGCAGTAGCGGCTAGTGCCCTGAGGGCCTTGGTCAATGGACTCTGGGGTCCTTTCAGGATGGGCATATTCCGAATCATTTCTATTGCCACGTTCCTTTGGATTGTTCTCTTGGCCCTTTTTAGTTTTTCTGCGTCTACCTGTAACGCTTTTACCGGTTGTTTTTGCTGGGCCAGGTATATTTCCTTTATATTTAACCCGTTGGCTTTGGCTGCCCGAAGGCTGGCCATTTGTTCGGCTCCTGCTTTGCTCCATCCCCCTGGCCGATTGCTTAATCTGGCAGATAGTATATGGCTTACGTGTCCTTCTGCGCTGCATCCCTGCACTTCTTCACGGTATCGGTTACGCGCTTCTATCCCATCCCACTGCCCCCGAATGTACCGCTTCGTTTTTGTAATCGCTTTCTGGCGCTCTGGACGGAGTTTTTGGGCTTTATCCAATACAACCATTACTTTTTCCAAGTCACTGCGCTTTATATGTTCCCAAAGGGCTGCTTGTAGTTTGGGCTCAGGGCCTACAGCGGCTATTATATATTTGCTCAGGTGGAAGAGGTCAAGTATAAATATGGACTTGGGTATTATTTCTGTTCCGCTGCGAATCCACGCTGCTCCGTCCCCGTTTATATAAATCCTTTCTATCTGGTCTAGTTCATATTGCTTTTCTATATAGTCAAGGACAGCAAACCATAAGTCGTCAATGGTCTTGTACGGTCCGCTGAAATAGCGGGCATTCCGGAGCCGGTTCCTACCCCGGCTTGCTTTTTCTATTCCTTCATGTACATAGATCAACGGTATTTGCATCCGTCCCTTTTTTCCCCACTGGGCTACGTGGTCCTCGTCTGCTTCTATGTACAAAATCCTCACCCTTCGCTTTTGCGCAGGTATTATATCATCGCTACTCAAGGGCACTTTAATTCTGTCTATGGTATTCTTGACTGTCTGTCCACTCAAACTTTCTCCCCATCCGTACTGCTCCGGCCCTCTGCCGCTACGACGGTAAGATTGTTCGGTAGCCATGTCAGCCAATACGGACTTAGCTGCTGCATCCACCCGCATGTGTGGTGTATATCCGGCATAGTCGTCAACTAAATGAGCGTAGGATTGGGTTTCTTTATGGTAAAAGTAGGTACGATGATAGCTCATTTCTCCAAAGACTGTGACCACATGTTTCTCTTCTTGACGCCGCTCAACCACCCAACCGGGACGTTCTTCCCGGTGCTCAACCAGATAAGCATCCTGGGTTTCCAGGACCATCTTCAGTATGTCTTTTCCCAATTGGTTAAGGATCTCTTTAACCTTGATTTCCAACTCCGGATATGTGATTTTTCTCTCTAAAGCCTCAATTACGTTTTCCCCAACCAGCAGGAATTTATCCCATAAGTGTTGAATTATCTTTTCCATAAGACCTCACCTCTCGAGTCTTTTTGCCTTAGGGCTTAAGGCTCCGTCTTTCGCCAGACGGTGAGGTCTTATTTCTTTCCCCTGCCCTTTTTTTCCTGCAGGGTATCCTACAGTAATTTTACACTAACATTTTTACTTTTGCCAAATGTTCAAAACAGATTTTGGGATTCACATCTACTAATGCTTTTGGAAGGAAAACCGATATTTGCAGCGAATTAATGAGTATAACAATATGACGAGGGGGTTGCACCGTGTTTGGTTTTTTGCCTAGCATAGGGCCATGGGAGTTAATACTCATTTTGGCTATTGCTTTAATAATCTTCGGTCCAGGCAAACTGCCTGAAGTTGGAAAGGCTATTGGTAAAGGGCTAAGAGAATTCAAAAACGCCGCTTCCCAGGTTACTGATCAGCTTAACACTGAAGTTACGGAGGAGCCGAAAAAAGAGGAGAAACAAAGTTAATTTGACCTTATCCCGTTCTTAAACAAAAGAGCGGGTTTTTTTATAAACCCGGCCCAAAACAAGGATTAAACAGAAAATTGTAGAAAATAAAAGGTTAAATTATGGATATAATTTGGTTAGGAGAGGGTGCCATGGCCTATCACAGCAGACTCAAGGATAAATTTATTGACGAACTGTTTGAGGCAATTCTGCTTTTAGAAGATGAAGAGGAATGCTACCGTTTTTTTGAGGATATTTGTACAGTTGCTGAGTTAAAATCCCTGGCACAGCGGTTGGCGGTAGCGAAGATGCTCCAAGAGGACTATACGTATACTACCATCGCTGAGGAAACGGGCGCCAGCACGGCAACTATCAGCAGGGTGAAAAGGTGCCTGAATTACGGCGCAGACGGTTACAAACTGGTGCTAAAAAGACTGAAAAGCAAAAAAAGTAATTGACAGTGAGTTGAAGCGGTGGTATTATTGCGTTAATACTTTAACTTATTAAAGCGCTAGAGGTGCTGCCAATGAGTAAACTGTCACCGCTTTTACAAATACCTACCGGTGTGAAGGATGTTTTGCCCGGTGAGGCTTGGAATAAACGCAGCCTGGAAGCAGCCCTGGTTAACCTGTTTCAGCAGTGGGGATATCTGGAAGTGGCTACCCCTACCTTTGAATTTTATGAGGTTGTGCGCGAGGAGGACAGCCCCGAGGACCAGCTCTTCAAGTTTATTGATCGTGAAGGCCGCATACTCGCGCTGCGGCCCGATATGACCACTCCCATCGCCCGTCTGGTAACGACCCATTTGCGCAATGGTTCTTTACCGTTACGGTTGTTTTACACCGGGAGTGTTTTTCGTTATGAAAGCATTCAGACCGGCCGGCAGCGGGAATTCAGTCAGGCCGGTGTAGAACTCATCGGTGCCCGGGGGGTTGGGGCCGATTCTGAAGTCATCGCACTGGCCATAGAGGCACTGCTTGCTTGTTGCCTGGAGCAGTTTAGAATTGGTATCGGACAGGTTGCAGTCACTAAAGGGTTAATTGAACAGACCGGCCAGGATCCTGCAGCCCTGAAAAAAATCAAACAGGCAATTATCAATAAAGACTTTGTTGGTTTAGAAACTATTTTAGGACAGCAGGGCTGTAGCGAAGAGCAAAAAGTAAAACTAATGGAAACGGCCACTTTACATGGGTCGAGAGAAGTTTTAGAGAAAGCGCGGCAGCTAAGCTCCGAGCCTGAGATTGTAAACGCTCTCGATGCGCTGCAGGAAGTGTACGAAATCCTGGATAATTATGGTTTGTCCAAGTATATTTTCTTTGATTTCAGCATCTTAAGGGATTTTGATTACTATACCGGTATAGTGTTTGAAGGTTATGCCCCAGGTTTGGGGTATCCTGTCTGCGGAGGAGGCAGGTATGATAATTTATTAGGAAAGTTTGGCTATGACTGTCCCGCCATAGGGTTTGCCATGGGCTTGGAGAGGATAATGCTTGCGCAAAATGCCGACCATGGACTGCCGCCGGTTGATTACCTCCTTACAGGTCATGATTATGCTGCGCTGTTAAAAAAGGCCAAAGAATTGCGCGGCCAAGGGTTTATAGTGGAAATAGATTTGACAGGTGAGGGCTTGTTGGACTCAAATTATGTCCGAGGCAGGAAAATCAAACATGTCCTGGAAGTAGACGGGGGGATTACTGATGCTGGATAAAATGACCATTGCCTTGCCCAAAGGCAAATTAGGGGAAACAGCTGTGGAATTAATAGGACGCATCGGATTGCCCACCTCAGGTTTAAAAACTGATTCCAGAACGCTGATGTTTGATTATCCTGAGGCAAATCTACGTTATATCATTTGCCGGCCAACTGATATACCTACCTATGTGGAGTACGGGGCCGCTGACCTGGGAATCGTGGGCAAGGATACCATTGTGGAAGCTAAAGCCGATGTATTTGAGCTGGTGGACTTGAAATTCGGGAAATGCAGGTTTGTGGTGGCAGTTCCGGAAAATATGCTGGCAAGTTATGTTAAGGAAAATGGCGGTTTTGACTTGAGCCGCTTAAATAATAACCGGGTTGCAACCAAGTTCCCCAGAGTTGCCGAGGATTTTTTTGCCGGATTGGGAATGCAAATGGAAGTTATCAAGCTGCATGGCAATATAGAATTAGCGCCACGGGTGGGGCTGGCTGAAATGATTGTGGACATAGTTTCTACAGGTAAAACATTAAGGGAAAATGGACTGGTAGCGGTGGAAGACATTTTTGAAGCTACAGCCAGGCTGATTGCTAACCGGGTGAGCTACCGGATGAAAAATGACAGGTTAACGGACATTGTTGCCCGGCTGCGGCAGGTAATAGACAATGGAGGAACCAGTGATGCTTAGAATAATAAATAGCAAGGAAACGGGAGTACAAGACCTTTTACGCAAAGTGCATGGCGTTGATGAGTCTTTGATCAATAGCGTGCGGCAGATAGTGGAAGATGTGCGCATAAACGGTGAGGCAGCTGTCTTTCATTATACCAGACGCTTTGACGGTGCCGAACTCAGTGCAGCAACATGGCAGGTGACAGAAGCTGAACTGGAAGAGGCTTGCCGCCAGGTGGAAGAGGAATTTTTAGCCGCTTTACGGAGGGCTAAAGCCAATATAATTTCCTTTCACCAAAAACAGCTGCAAAAGTCCTGGTGGGAAACGGACTCGAAAGGTAACATTACGGGACAAATTTACCGGCCTGTGGAGCGGGTAGGCATTTATGTTCCAGGAGGTACGGCTGCCTATCCGTCATCTGTTCTAATGACTGCTCTGCCCGCTGTAGTGGCCGGAGTTAAAGAGATCATTATGACATCACCGCCTAATGCAGATGGCACCATGAATCCATATACTCTGGTAGCGGCTAAAGAAGCAGGTGTAACGGCTGTTTATAAGGCTGGAGGTGCCCAGGCTATTGCTGCACTGGCCTATGGTACGGAAAATCTGCGACCGGTACAGAAAATTGTCGGGCCGGGCAACATTTTTGTTACTCTGGCTAAAAAAATGGTCTACGGCCAGGTGGATATCGATATGCTGGCCGGACCAAGCGAGATTCTGGTTATTGCCGATGAGACCGCCCGGCCGGAGTTTGTTGCTGCAGATCTGCTTTCCCAGGCAGAACACGATCCCCTGGCTTCAGCCATACTGCTTACCCCTTCCCAAGAGTTAGCCCAAGCAGTCCGGGGAGAAGTGGAAGTTCAGCTGGAGATGCTCCCCCGGAAGGAAATTGCCAGGAAGTCTATCGACAGTGCCAGCGGCATTATAGTTACGGAAGATCTGGAGGAAGCGCTTGCTTTGGCCAATGAATTTGCGCCGGAGCACCTGGAGCTGGCTGTAGAGGACCCTTTCCGCTGGCTGGGTAAAATCAGGAATGCCGGGGCAATTTTCTTGGGGCATTTTAGCCCGGAACCGTTAGGAGATTATTTTGCCGGTCCCAATCACGTTTTGCCTACCGGTGGAACAGCCAAATTCTACTCCCCGTTAAATGTGGATATTTATATGAAGAAGTCCAGCTTGATTGTTTACAGCAGGCAAGGTTTAGAAGCTGCGTCCCAGGATATTATTAAGCTTGCCAGCGTAGAAGGGCTCGACGCCCACGCCAATGCGATTAGGGTAAGAGTAGCGGAAGAATGTTGACATACGAATATTATTTTTTTAGCCTGCGCTGATAGCTGACAGCTGAAGGCTGAAATGGAGGTAAGCCATGACCCGTGTTGGAGCAGTATATCGAAAGACCGGGGAAACTGAGATTAAAATTAGCCTGGAATTAGATGGTAACGGGAACTTGACTGGTTCGTCAGGGTTGCCTTTCTTTGACCACATGTTGCATTTATGGGCTAAGCATGGCAGCTTCAACTTGCACTTGGAAGTTAAGGGCGATTTGGAAGTGGACGGCCATCACACGGTGGAGGATATTGGCATAGTGCTGGGACAAGCTTTGACAAAAGCTTTAGGGGATAAATCAGGCATCACCCGTTACGGCCATATAATTTTACCCATGGATGAGGCTCTGGTCCTGGTTGCCTTGGATATCAGCGGTCGCCCCTATCTAAGTTTTGATGTGGAGTTGCCTAACGCTAAGTTAGGCACTTTTGACAGTGAATTAGTGGAAGAGTTTCTGCGGGCCTTTTGCGTCCATGGCGGCTTGACGCTGCATGTGAAGCTTTTGAGTGGCAAGAATACACACCATATAATTGAAGGGATCTTTAAAGCTTTAGCTCGGGCATTAAAGGATGCGGTAGCCATAGACCCTAAAGCCCACGGGTTGCTGCCCAGCACTAAAGGGCTGCTTTAAATTAGTTGATAGTTGTTAGTTTTTAGTTGTTAGTTGTAAAAATTACAGTAAAGAATCAATTGCTTACAACTAGCAACCAACAACTAACAACTACTAAATTATAGTCGTATTTGCTAAAAGCAATTGGTTAATTAAAGGACGTGAGTTGTGGTGATAGCAATAATAAACTACGGCATGGGAAACTTGCGCAGCGTACAAAAGGGCTTGGAAAGCGTTGGCTGCCAGGCCTTTATCACGAGCGATCCCCGGGAGATCCAGCGAGCTAAAGGAATAGTTCTGCCTGGTGTTGGAGCGTTTGCTGATGCTATAGAAAGTTTGAAAGAAAACGGCTTGATACCGGTAATTCATGAAGCAATTCGGGCTGGGAAGCCTTTTTTGGGCATTTGCCTGGGCATGCAGCTGCTCTTTGAATACAGCGAGGAAAATGGCTTGCACCAAGGACTCAGCATTTTTAAAGGGGGCGTAAAACGGCTGTCCTCCGGACTGAAAGTGCCCCATATGGGATGGAACCAACTGAAGTTTAAACGGGAAAGCCCTATTTTAAAAGACGTGCCTGAAGGCACAGCCTGCTATTTTGTCCATTCTTACCATGTTATACCGGATGAGCAGGAAGTGGTCATCGCTACCACCGAATATGGACAAGAGGTAGTGGCTATGGTAGCCAGGGAAAATGTATTCGGTATCCAGTTCCATCCGGAGAAAAGCAGTAAATGGGGCTTACGGATACTGAAAAATTACGGGGAGTTGGTGTCAACGTGTTAGTAATTCCGGCCATAGATTTAAAGGATGGAAAATGCGTACGGCTGTACCAGGGACGGATGGACGAAACTACGGTGTTTTCAGATGACCCAGTGGCTATGGCCGAAAAATGGCAAATAGCCGGCGCCAGGCTTTTGCATTTGGTAGATCTTGACGGGGCCTTTTCCGGTTCTCCTAGAAATTCTGCAGTTATAACAAAAATTGTGCAAAAGTTAAAAATACCGGTGCAGCTGGGCGGTGGCATCCGCAATCTGGAAACAATCCGGCGGCTCCTGGAAGAAGGCATAAACCGGGTGATTTTAGGAACTTCTGCCGTAACTAATCCTCAGCTGGTAGAAAAAGCCTGTGCTCTCTACGGCGAGAGGATCCTTTTAGGGATCGATGCCAAGGATGGTTTAGTCGCGATCAATGGCTGGGAGTCCAACGTAAATAAAACATTTATTGAGCTGGCGCTGGAAATGAAAGATCTTGGCATTAAACGGGTAATTTTTACCGATACCAAGCTGGATGGAACATTACAAGGCCCAAACCTGAAAAGCACCAGGGAGTTAGCTGAAAAAACAGGTCTGAAAGTTATTGCCTCCGGAGGAATTTCCTCTCTGGCTGATATTGAGGCATTGCGGGAGCTGGAAGCCTACGGCGTTGAAGGAGTTATAACGGGCAAAGCTTTATATACGGGTAAAATCAAGTTGGAGGAAGCTATAGCGCTGGCGGAGAGGAAGTGAGGGAAGCTATGCTGACTAAAAGGATCATACCTTGCCTGGATGTACACCGGGGCAGGGTGGTTAAAGGGGTAAATTTCGTGGATATCCGGGATGCCGGTGACCCGGTAGCCCTGGCAGCGGCCTATGATGAGGCAGGCGCTGATGAGCTGGTTTTTCTGGATATTACCGCCTCCGTAGAAGAGCGGGAAATTATGTTAGATGTCGTGCGCCGTACTGCCGAAGAGGTGTTTATCCCTTTTACGGTAGGCGGAGGTTTAAGGACTATTGAGGACATCAGGGCTATGCTGGCTGCCGGTGCTGATAAGGTTTCTTTCTGTACTCCTGCGGTGCAGCGGCCTGAGCTGATTGAAGAAGCAGCCAAAAAATTCGGCAGCCAGTGTGTTGTAGTAGCTATTGATGCCAGGCGACAAGGCCCAGGTTCTTGGGAGGCATATATCCATGGAGGCAGGACACCAACAGGACTCGATGTAGTTGCCTGGGCTAAAGAAGTGGAAGAGAGGGGCGCCGGCGAAATACTCTTAACCAGTATGGACCGGGATGGGACTAAAGACGGATATGACCTGGAATTAACCAGCACTGTAAGTGCGACAGTCAATATCCCCGTAATCGCCTCAGGAGGAGTGGGAAATTTAAAACATTTGCTGGATGGTCTGACCATTGGCAACGCCGATGCCGTGCTGGCTGCTTCTATTTTTCATTACGGTGAATATACGGTTGCCCAGGCGAAAGAGTATTTGGCGGAAAACGGGGTGTTGGTAAGAAGATGAATTTACAAGAAAGTGTATTGGATAATATTAAATATAATCAGCAAGGTTTAATTCCTGCTATTGTGCAAGAGTCAGATACAGGTGAAGTGCTGATGCTGGCCTATATGAACAGGGAATCTTTAGAGCGTTCACTGGCTACGGGCGAAACGTGGTTTTACAGCCGCAGCAGGCAGGAATTGTGGCATAAGGGCGCTACCTCCGGCCACATTCAAAAGATTGATGGAATTTATTACGACTGCGATGCGGATACGCTTTTGGTGAAAGTCAAACAAACCGGAGAAGCCTGTCATGAAGGCTATCATTCCTGCTTTCACTATGAACTGCAAAAGGACGGCACAGGGAAAATACTACAGGAGAAAGCGATAGCGGGCGGGATGAAACTTGGTAAAATATTAGAAGAAGTTTACCGGGTGATTTTAGACCGGCAGAAAAACCGCCCCGAGAAGTCTTACACTACCTACCTGTTTGAAAAAGGTGTTGATAAAATTTTGAAAAAAGTGGGCGAAGAAACAGCGGAAGTAATAATAGCAGCCAAAAATAACAACCCGGCAGAAGTGGTTTACGAAGTATCGGATTTGCTCTATCATCTGCTGGTGTTGCTGGTAGAGCAAGGTGTCAATTTGGAAAAAATTGCTGGGGAATTGCAGGGCAGAAGGTAAAGAAAAAGACTGTCGATCTAATAATTAGCTTCCTGTTACCATATACTAAAAGATGTGAGGTACAGGAGGTGAAAAAATGGAACCTGATGATGAACTGTTTCCCAATAGCCCCGGTGTTTACCGTACCGATGTAGAGACAAACCGGGCAGATGAAAAGATCAGCGGCGTAACCATGGATAAGGACTACGAGGTCTACAGCCATTATGAAATGCAGCAAAAACAAAGTGGTGGCAAAGTCCCTCCTCAAGCTAAGAATAAGACAGGCAGCAAATTCACGGCTGAAGCAGCTGCTGACTTAACTCCGGCAGATCAGGACTTTAAGCCTAATTATGATCGTGTACATGATTTAATGGTAGACAGCTATGGTATACAAAAGGAATAGTAAATAATAAATACCCCTCAAATGCGAGGGGTTTTATTTTTTACTTATAACTACAGAATTGCCTAAATTCTGATATAATGCTATCTAGAGAAAACAGCACAGCTGTTTGGAAGATTTCTTAAATTTTGTTAGCTGAAGGCTGATGGCCGGAGGCTGATAGCTATTCATCAGGAGGAAAACAATGCTTGAACTTTTGAATAAACTCAATCCGGCCCAAAAGGAGGCTGTTCTGCATACAGATGGTCCTTTGCTCATTCTGGCGGGAGCGGGGAGCGGAAAAACCAGGGTTCTGACCAACCGGGTTGCTTATCTTATTGCACAAGGAGTGGCTCCTGACCGCATTTTGGCCATTACTTTTACCAATAAAGCCGCCAACAAAATGAAGGAACGGATCACGGGTCTGGTAGGTGCCTCTGCTGCAGCCAGGTTATGGGTCAGTACTTTTCACGCCGCGTGCGTAAGGATCTTGCGGCGTGAAATAGCAGCCCTGGGTTACCAGAGCAACTTTGTGATTTACGATACTGCTGACCAGCAAACACTAATCAAAAACTGTCTGAAAGAGTTGAATCTGGATGAAAAGAAATTTACGCCCCGTTCCATTCAGGCTGCCATCAGCCAGGCCAAAAACAGGCTAAAGAGCGCCGAACAGTACGACCGGGAGGCTGCCGATTACTTTGAGCAAAAAGCAGCTGATGTTTTTAAGCTCTACCAGGACAAGCTTAAAGCCGCCAACGCCCTTGATTTTGATGACCTGCTGGTTTTAACTGTGAAGCTGTTCAAGGAAAACCGGACAGCGCTTCATTATTATCAGCACAAGTTTCAACATATCCTGGTGGATGAATACCAGGATACCAACCATGCCCAGTATGTGTTAATTAAAATGCTGGCTGAAGTCCACCGCAACATTTGTGTGGTTGGGGACCCTGATCAGTCCATTTATGGCTGGCGCGGGGCCGATATCCAAAATATCCTCGATTTTGAGGAAGATTATCCCGATGCTAAAGTTATTAAACTGGAACAAAATTACCGTTCCACTAAGACCATTTTGCAAGCAGCCAACCATGTGATTGCTAACAATACGGGGCGGAAAGAAAAGGCCCTCTGGACGGAAAACAAAAAGGGAGAACCGGTGATTTGCTTTATCGGCCAGGATGAACGCCATGAGGCGGAATTCATAGCCGGCGAAATTTACCGCCGGCACCATCAGGAAGGGCGTTCGTACAGGGAGTTTGCCGTGCTGTATCGTACCAACGCCCAATCCCGTGTTTTTGAAGAAACATTTATCAGGCATGGCATTCCCTATGAAGTTATCGGCGGATTGAAATTCTACGAACGTAAAGAGATCAAAGATATACTGGCCTACCTGCGGGTTCTGGCTAATCCCAGCGACACTGTTAGCCTCTCCAGGATAATTAATGTGCCGAAGAGGGGGATTGGGGAGGCAACTTTTGCTAAAGTTGAGGAATTTGCCGGACAGGTAGGGTTAAGTCCCTATGAGGCTTTAAAAGTAGTAGGCAGTATCCCCGGTTTAACTCCCCGCTTTACCAAAGGCATAAAACAATTCAGTGAGCTGATGGAAAGCTTTAGAGAAAAAGTGGATAAAATACCTTTAACAGATTTGGTACAGACCATCCTCACTGAAACCGGCTATTGGACTGAACTGGAACTGGAGAAAACAGTGGAGTCCCAGACCAGGATTGAAAACCTGCAGGAATTTTTGTCCGTTACTGCTGATTTTGATAAGCATGCCGAAGATAAAACCCTGGACGCCTTTTTGGCCCAAATTTCCTTGGTTTCCGACCTGGACAGCTACGCCGAGGGAGAAGCGGCTGTTGTTTTAATGACTTTACACACTGCTAAGGGGTTGGAGTACCCGGTGGTATTTCTGGCCGGTCTGGAGGAAGGGGTTTTCCCCCATTCCAGGGCTTTGTTGGACGAGCCGGAGCTTGAAGAGGAACGCCGTCTTTGCTACGTAGGCATGACCAGAGCGCAGGAAATGCTGTACATGACCCGGGCCTGGCAGCGCACTCTATACGGCAATACCCTCTACAACCCACCCTCCAGGTTCCTGGATGAGATTCCAGAAGAGTTGAAAGCGGGGGACGAGCTTAAACAAGTAACCAATTTAAGAACCGAAGCTAAAACGATAGGTTCACTACCGTTTAATAAGCCCGCTGCTGCTGTTGAACCCCGTGCAAAAGCCTCCTTTAATTTAGGAGACCATGTTATTCATGCCAAATGGGGAGAAGGTGTCATAGTGAAAATTGACGGCCAGGGGAAAGATGCGCAGATTTCCATCGCTTTCCCCAATTTGGGTATCAAGAATGTGCTTGCCCAGTATGCACCCATTCAGAAAGCATAGGTGATCTTTATGTCTGATGAGTTATATATAATCGGGCACCAAAACCCCGATACCGACTCCATTGTTGCAGCGATAGCTTACGCTTATTTTAAAACTGAGTTTCAGGATAAGAGGGCTATCCCAAGCAGATGTGGCAAGATCAATGGGGAGACGGCTTTTGTTTTGGATTATTTTAAACAGGAAGAACCGATTTTATTGGAGGATGTAAAGCCAAGGGCCAGGGATATGTTAAAAGCAGACCCGGTTGCGACTTTGGCCGATGTGAGTTTAAGAGAGGCAGGAAATCAAATGAGGCAGCTGGGGATTAAGACTTTGGCTGTAGTTGATGACTCCGATCGCCTTTTAGGGCTATTGACGGTAGGCGACTTGGCCAGACTTTTGCTGGAAGCTTGGGATATAGGCAGCTTTCCCATGGATGAGCCGGTAGGTAAGTTCATGCGGACGGAAAATTTGGTGGTTTTTCAGGACGATGATTTGGTGGAAGAGATAAAGCCAACCATGTTGGAAACGAGGTTTCGGAACTACCCGGTAGTAGATGCCAACCAGCGGTACCTAGGCATGGTTTCCCGTTATAACCTTCTGGCTTTACGGGGGAAAAAACTGGTGCTGGTTGATCACAATGAAAAAAGTCAAGCTGTGCACGGGGTAGAACAGGCTGAAGTCCTGGAGATTATTGACCACCACCGGATAGCTGATGTGGAAACGCCGGAGCCAATTATGATGCGCAATGAGCCGGTAGGGAGTACGGCGACTATCATAAGTAAAATATACAATGAACATGAGATAGTTCCGCCGCCTAAAATCGCCGGACTGCTTTGTGCAGCAATTTTATCCGACACCCTGATTTTTAAATCGCCTACCACGACTTTTGCTGACAAAAAATACGCAGCGCAGATGGCAGCCGTTTCGGGGCTGGACATGATTGATTTCGGAAAGGCGATGTTTAGGGCCGGCTCAACGGTAGCAGGGCGCACCGGCCAGGATATTCTCTTTGAAGATTTCAAGGAATTCCACCTAGGCAGCAGTGTGGTCGGAATTGGACAAATAGAAGTAGTTGATGCCGATTTAATTAAGGGGAAGATAGCGGAGCTCTTGGCAGCTTTGCAGGAAGCAGAGCGGGAAAAAGGGTATGATTTGGTAATTTTAATGCTGACGGATTTAATGCGGGATGGAACTGAATTGCTTTTCACAGGCAGGCAGAGCAGAGTTGTGGAAAAAGCATTTAACGCCGGACCGGGGCAGAACAGCATCTTTCTACCCGGGGTTATGTCCCGAAAAAAACAGGTAGTACCGCCGCTTAGCAGGTATCTGCAGTGAATTAGCCATCAGCCAGCAGCTATCAGCTCTTAGCTATCAGCTGCAAGTATCAGCTTTATTAGAAGCATTGGCTAGCATTAAAGTTTAAAGAGCGCGAAGCATTAGTTCATACAACTTGATTAACCATTTACTTTTTGTGAATGAAAGTTTGTTTAATGGTTATTAATAAAAGCTGACAGCTGGCAGCTGACGGCTGATGGCTAACAAGCATACTGCATGCATGGAGGAGCTAATCGATGGATTTTTTAGAAGCCAAACAAAGAGTGGAAAAACTGAGGGCTGAGTTAGAGAAGCACAACTACCACTATTATGTGCTGGATTCTCCTTTAATTTCCGATGCACAATATGACAGTCTAATGCGTGAATTGATTGCCATCGAGGAACAGTACCCGCAGCTCTTGACACCTGATTCCCCCAGCCAGAGAGTTGGTGGCAAACCACTGGAGGTGTTTGAAAATTACCGGCACCGCAAGCCCCTTTTGAGCCTGGGGAACGCTTTTGGGGCCGGGGATTTGCAGGACTTCCACCGTCGTGTTACCAGCTTGGTTGGCAAGCAGGTGGAATATGTGGTAGAAACCAAGATCGATGGTCTTTCCATTGCCCTCATTTACGAAAATGGAATTTTGGTGCGGGGTGCTACCAGGGGTGACGGGGAAACAGGGGAGGATGTGACTAGTAACCTTAAAACTATTCCTGCTGTCCCTTTGCGGCTTACGAAAAAGTTGCCTCGCTTGGAGGTCCGGGGAGAAGCCTACATGCCAAAAGCGGCTTTTGCCCGCCTAAATCAGGAGCGGGAAGAAAACGGTGAGCCGTTATTTGCCAATCCGCGGAACGCTGCTGCCGGTTCAATCCGCCAGTTAGATCCTAAAATTACGGCTTCCCGTTCTTTAAGTGCTTTCATTTACGAAATCACTTATATAGAGGGTCAGGAGATTTCCACCCACTGGGATGCATTACAATATCTCCGGGAGTTAGGTTTTCCCGTGGACCGCAATCATAAATTGTGCACTACTATTGAAGAAGTAATAGCCTACTGTCAGGAATGGACTACCAAGCGCTCCGAACTGCCTTTTGAAATTGACGGAATGGTAGTTAAAGTCAATAACTTTGCACAGCAAGAGGAGCTGGGCAGCACCGCGAAAAGCCCGCGCTGGGCCATAGCCTATAAGTTCCCTGCCGAACAGGCAGTTACAACTGTAGAAGATATTATTGTCCGGGTGGGGCGGACCGGAGTTCTTACCCCTACTGCTGTTTTAACGCCGGTCAAAGTAGCAGGGTCTACGGTTAGCCGGGCTACTTTACACAATGAGGACATTATCAGGGAAAAAGACATCAGAATAGGCGATACAGTGGTTATTCAAAAAGCTGGCGATGTCATCCCCGAAGTGGTAGAAGTGCTAAAAGATAAAAGAACTGGTTCCGAAAGGGAATTTAATTTGCCTAAAACATGCCCCGAGTGTGGTTCGGCAGTTGTCAGGCTGGAAAATGAAGCGGCAGCCCGCTGCACCGGAGGGTTGGCTTGTCCAGCCCAAATCAGGGAGGGCATTATCCACTTTGTTTCGCGGGACGCCATGAACATTGAAGGCTTGGGCCCTAAAGTGGTAGAGCAGCTCTTGAATGCAGGCCTGATCAAAGATGCTGGAGATTTATATTACCTTGAATTTAAGGACCTGGTGAAGTTGGAAAGGATGGGAGAGCAATCGGCTGCAAACCTTTTGCGTGCTATAGAGGAAAGCAAACAAAGGGGGCTCGGGCAGTTGGTTTTTGCTCTGGGTATCAGGCACGTGGGTGCAAGGGCAGGAAAGATTTTGGCGGAGCATTTTGGCTCTTTGAGCGCTTTGAGCCAGGCGAGTTTGGATGAACTGCTGGCAGTACCCGATGTAGGCCCCAAAGTTGCCGAAAGTATTCGCACATTTTTTGCTGAACCCGTTAATCAGCAGGTTATAGAAAAGTTACGCCGGGCCGGCGTAAAAATGGAAGTTGAACGTAAAGCTATGGGGCAGGGAGTCCTGCAGGGCAAGCTGTTCGTGTTGACAGGGACCTTGGAAACGCTGACTCGGAAAGAAGCGGAGAAATTGATTGAAAAACACGGTGGAAAGACAACTTCCAGCGTGAGCAAAAACACGGATTATGTTGTAGTGGGTAAAGATCCGGGCTCAAAGTATGAAAAGGCCCTTAAGCTGGGAATAACCATTCTGGGCGAAGCGGAGTTGCTGGCATTAATAGGTGAAAAAAATCAAGGATGAGCAAATCTCATCCTTGATTTTATTGCATATTCGATACATAGGTTTTTCGACAGACCTTCATGCTGCTGTCGCAGCGCCATCAGAAAAATGAAAAATAGTAACCCATTGTGTCGCAGCTGCTCTTTTTGACGGGCCGTAGAGCGCTCTGTGAAGAGTATAATTGGGGACATTCCCCGAACAAATATAAATCTTGCATAAGGGTGTGTCCCCTGACCTGTCCGGTCGAGCAGCATGGACTCACGAAGCGCTGGAGCGGCAGGACAGAGCGAAAGCCGCGTGCCGTTGGAAGTCCGGCACCGAGCAGTTGGTGCTCTTGATTCAGACAGCGGGAGCGACAGGACATAAACGTTATAGCTACTTTCGAGATAGCTTAGTTAGCGAAAATTAAAAGCACCAGAATCAGGAATATGGCAAATGCCATATGAGGACCGAAGAAACCATCTTTAAAACCTCCACCAAATCCTGCTCCCATTAAAGAATACCTCCTTACTTTAGTAATTTGTTTCTTGCCTAATATAGCTTATGAAAAATTAAACAGAATGTGATGGGTGAAAAAAATATAAACTCCAGGGTAGCTGGAGTTAGTTTAAGCTAAATTTTTTTCTAGCTTTCCTTTCGTAAACAAACGAATAAAGTGTTCCACCAAATGAGGGTCAAATTGAGTACCCGAACACCGTCTCAATTCCTCCAGGGCTGCCTCTCTTTCCATAGCAGTTTTATACGGCCTGTTGGTGGTCATGGCATCAAAGCTGTCTGCAATCCGCAAGATTCTTGCTTCAAGGGGGATGGCATCGCCTTTTAGTCCTGACGGGTAACCTGTGCCGTCAAAATTCTCATGGTGGTGTAGAATAAGTGGGGAGATATCCCGAAAGGCCCTGATAGGTTTGACTATTTCCGCTCCCCAAACCGGATGCTGGTTAAAAATATGACGTTCTTCAGCAGTCAGTACAGTTGTTTTATTCAGTATATCCCGGGATATCTCGATTTTGCCAATGTCATGCAAAAATGCTCCGTATGCGATACATTTGACTTGATTTTCGGTCAGACCTATTTCTTTGGCCAGTTCCTGGGCGTAGAGAGCGACCCGTTCGGAATGGCCATAGGTATACCTGTCTTTGGCGTTGATGATGCTCACTAACGTACGCACGGAGTTGATTAAATCCTGCTCGTTTTTTCTTACCGAATTGCCGAGCTCATTAAAAACGGTAAAATATAATTCCACTTTATTTTTCGCGCTGTTTTTAGCTTTGTATAAGGCTTCATCTGCGCTGCGAATCAGCTCTTTTTTATTATCGGCATGTTCCGGATAACCGGCGATCCCGCAGGAGATAGTAAGCCGTCCTTGAGGCAGCAACTCGGCACCGTAAAAATCATGGGCGGAAATGTTGGAGCGTAAAGTATCAGCAACAACTACAGCTTGCTTGGCAGTTAAACCGGGAAGAATTATGGCGAACTCTTCTCCTCCATACCTGGCGGCAATGCCGATTTTGCCGATTTCGGCTTTTAATATTTTCCCAATCTCTTTGAGTACTTCATCACCTTGCTGATGTCCGTATGTGTCATTGTAAAACTTAAAATAATCAATATCCATCATGATCAGAGCCAGGTTAGTGTTGTTGACGCACGCTTGCTCCAGCTCAAAACTTAAAACTTCTTGGAAATGGCGGTGATTTGCCAGTCCGGTCAGATCGTCGTAATTAGCCAGGTTCTCAAGGTACTGCTGGGTTTCCAGCTCAATATTCCGCAGGTTGCCTATAAGCCAGTTGATCAAGAAGATTATACCAATCAACAAAATATCTGAATCAAAAGCATCGTATGTATTACTAGCTTTGAAATTATTTACGACATTTATGAATAGAAGTGCAAATGAGCACAAAGCAGTAACTGCGGTTCTATATATTTTATCGTAGTTTAAAGCTGCTAATATTACCGGCATAAAAAAAAGCATTTTAATGTCGATATATTTTGAACCAAATAAGTTTAAAATAATAATTATTAAAATGGTGCAACAAACAAAAATATAATTTGCCAAGGTTGGCTTTTTTAAGGACAGGATTTGACCTTTGTATTTATATAAAACCAAATAAAGCAAGAGTGAAAAAGCAAAACTTATTAAAAAGGCACCTCTTCCAAAATATAAGTTATTGGGATCTATAACTTTAAGTCTATTGATAATCATGAAGACTGCAGCTAAATATATTAAGTAAGTTGTAATATGGGTTATTATTAAGTACTCCTCAATTTTATTAGAAGTTTTTTTATACCAATCTCTCATAACTGTACATCCTCTGAATTGGCAAAGGGCGGCAAAAACCGCCCTTAATGAGATTATTTTTGCAATGTTTTAGGTAGTTTAGGTTGATACCAAGTAACTTGACAAGCTGAAGCAGCACTTATTGTGGCGAACAAGGTAAGAATGCTTACAATACCTGTTAAGAAAGCTAATTTAATTTTGGTCATATTTTAACCCTCCTTTCAAAACCCATGATAGGGCATAATCAACTTTATCTATAAGTATAAAGCCCAAAGGAGTTATTGAGATACTGTGGCAAATTATTCCCAGACATGAAGCAATGACAACAGGAAAAGCAAATGCGATTTTTGCAAAGTGCATTAAATATAAAGCCATAAAGGTTATAAACAATGTAACAAAGGAAAGCATTCTTAACTTTTTACAGTACTTTTCTGACATGGGTTTTTCAGGTGTTTGTGCTGGAGACCAAAAATAATGAATAGTAAAAGCAATTATTGAAGTTAATATCAAAATGATAGTTTGGTTTGCTACTAGGAATTCATTGAAAATATCGATTAATTTTGCAAGAGAAGTAAACGTGATACTACTAAACAACGCACAGTTTAACATAGTTTTGCAATGGGCACCACCCGCAGTAACTTTAACAATTGCAAATGAAGCAAGAACAACAAGCATTATTTTAAATACTCCGAGCAGCCAACTGATAAGAAAAGTCAGAAGCAAGCTAAAAGCTGTAGAAAGCACTGATTCCAGACCAAATTTAATGATTTCGAACTGTTCCTCATTTAAGTTAGTATTTTTAACAAGATATAAGCAAAATCGTTCAATCACAGCTGTCCTTCCTTACTGTTTTTTGTTTATTGAAATAATTGAGAATAAAAGCTAAAGAAAGTAAGATTAGAACTTGAGGAAGGCCTAGTAATGTCCATAGCCATTGGTTCTTATATAATTCTTGAAAAGAAATGTTTAAGAAATTGAGTAATGCACCAAGTAGAAATTCACTGGCTGCAACAGTTATCATATTGGTTAAAGCGGCCATAAAAGCTAAACTTAATTTACATTTTGTAAACGAAACTAGAAGGACTACCAAAATAAAAATTAAAATAATAGTATGTACACCGTACGAGATAGGTAACAATCTAATTGAAAACGCAGAAATGCCGTATATAACACCAATTCTTAAAATTAAATTCCAAATTAAAGGCAATTTAATGATTGCAAAGCAAAAAGCTGTGGAAGCTATAGTTTCAGGTAACCCCTGAAATAAGAAAGTAATCCATGGCATTTTAAGCAAAATTATCTCTCCCTCTCGTCCTTCCAATGCTGCTAAAGCATTATTCGACGAATTTCCAAGAATTCCTTTATTTACTAGAGAATTTTAAGAGAATTTTAAGATGGTTCATTGTAAAATTAAATGCAACAGGTAAAATACAGTAAAAAAATAAACAACCATAGTGAGAAATCATGTATGATTTAGGTGTCTACTCCAAACATACAGGAGGTCTCTACTATGGCTGTTCAATCCAAGTCTACCACAACTGTACGTTCTTTTAAACACCTAAGTGTTTTTGAACGAGGTCAGATTGCCGCTCTCTTAAAAGAAGGTAAAACTCAACGTTATATTGCTAACAAGTTAGGTCGCTCACCAAGTACAATTAGTCGCGAAATTAAAAGAGGAACCACAATTCAAAGGCGTTCGGATTTATCAACTTATGAAGAATATTTTCCCGAAACTGGACAGGCAATATATAAGAAAAACCGTATGAACTGTGGGGCAAAGTGCAAGCTGGCTCAGGTTGAAGATTTTCTGAAATTTGCAGAAGATAAGATACTGCACGAAAAATGGTCGCCAGATGCAGTTGCCGGTTCTTGCAAACGAGATCCTAAATGGCAAGATGCTACCATTGTCTGCACCAAAACTTTGTATAGTTACATAGACCAAGGGTTGCTAACAGTCCGAAATATTGATTTAAGCCTTAAACTTAGATTAAAGCCTAAAAGTAAAAGGGTTCGTCAGAACAAACGCATCATGGGAATAAGTATTGACCAAAGACCAGAAGAAGTACAACAACGCCAAACTTTTGGTCATTGGGAAATTGATACTGTAGTAGGTAAACGAGCAAATGATTCAGTTATTTTAACCCTAACTGAACGAAAAACCCGCCACGAGCTGTTATTTCTCTTGGATACAAAAGACAGTAATGCTGTTAATAATGCACTTTTAGAGCTTAAGAATTACTACGGTGAGCAAATTTCCAACGTATTTCGTACTATTACAGCAGACAACGGTTCCGAATTTAGTGAGCTATCCGAAACCATGAAACCATTAGGAATTGAAGTTTACTTTTCTCATCCTTATTCCTCCTGGGAACGAGGAACCAATGAACGTCATAATGGGCTTCTACGCCGTTTTGTACCTAAAGGAAAAGCCATTAAGGAATTTTCAGCAGCAACGATAGAGCGCATACAGCACTGGCTAAATAAGCTTCCACGTAAAATATTAGGTTATAAAACGCCAGAAGAATGTTTCCGTGAGGAGCTATCCAAAATAGCTTAAGCCCTCCTTCTTGGGGGATTATAGAGCTCATTTGATGGTAGTCAAGGGTAAAGACTTCGTCTTGCCTAGCGGCAACCCTTGACAACCCTCTGCATTCGCTCAATAAAGTAGCCAAGAAGGGCTTAAAGATGGATATTATTCTTTAAAACCTAAAATCATGATGATTCTCACTAGAGGTGTTGCATTTAATATTGCAATTTAGAGAGAATTTTAAGATAAAAACGAAAAAATCGTTGAAGTTGCAGAGGTTGATTTGTTTTGTTATAATTGGTAAAGATGTTTTTTGTCAAAAAATAGTAAAGTAGATACCATGCCTTAATGAACTTATCCTCAGGAAGGTGAAGGAATTGAATATAACCAAGAAAGATGTTGAGCATGTGGCCTTGCTGGCCCGCCTGGAACTTACCGAAGCTGAAAAAGAGAATTATACCAAAGAACTAAATGCAATCCTCGAATTTATGGACAAACTCAATGCATTGGATACAACCGGGGTCCAGCCAACAGCCCATGTTTTGAATATCCACAATGTGTTCAGGGAAGACGTGGCTTCAAATAATTTGGACCGGGAGGCAGTACTGCAAAATGCGCCGGATCAAAAAGACGGCCAGTTCCGCGTTCCAAGAATAGTATAAATTCTTGTCCTCCGTCGCCAGTCCTTGGTCACAAGTCAAGAGTGCACTGCTGGGATGGGGGTGCTTCGCACTAAGATTACTTAAAAAATACAGCCTAAAGCCATTGGCTAGTGGCTGACAGCTAACGGCTGGTCTAGGGGGTAACGGTTTTGGAACTGTATGAATTGACAGCCCATGAATTACGGGAAAAGTTAATAAAAAAAGAAATCAGCTCGGTTGAGCTTACTAATGTTTTTTACAGCAGAATTGAAGCGGTGGAAAACCACATCAAGTCCTACGTGACTTTTACCAAAGAGCGGGCGCTTAAGAAAGCGCGGCAGATTGATGCAATGCTGGCCAGGGGTGAACAAACCCACCCGCTGGCAGGTATCCCGATGGCCCTTAAGGATAATCTTTGTACCCAGGGAGTGAGGACCACCTGTTCTTCGAAAATGCTGGAAAATTACATACCGCCTTACGATGCAACAGTAGTGGAAAGACTAGATGCTGCCGGAGCGGTAACGCTTGGCAAGTTAAACATGGATGAATTTGCTATGGGTTCATCAACCGAAAATTCCCGTTTCTTCCCCACTTGTAACCCATGGGATTTAGAGCGGGTGCCGGGCGGTTCCAGCGGCGGGCCCTCAGCGGCGGTAGCAGCAGGCGAAGCCGTTTATTCTCTTGGTTCAGATACAGGAGGCTCTATTCGCCAACCTGCTTCCTTATGTGGTGTGGTGGGCTTAAAGCCTACATATGGTTTGGTTTCGCGCTATGGTTTGGTCGCTTTTGCGTCTTCCTTGGACCAAATCGGCCCATTTACCAGGGATGTCACCGATTGTGCTCTGGTGCTGCAGGCAATAGCCGGGCATGACCCCATGGATTCAACTTCCGCAGATTTACCAGTGCCAAACTACCAGGAAGCTTTAATACCCGATGTAAAGGGCCTAAAAATAGGGGTGCCAAAAGAGTATTTTGCTGCCGGTTTGGACCCGGAAGTGGAACAACTGGTTAAACAAGCCATTAAGAAATACGAGGAGTTGGGGGCGATTATTGAAGAAACCTCCATGCCTCACACCGAATATGCCTTGCCGGCTTATTATGTTATTGCCCCTGCCGAGTGCAGTTCAAATCTGGCCAGGTATGACGGCGTTCGTTATGGTTACCGGGACAAGGATGCCGAAGATATTGTCAGCATGTTCATGAAAACCCGGGATGAAGGGTTCGGTCCGGAAGTTAAAAGGAGGATTATGCTGGGCACCTATGCTTTAAGTTCCGGATATTATGATGCTTATTACCTTAAAGCGCTGAAGGTCAGAACCTTGATCAAACAAGATTTTGATAGGGCTTTTACTAAATATGATGTATTATTAACGCCTACCACCACTTCAGTCGCATTCAAGTTCGGGGAAAAAACAGATGATCCTTTGGCCATGTATCAGAACGACATTTGCACTGTGACCATTAATCTAGCCGGGGTGCCAGCTATTTCCATTCCATGCGGTTTTAGCCGGGGTTTGCCGGTAGGATTACAACTAATTGCCAAACCGTTCGGGGAAACCACTTTATTCAGGGCGGCCTATGCTTTCGAAAGTGTAACAGATTATCACCGGCAAAGACCGCAAGTGGGGGTGAAGTAATGAGCAGGGAATATGAAGCAGTAATTGGGTTGGAAGTACATGCAGAGTTAAAAACCAATTCTAAAATATTTTGCTCCTGCACTACGGAATTCGGCGGTGAACCCAATACTCATGTCTGCCCGGTTTGCCTCGGGTTGCCAGGAGTTTTGCCTGTTTTAAACAAAAAGGTAGTTGAATATGCCATGAAGGCAGGCCTGGCTTTAAACTGTAAAATTGCCTCATTTAGCAAGTTTGACCGGAAAAATTATTATTATCCCGATTTACCCAAGAACTTTCAGACTTCCCAATATGATCTGCCTATTGCGCAAAATGGTTACCTGGACATCGAAGTGGACGGACAAGTTAAGCGCATTGGCATTACCAGGGTGCACATGGAGGAAGATGCAGGTAAACTGGTCCACTCCGGTGAAACTATTACTACTTCTTCCGGTTCGCTGGTAGACTATAACAGGGCCGGTGTACCTTTAATCGAGATCGTATCGGAACCGGATTTGAGATCCCCGCAAGAAGCAAGGGCTTATATGGAGCTGTTGAAATCCATCCTGGAATATACCGAGGTTTCGGACTGTAAAATGGAAGAAGGTTCGCTGCGCTGCGACGCTAACGTTTCCGTAAGACCTAAAGGCACCTCGGAATTTGGTACCAAAACCGAAATCAAGAACATGAACTCTTTTAAAGCGCTGCAGAGGGCATTGGAATATGAGATTGAGCGGCAAATTCAGGTACTGGAAGAGGGAGGTAAGGTTATCCAGGAAACGCGCTCCTGGGATGAGGCAAAAGGGGTAACTGTTTCCATGCGCAGCAAAGAAGAAGCTCATGATTACCGCTATTTTCCTGAGCCTGACCTGGTGCCCATTGTTATTGACGAAGAGTGGGTGGAAAGCATCAGAAAGAGCTTACCAGAGCTGCCTCAGGCCAGGAAAAAGCGCCTGATGGAAGATTTCGGACTTCCTGCATATGACGCTGAAGTTCTAACCGGCTCCAAGGCGTTAGCTGAATTTTTTGATGCGGTGATGCAGCATTACAAAGATCCTAAAGTGGTTTCCAACTGGTTGATGGGAGAACTGTTGAGGTTGCTCAATGCCAGCAATAAAAGCATAGCGGAATCGCCGATTAAGCCACAGGGTTTGGCTGAATTATTAAACCTGCTGGACAAGGGGACTATCAGCGGTAAAATAGCCAAACAGGTTTTTGAAGAAATGTTTAACTCGGGTGAGTCGGCTGAAGCCATTGTAAAAGCTAAGGGCTTGGTGCAAATCAGTGATGAAGGTGCCATCGCCGCAGTAGTCGAGCAGGTCATTGCCAATAACCCCAAATCAGTGGAGGATTTTAAAAACGGCAAGGAACAAGCTATCGGTTACCTGGTGGGACAGGTGATGAAAGAAACCAAAGGCAAAGCTAACCCAGCCCTGGTCAATAAGCTGTTGAGGGAGCAACTGAGCAAATAGGCAGTATGGCAGCCATCAGCTATCAGCCGTCAGCCAAATAAAGATTCCCCTCACGAAAGCTATTTAATACTATTTTATTATTTAAAGATTTAGCACCAGCCATTGCTGGTGCTTTAAAATTAAATTATTGCTAGCTGCTAGCTGATGGCTGAAAGCTGAAAGCTGAAAGCCAATAGCAGCTGATGTGAAGAATTTCTGTTGCAAAGAAGGATTTTTTTAAAATCTGGTAGAATTAAGAATTAAATTTTAGTTAAAAAAGTATGCTATTTATGTAGCTATATTTTAAATTTTAAGTTAGAATTATGGTAGGATTTAAAACATGCTGCAAAAAGTAAAGGGGACTGAAGGGGGAAAATCATGCTAGGTGAAAAAATCCGTAGGAAACGCATAGAAAAAAATATGAGTTTAAAAGAACTCGCTGAAAAAATAGAACTAACAGCAAGTTTTCTCAGTCAGGTTGAACGGGAACTGGCTGAACCTTCTATAACATCCCTGCGCAAGATTGCGGAAGCATTGGATGTGCCTATTTTTTATTTCCTGCTGGATGACGAAGACCACAGCCCGGTGGTTAGAAAAAGTCAAAGGAAGGTTTTGCGTTTTCCGCAGTCCCACCTTACTTATGAACTGTTGTCGCCTGATTTGAACAGGCAAATGGAAGTGCTTATCGCTAGGCTGGACCCCGGGGCATCCAGTGGTGACGAGGCTTCCTCCCACCCTGGAGAGGAGTGCATCTTGGTATTAGAAGGTAAAATGGAAATCAAGGTAGGTGAGGAAACTTATTACTTGGAGGAAGGGGATAGTATTTACTATTTTGCTTCAATACCGCATTCTTTAAGAAACTGTGGTGATGGCCAGTTAGTGTTTTTGTCAGCGATAACACCGCCTCAATTTTAGTGTCAGGGAACAGTTTTATTGGTTTTTAAGCGCCCTATGGTTTATGCCTGGGAGCTAAAAATAAACTAAAACATTATGTGCCAACAAAATAATGAAAGGGGTAAGAAACATGGCAAAATGGAAGTTAATAGACTTGACTATCCATGAAGAAACTCTAGAAAAAACTGTACAGCGTGCTAGGGAAAGAAACATCATTATTCCCACAATTGAGCAAATGAAGAATCCCGAAAAGATCCCTGCTAAGATCAAAGAACAATTAAAAAGCATTGGGCTATGGGATATCAATCCTTTAAACTTATTTAGAATTACCTGGAAAAACGAACCCGTTAAAGAAGGTGGGCTTTACAACTCTCTTCCTAACTATATCGAAATACCTCCCGAAATATCCGGTGTTAATGCGAGAATCTTTGCACTTTCCGGCAAATGGTTCCCTATTGGCGCCCATAAAGTTGGTGCAAGTTTTGCATGTTTAGTCCCGCGGCTTGTTACCGGACAATTCGATCCTACTTTCCACCAGGCTGTATGGCCTTCAACCGGTAACTACTGCCGTGGCGGAGCATATAACTCCTCGTTATTAGCTTGCCAGTCAATCGCTATCCTACCTGAAAACATGAGCAAAGAGCGCTTCGAGTGGCTGAAGAAAGTTGCAGGAGAAGTCATTGCTACTCCGGGATGTGAAAGTAACGTCAAAGAGATCTACGATAAGACTTGGGAATTGAGAAGAACCAGAGATAACGTTATGATTTTCAACCAATTTGGTGAATTGGGCAACCACCTCTGGCACTACGAAGTTACAGGCCATGCTATGGAAGATGTTCTTAAGGCAGAAATGGGTCCCAATGACAGACTGGCAGGCGTGTGCTTAACTTCGGGCTCTGCCGGTACCCTGGGCAGTGGAGACTACCTGAAGGATGTCTATCCGAACAGCAAGATTGCCGTGGGCGAGGCATTACAGTGCCCCACACTCTTAAATAACGGTTTTGGCGATCACAGGATTGAAGGTATTGGCGATAAGCACGTACCCTGGATTCATAACGTAAAGAATACAGATATGGTTATTGCCATTGATGATAACGACAGTTTAGGCTTATTCCGCCTGTTCAACGAGCCTGCCGGCCACGAATACCTCAGAGAACAAGGGGTTTCTGAAGAATTAATTGCTAAGCTTCCGTGGGTAGGTATTTCCGGCGCTGCCAACATCTTGTGTGCCATTAAGTTTGCCAAGTACTATGAATTGACCAAGAACGATGTAGTTATTACTGTGCTGACAGATTCCGCCGAGATGTATCAATCCAGATTGGAAGAAATGAGAGAGGCAAAAGGCGGCAAATATGAGAAATTTGATGCTGCTATTGACCATGCTAAACACGTTCAGGCGGTCAGAACCGATTCAATGCAAGAATTAACTTACCAAGACAGGAAACGTATTCATAACCTGAAATACTACACTTGGATTGAACAGCAGATGTATGATCTTGATGAGTTGAATGCCCAGTGGTACGATTATGACAATTACTGGGGTGAGCTGCATAAGATGGCCCCGGAACTTGACAAGTTAATTAAGCAATTTAACGACAGAACAGGATTGCTTAAAGGTTTAGAGTAAAATATGCTCAGGTCAAGAGCAGAACAAATTAACAACTAACAACGGCTAATTTTAGCGAAGAGTTGCAGGAGGAGTTGGCCGGGAATGACGTTGGACGTTTTTGATATTATTGGCCCCATCATGATTGGGCCGTCCAGTTCCCATACTGCCGGGGCAGTGCGTTTAGGCAGGCTTGCTCAAGCAGTTTTCGGGGAAATACCGGAACAAGTTGATATTTTCCTGCACGGATCTTTTGCAAAGACTTACAAGGGCCACGGTACAGACGTGGCCCTTGTAGCAGGTCTTTTGGGTTTAGATACTGACGATGCGGGAATTGCTTCAGCCCTTGAGTTGGCAAAAGTTCGGGGTTTGACTGTTAGTTTTATTCCTGCTGATTTGGGGGCTGTCCACCCTAATACTGCCAAGCTGGTTATGCGCAAACAGGGCAGAAAAAGGGAGGTTTTGGGCTCCTCCATTGGCGGCGGTAACATTGTGGTAACTCAAATTGACGAATTTACTGTTGATTTGCGGGGCGATTTTTACACTATTATTGCTACTTATCTTGACCGCCCAGGCATGGTTGCCAAAGTTTCCGCACTTTTGGCCAAAGGCAGGGTAAACATTGCCCAAATGAAAGTATCCAGGGTTGATAAAGGCGCCCAAGCCCTGATGGTGGTAGAAATTGATAATCAGGTGCCCGATGAAATAGCAGAGGAAATACGAGGGTTGGAAGGTATACAGAGTTTGTTGAAGATTAAACCTATCTAGCGAAAGGAGGACTGGAAGCGATGTTCTATAAAACCGTGGCGGAACTAGTGAAAACAGCTGAACAAAGAAAGTGTCCCATTTCAACCATTGTACTGGAGAATCAAGTAGAAAACACGGAACTGACCTTAGATGAACTGCTGAAACAGATGGATAAAAACTGGTCAGTTATGGTTGAAGCTATGGAGCGGGGACTAAATGAAGAGGTGCGCTCCGTCAGCGGGTTGACCGGTGGTGACGCCAAAAAACTGTATCAGGCGCATTTAAGTGGTTCCAGTCCCCTTAGCGGTGGTCCTGTTATGGAGACGGTAGCCAGGGCTTTGGCTGTGGCGGAAGTGAATGCTGCCATGGGCAGAATCGTGGCTGCCCCTACAGCAGGTTCTTGCGGTGTAGTGCCGGCCGTTGTTTATACTGTTGCCAATTTAAGAGGCAATTCCCGTTCTGACATAGTGAAAGCGCTTTTTACTGCTGCGGGATTTGGCATGATTATCGCTTACAATGCCTCAATTTCGGGAGCAGAGGGTGGCTGCCAGGCAGAATGTGGTTCGGCATCCTGTATGGCGGCTGCGGCCGCGGTGGAATTGGCCGGCGGAACTCCGGTTCAGGCTGCCCATGCCGGAGCTATTGCTTTAAAAAATGTTTTAGGTCTTGTATGCGATCCGGTTGCTGGTTTGGTAGAAGTCCCGTGCATCAAGCGCAATGCCATGGCAGCTGCCAACGCTATGGTTGCCGCCGATTTGGCGTTATCCGGCATTGAGAGCCGGATACCTATAGATGAGGTAATTGGCGCTATGAAGGAGATCGGAAAATCCATGCCGGCAACTTTAAAGGAAACAGCTTGCGGGGGATTAGCCAATACACCTACGGCAAGACTTTTGGAAAGGCAGCTCTTTGAAGCTTACGAGGAGTAATTCATGAATATTTCAGAAGTTTTGGATTTAGATAAATATAGGGTGATAACGCTGGTTGGGGCAGGGGGGAAGACCTCCACGCTGCTGGCGATGGCCCATGAAGTACAAGAAAAGGGTATTAAAACAATTATTACAACCACAACTAAAATGGCTGGCGATGAGGTCGCCGGCTTTAAGCTGATTTTGCACAATTCACTGGAAAAGCTGAGCTCCGGTTTGGCAGCTGGCCTCCATCAAGCGGGCGCTGTTGTTGTTGGCCGTGGGATGAGTGCTGAAGGGAAACTGCTGGGGATTGCGCCTGAGTGGGTAAGCGTCTTGAGTGATTACTCCCCAGACTGCATTTTTCTGATTGAGGGGGACGGTGCTGCCAGAAAACCCTTTAAAGCTCCCGGTAATAATGAGCCGGTTGTTCCTGACCGCACTAATCTGTTAATTGGGTTAGTGGGTGTGGATGCAATCGGCTTGTCATTAACTGAGGATAATATCCATCGGGCACACCGAGTCAGCAGTTTAACAGGTCTGCCCCTGGGTGCTGATTTAACCGTACAGGCTATTGCCGAGGTAATGATGCATCGCCATGGGTATAAAAAAAATCTGCCTCCCCACGCAGAGTACCTGGCCGTAATTAATAAAGTAGACACTTTCAGGGAGCTGCGGCAAGCAAGGGAATTGGCTGCTGCGCTTTTAGCAGCAGGATGCCCGAAAGTAATCATAGCAGCTATGCAGCAAAAATTTAAAGTCCGGGAGGTGCTGACCCGGTGAAAATTGCAGTTGTAATTCTTGCTGCAGGCAAAGCTTCCCGCATGGGCAGGACCAAGCAGCTTCTACCCTGGGGTGAAAGCACATTGCTGGGCAGTACTATAGATTTATACACCGGAGCAAAGGTTGATGAAGTTATAGTAGTGGTCGGACATTGTGCTGCTGAAATCAGGGCTGCCTTAAAAGATAAAGCTGTTCGCTGGGTAGAAAACAAAGCATATGAACAGGGTATGTCCACCTCCCTGAAAGCAGGTATAGAGGCTTTAAATGATGGTGTTTCAGCAGTTTTACTGGCCTTGGGGGATTTGCCGTTATTGAAAAAGGAAACCATTAGGTGTATGCTTAAAATATATAAAAATAATAATTGTAAAATAGTTATTCCTTATTATCACAATAAGAGGGGTAATCCTGTTTTAATTTCCAGGGAATTATTTCCGGAGCTTTTAGCTATCCAAGGGGATCAGGGGGCCAGGGAAGTAATAAAAAAATACGAAAGCCAGGTCTATAAACTCCCCGTAGATGATCCCGGCATCCTGCAGGATGTTGATACTTGGGAAGATTATAAAAGGCTGTTAGCTCAAAGCCATCAGCCATGAGCTATCTTGAAAATAGCTATAACGTCTATGTCCTGTCGCTCCCAAGGTAGCTTCCACGGACATAAACGTTGACCTAATTTTCACTGTACTGCTGGTGCTGACGATAAGCAATGGTGTCTATTTTGAAAATGTGGCGGCTAACGTGCATAGCGCATGCATTGCTGTGCGACGCTTTGGAGGTGTAATGGTTTGAACCAAATATTAGTACTAATCAAGGGGGCCGGCGATTTGGCCACGGGTGTGGCGCACCGCTTGTTCAGGGCTGGATTTCGGGTCTTAATGACCGAATTGGCACAGCCTACGGTAATTCGCCGCACTGTATCCTTTGCTGAAGCCATCTATACCGGTGAGAATAATGTTGAAGGGATAAGTGCAAGAGTAGCGACAGAAGATAATTGGCAAGAAGTGCTGGCACAGGCCAAAGTTCCGGTTTTGGTTGACCCTGAGGCTAAAATTATTGGACAGGCTAAACCGGAAGTGGTGATAGATGCGATCATTGCGAAAAAAAACCTTGGTACTAACCCACGGTTGGCGCCGGTTGTCATAGCTCTAGGCCCTGGATTTTCCGCCCCGGAAGATGCCCATGCCGTTATTGAAACCCAGCGGGGCCACGATTTAGGAAGGGTGATCTACCGGGGACAGGCCCTGCCTAACACAGGTGTTCCCGGCGAAATCGGAGGTAAAAGCTGGGAAAGGGTGTTACGCGCTCCCAGGGACGGTGTGTTTCAAAGTCAGGCGCAAATTGGTGATTTTGTACAGGCGGGCCAAGTAGTAGGACATGTGGAAGGGGTGCCTGTATCATCCTTACTAACGGGGTACTTACGTGGCATCCTGCGTGACGGTCTGGAGGTCCACGAGGGAATGAAAATAGGTGATGTAGATCCCCGAGCCGAAAAGTCTCACTGCTTTACTATTTCCGATAAGGCCAGAGCTCTTGGAGGAGCGGTTTTGGAGGCTATGCTATATCTCCTTCGCCAACAAGGAGTGTTATGAGTTTTGAGTTTTGAGTTTTGAGTTTTGAGTTATGAGTTTTGAGTTATGAGTTTTGAGCGAAGGTTGCGTTGGTCGCTGAAGAGGAGAGAATAATATATGGATAAAAAAGTGCTTGATGCCATAATTGAATTAGTTAGTGAGGAAACCCCTGCGGTATTGGCTACCATCATAAAAGTAACAGGTTCTGTTCCTCGGCACGAGGGCGCTAAAATGCTGGTTTTCCCCGAAGGCAGGGTAGTTGGGACGATTGGCGGCGGTTGTGGAGAGGCTGAGGTCCGCAGGGAAGCGCTCATTGTATTGGATACTAACCAGCCCAGAAGTTACTCGGTCTACTTAAACAGCGATTTGGCTGCTGATGAAGGTATGGTTTGTGGCGGGATAATGGAAGTTTTTTTGGAACCGGTAGGAGAAAAACTTATCTTTCAAAAAGCCCGAGAGTGTTTGGAAGCTTCCCGCCCTGCTGTGTTAGTAACAGCTTTAGAACAGCGTGCGCGCAAGGCCCTTTATGACGTGAACGGGAAACTGCTGGCAGGCGAAGAGCAACCGGGCATAACAGCAGATAAATTAAAAACCGTTTTTGCTGCGGGTCGCGCTTCTTCCGAAGATTTTCCGGGTTTGGGGCGCGTGCTGCTGGAGCCGGTTCTACCTGTAGAAAAGCTGTTAATCTTAGGAGCAGGGCATGTTGCCCAGCCGGTGGCTCTAATGGGCAAATGGCTGGATTTTCATGTTACCGTTATTGATGACCGGCCTGACTTTGCCAATCAGGTCCGTTATCCCGGGGTGGATGAAGTTATCTGCGCCGATTTTGTAAGCGCTATCCGCCAGTATGGCATTGATCCAAATACATACATAGTTATTGTTACGAGAGGACATCAATACGATGAAGCCTGCCTGCGGGAGGTATTGGGCAGTTCCGCCAAGTACCTGGGGATGATTGGCAGCAGGAGAAGGGTCAAGCTGTTATTAAATAAACTTAAGGAGGAAGGATTCCCTGCGGAGGACCTAGATAAAGTAAAAAGCCCGATTGGTTTAAATATCGGGGCAGAAACACCTGCTGAAATTGCTGTCAGTATCTTGGCGGAAATTATAGCTGTGCGCAGAGGCCGGGATAGCTGTCAGCCACCAGCCGTCAGCTGTCAGCCAAAACAATAGGGTGCTTACCACACCACCGTGAGTACTAATACGTAAAATATGTATCTGTAAGAGCGGTTTTAGGGTATAAAATGACAAGGTTGTTGGCTGAAGGCTGATAGCTGATTGCTGATTGCTAACATTCATACTGCCTGCATTAAATATAATTAAATTTTTTAAAGTGTAAAAAAGGAATTCCCTGTTCAGCGTTGAATATAATTAAATACATGGGACATAATTTAAGAAGTGTTTAATTTTTTCCAGATTATAGCTTGAATGCAGTTTTGGTCGAAATTTTAAATCTATCCTGGGTTGGTTAGTTGCAGTTGCCTGCTTGTGACCCCTTTTAACGTTGACGCAACTGTTAACTGCTTTTAATTTATTTTAACTTGTTAATGCTAGGAGGATGGAGGATGAAACATTTACGGGAAATTGACCCGGAAATTGCCGAGGTTCTTGATTTGGAACGCGGCAGGCAAAATGACAAGATTGAGCTGATTGCTTCCGAAAACTTTGTGAGCCCTGCTGTGATGGAGGCCCAAGGTTCAGTACTGACAAACAAGTATGCCGAAGGTTATCCTGGTAAGCGCTACTATGGCGGCTGTGAGTATGTAGATATTGCTGAAAACCTCGCCAGAGAAAGGGCAAAAAAACTTTTTGGCGCTGACCATGCTAACGTACAGCCCCATTCGGGGGCTAATGCCAACACTGCCGTATACCTGGCGGTATTAAAACCAGGAGATACAGTATTAGGCATGAATTTAGCCCATGGTGGTCACTTAACTCATGGAAGTCCGGTAAACATCTCGGGACTTTACTATAACTTTGTTCCGTATGGCGTAGATGAAGTTACCCAAACTATAGACTATGATAAAGTAGCTGAGTTGGCCAGGGAACATAAGCCAAAATTGCTTGTTGCCGGAGCCAGCGCTTACCCGCGCAAATTTGATTTTGCGAGATTAAAGGACATAGCCGATGAAGTAGGGGCTCTATTTATGGTGGATATGGCCCACATCGCCGGTCTTGTAGCCACTGGACTTCATCCTAACCCGGTTCCATATGCGGACTTTGTAACTTCTACTACCCATAAAACTTTAAGGGGACCAAGAGGCGGGCTCATTCTGTGCAAAGAAGAGCATGCCAAAGCTATTGACAAAGCTGTATTCCCGGGCTTGCAAGGCGGACCGCTGATGCATGTTATTGCGGCCAAAGCCGTAGCCTTTAAAGAAGCTTTAAGTCCCGCTTTTAAGGCCTATCAAGAGCAGGTGGTAAAAAATGCTGCTACCTTAGCAAAAGCCCTGATGGACAAAGGGTTTAACCTTGTCTCCGGCGGCACTGACAACCACTTGATGTTGGTAGATGTACGCAGTCGTCAGCTTACAGGTAAAGAAGCAGAGCACCGTTTGGATGAAATTGGCATCACAGTAAACAAAAATGCTATTCCTTTTGACCCTGAAAGCCCATTTGTAACCAGTGGCATCCGCATTGGTACACCTGCTGCTACAACAAGGGGCTTTAAAGAAGAGGATATGCTTGCCGTAGCCGAAATCATAGATAAAGCATTGTCGCCGGCATTCGAAAGCAGCATTGAAGAACTCAGGGCCAGGGTGAAAGAATTGTGTGCTAAAGCGCCTCTTTACAAAGATTTATATTAATTAAAAACCCGTGTTAAGATTTTGTTAAGGTGCTGCCTAGGAGCAGGATTTTGTAAAAGAAAGTCGAATATACTTAGCTAAGCTAAGCAGATAAGAATATAACTAAAAGATAATTTCATTACCACGGCCCAGGTGCCGGGAACCAGGGTACGGGAAAAATTTGCGTCAAAGCGCTAATGCCGGTTGGTGTTGGCGCTTTTTATATTGTAGGGCAGAGTTGCCATTAATTTGGTTATTTTATTCTATATAATTGTAAAAATCTAAAAAAGTTTAGAAATAGAAAAAGGATTTTCGCAAAATGTGGTGAATATACTACTTGGATATGATTTAAATACTGGTCTATAATTTAATATTATTTAAAAAGAGTTATCGTTTACTGGATTCCATTATCGATTGCATACTATGAAAATCTAGGTGAAAAATATTGTAGAAAGGATGCGCGCAATGGCTGCTAACCTGAAAGACTTAGCTCAAAAAATAAATGAATACGTGGAAAAGGAACAAGATAATATTGTACAGTTCTTAAAGGAGTTTATTGCCATTGAAAGTGTTACCTATAACGAAGGAAATGCAGTCAAATTTTTAGCCGATAAAATGAAAGAATTCGGCTATGATGAGGTGAGAATAGATCCCGTCGGCAATGTGATAGGACGCATTGGCTCCGGAAAAACGGTTCTATTGTATGATGCCCATATTGATACTGTAGAACCGGGAGAGGCTAAAGACTGGGGATTTAACCCGCTGGAAGCCCAAGTTAAGGAGGGCGTTATTCATGGCCGTGGTGCGGTGGATGATAAGGGCTGCTTGGCAGGTATAACATACGCTGGTAAAGCCATCAAAGAGCTTGGTTTAGAAAGTGATTTTACCTTATGGGTATCAGGTTCGATATCTGAAGAAGATGTTGAAGGATCCTGCGTACAAGCGATGATGGAAGAAAATAAGGATATTAAGCCTGATTTTATTCTAGTCGCTGAACCGAGCAGCATGAGGTTGGTAAGAGGTCATAAAGGCAGGGCCTTATTGAAGATTACAGTTCCTGGCAAGGCCGCCCATGCCAGTGCCGCCTGGAGAGGCGAAAATGCTTTGATTAAAGCTTTGCCGATTATAGAAGGTATCGACAAATATAATGATTTTATTGAAGATCCTTTTTTGGGCAAAGGGACCATAGAAGTTACCAAAGTTGATTGTAAGACACCGTCTTTAAATACAATTCCAGGAGAAGTTACAATCATCTGCGACCGCCGAATTTCATGCGGGGAATCAATTGAGGACCTGCTTAACGAAGTGAAGCCGTTTGTTGATAAAGTCTCAGGAGCGAAAGCTGAAATCGATACGGAGAAAGTTACTTCGTACACCGGCTATGAGATTACTTGTGTTGATTACTTCCCTTCTTGGGTCATGCCGGAAGATCACAAGATTGTAGTTGCAGGTAGAAAGGCTTTTAGTACACTCTTTGGCAAAGAACCGGTTGTAGGCAAGTGGGATTTTTGCACCAATGCAACTCACTTATGTGGCAGAACAGGTATTCCCAGCCTGGGATTTGGGCCCGGCGATGAATCCTTATGCCACTCAACCGAAGATAAAGTGCCTATTAGCGAGTTAGTTGATGCCATTAAGTTTTATGCATTATTTCCATTTGCCATAATTGAATAATGTGGAAACTTGGCCGCGCTAAATTCCCTGAAAAGAAGGATTAGTGCAGGCTTTAGTTTACATAACATTGCAGAATTTATAAAAATAAAAGGAGGAAAAAAGATGCAAACACATTTCAAGGGTAAGCACCTATTATGCGAACAAGACTGGACAAATGAGGAACTGGAAACTTTATTTAGAGTGGCTGAAGATCTCAAAATGAAGTATGCCATGGATGTTCCTCATGAACTATGTAAAAATAAATCTTTGTTCATGCTTTTCTTCGAAGAATCAACCCGTACCAGAAACGCTTTCGAGTGTGGAATTACACAGCTCGGCGGTCATGCCAACTACCTAACTCCGAAAGCTACCCAGATTGATCACGGCGAAACAGCAAAAGATACCATTGAAGTGCTGAGCCGCATGGGCCATGGTATCGGGATCCGTAACACCTTGGTAGGCGGACATAAATGGATGGCTGAAGTGGCTAAATACTCTAAAATACCCGTTTACAACATGCAGTGCGATATCTGGCATCCAACCCAATCTATTGCCGACTTGTTTACTATCAGGGAGAAATTTGGCACGAACTTGAGAGGTCTAAAGTTTGTTATTTCCTGGACCTCTGCTCCCAACTATGTACGTCCCTTATCAATGGCCCAATCTCTTGTTGCTTTGATGCCTCGTTTTGGGATGGATGTAACTTTGGCTCATCCTGAGAAATTCGATTTGATGCCGGAAGTTATTGAAATGGCCAAAGAAAACGCCAGAAAGGCCGGTTCTAAATTTGAAATTGTGCATGATATGGATGAGGCGTGCAAAGATGCCGATATCATCTATGCTAAAGGTTGGGGTCCGATTATGCACGTGGGCAATGACGAGGCTGCCGGCTTGAAACTTATTGATGAGAACCCGGGCTGGATCGTTGACAGCAGACGGATGAAGCTTGCGAAAGAGCACGCAATCTACATGCACTGCATGCCTGCCGACCGTGACGTAGAAGTAACAAGCGAGGTTATGGATGGACCGCAGTCAGTCCTCTACGATCAAGCTGAAAACAGGATGCATACCATTAAAGCTTTAATGGCTTTAACTATGGGTAACGTAGCTTCGAGAAGATAAATTGGATGCTAATCAATTTCTTGAGAATAAAAAAGCCTAACCTTAGGTTAGGCTTTTTTTATAGTAAATTATCAGGTGGCAATTAAATACCATGGATGGCTTTTTGTTTCAAAGTTATAATATACCAAAAGATACTGAAAGTATCCTGACCAGCAAGCGCATCTTGAGGAGGAGTAGTGATGGTTAAAATCTTAGGCATCAGCGGCAGTCCAAGGAAAGGCGCTACCGAATATGTGGTGGGGGAAGCGCTTAAAGCTGCTGCTGAAATACCGGGCGTGGAAACGGAGATGATTACCCTTCGCGGCAAAAAAATTGCTCCGTGCAACCATTGTGATTATTGCCGGCGTGAGAAGACATGGTGTGTTATTAAAGATGACATGCTTGATCTGATTACCAAGTTTATAGAAGCGGATGCATTTATTATAGCTTCGCCTGTTTATGTATATACCACAACACCACAGTTGCAGGCATTCTTTAGCCGGATGAGAGCATGTTTCCATGTGTTTCCCGGCAGGCTGCGCAATAAATTCGGAGCGGCTATTGCCGTAGGGGGTACCCGAAACGGCGGACAGGAGATGACCATTAATACCATTATTAACCTGCTGATGGCCAGGGGCATTAATGTTGTAAGCAATGAGACTGGCGGATATGCCGGTGGCAAAGTTTGGTCCAAAGATAAAAAGGCTGAAGGTGCTGCCGAGGATTTGATTGGCATGGAGACAGTTACGAAGCTTGCTAAAAAACTGGCAGAAGTGGCCGTAACTTATGCGGCCGGACTAAAAGCTATAGCAGAAAATACAGATCAGGTAGGGTAAACAGCTTAATGATTAATATGGTGGTCTAAATTCAGAAGAGTTTTCCTCTGGATAATTTCACATTGCCATGCTTTGTCAACACAAAGATGTTTTAGAAGAGTGAAATAAAAATTTTTGTTTAACTATGTTGAAAACGTTTGATTATAGAGGAATTTGGTTGCTAGTTGTAGAATATATGCTTTAGAAATACTGAAAAAGTTAAATTTAACAAAATTAAAACTAACCTAAAACTAAGGTCTGCAAACCACTGATTTTATTCAAGTTGTGTTTTTAAAATTAGTTGGTTTTAAGAGAGGTCCGGGTTGGCCAAGTTGCCGGTTTAAACGAACAAGTCTTGGGTGTAGTAGCATTGAAAGGGGTGAGGGCCGCGCTATGCTGATTGTTCAAGGCCGGTGCCACGCTTGGTTTATCTTGGGCAGTGATGAATTAAGACTTTGCCAATTACCAAACGCGGGAGGGAGAACATGGCAACTAAAGATGTAACAAACGGTGAAAACATAATAATCAAAGGTATGAAAAGCTTAACACTGCCATTGCTGGCTATAATTTCGGCGTTGGTATTAGGTGCGATAATTATCATTCTGATGAAGCTGGACCCTATCAAAGCATACCAAAGCCTTTTAAAAGGCTCATTGGGCAGCACTAATGCGATCGGTGAGACTTTGGTTAAAACTACGCCGCTTATTTTTACAGGCTTAAGTTTCGCGCTGGCAAAACGGTGCGGTTTAATTAACCTCGGTGCAGAAGGACAGCTATATATGGGTGGTTTTTTGGCAACTGTAGTGGGTATCTATATAAAAGGACTGCCCTTGTTTATTCATTTGCCATTGGCAATCCTGGCAGGTTTTATTGGAGGAGGCTTATGGGGACTTTTAGCTGCGTGGCTGAAAGTGAAATTCGGGGCCAGTGAGTTGATTACCACAATTATGTTAAACTATATAGCTATTCACTGGGTCAGTTATCTGGTTACCGGACCCATGAAAGAGCCGCCGGGGAATTTCCCGCAAACGCCGGCAGTGGAGTTATCTGCACAGTTGCCCAGGATACTTCCGGGGACAAGGCTGCATTTAGGGTTGATAGTTGCTTTGTTGGCTATTGTATTATTTTATATCTTTCTCTGGAAAACAACAGTTGGTTATGAAACCAGGGTTGTGGGGCAAAACATTGATGCCGCCCGGTATGCCGGAATAAATCCAGAGCGCAATGCATATTTAGCAATGTTTATCGCGGGCGGCTTTGGCGGAATGGCTGGCATGAACGAGATCTTGGGAATACAGCAAAGGTTGTTTCAGGCATTTTCCCCGGGTTACGGTTTTGACGGCATTGCAGTCGCGCTGCTTGGACAGAACACTCCTATCGGTATTCTTCTATCCGGAATACTGTTTGGCATTTTGCGCAGCGGTGCCAATATGATGCAAATGGCTGCCAAGGTCCCCATTGCAGTAATCTATATTATTCAGGCTTTAGTTATCATGTTCGTCGTCGGCAGTAGCATTTTTACCATGCTGCAGAAACGTAGAAGTTTAGCAGCCGCCGCGAAGGGAGGCAACGTCCAGTGATAGATGTAATTACAAATTTCCTTGCAGCAGATATTCGCACAGCGACACCGATTCTGTTGGCTGCCCTGGGCTTGGTTTACGGAGAAAGATCCGGTGTGGTAAACATCGGCGCTGAGGGGATGATGTTGACCGGAGCGTTAGCCGGTGTAGCCGGGTCCTATTATTTGGGGAGCGCATGGTATGGGGCTTTAGCCGGCATGCTTTGCGGCGCTTTGATTTCTCTTATCTTTGCTTATTTAACAATTACAGTTAAGGCAGACCAGGTAGTTGTGGGTGCGGCAATCAATATTTTGGGACTGGGAATAACGACTTCCTTTGCCCGCGTTATGTTTGGTGTTAATACCGCTCCGCCCAAAATCGATTCTTTCACTCCGGTAGCGGTACCTGTATTATCCAAAATTCCTGTAATCGGACCGGTGTTCTTCCAACAGAACGCTTTAGTTTATATTGCCTTGCTGCTTGTCCCGGTTGCCTATTTCATTTTGTTTAAAACTGATATCGGTTTAAAAGTAAGGGCAGTGGGCGAACACCCCAAAGCTTGCGACACAGTGGGTATTGACGTATATAAAGTACGTTACGGCAGTGTCCTTGTTAGCGGCTTATTATCAGGTTTGGCTGGCTCCTACGTATCGCTGGGACTTTTGAGCTTTTTTACGGAAAATATGATAGCCGGCCGGGGTTTCATAGCTTTGGCAGCGGTTATCTTTGGCAAGTGGAATCCACTGGGCGCTTTGGGCGCAGCCCTGCTGTTCGGTGCAGGAGATGCCCTGCAGTTCCGCTTGCAGGCTTCAGGGACCGAGATTCCGTTTCAATTCCTGCTCATGGTGCCGTATATATTGACTATTTTAGCTTTGGCAGGCTTTGTTGGTAAGTCCCAGGGACCTGCCGCCAGTGGTGTGCCCTACAGCAAAGAATAATTAGTTATCGCTTGCTGGAATAAAGCTAGGTGCACACTGTCGTTGCACAGAGAGGTGAGTAGATGTCGACTTTAATTAAAAATGGCTGGATCCTTACCATGGATGACGATAGCACAGTCTACGCTAACGGTTACCTTTGGATTTCCGCTGACCGGATCGCGGAAGTGGGACAGGATCCTGAACGGCAAGATGAGCTTTCCCGGGAAGCGGATGAGGTCATTGATGCAGCTGGTAAAATTGTCATACCCGGCCTCATCAATGCCCATACCCACCTGTTCCAGACTTTTACCAGGGGTTTAGCTGATGATAAACCTCTGTTGGATTGGCTGCGGGAAGAAATCTGGCCTTTTTCGTTAAAAATGGAAGAGGAAGACTTTTATTTGGCGGCACTTATCGGTTGCGTGGAAAATTTGAAAACCGGTGCAACCAGCGTAATTGATCAGCATTATATTCATACCACCAAGGGTACTTCCGACAGGGTGTTCAGCGCCATGCAGCAAAGCGGAATCAGGGGCAGCCTTTGCCGGTGCTTTGCCAATATAGAATACCATCCGGATTTAAGGGAAGAGAAAGAAGTCATTTTAGGCGAACTGGAGCGTTTGTACAGGGAATGGCATGGGAAAGCAGACGGCAGGCTGACATTGTCGGTAGGTCCGTTGAACCCATGGGGCTGCAGCCCGGACCTGCTGGTGGAAAGCGCTGAGTTTGCAAGGGGGCATGGTTTAAAATATCAGGTTCACACAGCTGAGACCCGCTCCGTTGTGGAACGTACTGTTGAAAAGTACGGTAAGAGGAATGTTGCATTTTTCCATGAACTCGGGGTTTTAGGGCCGGATACGCAGCTGGTGCATGCTGTATGGCTGGATGATACTGAAATCGACATGGTAAAAGACTCCGGCGCCATGATCGTGCACTGTCCGGTTGCCAATATGTATCTGGCTTCAGGTGTGGCTCCGGTGCCAAAGTATTTGGAAAATGACATTATTGTGGCTTTGGCGACTGATGGACCAGGCAGCAACAACAGTCAGGATATGGTGGCGGTTCTCAAGTTTACCGCCTGCCTGCATAAAGTTTCGACATTGAACTCCACTGTGCTTTATCCTGAAGATGTTCTGGCTATGGCCACCGCAGGCGGGGCAAAGGCAATGGGCAGGGAAGATTTGGGCAAGCTTGCCAAAGGCATGAAAGCGGACATAGTTATTGTGGACTGGAAAAAACCTCATATCGCACCTGTCCATAGGCCTGTATCGGCTCTAGTATACAACGCCAATGGGAATGATGTAGATACTGTGCTGGTAGACGGTAAAGTAGTAGTTAAAAATGGAAAAGCGGTTCTTGTCGATGAGGAGGCATTAATTGCTGAATGCCAAGGCCGAATTAAAGCCATTCGCAAAGCGTTGGGCAGAGACTAACGGCAGCTGCTGTTAGCCTGTTTCTGATATAATTTTGCGAAAGGGGGTGGCACAAGGCCAATTCGGTATAAACACGATTAGAAGCGAAGCCAAGTGTTTTTCCATCAAGTCTTTCCCGTTCGACTCTAAAAGCTACGGGTAAAAAAATTAAGGAGGAAAAATGATGAAGCGGTTTCTAAGTGTTGGTTTAATCTTGGTATTGCTTGCAGCCCTCTTGCTGGCCGGCTGCGGCGGTTCCAAACAGGCTGAAGACAACAAAGATAATGCAAGTGCACCCCAGAAAGACAAGCTTAAAGTTGCGGCTTTACTACCAGGCACTATCAACGACCAAGGATGGAATGCTACTGCCTATCGCGGCCTGAAGCTAATTGAAGAAAAATTCGGTGCTGAAATTGCTTATACCGAGAAAGTGGCCCAGTCGGATATGGAAGAAAACTTCCGCGGCTATGCTTCACAGGGATTTGACATAGTGATTGGTCATGGCTTTGAGTTTGGGGATGCTGCTAAAAAAGTAGCTCCTGAATTTCCGGATGTTAAGTTCATTGTAACCAGCACCAACATCCACCAAGAGCCGAACCTGGCCTCTTTGAATACCGATAACTACGAGCAAGGGTTCTTACAAGGCGTAGTTGCAGGCTTAATCACTAAAACCGGTAAGGTAGGAGCTGTTGGTGGCATGGAGATTCCTCCTATAGCTGATTCTCTTAGGGGATTTGAAAAAGGTGCAAAATATGTAAACCAAAATGTTGAGGTGCTTTCCGCATTTACCGGTGATTTTGAAGATGCAGCCAAGGCTAAAGAAACTGCTTTGGCCATGATTGAAAAAGGCGCGGATGTGATTATGGCAGACGCTGACCAGGCAGGGATAGGCGCTATTGAAGCCGCTAAAGAAAAAGGCGTCCTGGCAATAGGCGCTAACGGTGACCAGAACTCTTTGGCCCCTGATACGGTTGTAACCAGTGGTTTTGATGACCTGGCATTTGCCATGGAGATCCTTGTTAACGACATTGTTAACGGCAAGTTCGAACCCAAGTTCTACGATCTTGGAGTTGCAGAAGGTGCTGTCTACCTGGCTCCGTACCATAGCTTTGAAGATAAGCTAGATCAGGCCGTTAAAGATAAAATTCAACAGATCTTTGAAGATATGAAATCCAATAAGCTTGATGCCCACGCTCTAGATAAATAATGTGAATATCAATAGTTTAATATTGGGGAGGGTTACTCCCTCCCCTTACATTTTAATATTATGATTCTTTTAGATTTTCAAAGGTAAGCGGCGTTTTTTATAGCTTTCGAAAACAATATGTGGGGCCGGCGCCCCGCGTTGTTAAATAAAATTCAAGTCACTGTAAACACACAGGAGGGAAACTATGGCTAAAATTTTAGGGATATGCGGGAGTGTCCGGAAAGGAGCAACAGAACACGCAGTAAGGGAAGCACTCAAAGCGGCAGAGAAAATTCCAGGAATCGAAACAGAATTTTGGACGGTCCGGGGGAAGAAAATAGGGTACTGTGTGCACTGTGACCGTTGCATCAGGGATAAGACCATGTGTGTCATTCAAGATGATCTCAAAGAACTGGAAAACCTCGTTTTGGAGGCCGACGGATTTATCATTGGCTCTCCGGTATACGACATGAACATTTCTGCCCAATTGACAGCAGTGTTCAATAGGTTAAGACCTATCTACCTTGTACACCCGGGGGTATTGAAAAACAAAGTAGGCGGGGCAATAGCCACCGGTGGAACCAGGCATGGCGGGCAGGAATTTGCCCTACAAGCTATTTTGAATTTCTACATCATGCATGAAATGCTGGCTTGTGGCGGATTAGGCGGCTGCTACAACGGCGGCAAAATCTGGTCTAAAGACATGAAAGCCCAAGGAGCAATAGATGATGCCGTAGGCATGGATACAGTAAGAAGGCTGGGCCGTGGTGTGGCGGAAGCGGCTATTGTTACGGCGCTGGGAAGAAAAGAATGGAGGGAAAAAGCCAAAGAACTAAATATTGACATTGAAGGCCAATCACCCCTGCGTGACCACTAAAATGGCGGAGAGAGAATTTAAATGCAAGTCCATGTAAAGTATTTTAACATCCTTCAGGAAGTTACAGGAAAGAAGGAAGAAATCCTAGATGTTGAGGACAATGCGGATTTGGCAGCCCTGATAGCCTTAATAGCGGGGAAGTACGGCGAATCAGAAATGGCGTTTTTCGACAGGGAAAAGAGGAGTCTTGCGGCCCATATTAGGGTATTTGTTGATAAAAAGCTAGTATATAATCCGGAGTATAAACTTTATGAAGGAGCCCAAGTCGCTTTGTTTTTTGCAGTAGTCGGCGGCTAATCTATAATATGTGAGGTGGTCCTCTGATGTCCGCTTTTTTACAAATGAAAAACATTGTCAAGCAATTTCCGGGTGTTCGGGCTAACGATAATGTAAACTTTGAAGTGGAAGCCGGAGAAGTGCATACCCTTTTGGGGGAAAATGGCGCCGGGAAGAGTACTCTGATGAGTATCCTTTACGGGCTGTATCAGCCCACGTCCGGGGAAATCTATTTAAAAGGTAAAAGAGTTGAAATTACTTCTCCGAAAGTGGCTATTGAGCTTGGAATCGGAATGGTTCACCAGCATTTTATGTTAATTCCGGCCTTAACTGTTGTGGAAAATGTCATTCTGGGTATGAAGTCAGATAAGGGAGCAGTTTTGGATTTGGAAGGTGCTGCCAAAAAAATCACTGCCCTGTCCAGACAGTACAACATGGACATTGATCCCTGGGCTAAAGTGTGGCAGCTCAGTGTCGGCCAGCAGCAGCGACTGGAGATTATTAAAGCCCTTTACCGTGGCGCCGACCTGTTGATCTTGGATGAACCTACTGCTGTGTTGACTCCGCAGGAAGTAGAAGAATTGTTTGTAATGATGCGGAAGCTTACCCAGGAAGGGCATACTGTAATCTTTATCAGCCACAAGCTGGATGAAATTATGACCATCAGCCAGCGGGTGACCGTTTTGCGGGCCGGAAAATCAGTGGCAACAGTTAACACCAAGGATACGGATAAACAGGAGTTGGCAAGGCTCATGGTGGGCAGGGATGTATTCCTGCGCTTCGATAAGAAGCCTTGTTGCCCGGGGCAGCCTGTTTTGGAAATGCAAGGCGTGGAATGTTTAAATAATAAAGGTTTAAAAGCACTAAAACAGCTCTCTTTAACCGTTTGCGCCGGTGAAGTGCTTGGTATTGCCGGGGTTGACGGCAACGGACAGTCGGAGTTGGTGGAAACGATTACAGGTTTACGCAAAGTAACAGCGGGTACCGTAAAAGTTAACGGACAAGACGTGACAAATAAACCTCCCAGAGAAATTTTGGAGCATAAGGTTGCCCATATTCCGGAAGACCGGCATAAGCGCGGCCTGGTAATGGGTATGTCAATTAAGGAAAACGTTATGCTCATGAGTTATTATAAGAAGCCTTTTGCCAACGGTTTGTTCTTAGACTGGAAATATATCGAAAATTTTGCTGAAGAACTGGTGGAGCAGTATAACGTAAAAACTCCGGGCATCGAGGTGCTGGCTAAAAACCTTTCCGGCGGTAACCAGCAGAAGGTTATTCTGGGAAGGGAAATTTCCCGTGAACCAAACCTTTTAATTGCCATGCACCCCACCAGAGGTCTGGATATTGGAGCTACCGAATACGTGCATAAGCGGATCATTCAGGAAAGAGACAGGGGCTGTGGGGTACTCCTGGTTTCTACCGAGCTGGAAGAGATACTCTCTTTAAGCGACAGGATTGCTGTCATGTACGGTGGAGAAATCATGGGCATTGTCGATGCCAAAAATGCCAATATTGAAGAGTTAGGCCTGATGATGGCAGGAACGAAACAGGTGGCATGCTAAAGGCGTTTTTAGCCGTCAGCAATGACAAAGTGGGCGGTGCAAAATAAAGAAGGCAAAATAATTTCGGAGGAGAGGATGGAACATGTTTCAAAGGAAAAAATGGACTATTGCTCTGGTTTTGGTGCTGGCTCTAGCGGTTTTAGCCGGTTGCGGCGGACAGAAAGCTGACAACTCGGGAACTGAACAGCCCCAGGGTGACAGTAAAGAGACATTGAAAGTCGGTATTCTTTTACCGGGCAACATCAACGACAAGGGTTGGAACGCCAGCGCCTATGAGGGCTTGATGCAAGCTAAGGAAAAGTTTGGTGTAGAAGTGACTTATCAGGAGAATGTTACCCAGTCTGATATGGAGGAAGTATTCAGGAATTACGCGACAAACGGATATAACTTGATTATTGGTCATGGCTATCAATTTAGCGATGCAGCACAAAAGGTAGCGGAAGAATTTCCTGATGCCAAGTTTGCCATTCTTAACGGGTATGTAAGTAATGGCAAAAATTTGGCTTCATACAGTTTCACCAACTGGCAGCCTGGCTATGTTGCTGGGACCTTGGCCGGGTTATTGACTAAAACAAATAAAATCGGCGCTATTGGGGCTCAAAAAATACCTGTTATTGAGGACGCTTTAGAAGCTTTTAAAGATGCCGCTAAAGCTGTAAATCCAAATGCTGAGGTTGTTATAACCTATGTGGACTCTTGGGATGATGTGGCTAAAGGGAAAGAAACCGCATTGGCAATGATCAACAATGGTGCTGATGTCGTCACTTGCGATGCTAATGCAGTTGGCTTGGGCGCTATTGAAGCAGCAAAAGAAAAAGGTACTTATCATATCGGTTTTGTTGATGACCAATATAATGTTGCTCCTGAAGTAGTGGTAGCCAGCGCTATTCAAAGCAACCAGGAGATGGTTAAGTATGTAGTTAAAGCAGTATTGGACGGCAACTTCAAACCTGAACAAAATGTATTGGGTATTAAGGAAGGAGTAGAGGGAATCAGTTCCTTCCATGATTGGGAGAGCAAACTCCCCAAAGAAGTTATTGACAAAGTGATGCAAGTGAATCAAGATATAATTGATGGCAAGATCACCTGGACCAAAAAGTAAATACTGAAGGTCAAGGGTCGGGAAGCAGAATGCCGGTACCTCCTTGGGAGACATCTCAGGAAGTGCCGGCATTTTTAGTAATGAGAAAGGAAGGTGCACAGTGGACATTTTAAGAATTAACTTGGCCACCAAAGAGTGCGTAAGACAAAGCTTGTGCAGCAGTGAAGCAATAATCGGGGGCAGGGCTCTGACCAGTAAAATGCTGGTTGAAGAGATTCCCGCTGGTTGTGATCCTTTGGGTCCCGTTAACAAGCTGATTTTTGCCAACGGTGCTCTGGCTGCAGCGGGTGTGTCCAGCGCCGGCAGACTCTCCGTTGGCGGTAAAAGCCCTCTCACCGGAGGAGCAAAAGAGGCCAATGCAGGAGGAACGGCAGCCGACAGCCTTGCCAAGCTTGGTCTGAGGGCACTGGTGCTGGAGGATAAAGCTCCAAAAGGAGAAAGTTACATTATTGTACTGAATGACGAAGGCTGTTTTTTCCATAGCGCCGAAGAATATAAGGGGATGGGGAACTTTCAGTTGGCCGAAGCTCTCTTTGGTAAATACGGCAAAGAGAATTCCCTGATTACAGTTGGCCCGGCCGGTGAACAGGGGCTGTATGCTGCAGGAATTGCCGTGACGGATATGTATGGGAGGCCAAGCAGGATGGCTGCCAGGGGAGGCCTGGGCGCTGTAATGGGGACAAAAGGGGTTAAAGCTATTGTAATAAGCAAGAAAGGCAGTTACCGCTATCCCAACCTGAAAAGTGAAGAGTTTATGTCAGCCCGCAAAAAATTTAATGCTCAGGTTGCAAACAGCGAAAGGGTCCAGGTCCTAAAAAAATACGGCACCGCTTCTACAGTTATGGCAGTACAAAACCTTGGGGCTTTACCTACCAACAATTTCAGCGCCGGGCAATTTGAACATGCGGAAAAAATCAGCGGAGAAGCGTTATACGAGCTTATTCAAGCCAGAGGTGGGGAAGGCCGCAACTGGGAACCTTGCATGGCAGGTTGTTTGGTGCAGTGTTCCAATGTAGTTCCTGATGCCAGCGGCAAAGAATTGGTCGCCCCTTTGGAATATGAAACTATCTGCTTATTAGGCTCCAATTTAGGCATAGGAGACCTGGATGAAATTGGCAAACTTAATTGGCTATGTAACGATTTAGGTGTGGATACCATTGAAATCGGCGGGGCGCTAGGTGTAATGGCCGAAGCCGGTTTGGCCAATTTTGGCTCGTATGCGGACTTTGAAAGTATTTTGCAAGAAATGTACCGTGGGACTTTACAAGGAAGACTGGCCGGCATGGGTGCAGCGCTGTGCGGAACGATCCTGGGCATTGAAAGAGTACCTGCAGTAAAAAAACAGGCCATGTCAGCTTATGACCCCAGGGGAGTGAAGGGCACTGGAATAACTTATGCAACCACTCCCATGGGAGCAGACCATACAGCCGGCTTGACGGTCTTTTTCCCTGTGGATCACCACGACAAAACCGGCCAAGTCGAAATTTCCAGGAAAATGCAAATTCAGAGGGCGGCTTACGATGCCATGGGGCTTTGTGCTTTTTTAACAAGCGCCACCGGCCAGACACCCCAGGTAATTATCGACTTGGTGAATACATTGTATGGCATTGATTTTACTGTAGAACAGTGGAATAGTCTGGCATTGGAAACTATCAAGAGGGAGATTGAGTTTAACAGGGCGGCAGGCCTTGGTAAAGATACCGACCGCATTCCTGAATATTTTAAGCGGGAAAAACTTCCCCCCTTTGACTTGCTCTGGGATCTGGAGGATGAAGAACTGGAAGCTGTGTTCGGCTGTTAGCTGGCAGCTGCCTCGAAAATAACTGTAACGTCTGTGTCCATATTGCAAATAGGAGGTTATTTCTATGCCGAAAAGATTCTTTTTGCCCACCCAACTCATCCATGGAGCCGGTGCCTTAAAAGAGTTGGGGAAATTTGTTTCCAAAGATGATAACGTGATTGTGGTTACTGACAAAGGACTGGTCAAAGTTGGATTGGTGGAAAAGCTCTTGGCTGAGCTGGCGACCATTGGCGCCACGTGGGCTGTTTTTGATGACATCGAACCAAACCCCCATGCCGATACTGTTCGAAAGGCGCTGGCTTTTGCCAAGGAGCAGGGTGTCAATACGGTAGTCACTATAGGGGGCGGGAGCCCTATGGATGTGGCTAAGGTAGTAGCAATGCTTCTAACCAATGAAGGGGATATTTCTGATTACCAGTGGAACGGGAAAGCCGTAACTAAACCACCGGCAACGCTGGTGGCAATTCCAACCACCGCAGGTACGGGAAGCGAGGTAACGAGAACTGCGGTCATTATCGACAGGAATACTAAGAAAGGAATAGGAAATGATGCCTTGTTTCCCAAAGCGGCGCTGGTAGATCCCGAGCTGATGGTGTCTTTACCGCCTCAGATCACGGCTTTTACCGGCATGGATGCTTTAACCCACGCTATTGAAGCTTATGTTGGTTTAGGCGCCAACCCTGCTACCGATGCTTGGGCGTTACAGGCAATAGAACTGTTGGTAGAGTACCTACCAAAAGCATTTGCCAACGGAGCGGATCTGGAAGCCCGGGAAAAAGTTGCCCTGGCTTCGAGTATGGCCGGGGCGGCCATGGACCAAGCCGGCCTCGGTTTCATACATGCTATGTCAGGACCCTTAAGCAGTTACTATGATGTTCCGCACGGCCTGTCTAATGCTGTATTGCTTCCCTATGGCATGCAGTTTAATTTGATTGCTGCCCCGAAAAAAATGGCCCGAATCGCCCAACTTTTTGGGGTAGATACTTTTGGCATGAGCCTAAGGGAAGCAGCCCAGGCAGCTGTGGACGCAGTGGAACAGCTCTGCCGGGATTTAGAAATTCCTGCGGATTTGAGCAGTTACTGCCAGGCAGAGGAAGACATTGAGAAGTTTGCAGTGGAAGCAATAAATATGTTCTTGATGCGTAACAACCCCAGAAGACCAAGGGTTAGCGATTGTGCTGACGTATTCAGAAAAGTCCTGCTACCCGAGAAATAAGTAATTATTGGCTTGATTAACGTAGCCCCCAATAGGGGGCTATTTTTTTATAATATTTTATTCAAGGGAAGGAGTTTCAAAAATAAAGTCGAACTATAAAAATAAGTTTCATAACAAAAGGAGCAATTGAATGGCAAATAAAAAGATCTCCCGTGGTGCATATGCCAGGATCCAATCCACGTATTCAACGCTTTTACCTGCAGAGAAACAAATAGCCGACTTTATCTTAAAAAATGCGGAGAAAATTGAAGAGCTTTCAATTAACGAATTGGCCAGCTATGCCCAGACGAGCAAGTCTACTGTGACCAGGTTTTGCCAGAGACTGGGCTATGATGGATTTAAACAATTCCGGTTGTCAGCTGCAAAAGACCATGTGATGGGTTTTGATTACAGCCAGGAACTCTCTGATGAAGAAACAAATACAGCTGATCTGGTGCAAAACATCTGCCAGTCCAACGCCAGGGCTTGTTTGGACACTCCCCTGCTTTTAGATCCTGAAAGCTTGGAAAAAGCAACCCGGATTTTACTTAAAGCTAAAAGAATCTTTATTTTTGGTGACGGCCCTGTGGCTTCTGTAGCTATAGATTTTTTTCAAAAAATGCTGCGTCTAGGTTTATTCTGCGTATATTCCATGGACCGTAGGTTTCAGCAGATGCAGGCGGTATTAACAACGAAGGAGGATGCAGTAATTGCCTTTGATTTAGCTGGTTCTACCAAATCCACCATTACTGCGATTAAGTCAGCCAGAAATAATGGCAGTAAAACCATCGCAGTAACCAATACTGTAGGGGCCCCTATCACTAAAGAGGCCGAATTGAGTTTGTTTGGTCCCGGGAGGATAGGATCCCATCTTACAGGAACCCTAGAGCCAAGAATAGTGCAGCTATGTATTGTTGACTGCCTGTTTACGCTGCTGGTAAAGTTATCTGGTGAAAAAGCCACAGCAAATCTAAAAAAGACAAAAGAAGTTATTTTATCCGACTGGGTATAACAAATAAGTAAGACTTTATTGTTTAGAAATGATAAAAATATAGACAAAATTTTGTTATCTGCAAAATTTCTAAGAGGAATTTTGTCTAAGGTAGCGAATCACAATCATGTGGTTGCTATAATGAACATGTAAAAGTGAAGTTCAGCTAAGTAAAAGGAGGGAGGTTAGGAGAAAAATCGGGTGGGTAAAAGGTGGTTGGGCAAAAAAGTTAAAAAGTTAATTAGAGGAGGAACTTATGTTGAAAATCCGTAAGCACAATAAGTTGTTAATGGTGTTGTCCCTGTTAACGGTTTTAAGCTTGTTGGTGATTGGTTGCTCCGCGCCTAAAGCTCCCGAGGAAAAGGGCGGAGAGCAAAAAGATGACAGCGCAGCTAAGGATACTTTTAAGGTTGCCACAGTCTTAACCGGTCCAATTAATGATGCCGGTTGGAATGAATCAGCTTATAAAGGTTTGATGAAGGCAAAAGAAACTCTTGGCGTGGAAGTTGCTTACACCGAAAACGTACCCCAGCCCGATTTCGAAACTGCAATCCGTGACTATGCTGACAAGGGCTATGACCTGATTATTGCTCACGGTTTTGAATTTACCGATGCAGCCAAAGCAGTTGCTCCCAATTACCCTGATATTCAGTTTGCTGTAGTTAACGGCAGTGTTGCTCAAGAGCCGAACCTTGGTTCTTTCCGCTTTGACACTCCGCAAGTAGGTTTTCTGGCCGGTGCATTTGCCGGTTTAATCACTAAGAGTAATGTAGTGGGAATGATTGGCGGCATGAAATTCCCCCACATTCAAGATTCTTTAACTGGCTTTGAAGCGGGTGCCAAGTATGTCAATCCCGACGTGAAAGTATTACAGGCATACACCGAGTCCTGGACAGATATTCCTAAAGGGAAAGAAACAGCACTGGCTATGATCGACCAGGGGGCAGACGTTGTTTGCACCAACGCCAACCAGGTTGGCCTAGGAGGCATTGAAGCTGCCAAGGAAAGAGGCGTTTACGCCATCGGTTATATTGATGACCAGTACAAAGTTGCCCCCGGTACTGTGCCGGTTTCCGCCATTCAGAGCGTTGAAGACCTGGTAGTCAAGATCATTGAAATGGCTAAAGCCGAGCCTATTAAACCGCAAACCTACCTCCTGGGTGCTAAAGACGGTGTTGTGAGACTGTCTGATTTCTATGAGCTTGGGAAAGAACCTGTACCGGATGAAATCAAGCAGAAAATGCAGGAAATCCTTGAAGGTTTAAAAGACGGTTCACTTAAGGAACAGGGAATTGTTCCTAAATCCAGCTTTGAAAAATAAGCAGATAAAGTTCCCGGGGTTTTATCCCCGGGAAGTTTTTTAAACCAGTGCCGCCACCGGGCAGGCAGGAAAGAGAGGTAGAAACGTCTTGGCAAATTCAAATCAGACAGAAATCCTGGTGGAAATGCGGGGCATAACTAAACAGTTTCCCGGTGTTCTGGCTAACGATAACGTTGACTTTGAGCTGCGCAGAGGGGAAATTCATACTCTTTTAGGAGAAAACGGTGCGGGTAAATCGACTCTGATGAATATCCTCTATGGCATGTATGCTCCTGACAATGGAGAGATCTATATAAAGGGAAAAAAGGTTTATTTTAAGTCTCCTGCTGACGCTATAGCCCACCGGATTGGGATGATACACCAGCATTTCATGCTAATTCCGCCCCTAACAGTAGTAGAGAATGTGGCTCTCGGGCTTAGGGATCAAAACCCTTTCCGATTAGATCTAAAAAAGGTTGAAAAGGAAATTATGGAGTTGTCCGAGAAATTTGGCTTGGATATTGATCCTTGGGCTAAAATTTGGCAGCTTTCGGTAGGGGCGCAGCAGCGGGTAGAAATTTTAAAGGCCCTTTACCGGGGGGCAGACGTTTTGATTATGGATGAGCCTACAGCTGTTTTAACTCCGCAGGAAGTGGAAGAGCTGTTTGTTGTTTTGCAAGATTTAGCCGGCCAGGGCAATGGCATAATATTCATCTCTCACAAACTATGGGAAGTTATGCGAATTTCCAATCGGGTTACAATCCTGAGAGACGGCAGAAAAATCGACACAGTTAATACCACGGATATAACCAAAAATCAGTTGGCCGCCATGATGGTAGGCAGGGAAGTAATACTGCAGTATGAACATCCGGAGGTTGAATTGGGTCCGGTTGTTTTAGAGTTACAGGATGTTTGCGCCAGCGGTGATAAAGGTCTCCCAGCTCTTACTAATGTCAGCTTTAAAGTTCATGGCGGTGAAATAGTAGGAATTGCGGGAGTAGATGGCAACGGGCAAAAAGAGCTGGCAGAGGTAATTCACGGCTTGCGTAAAGTTACCGGTGGTAGGATCCTTTTAGACGGGAAAGATGTTACCAACAAGCCACCTAAAGAAATTCTTGATTCGGGTTTGGGGCATATCCCGGAGGACCGCCATAAAACAGGTTTAGTACTGGATTTCAGCATTGCAGAGAATATGGTATTGGAGACATTTGATGAGGAGCCTTTCACCAGCCGAGGTTGGTATCAGCCCAATGCGGTCAAGGACTTTGCCTGGAAGAAAGTGGAGGAGTTTGATGTGCGCTGTCCCGGCGTTGACACTTTAGCCCGCTCTCTTTCTGGCGGAAACCAGCAGAAAATTGTTTTAGCCCGGGAAATTAGCCGCAGCCCAAAGCTTTTGGTTGCGGCCCAGCCTAGCCGCGGTTTGGATGTCGGGGCTACTGAATTTGTACAGCGCCGTCTAATAGAAGAACGTACAAAAGGCAGAGCGGTGCTCTTGATTTCCACTGACCTGGATGAGGTGTTGGCTGTTTCTGACCGCGTGCTGGTTATTTACGAAGGTCAAATTATGGGTCAAATTATTCCCGGCCAAGCAACTTTTGAAGAGATCGGACTGTTGATGGCAGGTACCCGCCAGGACAGCGGTGAAGGGAGTGACAAATAATGAAGGAAGAAATCAATATTTCCCGTTTGAACATCAAGAAAAGACAAAAAGAAAATAAATCAGTTTTTGGCATCTTTGCTCCCTTTATTGCTGTGGTGTTAGCTTTGCTTGTAGGTGCGTTAATTATTGCGATGGCAGGGGCTAGCCCTCTTTATGCTTACCAATGGTTACTTTATGGAGCTTTCGGCAGCTTAAACAGCTTTTCGGAGACTTTAATCAAAACTACTCCCCTGTTGATATCGGGACTGGGCTTGGCAATTGCTTTTAGAAGCAACATGATCTCCATTGGTGCCGAGGGGCAGATCATTATGGGAGGCCTGTTTGCCACCTTGGCAGGGTTATATATCACAGGTTTGCCGGCTGTAGTTATGATTCCTCTTTTGATCATTGCCGGTTTTATCGGTGGAGCAATTTGGGGCGCTATTCCAGGTTTGCTGAAGGCCAAGCTGGGAGTATCTGAAATAATCAATACCATTATGCTCAACTACATTGCCCTGTACTTTGTTAACTACTTGCTGGATATTCCCTTGCGGGAACCTCCCGGTTACTTTCCGCAGAGCGCGCAAATTGTTAAGGAAGCGTGGCTGCCGGTTATACTTCCCGGTACCAGGCTGCACGCCGGCTTCCTGCTTGGTTTGCTTTTGGTAGTGGCATACTATTTCCTGATGTTTAGATTGCCTTTAGGCTACAAGATCAGGGCAGTGGGCCTTAACCCTCATGCCGCCAGGTATGGTGGAATCAACGTAGAGCGCAACATGGTTATTGCTATGGCATTATCAGGCGGGTTGGCTGGAATTGCCGGTATGAGCGAAATTGCCGGCGTACAGCATCGACTTTTAGGTGCTTTTTCCTCGGGTTACGGGTTTGATGCTATTGCAGTGGCCTTGTTAGGAAAGCTCCATCCGTTAGGGGTGCTTGCTTCGGCGCTGTTTTTCGGAGCGCTAAGGGTTGGGGCTAACAGCATGCAGCGGGCTGCACAGGTTCCTGCCTCTGTGGTTTATGTAATCCAGGGACTGGTAGTGATCTTTGTTTTAACTGATACTTTTTTACAAAAGCACATGGTTAGCTGGCGTAAATCCAGGCCGGCAAAAAAGACGTCAGGAGAGGAGGCTTAACATGGATTGGTCAAAAGTTTTCAATGAAGTATTTATAATCGGCTTCTTAACTGCGTCAGTCAGAATGGCCGCTCCCCTTCTCCTGGCAAGCCTTGGTGCCATTTTTACCGCCAGGGTAGGCATTATCAACCTGGCTTTGGAGGGTATCATGCTGGTTGGGGCTTTTAGCGGCTTTTACGGAGCTTATTTGACCGGCAATCCTCTTGTTGGTGCTTTATTTGGCATGGCTGGTGGGGCCTTAACAGCTCTTATCTTAGGTTTTTTAGCAATTACTGTGGGTGCAAACCAGACAGTTGCAGGCACTGGGATTAATATTTTTGCCCTGGGAATTACCAGTTATTTGCTGAGCGTTGCTTTCGGAATCGGAAACAGGCCTTCTGCAGTGCCTTCTTTTAAGGAAATTCCGATACCGGTCCTGGCTGACATCCCGATAATCGGTCCGATGCTTTTTAACCATATAGGGCTTGTCTATCTGGCTTTCCTACTGGTACCGGTGGTTTGGTATATTCTTTTCCGCACTCCTTTTGGGTTGACTATGCGTTCTGTGGGGGAACACCCCAAAGCTGTTGATACTTTGGGCGGAAATGTAATTAGAACCAGATACATTTGCGTAATCATTTCCGGTATTTTAGCCGGTTTGGGCGGTGCTGTCCTTTCTATAGGACAATTGTCCGTATTTATGGAAAATATCACGGCCGGCAGAGGTTATATAGCTTTAGCTGCTGTTACATTTGGCAAATGGAATCCTTTAGGAGTGCTTGGAGCCTCTATGCTTTTTGGGGCTGCAGACGGGCTGCAGCTCCGGCTGCAGGCCGTAGGGCTCAAGATTCCTTACCAGTTCCTCCTCATGCTCCCATATCTTTTGACCATGATTGCTTTGGCAGGGTTGGTAGGAAAAACCACGCCTCCTGCAGCTATGGGTAAACCTTACTCTAAACAAGATGCAAGATGAGGTTGCGTAAGTTTGTGTGCCTGTAAAATGCTTTAGTAGTAAGGCTGGAACGCATTCAGGTTGAAAATTGAATCCGCATATTGTAAGCTAAAAGGAGTTTAGAGTAATTATTTTTGTCATTACTATAAACTCCTTTTGATTCTACCAAATAATTAGGTACAAAGGTACAAGCCGATTTTTTGCGGGGGTGGAGCTTATGCTTGATTTGTTAATTAAAAATGCAACAGTAGTAACAATGAATAAGCGTCGGGAAATACTGCGGGACGGGGCTGTTGCAGTTCAAGGAGACCGTATTGTTGAGACAGGTGCTGCTGCTGAGCTGGTGAAAAAATATCCTGATGTTAAGAAAACCATTGATGCAGCAGGAAAGGCAGTTTTCCCAGGTCTGATTAACACCCATAATCATTTATTTCAGACATTGCTTAAGGGTTTGGGCGACGATAAAGTGCTTTCTGATTGGCTCGCCCAAATGACATTCCCCAGTGCGGTGCATTTGACTCCTGAAGATACTTACTATGGAGCTATGCTGGGCTGCATCGATGGCATCCGCAGCGGTACAACAACCATGCTTGATTATATGTACCCACATCCCCAGCCTGGCTTATCGGACGGTATCATCAAAGCTTTCCGTGAGCTTGGTATAAGAGGCGTTTTTGGCAGGGGCTATATGGATACAGGTGTGGAGTTCGGTGTCCAGCCGGGAATTATGCAGGACGTAGCCACTATAGAAAAAGATGCGCGGCGGCTGCTGGAGGAGTACCATCATGCGGATGATGGCCGCTTGCAAATCTGGCTGGCACCTGCCGCTGTCTGGTCTAATTCCAGGGAATCCTTGGAAATGACCGCCAGGCTGGCTAAAGAATACAACACCGGCATAACTATCCATATTTCCGAAACACCCTTTGACCGGGAAGCAGCCAGACAGCTACACGGCTACTGGGATATTGACGTTTTAGAAAAACTGGGGCTTATGGGTCCTAACCTGCTGATGGTGCATTGTGTCCATCTTACCCCCAAAGATATCAGAATGGCCAAATATTTTGACGCTAAGGTTTCCCATAACCCGGTAAGCAATATGTACTTGTCCTCCGGTGTACCTCCCATTCCCCGCTTAGTGGAAGCCGGCGTTACAGTCAGTGTGGCTACTGACGGGGCAGGCAGCAACAACTCGAATGATATGTTGGAAGTATTAAAGTTTACAGCCCTGCTGCAAAAAGTGCACCATACTGATCCAACAATCATCACTGCTGAGAAAGTTTTGGAAATGGCCACTATTGACGGGGCGAGGGCTTTGGGTATGGAGGACCGGATTGGATCATTAGAACCGGGTAAAAAAGCTGACCTGTTTATCTTTAACCCGGCGGCTGCTGCGAAAGCAGTGCCGATGCATCACCCGGTTTCAACCTTAGTCTATTCTTCAAGCCAAGCTAACGTGGAAACGGTTATTATAGACGGCCGGATTGTCATGGAAAACGGAATATTAACAAGGGTAGATGAAAGGGAAATGCTGAAAAAAGGACAACAAGCCGCCGATGACTTGAGTCGCCGGGCCGGAACATACCACTTGAAAGACAGACCCTGGCGGTCGCTGGCTTATTAGGCCTGCGCCCGAATGGAGTCTCTGATCGTTAGCCACCAGTCCCCAGCATCGGCTTGCAGCCGTATCCTTAGTACTTGGTCGTTAGTCCTTAGTTGCATGTTATTCTTATAAAGCATTTATGTTTAACACTAACGACTAATGACTAATGACTAACGACGGTGCAGCTTGCTGGGGACTAATGTTTTTGGAATTATTTTCTTAGCTTAAGAAGGAAAAGTTTAATCTATATTGAATTATTAATGATATAATTTAATTATATAGAAATGCTGAAATAATAAAGGAGTGACATCAGTGAAGAATGTAAAGCACCTCCAGTGTATTAATTGCGGCAAAACTTACCCTGCCGAACCCGGTGTTTACACCTGCCCTGATTGTGGACCGGCTGACGGCATCTTAGATGTTATTTACGACTATGATTACATTGCCAAAAACTATTCGAAGGATTATTTTGCCAACAACAAAAATTATTCCATTTGGCGTTATGAGCCGTTCTTACCTGTCCAACCCGACGGACCCAAGCCCACACTGCGGGTAGGCTGGTCGCCGCTTTACCGCACTAAGGCATTAGCGGAAGCTATCGGTTTAGAAAATTTATATATGAAAGACGACGGGCAAAACCCCACCGCTTCTTTGAAAGACAGGGCTTCGGCCATTGCGGTTGCCAAAGCGGCTGAGGAAAAGGCGCCTATTATCGCCTGCTCTTCTACCGGCAATGCTGCCTCTTCCCTGGCAGGCAATGCTGCTTCTATCGGCATTAAGACCTGCATTTTCGTACCCGGTCGGGCACCTCAGGGAAAAGTGGCACAGCTCAGGATCTTCGGCGCCAATGTAATCAGTGTTCAGGGTTCTTACGAGGATGCTTTTAAGTTATCGGCAGCTGCCATTGAAAGGTATGGCTGGTACAACCGGAACGCAGCCATCAACCCATACCTGGTAGAAGGTAAGAAGACTGTTACCCTGGAGATCTGCGAACAGATGAATTGGCAGGTACCCGACTGGATTGTATTCTCCGTGGGCGACGGCTGCACCATTGCCGGCGCTTGGAAAGGCTATGTCGACTTATACAAAGCAGGCTTTATAGATCGCTTGCCGAAAGTGGCAGGTGTTCAGGCCGAAGGATGTGCACCGCTTACCAAAGCGTTCCACAGCGGCAAGAAATTTGAGCCTACAGAGGAGAACACCATAGCTGACAGCATTGCAGTAGGTGTGCCCAGAAACGCTGAGAAGGCGCTGCGGGCTGTAAGGGAGTCTAAAGGCACTTTCATTAATGTTTCGGACGAGGAAATTTTGGCTGCAATGCGGCTTTTGGGCAATACCTCCGGCATTTTCGGTGAACCTGCCGGTGTTGCAGGTCTGGCAGGCTTGAAGAAACTGGTTGCTAACGGAACTATCGGCAAACATGAGACTGTAGTCTGCGCGGTCACCGGTAACGGCTTGAAAGACGTAAATAATGCCATTAAAGCTGCGGGAGAGCCAATTAAAGTCAAGCCCGATCTGGACGAATTGTTCTCCGTGCTCGAAGGCATCCCGGGGCTGGTATCTTAATTTAGCTATCAGCCCTCAGCATTCAGCTTTCAGCTATCAGCTGTCAGCCATCAGCTTTTAGCTATCTCGAAAATGTAACCCTTGTGTCCGCTGCTCCGGGATGCCTTCGCCAAGAGCGCTTGCTGCTTAAGCGTTTGACTTTCAGCGGCACGCGGCCCTCGCTTTGTCCGTGCCGCTCCAGCGCTCTCGCTGCGTCCATGCTGCTCGGCCGAACAGAGGTCAGGGGACACACCCCAATGCAAGATTTATATGTGTTCGGGGAATGTCCCCAATTAATACTCTTCGCAGAGCGCTCTATGGCTTGTCATATGTCGCAGCTACACACAATGGGTTATAATTTTTCATACTTATGATGGCACTGCGAGAGCAGCATGGGTTCCTATTCACTGTTTTCGGAACTGTTTGCCGCAATGTTAGGCTGAAAGCTGGTGGCTGCGGGCTGAAGGCTAAAATTCATATAACATGCATGTACGGGGGGAAGGAAATGGCCCTGATTATTAAAAACGGCTCGGTAGTAACGGAACAAGGTGTGGTCAACAAGGACCTAAAGGTGGAAAATGAAAAGATCGCTGTCATTGCAGACAACATTGAGGCAAGCGTTTCTGATGAGGTGATCGATGCCAGGGGCAAATTGGTCTTGCCTGGGGTAATCGATGCTCACGTTCACTTTAATATGCCTGCGGGAAATACGGTGACAGCCGATAATTTTGAGAGCGGAACCACCTCTGCCGCTTGCGGAGGGGTTACTACCTTTATTGATTATGCTGAACTGGTAGAAGGAAAAACACTGCTTGAGTCTCTGAAAATTCGTGAAGCGCAAGCAATTGGGCATAGCTTCATAGATTATAACTTACATTTAGAAATACCCGGTCAATGCGATTTTTCTCTGCTCGACGAGTTAGAGGAAATTAAAGCATATGGTGTTAAAAGTTTAAAAGTTTACACTACTTATGCCATGCAGCTTCCCGATGCCAAGATTAAAGAACTGTTGAAGAAAGCCGGAAAGCTGGGCATGCTGGTTACGATTCATGCTGAAGATAATGATATTGTGCTTGCCATGAAAGAAGAGTTTCTGGCCAAGGGAAAAACCTCCCCTGCTTATCATGCTGCCAGCAGGCCCCATATTGTTGAAACTAATTGCATTGAGAAAATGATCGCATATGCCAGAGAGGCTGAAGCACCGGTGTATTTTGTTCATGTTTCAACCGGGGAAGGAGCCCGGAAAATTAAGAAGGCGCAGGAAGAAGGACAAGTTGTCTACGGCGAAACCTGCCCCCATTATCTGGTTTTAACCGATGAGTGCTATGAAAGGCCTCAAGCTCAAAAGTATATTATGACACCTCCTTTACGTAAAAAAGAAGACCAGGACTTATTGTGGGAGGGCCTGGCTAATGGTACTTTCCAGTGTATCACTACTGACCATTGTGCTTTTTCATTGGAACAGAAATTGGCATCGGATTCCTGTTTTAATTCTCTAGCCGGTATCCCTGGAACCGAGACGCTGCTTCCCTTGGTATACAGTGAAGGAGTGGCGAAAGGCAGGATTACATTAGAGCAAATGGTAAGCTTGTTAGCTACGAACCCTGCTAAAATTTTTGGCCTATACCCACAAAAAGGTGTGATTGCAGAGGGAAGCGATGCTGATCTGACTTTACTGGATCCTGAAAAAGAGGTAACTTTGACAGGTGAAGCGTTACACTCGGCTTCCGGCTATACTCCCTTTGAAGGTATGCGGGTCAAGGGATATCCCATTTTAACCATCCTGCGGGGAAAGGTCTTGTATCAGGATGGAAAATTTGTGGCAGAAGCCCCCGAGGGAAGATTTGTAAAAGCTGTAAGCAAATAAGTTATAAATTTTTTATTAAAAGCACTCCCCAAAACTTTGATTATAGTGTATAATATTACTGCAGATAAAATTTCTGAATTTCTCTTATCTTATTAACCGCCATAACCTAATTTCACACATATCAATAACCGGCGGCTTTGGTACCGGGAACTGAAGTCCGTACGGTTGCCCTGAAACGAGGGAAAGCGCTTATCCGGCAGGATTGGCGCTTTTTTTATTACGGGCAGAAGGGTATATTCTTCCTCGGTTTGCTGCTTTTTCTTACGAGTAACTAAAAAGCTTCCTTAGCGGAGCATTGTTAAATGCTTTCTTATCAGTATATGTGAGGAGGATTAGAAGTAATGAAGACAGTAGTTGTGGCCCTCGGAGGCAATGCAATTTTGCAGCCTAAGCAAAAGGGGACTATCGAAGAACAAATGGCTAACGTCAACGCCAGTGCCAAAAACATCGTTAAGCTGATTCAGGAAGGTTACCGGGTTGTTGTGGCTCATGGCAACGGCCCCCAGGTGGGCAACATCCTCTTGCAAAACGCTGCTGCCCGGGAACAGGTTCCGGCTATGCCGCTGGATGTTTGCGGTGCAGAAAGCCAGGGACTGATTGGCTACATGATTCAGCAAAATATCCGGAACGAGCTGAAAAAAGCCGGAATTGATAAACCGGTGGTTACTATCTTAACCCAAGTGGTTGTGGACCGTCATGACCCCGCTTTTCAAAACCCTACAAAGCCGGTTGGTGCTTTCTACAGCAAGGAAGAAGCGGAGAAAAACATGAAAGAAAAAGGAGAAACCTGGATTGAAGACAGCGGGCGCGGCTGGAGAAAAGTCGTACCATCCCCTAAACCACAGGAAGTGGTGGAATTAGAGGCAGTCCGTACCCTGGTGGAGACCGGTGCGGTGGTAATCGCCGTCGGCGGCGGAGGGATTCCTGTTGTTAAGGAGGGCGATAAGCTTGTAGGAGTTGAGGCGGTTATTGATAAAGATTTGGCCAGCAGTTTGTTAGCTAAAAATTTAGGAGCGGATATCCTGGCAATTGCGACTGATGTTCCCTATGTAGCTATAAATTACGGTAAGCCTGACCAAAAGAATTTAAAAAGCATGACCGTAGCAGAGGCTAAAAAATACCTGGAAGAAGGCCAGTTCGGTAAAGGCAGCATGGGACCTAAAGTGCAGGCTGTGCTTAACTTTGTGGAGGCAGGCGGCCAAGGCATCATTACTTCGCTGGACACTTTGCGGGAAGCGGTGGTGGGCGATGCCGGCACTAAGGTAGTAAATAGCTAACAGGTAATGTCTCGGGTCAGTCGTTAGTTTTCAGCTTTCAGCTGTCAGCCATAAGCTTCCAACAATTAGCGGTGGGTTCATAATTAGTAATGATTAGTGGCTAATTGGTACATAAGCCACAAAAGACTACATCCAGCTAAGAACTAACGACCAAGGACTAAGGACACTACTGCAAGACGATGCTGGTGATTGATGACTGGTGACCGGGTGCAGAGTTATATCTAAATAGTCTTAATACTAAAAGGGGAGGGAAACTTGTGTCACAAGTTAACGACTTACGGTCTTTTATTGAGGTGCTCAGAACTAACAACCAGCTAGCCGAAATTGAAAAAGAAGTCAGCCTCCAATATGAAATCGGCACCGTTTTGGCCAATCTGGAGAAAAAGAACCTGGGGGCAGGCTTTTTTAAAAATGTCAAGGACCGGGATATCCCGGTAATTGGCGGCGTTCTTGGTTCTATGGAAAGGATCGCCTTAGCCCTGGGGTGCAGCAAGGATAAAATAGTGGAAGTTACAGGCCAAGCCCTGGACAACCCCATTAAGCCTGTAAAGGTAGCCAATGCTCCCTGCCAGGAAAATATTTTGACCGGCGACCAGGTGGACTTGGGCAAACTGCCTATTCCCCAGCACGCCCCGAAAGACGGCGGGCCATTTATCACCGGCGGGGTAATAGTTTCCAAAGAACTGCATGGCACTCGCCAGAACCTGTCCTTCCAAAGGATGCAGGTCAAAGGCAGGGATAAGCTCGGCATCATGATCAACGAGTGGCGGCATCTGAAGGAATTCTACGATGAGGCGGAAGCCGAGGGTAAAGCTCTGCCCATCGCAATTGCCATTGGCGTAGACCCGGTGATTTACATCGGGGCCGGCTTGCGCTACGACGGTGATGAAATGGAACTGGCCGGCGCTTTGAGGGGGGAACCCATCGAGGTTGTTAAGTGTATCACCTCGGATGTTTATGTGCCTGCCAGGGCTGAAATTATCATTGAGGCGGAAGTTGTCCCCAATTACAGGGAAGAGGAAGGGCCGCTGGGTGAATTTACAGGGCATTACAGCGATCCCTGGCCCAGCCCCACGCTGAAGGTCAATGCGATCACATATAGAAATAACCCCATTTACCAGACTATTGCCGGTGCTTCTTTCGAGCATATCAATTTAGGCAATGTGCTGCCCCGGGAGCCGCTCCTGAAGAAGTTTACCACTTATGTTTCCAAAGGAGTAATCAACGTTCACATTCCTCCTTACGGCAGCGGCTTCCTGGCACTGGTGCAGCTCAGAAAGAAAAACCCGGGTGAACCCAAGAATGTGGCTTTGGCAGCCATGATGACTTATGTCAACATTAAGAATGTGATTGTGGTAGACGAGGATGTAGATATCTACAACCCGTCCGATGTGATGTGGGCTGTGTCCAACAGGGTAGTGCCTGAACGGGACATTTTCTACATTCCCAACGCCCAGGGCCATGAACTGGATCCTTGCTCTGACAACAGGGGTGTACAAACAAAGATGGGAATTGACGCTACTTTGGCTGAAGACAGCAAAGGCTTGGAGCGTGTGGTTTATCCTGATGTGGACTTGAGCGAATACCTGAAATAGGGAGACAGATCACGAAAATTCAGGGAGGGACAACAATGGCAACTGTAATTAAAGGCGGTTTTTTAATGACCGAAGAGGGCATCAAAAAAGACTGGGGAGTAAGAGTGGAGGGCAACAGGATTGTCCAAGTGGGTCCTAACGGAGGACTGCGAGTGGATTCCGGTGACAAAGTGCTGGATGCCACTGACAGGCTGGTAGCTCCTGGTTTTATCAACGGGCACATGCATATGTACGGGGTTTTATCCCACGGCATTACAGTGGAAGCGCTGGTCACGGAGTTCTCCAGCTTTTTGGAAGATTTCTGGTGGCCCTACGTTGAAGACCGCCTCGATCACCAATTAGTAGAGATAACCACCAGGTGGGCCTGTGTGGAGATGATTAAAAGCGGCATTACCACCTTTATGGACGTGCTGGAGGGTCCTAATTCCATTCCCGGAGCTTTGGAGGTAGAAGCAAAAGTTGTCAACGCGGCAGGTCTAAGGGGCATTCTCACTTTTGAGGCCTGTGAGCGCATGGGCAAAGAGAACGGACAGCTCGGACTGAAAGAAAACGCCGACTTTGTCAGGAAATACAACAAGCCGGGCAATTTAGTACAGGGCATGATGAGCATCCACACCCTCTTCACCGCTGACCAGGACTATGTGGTTCAGGCCAGGGAAATGGCCAAGGAATTGGGCTGCGATATCCATATGCACCTTTCTGAAAGCGTTTATGAGCCCAACTGGACTTTAAAAAGATATGGTAAGCGGCCTGTGGAGATCTATGATGAGTTGGGATATATGGGACCCAATGTGGTTGCCTCCCAAGGCGTGCAGCTTGAACCCCATGAGATCGACATTATCGCCAAGCGGGGAGCCAGACTGGTGCACATGCCCCTCTCCAACTGCGAAGTGGGCGGCGGTGTGGCACCCGTGCCGGATCTCCTGGCAAAAGGGATTAAGGTAGGCCTTGGTACCGATGGCTATGTAAACAGTTTCTTTGAAGTGATGCGGGGCGCTTTCCTGATTCATAAAGCATACCGCCAGGACCCCCAGGTAATGCCGGCGAAAGACGTTTACAAGATGGCAACCAGCCTTGGGGCAGAAGCATTGGGTTATAAGGATTTAGGGAAGCTGGAAGAAGGCTGTCTGGCTGACATCATTACAATTAAAATAGATACGCCGACCCCAATCAATGAGCACAACGTCTATGACCAGCTGGTGCTCTTCCGCAACCCTTCCGACGTAGTTGACGTAATGGTTGACGGCAAGTTTGTCATGGAGAGCGGCAGGCTTCTGACTGTTGATGAAGAAAAGGCTAAGGCTGAAACCAGGGCGGCAGCCGATAAGTTTTGGAAGGGCAACAAATAGTGATAAGTTTTTAATGCTTTTCTAGACATTTAACTAGTATAATTACAGGTTTGAATCTATTGGCTAACAGCTGATGGCTGATAGCTGAAGGCTGACAGCTGACGGCTGATAAATGTGGAGGTGACTTTATGCCACTGATGGGGAGCAAGAGCTTCAGGGTTCTGAATAGGGCGGTACCCCGGGTTGATGCGGTTGACAAGGTTACGGGCCGTGCTCAATATGCTGCTGATCTGAAATTTCCCAATATGCTGGTGGGCGGATGCCTGAGAAGCGGGTTAAGCCATGCTAACATTGTCAAAATCGATACTTCCAAGGCAAAAGCTATTCCCGGTGTAAAAGCTGTCTTAACTGCAGCGGATATTCCCAAACCGCAAAGCTGGGCCGACTACATGTACATCACCGATAAAGTCAGGTATGTGGGCGATGTTGTGGCCATAGCGGCTGCCGAGGACAAAGAAACCCTCGAAGAGGCTTTAAAAGCAATTGAGGTTGAATACGAAGAGCTGGAGGGTGTATATACCATTGACGACGCCTTAAAACCCGACGCAATCCAGGTCAGGGAAAAGGGTGTAGGCTTGGTGGACGGTATCCCCACACCCGGGACTAAAGGAAACGTTTTCTTAGAGTCATATTACCCAATACGCAAGGGAAATGTGGAAGAAGCCTTCAAGCAGTGTGACGTGATTATTGAACGGGAGTACAGGACCCAATTTGTGGAGCATTCCTATATTGAACCGGAAGCTTGTGTGGCGGTTTCCAACCCGGTTGACGGCACCATGACGGTTTATTCATCTTCCCAGAACCCCTTTTTTGGCAGAAGGTATATTGCCGATGCTTTGCAAATTCCAATGAATAAGGCCCGTCTAGTACAGCAGACGCTGGGCGGATCTTTCGGGGGTAAAGAGGAACTGGTAGGGCTCACGGTAGGCAGGGCAGCTTTACTTGCCAAAGCCACCGGTCGACCGGTGAAAATGGTGGTGAGCCGGGAAGAGTCTTTCCTGGAGAGCTCCAAGCGCCATCCCTTCAGGTTCCGTTACAAAATCGGGGCGACTAAAGACGGCAGGATTTTGGCTTTGGAAGGTCAGCTGATTGACAACAGCGGTGCCTATAACAACCAGACCCAGTATATGAACTGCAGGGCGGCTATCCATTCTGCCGGCGTTTATAATATACCCAACGTCAAAACCGACACTTTCGGCGTCTTCACCAACAATATCCATGGAGGGGCATTCCGCGGGTACAGCTCACCGCAGGTTATCTTTGCCCAGGAATCCTTAATTGAGGAATTGGCTGAGGCGCTGAACATGGATGTCATTGAATTAAGAAGAAAGAACTTGTTAAAACAGTACGACTTAACTGCAACCGGCCAAAAGCTGGTCCAACCTACGCTTATCCGGGAAATCATGGAATACATGTTGGAAAAAACGGACTTTGTGGCCAAACGGGAGCAATATAAGCAGCAAACCGGACCAAAGAGGCGCGGCATTGGCTTTGTGACCTGTTACCGGGGCTGCGGCCTCGGAGCCGAATCGCCCGATGCCTCCGGTGCCCAAGTAACTGCCCTGGAAGACGGGACAATCATCATTAATTCCGGTACTGCCGAAAACGGGCAGGGTTTAAAGACCGCCTATACGCAGATTGCAGCTGAAGCTTTGGGGGTGCGGGTGGAGGATATCCACCATATCGGTGTGGATACCCATGCTATCGCCGACAGCGGTATGACTGTTGCTTCCCGGGGAACGGTAATGGGTGCCCAGTCCATGAGAAAAGCAGCATTGAAGCTGAGAAAACTCCTTGAGGAAACTGCTGCGGATATGTTGAACCTTTCCCCGCTGGATGAAGTGGTAATCGAAGACAGCATGTGTTATGCCAAAAGCGATCCCAACACAAAGATACCGCTAAGCAAAGTATGTGCTGCCCGGCTCTGGTCCGGTAAACAGCTGAGCGTCTACGAATGGTTTGAACCCAAACCGCTGCATTTTGATCACCATACCGGCCAGGGGGATGTGTTCCCCACCTATTCCTACGCCTGCGTAGTGGCGGAAGTGGAGGTTGATCTGGAAACAGGCTATGTGGATGTGCTGAAAGTGTCTTCCGGCCATGACTGCGGCACAGTAATCAACCCCGCTTTGGCCAAAGGCCAGATCTACGGCGGTATAGCCATGGGAATGGGGTTTGCGCTTACTGAAGAAGTGGAAGTGGAGCAAGGAAAAGTAGGGACGGTAAACTTCGATTCCTATATTTTCCCCACAGCCATGGATGTACCTGAAATGGAACCGGTATTGTTTGAATGCGACGATCCCGAGGGGACTTACGGGGCAAAAAGTTTAGGCGAGCCTGCGACGGAAGCTGTGGGAGCGGCAATTGCCAGCGCAGTGAACAGCGTGCTGAAAGAAGCCAGAGGTGAACGTCTCAGAAGGCTGCCCTTCGACCTGGAACGTGTGCTGTTAGGTAAATCCTTAAGGGCAGGAGGTAATTCCTGATGATGCGCTTTGCATACTTAAGACCTGCTTCGGTTCAGGAAGCATGTGAGTTGCTGAATAAATACGGCGGCGCGGCTAAAGTCATAGCCGGCGGCACCGACCTGATGGTCCAAATCCGCGATGAGGATAAAAAATTGGCGGGACTGAAATACGTGGTGGATATCAGCCAATTGAACGGCCTGCGCTACATCCAGGGAGACGAGGACGTGGTCCGCATTGGCGCCCTGGTTACCCATGACCAGATTTATAATTCGCCCATGCTCAGGACAGCAGCGCCTTTTCTCCCCGCAGCCTGTAACACTGTCGGCTCACCCCAGATCAGGCACCGTGGCACCATCGGGGGAAGTGTCTGCAACGCTTCCCCGGCGGCGGACCCGGTACCGGCGCTGGTGGCACTGGATGCCAGCTTAAAGCTGGAAAGCGTGCGGGGGGTCAGGGTAGTGCCGGTTACAAGTGTTTTTGAAAAACCCTACCGTACGAATATCGCTGCTGATGAGCTGTTGACGGAAATCAGCTTTAAGCGGCTGCCGGCAGGAGCCAAAACAGCTTTCCTGAAGCTGGGCAGGAGAAAAGCGCTGGCCATTGCCAGAATGAATGTGGCTGTCTGCCTGGTTTTGGACGGAGAGGGGAAAGTGGCCGAGGCCCGTATTGCTCCCGGTTCCGTCCTGCCGAAGCCCGGCCGGGTAGCTGCTGCAGAGGAAGTGCTGGTAGGTAAGGTGCCAACTGCTGAGCTTTTGGAAGAGGCCGGTAAGAAAGTGGCGGAAGAAATGGTCAAACAATCGGGAATCAGGTGGTCTACTCCATATAAAGAGCCTGTGATTGCGGTTTTGACCCGCAGGGCGCTGCAGCAAGCGATAGTGTTAACTAACTTATGAAAAATGCAGTTTAAGGAGTATATGGGACAGACTAAACCCAAAATGTCACCTGAAAAACGAGATAGCCCAGAAGAACAGTAAAACAAAACACCTCCAACCTCTATGAAGAGCATAACAATGCGGATTCAAAGCCTGTCAAGAGGTCATTGCCTTCGAAGAAAGGCATTTGACAGTCTTTGAACCGCATGTTTAAGGGCAGATAAGAGGTTGAAGGATTAAGGGTGCTACCGCCTGTTCTATGGTGTTTGCTGTGACAGGATAAGCTGCTGTGATAATTCAATAAGCTTCTGCCATTTAGCAGGCATGTTTGGGATAGACTCAAGTTCCGGAATAGAGTTTAGTGGCTGCCAGTAAGTATAGGAGTGTGGGCGCAGGAAGTTGTAATAGGCTACAAAAAGTGACACATGGGTATTTGAGCCTTCCCCACTACCATAGCCGTTTGTCACCTGATAGGAGAATTTAAAGGTCCTGTTAAGGCGTTCAATAATTTGCTTAAGCCAGCGATATTCTTCCGAAACAGGATCATCATTGGTGAGTCCGAATACCTGCGTAAGGTTAAAATCCATGTCTTTAAGCATGAACTGCTGCTGTGCAAGCTTGTAGGCAGAGTAGCCATCAGCAACAAACTTTAGGGCTTGAGCGGGGAAATCTTTAAACTTAGCAAAAGCCATACGCATAGCCAGGATACAAGGACCTACATCCCTTGTATCAGATACACAATAGCCCAAGATAGATTTTTTGAGTGCATCCATAATAAACCAGACATAATGCTTGATGCCTCTGACCTTAACGTAGGTTTCATCAGCAGCCAGGTAGTTTGTGGGTTTGTAATCAAAATTATCAACGTAAGGTTTAACCAAAGCGGCAGCAGTTTTGGCATATTTACTGACCATAACATGAGAGATTTTAACGCCGTGGATCTCCCAAAGGGCCCTGGAAGTAGCCCGTGTGGACAGCCCAAGGTTTACAAGATAGGTCAGGCAAAGACCAAGAATGTGAGGAGAAAAGTGACGAAAAGTAAAATTGACTGATCCTTTAGGCATACTGTTTAAATCGACCTTAAAAAGTCGACAGTGAACTCGCGGTAGATGTAGTGTAGCTTAAATTTATGCTTATCTTTCTTGTATTCTTCCAGGTCTTCCGGAGAAAGGTTTTTAAGGGACTGAAGATAAAAAGGACATTTCTTGTTCGTACACTTGTGGATATTAAATTGCTTGCGCTCCTTCTTTTTCTCAAGGATTCTGCCACAATAAGGGCAAGTAAGTGCACCGATTTTAAAGTCCTTCTTATCTTTGTTGAACCTTAGCCCGCAGACTTTGCATAAAAGCTGACCACGGCCTCCTGTATTGTCGTAGAGGTATGTATGAGGGGCGCCGCAACGGTGGCAAACAACATCGGGAGAAACAGGGTTTTTCCCACGGGACTTAACAGGTTTAAGCTCTTTACCATGCTTAGACTTGTAATCGTTAAGCAGCTGCTTGTAGTCAAGTTTTTCAGGCTGTTTAATAATGGGGAGCCTGTCCACAGTAAGCTTACGATACTTCGGGCTGGTGATATCCTGTTTAGGAGTTTTTAAGGGAATATTTTTAACGATAAACAAAAGTAACTGGCGAATTTGTTTAAGTAAAAATTGATTGTATAGTATCAAAAATGGTATAATTGAGTTCAACAATAACACTCTCCTTTTGGTGGATTGTTGTTTTGAACGACTCAATTATACCAAAAACGGGGGTGTTATTGTTTTTTATTGTAAAAAAACTTGAAACCCCCGATATATAAGACTTTAGAATCTATTTTGGTGTAAATTAATTAACACTACGCAGCAAGCACTGGGGGTGGAATAAATGGAAAAAGTCAAATTGAATATGGTTGTTAACGGCAAACCGGAGAGCCTTGAGGTAAAGCCCTATGCCAGGCTATTGGATGTGCTGCGGGAAGACTTGGGCCTTACCGGGACAAAAGAAGGCTGCGGCGTGGGTGAATGCGGCGCATGTACCGTCATCGTGGACGGAGAGACTGTTAACACCTGTTTGACATTGGCTCTCTCCATGGAAGGCAAGCACATTACCACTATTGAAGGGTTAATGGAAAATGAAAAACTGCATCCGATTCAGGAAGCATTTATCAAGCACAATGCGCTGCAATGCGGTTTTTGCACTCCCGGCTTAATCATGAGCGCCAAGGCGCTGCTCGATGCTAACCCCGCGCCGACCCGCCAGGAAATCAAAGTTGCTATTTCCGGCAATCTCTGCCGCTGCACCGGCTACGAGCAGGTAGTCGATGCGATTGCGGAGGTAGCCGGGCAACTGAAGTCTGAAAAAAGCTTAAAAAAATAAGTGGAGGGTGTGACTATGATCGATCTCAAAAGTCTGAAAGGTGCAGATCTCACAACAGAACTATGCGGCATTAAATTGCAAAGCCCGTTCATCCTCTCTTCCGGCCCGCTGACCTATGCTGCCGAAGGCATGATCAGGGCTCACCAGGCAGGCTGCGGTGCGGTGGTTACCAAGACCATCAGGCACCATGCGGCCATTAACCCGGTACACCACATCGGAAAAATTGGCAAGGATTCTTTGATTAACTGCGAAAAATGGGCAGACTCACCGCCGGAGGTGTGGTTTGAAAGAGAAATTCCTATGGCCAAAAAAGCCGGCGTAGTGGTAATTGCCAGCGTCGGCCATACCCTGCCGGAGGCTGAAGATTTAGTTAAGCCTTGCGAAGATGCCGGTGCTGATATGATTGAGCTTGTATCCTACACTGAAGATACCCTGCTGCCCATGCTGGAGGCAACTTTAAAGAGAGTAAAAATTCCGGTGCTCTGCAAGCTTAGCGGCAACTGGCCCGACCCTGTAACCACTGCCAAGAAAGCTTTGGAAATGGGAGCATCGGGTATTACCGCCATTGACTCCATCGGTCCAACCCTGAAGATCGATATCAAAAAAGCTAAACCGGAAATGATGGGTAAAAACGGTTACGGCTGGTTGTCCGGCGGTGCAATCAGGCCTATCGCCTTGCGGATAAACTCAGAGATAGCGAGAAACGGCTGTCCGAACCTGGTAGGAACCGGCGGCGTGACCTGTGCTGAAGACGCAGTTGAGTATTTAATGGTAGGGTGTAATGCCATCGGTGTCCACTCCATCGCTGTCTTAAAAGGCGTGGAGTACTTTGAAAAATTAAATTATGATTTGGCAAGACTGCTGGAGCAGCTTGGCTATAAGGATATCCCCAGTGTCAGAGGGGTTGCTCTCCCCAACTTCCCCAAAGATGAAATTGTTGCCGAACTGGAGTTCCATTATGAACCCAACTATGCTCCATGCCAGCAAGCTTGCCCTGCCGGTGTGGATGCTCCGCTATATATCGATCAGATCAGAAAAGGACAATATGTGGAGGCATACAAGACAGTCAGCATTGCCAACCCGTTCCCGGCCATCTGCGGCAGGGTGTGCGACCATCCTTGTGAAGGCAAATGCCGCAGGGCTACTTTAGATGATGCTGTTCAAATCCGCTTGCTGAAGCGCATGGCGGCCGATAAGACCTTTGAAAGCTGTGGGGACAGCCTGCCGCTGCCTTCAATGCTTCCCAACAACGGCAAAAAAGTGGCTGTTGTGGGTGCCGGGCCTGCAGGACTTAGCGCTGCCTACTACCTGGCCAGAAAAGGTTACGGAGTTAAAGTATTGGAAGCACTGCCCATCGCGGGAGGCATGCTGGCCGTAGGTATTCCCGATTACAGGCTGCCCAAAGAGCCCATGAACAGGGAAATTGGCCGCTTAGAAAAGATGGGCGTGGAAATCCGCACCGGTGTTAGAGTGGGGAGCGATATTACGCTGGAGGAACTGAGGCAAAACTACGACAGCGTATTAATTGCTGTTGGCGCCCACGGTGACAGCAAGCTGGGCATCCCCGGTGAGGATTTGGCAGGCGTAATTTCAGGAGTTACTTTCCTCCGCGATGTGAATTTAGGCAGGGCCGGAGGCCTCCATGGCAAGAAAGTGGTTGTAGTGGGCGGTGGCAACGTGGCCATTGACGCAGCCCGTTCCGCCCTCAGAATGGGCGCAGCCGAAGTCACTGTGGCATACCGCAGGACGGAAGAAGAAATGCCGGCCTATGCTGAGGAAGTAGCCCACGCTAAACAGGAGGGAGTCAAGTTCATCTTCCTGGCCGGTCCCAGCAAGATTGAGGGAACAGGCAAAGTAGAGAAATTCTATTATGATCCGATGAAACTGGGCGACGTGGACAGCTCAGGCAGAAGGAAGCCTGTGAAGACCGGCGAACCGGCGGTTGCACTTGAGGCAGACGTAGTTATTGCCGCAGTGGGACAAGTTGTGGACGCGCCGTTCATGCCTGCCGTCACTGACAGGGCTAAAGGATTAACCGAAGCCGCAGGTGTATTTGTAGCCGGTGACTGTGCTACCGGTCCTGCCTCCGTAATTAAGGCCATTGCTGCCGGCAGGGAAGCTGCTGCTACCATCGATAAGTATCTGGGCGGCGACGGAAGCGTTATGGAGACCTACGGCGTAGAGCGCAGCCGCGCAGTTGATATTATCGTGGCCGACGACGGCACCAGAAGGGCAAAAGCACAATTCCTCTCGGTTGAAAAGAGCATTCCCGGCTTTGCGGAAGTGGAGCTCGGTCTGGCAGAAAAAGATGCAAAAGAGGAAGCCAACCGTTGCTTGCACTGCGGATGCACCAACTGCATGCGCTGTGTGGCTGCTTGCTCGTACAAAGCCCGTAAGCTGGAATTCCCGATTATGACTGTAGACAAAGAGCTATGCCGTCACTGCGGTGCTTGTGTATCCGTGTGCCCCACAGGTGCCTTGACTGCTACAGTTGTTAACCCCAGGATCGGTACCCAGGGCGACGGGCACTAGGAGCTAAATTAATAAGTTAGCGGGATATTATAGGAGGGGACTTTTGCGGTCTCCTCCAATTTAATTTCGTCTACGTAATTTCTTTAAAACTTTTTTGACTTTAGCAGGAGATTTTAGGGTAGATATAGAATAAAAATAAAAGTATATATGTAGGTATTTTTAGGGGCATTAAAATGCTTTTTTTTGTTACCAAAAAGTGTCGAAAACTTAGACATAAGTCTCAAAATAAGACGTAAAAATTGTGAGAGGGGTGTTTGTAATGACTAAACATATCACTATAGTGGATACCACTTTACGTGATGGAGAACAAACTGCGGGAGTGGTTTTCGCTAACCAGGAAAAGTTGCGCATTGCCAAGCTGTTGGATGAGATTGGCGTTCACCAGATCGAAGCAGGAATTCCCGTTATGGGCGGCGATGAAAAGGCGGTTATCAAGGAAATTGTTAATGCGGGTCTTAAGGCAAGCATTATGGGCTGGAATAGGGCTGTCATATCCGACATTCAACATTCCATTGACTGCGGTGTGGATGCAGTAGCTATTTCCATTTCCACCTCCGATATCCACATCGAATATAAGCTGCACAGCACCAGGGACAAGGTGCTGTCCAGCATGGTGGCTGCCTGCGAATTTGCCAAAAAGCACAACCTGTATGTTTCCGTTAATGCCGAAGATGCTTCCCGTTCGGACATGGAATTTTTGCTTCGCTTTGCTAAAGAGGCCAGGGAGGCCGGCGCAGACCGTCTGCGTTTCTGCGATACCGTAGGTATTATGGAGCCCTTTTCCACTTACGAGAAAATTAAGACAATCAGGGATGAAGTAGGTATCGACATCGAGATGCACATGCATAACGACTTCGGTATGGCCACGGCCAACACCTTTGCCGGAATTAGGGCCGGGGCCACCCATGCCGGTGTAACTGTCAATGGTTTGGGTGAGCGGGCCGGTAACGCTGCTCTGGAAGAAGTTGTAATGGCTCTCAAGTACCTGGATGATACAGATTTGAACTTCAAGACCGAAAGGTTCAGAGAGGTTTCCGAATATGTGGCTCGGGCTTCTGGCCGGCAATTGCCTGCTTGGAAATCCATTGTCGGTTCCAATATGTTTGCCCATGAGTCGGGTATTCATGCCGACGGAGCTTTGAAGAACCCGTTGACATATGAAGTATTTAAGCCAGAGGAAGTTGGGCTGGAACGCCAAATTGTAATTGGCAAGCATTCCGGAACAGCTGCCATTAAGGCTAAGTTTAGCAAGGAATACGGCATTGAGCTGGATGAAAAAGAAGCTGCTGATATACTGGCCATGGTCCGGGCTCATGCGGTAGAGCTAAAAAGATCCCTGTTTGACAAAGAGCTCATGTATATTTATGAGGAATATAAGAAACGCGGATAAAGATGAGCCGGTTTAACACCGGCTTTTTCACTGTGCCAATTATATCTTACAAAGCACTGAGCATAATCTTGACAGCAAAATATAACAATGCCCAGAGCACAGCGCTCAACAACAATCCATTTATCAATCCAACATAAAAGTTTTTCCCAACTTTTCTATAACCGTACAACTATTTTTGCCAACTATTGTTGCCAAGCTGGTATAATGTTATACAGAGTCTAATGTAAGAGCAATGGAGTGAGTGTTATGGGAAGAATAGTTGATTTGCGCAGCGATACTGTAACTCAGCCTACGGAAGCTATGCGAGAGGCCATGTATAGGGCAAAAGTGGGGGATGACGTTTACGGGGAGGACCCTACTGTAAATGAGCTGGAAGAATATACAGCTGCTCTGCTTGGCAAGGAAGCGGGATTATTTGTGACCAGCGGCACCATGGGTAATTTGGTTGCCCTCTTAACTCATTTGAAAAAAGGGGATGAAGTGTTGTTAGGTGCAGAATCCCACATCTATTATTACGAAGTTGGTGGGGTTTCTGCATTGGTTGGTGCACTGCCCTGTCTTTTACCCCACCGGGATGGCAAGATTTTGCCGGAGGATATTAGAGCAGCCCTTCGTCCCAAAAGCATGCATTTCCCTAACCCAACCCTGCTTTGTCTGGAAAACACCCACAATCGGGGCGGGGGCACGGTGACGACAGTAGAAGAGATGGAAGCAGCGGTTGAATGCGCAAAAGAGCATGGTTTAATGACCCACCTGGATGGGGCCCGAATTTTCAACGCAGCTGTTGCCTTAGGGGTCGAAGCAAAAGAGATTGCTAAGCATGTTGATTCCGTACAGCTTTGTCTGTCCAAGGGCCTTGCAGCTCCTGTAGGCTCGGTTCTGGTGGGCTCCCGCCAGTTTATTGCCAGGGCCCGCAAATGGCGGAAGATGGTAGGAGGCGGCATGCGCCAGGCCGGAGTAATGGCAGCCGCCGGACTGGTGGCGCTGCAAACCATGATCGAACGCTTGAAAGAGGATCACGGCTTAGCCAAAAAACTGGCTGAGGGCTTGGCTAAGCTGCCAGGAGTCAGCATTAATCCCGATTCTGTGCAGACTAATATAGTAGTGGTTGAAATTGATTGCAAATCTTTGGGCGCCGAAGCATTTGTGCAACAATGTGCGGCCAGGGGAATTAAAATGAACCTGGTATCTGATAATATGGTTAGACTGGTAACCCATAAGGATGTAAATGAGCAGGATATAGATTATGCCCTGGAAATATTTGCTCAAGTTTTGTGCAAATAAGTATGATCTTTGAGGAAAGAGCAGCAAGCTGCTCTTTTTTTTTATCAATTGCCTTTTCTCCGAATACCTATATAATAGTAGAAAAAGTAATGCGGTATTACTTTTGTGCATCATGAAAAGCGGAAAGGGGAAGAAGGTTGTGGGTGGAACTTGGAGGCATCCGGCAGGATATTACTCTGTAAATTTGGGGACAAATTGGGAAGTTAACCCTGTTATTTTTGCCGAGGCCAGCCAAGGGGCAGGTCCTTCTACCATAATTAGATTTGTGGCTGAAACAGAAGGCTACAAGGCACAAGTTCAGCACTATCCTTCCAATGGTTTACCTGATGAAGTTTTAAAAAGAGCCCTGGCAGGGCCGCTCATGGCTGCAGGGCTATTGTTCGACTGGCAGGTGGAGAACCTTGCAGGAAATAAGCTTTATTATGCCGGAGTGGATATTAATGGGAATACGGTAGTTACGGCATTTATCAGGCATGGGGATATAACTTTTGGGATAGACGTTTATAATAACTGGGAGATGGATTTAGAGAAGCTGAAAAAATTAGCGGAAACCATAGCGGGCTCCATTCATACCAGGCATAAACTGGGAGCCGATCCGACTAACGGCAACTCTTACCTTTTAGGCCAATGGACAGCCGATTGGGGCCAGTATTCCCAAGGGCTTTATGTCCATAATTCGTTCGGGGTAAGTAAATCATGGGCCTTTCACCCCGATGGCACTTTGGAATACTATGAAGCAACTTCTTTTACATTTTACGGTTCCGGTGATTACGGCGGGGCAGAGAATGCAACCAGAGCCGTAGCTTTTTACAGGGTTCTAGACGATATTCTTTATATCTATGCCGATGCTGTCATCCTGGCACCTTTTTTCTTCAGTGACGGGAAAATGCAGCTTGGCATTGAGCAGCTGGTCAAAGTAAACTAGAATGCAAAAAAGGCAGCCTTGGCTGCTCTTTGATTTTTAACTTTTTTTTTTAGGCAGTTTTACCTAAACATAAAAATTTTCATAAAATGACTAAAATAATTATAACGGATAGGGAAAAATTTCAAAAATTGCATAAAATACAAAAAAGCCTAAGGTTAAAAGAGGGGTATAAACTATGGATGACAATAAGGCTCAAATTATTATGGACATCAAGGGAATAAAAAAACAATTGGTGGAACAAGGAGTCGGAGAAATGTACTTAAATGATCTTATTGTGGAGATGGGTAAAAATACCAACCTAAAGCAGCTGGATGTTAAAACGCTGCATAAAATCCGGTTTAGGCTGCAGGACCTGCTGGACTTCCTGGTACTGCATAAGTTTGAGAAAACAGGCAAAGTAAGATAATATTGTATAAAAACCTTTTGGGAATAATATTGAAAATTTTTACGTCTATTCTGTAGATATATCCTGAAGAAAGTCAGTTTTAGCAACTAACAACTAAAAATTTTTTTGCAGCAGGAATATGACAAAGTATAGCGAATATTTACCTAGTTAATACAATAAATAAGAACTTTTGAGCACAAACCTCCTCCCCGAATGAGGGGGATTTTTATGTGACTTTTGAGGAGATGAGGTAGGATGGAAACTTCTGAGTTTTTATATCTGGTCAGTATAGCTTTTGGATTGCTTGTTGCTTTTCTCTTTTTCCGTTACCTTTATTGGGGCGTTAAAGCCAGGTTAACTTACTGGAAAAAGATTCCTAACTTGTCTATTGAACAAGTACAGGTGGATGCCAGGGAAAAGGGCATGCAGCTGCCTTACTTTTCCATTCTGGTTCCTGCCAGGGATGAGGCGGATGTAATTGCACTTACCATCGATCATTTGGCTACCCTTAATTACCCCAAAGACCGCTACGAAGTAGTGATTATCACTGATGGCAAGGAACTGCGGACCAAAAGACATGAACCGGGCAAAATCACCACTCAGGATGTAGTAGAAGAAAAAATCAAGGAATTTGCCGCAAGGCAAAATGTTCCGGCGTTAAAGCATGCCGTTGTGCCCTATGATTTTGACGGACGGGTAGGCGGGGTTTGTTTAGGCAGGGAAGTTACTTCAACCAAAGCAAGAGCCCTGAATTACGGTCTGGGGTATATTGACAAGGGAACGACAATTTGCAGTTTTTATGATGCGGAAAGCAGGCCGGAACAAGACGCTCTGCTTTACGTTGCTGCCCGTTATGTTGCTACCGGAGGACGCCAGAAGCTGTGGCAGGGCCCGGTTTTTCAGGTACGCAATTTTTACCAACTGGGACCTATGAATAAGATTATTGCTTTATACCAGGCCTTGGCCCACGAATGGTATTATCCGATTTTAATGCAGCACCTGCCTTTCCTGGGGGGGACTAATTTACATGTGGAACGTGATCTGCTCATCAAAATAGGAGGATATGACCCCAAGGTTCTTTCCGAAGACCTGGAATTGGGGGTAAGAGCCTACTTGGAAACAGGGGAGTGGCCTGAATACCTGCCGGTAGTCAGTACCGAACAAACCCCGGCCAGATACAAAGCCTATTTCCGGCAGCGGTTGCGCTGGGGCAGCGGGCACCTGCAGGTTTTTGACAAGTTGCAGGGAGCTGTCCAGTATTCTGACGAAATACGTTTACCGCTGTTAAAGACCCTTTTTTGGAAAGGTCATGCCCAGTGGTATTTCTACCAGGCTCTGGTAGTGGCACCTTTGGTATTTTTGGTTTTGGCCTTGCAAGGCCAATTGGACCCCTCTATTATTCCCAAACAAGTGAAATTAGTTTTAGGCTGGATGGCACCGATTTACTATAGTTTTACTTTTTACCTTTTCTACAGGTATCGTAGCTATATTAATTTTGCTGTTGCCCCGAAAGGCATTGGGAAATACCTGGCGGTGCTGCAGTTGTGTGTACTACCAATAGTAGGGTTCTTCATCGCCCTGCCCTTTACCACCGCGCTGGTACTCAGGGCCATGAATCGCCAGCCTCAGGTGTGGGTAAAAACACCCCGTACTCAGGAAATGCGGGCTAAAGCATCTTAGACATAAATAGCAGCGTCGCCTATGAAATAACAAAAAGTGGATCTATTACATAATACTACAAAAAACTCCAAAAAAGCCTTATTGCGTTAAAACATAATACCTCCGCAATTTTTAAATACTAACTATAGTCCACTTTAGAAATTGAGGAGGTATTTCTTGATGACTGACCATAGACGCAGCAATTTTGATGACGGTGATATGCGGCTGTTGGGAATGCGGGAGGCCAATTACCCAGGTGGAGTAGTAGTCGATCCTATACCTATTACCTTGGGGGAAGAGATTACTGTTCTTTACTACGGTTTATTGCCGCAAAGCGGGGCTGATCAAGTATGGATGCACTGCGGGTATGGCGACGCCAACAACTGGCATAATGTGCAGGATATCAAAATGGAGTGGACAGAAAGAGGTTTTGCCAAAAAAATTAAGATCAATGATGGCAGCCGTTTTAACTTTTGTTTCAAAGACAGTGCCAACAACTGGGATAACAATAATGGATTAAACTGGAGCTTTGAGGTTCACAACGGTCAGCAAATTTAACATTGCGCAGCTTGCGTAGCTGCGTTTTTTTGTTTTTTCATGCATAAATGATAGTTGTTTTTCGAACAATAGTGATGGAGGTGATAAAGTTGCCGCATAACAGCAACATCAAATGCACTGTTTCTAACTGCAGGTACTGGCATGATGAGCATTGTGATGCTTCAGCAATCGAAGTAAATGTAGATGGTGGCGGGATATCGGCTCAAGGGAAAAAATATACTCAATGCCATACATTTGAACAAAAGTAAGCAGACCGTAGCAGGTTCGACTGGACTGTGGTAAATTTTTTATGCTTTAATACAAGCTCAGGGCAGACTGTAGAAGGTCTGCTTTTTAATTTCCTTATATTAGCAAACATACTTGGCTTCAAAAAAGTTGTTTGGGCAGAGATGGAATAAAAGCAGTCCCGGATTGAAAAACTAATAACTGTGGTAATTTCGGATTACGGAAGGAAGTGGTGAATATCCGGGTATTGATGTTGTCATGGGAGTACCCGCCACACAGTGTAGGCGGTCTGGCTAAGCACGTGGAAGAATTGTCGGAAGCTCTAGTTGCCAAAGAACTGGAAATTCATGTTTTATCCGTCGGTTCACCGGATGGTTCCCGGATGGAGAAGAGAAACGGAGTATTTGTCTACCGGATAGAGCCTTACAATATTTCCGCTCCCAATTTTTTATCCTGGGTACACCAGCTCAATTTCAGGATGGTTGAAGAAGCTATAAAACTGTTTAAACAGTATAAAACTTACGATTTGCTCCACGCCCATGATTGGTTGGTAGGTTATGCGGGACGGGTATTAAAACATGCTTATGTTACACCGCTGGTGGCCACCATTCATGCTACCGAAGCCGGGCGTAACCAGGGACTGCATAATGATGACCAGCGCTACATCAATAGTATTGAGTGGTGGCTGACATATGAGTCTTGGAAAGTTATTGCCTGCAGCGAGCATATGCGCCGCGAAGTCAAAGGACTTTTTGGACTGCCCGATGACAAAATACAAGTTATACCTAACGGGGTAGACTGGAAGAAGTTTAAAGCAGGCCTGTACAATATCAGCTTTGGGGATGGCAAGATTATTTTTTTTGTGGGGCGTTTAGTAAGAGAAAAAGGGGTACAGGTGCTGTTGGATGCTGCTCCCGCCATCCTGGCCAGGGAACCGGCAGCTCGTTTTGTTATTGCCGGCACGGGTCCAATGGAAGATCAGCTTAAATATCAAGCTAGGTTGATGGGTTTAGAACATAAGGTCGAATTCCTAGGCTATATCGATGATGCAACCAAGGGCGCTCTTTACCAACAGGCCAGTGTAGCTGTTTTTCCCAGTTTATATGAACCATTTGGCATTGTGGCTCTGGAAGCAATGGCTGCCGGAGTACCTGTGGTAGTGTCGGATACAGGCGGCATGGGTGAAATTGTTACCCATGGAGTAAACGGCTTAAAGGCCTATCCCGGCAATGCGGAATCATTGGCCTACAATATTCTTCATGCATTGCAAAATGAAGTGCTGCGTCAGGAATTGAAAAAGAACGGCAAACGGCTGATAGAGGAAGTTTACAGCTGGGACAAAATCGCCGAACGTACTATCCAAGTCTACCGCCAGGTACGGGATGAATATTTGCAGAGCCCTTGGTACAAGGAGAACAACGTGGCACCTGGCGATAGGCCGGAGCCTGGGGAACAAGAACAAAATTATACGGCCCCAGAGCGCTATAGCCTGGTGGAAAGACGGGCCGGCTCTTTTAGCAGGCCGGAAAGGAGGAATTGGCAGTGAAAGCCATTATTATGGCCGGGGGTGAAGGCTCCCGCTTACGGCCTTTAACCTGCGGCAGGCCGAAACCTTTGGTGCCGGTGGCTAACCGTCCGGTAATGGAGTATGCAGTTGAGCTTTTAAAAAGGTGCGGTATCACGGAAATCGGAGTTACTCTCCAATACCTGCCCGAAGCTATACAGGACTGGTTTGGAGACGGCAGTCAGTTTGGAGTCGAGCTCCGTTACTTTGTGGAAGAAAAGCCGCTGGGAACGGCCGGCAGCGTAAAAAATGCCCAGGAGTTTTTGGATGAAACTTTCCTGGTCGTCAGCGGCGATGCTCTAACCGATCTCAACCTGTTGGAAGCGGTTAAATTTCACCGGGATAGAGGGGCGCTGGCAACTTTAGTATTGACTGCTGTGGACACCCCACTGGAGTACGGTGTGGTGTTGACTTTCCCCGACGGGCGAATTGAGAAATTTCTGGAGAAGCCGGGTTGGGGCGAGGTATTCAGCGATCAGGTGAATACCGGCATATACGTGTTGGAGCCTGAGGTTTTAGGGTATATCCCGGAAGGCACCATGTATGACTTTAGCAAGGACCTGTTTCCCAAGCTTTTACGGGAAAACAGACCATTATATGGCTGTGTTCTGCCTGGGTATTGGTGTGATATCGGCAATCTCCAGCAGTATCAACAGGCCCATTATGATATCCTGGATGGCCGGGTGGCGGTGGATTTGAAAGCCACCTACCAAGGCGATGGCATTTGGCTGGGAAAAGGGGTGGACTTAAGTCCGGGTGCCAGGCTGCGGGGCCCGCTGATTCTAGGCGATTATGTTAAAGTTGGTCCTGGGGCTACTATTGACTCTTATACGGTAATCGGTAATAACTGCAAAGTCGGCGAGGGGGCAAGCCTTAAAAAAGCGGTTCTCTGGGATGGTGTCTACTTGGCAAATTTTACGGAAGTAAGAGGAGCCGTGCTTTGCAACCGGGTAATTCTAAAAGCAAAATCCCAGGTATACGAAGGAGCAGTTATCGGGGATGAAACAAGCGTTGCTGAAAACAGCGTGATTAAACCCGAGGTTAAAGTCTGGCCCCACAAACAGCTTAATCAGGGGATTACTTTGAACTCCAGCCTGGTCTGGGGAACAAAAGGAAATAGAAACCTTTTCGGGGTAGAAGGGATATCCGGTACTGCCAACTGGGATATTACCCCTGAATTTGCCGCAAAGCTAGGTGCTGCCTATGGCAGTACCCTGAGCACTGAACAAAAGGTAGCTGTCAGCTCTGACGGCTATGCCGCTACCCAGATGCTGAAGACTGCACTTATTGCCGGTATAGTAAGTGCCGGGGTAGAGGTGTGCGATCTGGGCCCGGTAACCATGCCGGTGCACCGCTTTGCAGTTCGCTCTTTGGGGGCGGCGGGAGGTATGCATGTAAAATTGGATACCCGGGATCCTGAAAAAGTATGGATGCAATTTGTTGACGACCGCGGCATAGATTTTAACCGTGGGGCGGAGCGCAAAGTGGAAAATGCTTTCTGGCGGGAGGAGTATCGCCGGGCTGCTGAAGGTAAGATCGGAGTTATCAACTATTTTCCCCGCTTCAAAGAATCCTACCGGGATTATGTGGTCAGTGCCGTAGACGGGGCAGCTATTCGCGGCGCCCGCTTTAAAATTGTTATCGATTATGAGCTGCCCAACTTGCGTTTGATGCTGCCTAATTTGCTGGAACAATTGGGTATAAAAAGCATACCCTTCGATACCAGCTTTGACCATGAACTGAAGACTTTTGAACGGGTCAAGGACTTGCATTCTTTTCTTGCCGCTGAAGTGATTCACCAGCGGGCTGACCTGGGAGTAATTATGGATAATAACGGGGAGAGGCTCTTCCTCATCGATGATGAAGGTAAACCGGTAGATGAAGAGCGGCTGATGGTTTTAATGTCCCTGGTTATTTTCAGGTCGAAACCGGGAGCTACTGTAGCTGTTCCAGTGACCGCCCCTTCAGTCATCGATAAGCTGGCTGCCCGTTATAACGGGAAGGTGCTTAGAACTAAGACGGCCCACAACTTTCTTTTGGAAAAAGTCTTTAGCCCCGAAATTATGGAACAACAGGGCAAATACCAACAGGCAGCTTTCCAGTTTGATGCTGTTCAGTCGCTGGTTAAACTTCTTGATTTTTTGGCCCAGGAACATACCCGGCTGTCGGAATTGTCTACCTCAATCCCCGAATATTTTACGCATGTGCAGACGACGCCTTGCCCATGGGAAGCCAAAGGTAAAGTGATGCGGAGCCTCATCAGCGAGCATCAGGGTGATAATATCGATTTAATTGACGGCATTAAAATCCAGCGGGAAAATGGTTGGGCATTGGTGCTGCCTCATGTGGAGGAACCCGTTTACCAGGTATATGGGGAAGGCATGAGTCAGGAGGTTGCTGAAGAATTGACTAACTTTTATGCTAAAAAGATCCAGGAAATGGTGAAGAGCCAAAAGCAGTAATCCAAAGAGCGCACCGGCGCTCTTTTTTTTGTTTTAAAGAAGATTTGGTGTTTGAACGGCGAATATATTGGATCTAACAGCTAAAGGCTAATAATCATTGAAGGGGGTAAATAGATGCAAATTACGTTGCCGTGGTTAAAAGAAGCATTGAAAGGGGCAGGATATATTTGCGGAGACGATATTGTAATGGCTGTGTACCTGGCGCTCCATTTGGAAAAGCCGCTCCTAGTTACCGGCGCCCCTGGTGTGGGTAAAACGGAACTGGCTAAGGTCTTAAGCGCCATTTTCCAGACGGAATTAATCAGGCTGCAGTGTTACGAAGGGCTTGATGAAAACAAGGCGCTCTACGAATGGAATTATCAAAAGCAGCTTTTGGCTATTCAACTGGCAAAGGAGCATGGATTGGCCGGAGGGAAGGAGCAAGATTTGTTCTCGGAGGACTACCTTTTACCCAGGCCCCTTTTAAAAGCTCTGCTGGCCCCTAAAAAACCGGTACTTTTAATCGATGAAGTTGATAAAACCGATGAAGAGTTTGAGGCCTTTCTGTTTGAGGTGCTTTCCGATTTTCAGGTTTCTATCCCTGAGCTAGGCACTCTGCAAGCCAAACAGGTTCCCATAGTGGTATTGACCAGCAACGGGGAAAGGGAGCTTTCCGATGGCCTCAAAAGACGCTGCATTTTTTTATATATGGATTACCCCGAGGTGGAAAAAGAGGTGGCCATTATCCGGGCCAAGGTGTCCGGTATTGAAGCGCGCTTGGCATTGGAAATTGCTAAAGCGGTCAACCGGATTAGGAGTTTGGAGCTGGAAAAAAAGCCTTCCATCGCGGAAACTCTGGATTGGGCCAAAGCATTGCTGCTTTTGGGTGCGGGGGGTTTAACGCCTGAGCTGGTGGACAAAACCTGCAATTTGCTTTTAAAAGAAAAAGCTGATTTGGATACTTTTTTGACCCAATTGGGTCCCGAAGAGCTTTGCAGCATGGCACGGGAGCGGGGGCTAGCTTAAGATGGAACAGGGTCAGCAAAAAGGTTTGTTGGAAAATCTTTTAAGGTTCGTCTTGGTCCTTAGGGGGCTGGGTTTAAAAGTTAGTGCTGCGGAAGTGGCGGACGCCCTGGAGGCATTGCTGCTGGTCAATTTTGCCGACCAAAGTGAGGTGTATCAAGCCCTGCGTTATACCTTGGTCAAGGAGCAGCGGGGGGAAAAGCTTTTTAAACAAGCTTTTGAGGATTACTTTGCTGCTTTGGGTGAGGTTTCTGAACAAGGGAAAGGTAATGCGGAATTGTCTTTTCAAGATCAGCCGTTGAACTTAACCCGGGAAGAGCAGGCTGTGTACAGCCGGCTGACCCGGGAACAGCGGCAGGGTTTACAGGAGTTTTTAGCCCGGAGTTCGGAAGGCAAAAATGTCTCTCCCCGTTTTTTGCCGGTGATTGAAGGGCTGGTCAAGGGACAGCTTGACTATTACAGACGGCATATGGGGGAAGTTCTTCCAGTAGAGTTTACCGGCGACGAGAAGCTGGACAGCATACTTCTTAATATCAGCCAACAATTACCGGAATACGAGGAACTGTTAAGCAGGGACATGGGCTTATTTTCCCAGGATGATTTGACCAGGGTAAAAAGGGTTATTAACAAATTAACCCGTAAGCTCTCCCACGGCTTTAACCGCAGGAAGCGGCAGTCCAACCGGGCCGGGATGCTGGATCTGCGCAACAGCATCCGCCATAGCATTCAACATGGCGGCACTATATTTAAAATCAAATATCGCCAAAAAAGACAACGCAAACCCGATTTAATGCTTTTATGTGATATCTCCGGCTCCATGGAAAGGTATAGCTCTTTTGTACTGCAGTTCTGCTACTGCTTAAACCGTGTATTCCAAAAAATGGACACTTTTGTTTTTGCCGAAAAGCTGGCTTTGGGAGGTCCAGGGCTGAAAAACAGCGAAACCATGGAAAAAGAATTGCAGTTGGCCAAACAGGAATGCGGTCGAGGTACCAACGTGGGCCGGAGTTTACAGGAACTGCAGCAAAACTTTCACAGGTTTTTGGGCAAAAATAGAGTGATCGTGGTAGTCAGCGATGCCAAAACTATGGAATCTCAGTTGGCCGCAGCAGAGCTTAAAAAGTTGGCCGGCAAGGCCAAGGACATCATTTGGCTGAATCCATTGGCAAAAAGCGAATGGGAGCGGTACAACGCTGTTAAAATGCTGCGCAAGTACTGCCGCATGGAGGAATGCAGCACCTTGGCCCAGTTAGACAGCGCCATGCGCAAAGCATTAATTTAGTCGCCAGTGCCTGGCAGGTTTGCTGACGTAAAAGAAAAAAATTATAAAATCGAAGCAAAAATTTTACCAAAACAATTGCAAGCGTAATATAATATAAGTATAATTATACATAAATAATACCCGTAAGGGGTATTTTGGAGTGTTTAACATGGTGTCAGAACAGGCAATCAGAGAAGCAATTATTGCCAGGTATACCGCGGAAGCGGGGCTTGAGGGTTGCTTAAGCTGCGGCACAGTTTTAAATGATGCTCTGGTCAAGTCTGGGGAGACAGTGCTGGACCTGGGGTGCGGTAAAGGGTATGATGTGATCAATGCGGCCCGGTTAACCGGTGAGGAAGGAAAAGTATACGGCTTGGATTTAACCCCAGCCATGCTGGAGGCAGCCAGAGCAAATGCCCGGAAAGAGTCGGTAGCGAATGTGGAATTTATCCAGGCGGCTCTGGAGGAAATTCCTTTGCCGGACGCAAGCATTGACTTAGTCATCAGCAACTGTACCATTAACCACAGTTTAAATAAGCTTCAAGCCTATCGGGAAATTTACCGGGTTTTAAAGCCAGGGGGGAGATTTGTGATTTCCGATGTAATGGCGGAAGAGCCCCTTCCTCCGGAAGTAGTGCAAGATCCCCAAGCCTGGGCGGAATGTTACGGCGGCGCTTTACCGGCAGCAGCATACTATGATCTAATTAAAATGGCAGGTTTTCTACATATTTATACCTTAAAAAGCAGATCCTATCTAAAAAACGGGCATAAAATGACAAGCCGTACGTTGCATGCATTTAAGCCGGGAGAGTAGCAGAGGAGCGACGGTTATTTTAGGGAACTGAAAGGAGGTGTGACTATGAAAGCTCTAACCCAGGTCAAACTAGGTAAAAAAGAGCAAAGCTGCTGCTGCGGCAAAAATGAGTTTACAGTAGCCCAGTGTTGTTCCAAATCATCCAAAATTATTGCCGGGTGCCACGACTGATAAGATTGGGGTACAGTTCGGCAGCACTTTTTGCTGTATAGGAAACTTTGCTTGCATAAAATCTGTGGATAGTTTCCTATACAAGGGGGATTGTCAAGGGGTAAGCTCCAAGGGGGCAGCTTCTGTCTCCTTGCTTCCTCCTTCCGGCAGGGAGGTTAGTGAAAGTGAGTTATGTTAGTAAATATAATCTGGTTCTGGAGAATAGGGTAAGAGCAGGGGAATACTTGCTCTACAATCCGCTTTCCGGCGCTGTAGATTTGGCTGATGCTTCGGAAATAAGGGCCTTGGAGGACATTGTAAGTGGCAGTGAACCGGAAAGGGAATTTATAGAATACCTCAGGTCCAGAGGTTATGTATTCGATTCCAAAGAAGAAGAAGATGAGCTTATAGCTTTCAAATATAAAGAGTTTCAGGAGGCCATGGCTCAGTCGCCGGTACAGCTGTTTCTGATACCGACTTATGGCTGTAATTTGGCTTGCACTTACTGCTTCCAGGAAGGTATTAAAAAGAAAAAAGCGCTGATTGATTCCGCAACTATTGAAGCTTTTTTCACCAGTGTGGATAAAAAGTTTGGTTCGGCTCCGGTTAAGCCATTCGTTACATTGTTTGGTGGCGAGCCATTAATTGATACTCCCAACCACCGGGAGGCAATAAGGCAAATCATTGCCGGCTGCAATGAACGGGGATATGAACTGGCTGTGGTCACTAACGGGTATGATCTTAAAGAATATCTGGATCTGCTTGGTCAGGCGGCAATCAAGGAAATTCAAGTTACTTTGGACGGTGACCGCGAAACCCATGATGCCAGGAGGTTTACTAAGGGCCGAGAAGGAACTTTTGACAAAATCTTGGAAAGTCTGTCAGGAGCTGTAGAGCGGGGTTTTCCGATTAATTTGCGCACTGTGGTAGACAAATCCAACCTGATGGGACTGGTCAAATTGGCTGAACTATTGGATGCTAAGGGTTGGCTTGATTTACCCCAGGAGAGGTTTAAGACCCAAATCGGGAGAAACTATGAACTGATTGATGCTAACTGTTCCGAGGGACTGCTTTCCCAGCTGGAGCTTTGGCAAAATGTTGTTAAGTTGAGCGAAAATTACCCGCTTTTGCGCAAATTTCACCAGCCGCAGTTTAAAGGCATGAAATATCTGGTATTAACAGGCGAAACTTCTCTGCCCAGCTTTGACACCTGTCCGGCATGCAAGGGAGAGTGGGTTTACGACTTGTACGGAGATATATACGGTTGTACCGCCAGCTGTGGCCGGGAAGAATATAAGTTGGGTACCTTTTATCCTGCAGAGCAGCTGGACATGAAGCAGGTTGAGCAGTGGACCGGCCGGAATGTGCTGCAGATGGAAGAGTGCCGTGATTGCCCGACCAGCCTGATCTGCGGTGGCGGCTGCGGTGTGGTGGCCAAAGAGAAGAATGGCATAATCTTGAGCCCTGACTGTCGGCCTATCAAGGAATTGCTGGAACTGGGCATGGAGTATTATCGGGAAGAACTTCTCAAGTTAGGATAGAGGTGATAAAATGAGTGATTTAATCAGTTATATTAGTGCTGCAGATTTTCAACAAGAGGTTTTAGAATCAAGCTTGCCGGTGGCAGTTGATTTTTACTCGGAGGATTGCCCTCCTTGCGCCCAGCTGGCGCCCATTTATGAAAAACTGGCCCAAAAATACGGCAGCAAGATGAAATTTGTAAAGATCTTGCGCCAGGCTAACCGGGAACTGGCATTGCAATTAGGTGTAAAGAGCAGCCCGACAGTTTTGTTTTTCCAGAACGGTAAGGAGATCGGCAGCCGGTTTACCGGCTATATCAAGAAAGCGGAATTACGGCAAGCTGTGGAAAAGATCCTGGGGATCGATGAAACAAACAGGGATATGACAGTGGAAGAGTGTGATGTCTTGATCCTGGGTGGAGGTCCGGCCGGATTAACTGCCGGTATTTATACAGGCAGGGCTAAGCTTAAGACCATCATTGTTGACGAAGGTCTGGCAGGAGGTCAGGCGGCAACTACCTACCATATTGCCAATTACCCCGGCACCGGTGAGGTTGTGCGCGGCAATGAGCTGATGGCCAAAATGGCTGAACAGGCCAGGAGTTTTGGAGTACGGATTGAAGAGTTGAAAGAAGTCTCGGAAGTTGATTTAAATGGCCCGGTGAAAAGGATTCAGACTGAAGACGTAGTATATTATGCTAAGAGCGTGATTATCGCTACCGGGGCAGAACCAAGGAAGCTGCCGGCGGAAGGGGAAGACCTATTCAGGGGTCGGGGTGTCCACTACTGCGCCACCTGCGACGGGATCATGTACGAAGGGAAACACGTGGTTGTGGTAGGCGGTGGCAACAGCGCTGTGGAAGAAGCGGTCTACCTAACCCGCTTTGCCGACAAAATTACCATTATTCATGAATTTGATCACTTCCAGGCTTCCAAAACGGCTCAGGAAGAAGCTTTTAAGAACCCGAAAATCGATATAATCTGGGGGGCCCATGTTAAAAAAGTTCTGGGAGAAGGCCACTTGCAAGGCGTTGTCTATCAGGACCTGGCCAGCGGAGAGATGCATGAGCTGGCAGCAGACGGTGTTTTTGTTTACATCGGTACTCAGCCCCGCACCGGCTTGTTTAAAGAACAACTAGATTTGAACCAATATGGGTATATTAAAACTGATGAAGAAATGCAGACAGCTATTCCAGGTGTGTTTGCGGCCGGCGATGTCCGGGTTAAAGGAGTACGGCAGGTAATAACCGCCTGCGGAGATGGCTGCATAGCCGCCCTCAGCGCGGAAAAATATTTAGCACAATGATGAAAGTGAGGTAATTCAAGATGAGCATTGTAAAAGTAACTGACAGCAATTTTAAAACAGAGGTACTGGAATCCGAAAAGCCTGTATTAGTTGACTTTTGGGCTGAGTGGTGCGGTCCTTGCCGGATGGTGGCCCCTGTAGTGGAGGCAGTGGCCCAGGAGTACGGAGATAGGCTGAAAGTCGCCAAATTAAATGTGGATGAAAACCCGCTTACCGCCAGCCAGTATGGAATTATGAGCATTCCCTCCTTGTTCATCTTCAAGGACGGCGAAATTGCCAACCGCATGGTAGGGTATATGCCAAAAGAGAAGCTGAAGCAGTCCATCGATCAAACGATATAATCTGCAGTGCTTGTAACTATCAGCTAAAAAACACAGAATTAAAGGTGCAGTTTTGTGCTGCACCTTTTTTGCTAAATAGCTGATGGCTGTAAGCTACCCACTTCCGCCTGGTGAGAGCGGTAAACCCGATAGTCCATTTCCGGAAAGATGTTATCCTTTAATTCAATTTTTCTCAGCCAAGCCCTGTCGATTTCTCCCCGCTGCAGGCTTTCATAAAGCCTGTTAAACCGCCCGATATGCTCTACGGTACGCTTTTTGGCATAGTCAACCATCGTGCCGGTTTTCATGATGAAGGCCCAATCACTGCTTTGGGCGAGCAGCAGTTCCCGGGCAGCCTGGTTTAGAGCCCGTTTCTGTACAGGATCGGGTTGTATAAACGTATCAGCTAGCTGGACCATTTTTTCACCTGCCCGATGCAGGTGGCGGTAGATCCAGTCGTTGGAGCCTTCCAGCCAGACTTCGTTATACCCGTTATTGCCCCAACTGGAAAGGCAGGGGGTGGAGGGCTGAAGTTTCGGGTGCTCAGCCAGGTAGTCCGAAGGCGTAGCAAGCCGGAAGGTTTCCTGATCGTAGGCCACCTTCCGTAACAGGAAATCAAGCCATAGGGGTCCCTCAAACCACCAGTGGCCGAAAAGTTCGGCATCGTAAGGCGAAACAACAATAGGATCATGCTCCATGTGGCAGGCCAGGAATTCCAGCTGTTTTTGCCGGTTGAACATGAAGTTGCCGGCGTGAATGGCTGCTTTTTCCCGCGCCCATTCCGGTTTGTAAGGCTCTTTCCAATCCCCCTTGCCTGTAATCCGGTAATATTTAAAACCTGTGTCGATGCGAATTCCGTCTGGGTGAATATAATCTTTAATGTACTCATAATCTAAATCATAGCCTATATCCCTGTAGAACTCGCGGTAATCGTAGTCACCGGGATAGCCTTCCGAGGCGCTCCAAACCTGCACCGATGATTCCACATCCCTGCCAAAAACTGCTGTTCCGGATGGACAGCGAACGGGCATGTAAATGCCATAACGGGGACGAGGTGTTGCAAAAAGCAAACCATGGGAATCTACAAAGAAATAGCCTAATCCTTCTTTGGCTAAAATATCATCTATGCCAGGGGCATAACCGCATTCCGGCAACCAGATTCCTTGCGGAACTTTGCCAAAATGCTGCCGGTATGTTTGCATGGCTAGTTTTACCTGGGCTGTAATGACTTGGGGCTGAAGGTTTAATAAGGGGAAATATCCATGAGTACCGGCACAGGTGATGATTTCCAAATTACCGTTATCCTGCAATTTCTTAAAGCCTTGCAAGATATTGCGTTTATAGCGTTCTAAATAAGTATTGCTTGCTTTTTGCAAGAGTTCTTGGTACATTTTGGCCAGATTATGAAAATGAGGCTCGTGTTTTGTACGGGCCACTTCCCGCTCCGCTAATTCCAGGCACATCTCTAAATGCTTTTGATATTTATCTTGCAGAAATTCATCGGTTAGCATAGACAGCAGAGTTGGGCTGAAGGAAATGGTTAAGCGGTAAGGTACTCCTTCCTCACTTAACCTTTCCAAGACATGGAGCAGGGGCAGATATGTTTCGGTGATAGCCTCATACAGCCATCGCTCCTCCAGGTATCCTTCTTTTTCCGGGTGACGTACATAGGGTAAGTGGGCATGTAAAACCAATGCCATGTAGCCTTTAGCCAAAAAACTCATCCTTTCTAATGTTTCTGCTCCATTTGAGTTGAACCGGAGGGCCAAACCGAAGGGCCCAAGGCAGAGTGTAAACTCTGCCAGACAATTTCATGCGGCGGCCATTCAGGGTCGATGATTTCCGATACTCCATCTGCTGGCGTGGAAACCTGGTTGGAGCGAACCAGGGGGTAAAAACTACCCTCAAATGTTCTACCTACCTCGACTATAAAGCTGTTTTTAGGTTTTCCTACTTTAATGTACCAGTTGGCAGCTTCATCATGGATTGGGATATCGAAATAAGGCGCCCGGTGGAGTGGCTCATTGGTCACGTTATATACCCTGAGCACAGGACTGGATTTAGACCAAACCTCAGGGTCTTTAGTTGTTTCAACGAATTCCTTTTTAGCTTCCTCGCCGATATCCCAGTAGGCGTAAATCCAATAAGGATCCTTTACTAACAGCACCGCTTTGCTTTCTCCATACAAAGTCGGCAAAAAATAATCCGGTTCATCCCAAGTAAAATCACTTTCCTCTTTGCTCCGGTGAAAATCAATTTCCTCGGCAAATTCGGTATCGGCATAACCATGGCCTTGAGTGCCGAGCAAAGGTTTTTTTTGGATGACCGGTTGAGCTTGGTTGCGAATGCTGTAGATGGTGAAACTTGCAACAACCACGAACAGCAGGATAATTATGAAGGTTAATAAAGTCAGCATACTCTCATTCTCCTTTTGCAATTGGTTTATAATCGCTTACAGTAAATTGGAAAAAGCACTATAGAAAGGCTTTTTATAATAATCGAAGTTAAGTGGAATAATGGTAAAGAGAGTTTGGCTAAAATTTATTATGTCCAGAAAACAAAGGTTTATTTGATCCGTTAGCATAAATACTCTGAAAGGAGAGGAGACTTTGCCAAGGGAGATCGTGTTGGGCAACGGGCACATGCTGGTTAATTTCGATGCAGGTTTAAATATGAGGGATTTATACTTTCCATACATTGGCTGGGAAAACCATATCGGAGGCAACAGAAACAGCACTGGAGTGTGGGTTGAGGGGAAATTTTCCTGGATAGACGAGAAAAGCTGGCTGCGTCATATTGGTTATTTGGACGAGACCCTGGTATCCAGCTGTTCGGCATTTAATGAGGGAATGGGTGTAAAGCTCACCATCAATGATGCTGTCCACTTCCGGCATGACCTGTTTTTAAAAAAAGTAAGGGTAACTAACCTCGGAAATTCGGCCCGGGAAATTAGGATCTTCTTTACCCACGACTTTTGCATTGATGGCACAGAAGTGGGAGATACAGCTGCCTATGATCCGGCGTTAAAGGCGATCTATCATTACAAAAGAAACCGCTATTTTTTGACAAACGGGCAGGTCGGGGAGGATGGCATTTACCAATATGCCGTGGGCACTAAACGCTTTGGCGGGGCAGAGGGTACTTGGCGGGACGCAGAAGACGGCAGGCTGGAAGGCAATCCTATTGCCCAGGGGTCTGTAGATAGTACCATCAGCTTTCGCCTCTACTTGGAACCTGAAGCCAGCCAGGATTTATATTACTGGATAGCAGTAGGCAGGAGTTATAACGAAGTCCGGGAAGGGAACAACTACGTTTTGAAAAACACCCCTGCGAAACTGCTGCGTAAAATTACTGATTACTGGAGGACCTGGGTAAATAAAACCGAGCGGGAATTTGCCGACTTGCCGCAGCGGGTAGTTGATCTTTATAAAAAAAGCCTGCTGATTGTGCGCACCCAGGTGGACAGCGGAGGAGCCATAATCGCTGCCAACGACAGCGATATCCTAAAATGGGCCAGGGACCACTACAGTTACATGTGGCCCCGGGATGGGGCGCTGGTAGCTCATGCTCTGGATAAAGCCGGTTACCCGGAAGTCACTACTTCCTTCTACAGGTTTTGCCGAAAAGTCCTGACTGAGGAAGGATACTTATTGCATAAATATAACCCGGACGGTTCTCTCGGGTCCAGCTGGCATCCCTGGTATAATCAGGGCAAAGCCCAGCTGCCTATTCAGGAAGATGAGACTGCCCTGGTACTCATTTCCCTGTGGCACTACTATGTCTGGTATAAGGATTTTGAATTTATTGATACTCTCTACAAGCCATTAATCAGGAAAGCCGCTGAATTTATGGTTGATTACCGGGAGCCTGCCACAGGGCTGCCCAAGGAAAGCTATGACCTGTGGGAGGAACGGCGGGGAGTGTTTACCTTTACTGCTTCCGCCGTTTACGGAGGGTTGATGGCAGCGGCCAATTTCGCCAAGCTTTTCGGAGATTTTTACCTTTCGGATAAATATGAGCAAGCAGCGGAAGAAATGAGAGGCGCGATTTTAAAACATCTCTACAGCCCGGAACTGGGGCGTTTCCTCCGTGGAGTTTATGTATCTCCGGATGGAACTTTAAAGCCGGATTTGACCTTGGAAAGCAGTTTGTTCGGGGTCTTTGCCTTCGGAGTCCTTCCTGCCGATGATCCCAGGGTGGTGCAAACCATGCGGGCCATTCAGGATGGTTTATGGGTAAAGACGGAAATAGGGGGCATCGCCCGCTACACCAATGACTACTACTTCCAAAAAAGCCATGACGTTGAAACAGTGCCAGGCAACCCTTGGTTTATCTGCACTTTATGGCTAGCCCAATGGTATATAGCTATAGCTAAGAGTGAAAAGGAATTGAACGTGGCTAAAACCATTCTCGATTGGGTTGCCGACCATTCCTTGGAAAGCGGTGTCCTACCCGAGCAATTACATCCTTATACAGGGGAACCTCTCTCAGTGGCTCCTTTGACCTGGTCCCATTCAACTTTAATTTTGGCAGTGCTGGATTACCTCGATAAATACAGGGAAATCAACAAGTACTCTTTTCCAGAAGTGCATAATAAGATTATAATATGTGAATAAGAGCGCTTAAGAAAGGTGTGAATATGCTTGGCACTTAAACGCCGGTGGCCCGGCCCGCCTTGGGGCTTGGTCGATGCGATGCTTGCCCTGGTTTTGGTGTTTATAATCAACAATTCTATGGGGTTTATCGCCAAGGCGCTGGGCATAAGGTGGTCTACGCTGGGGTTTTTCACCTTCGCCAGCGTCCTGCAAACTGCGGGAATAATTGGCGTAGTGTTTTACTATGCATTGGTAAGATATCATACGGGAGGCAGGGCATTAGGTCTTAGTGCCCGAGATTTAGGCAGGTATATATTTACCGGTTTGGCAGGAGGAGTCCTGATTTTTCTTGTGGTAATGCTCAGCGGCATTTTTGTGCAGCGGTTTTATCCGGTGACGGCAGAACTGCAGCCTTTCGCCCAACTGGTTCTTAATGCCAACACCTGGCCTCAACTGGCTGTGCTTTTTGTGTTGGGCGTTGTGCTGGCCCCTTTGGGGGAAGAGTTGTATTTCCGCGGTTTCCTCTACCCTGTACTGCGCAGCTATTTGGGAGTACCGGCAGCCGTTCTTTTGTCGGGAGGATTTTTCGGGCTGCTCCATTTTGACCTGCTGCGTTTTTTGCCGCTGGCTTTAGGCGGGGCCGGGCTGGCCTGGTTGTATGAACGTACCGGTTCGCTTTACACTTCCATAGCAGCCCATGGTTTATGGAACTTTGTAATGTTGGCCCTCTTGGCCGCGAAAAATCCAAATTTTATTTAAACTAACCGCAGGTTAGTTTCAGACCCTCGACAAACTATTTTCAGCCCGCATGTATTATGGAGCGGGACTGGTTTCCTCTAGGCTGGCGGCTTTGCCAAAGGTCAACGGCGTAGGAGCTTATTAATTGTGGACATTCCTCAGCAAAAGTGAACAACATGCATAAGAGGCGTGTCCCCTGACCGCTGCACAAAATAATACATGCGGGCTTTGTCTACAAGCTGAAACTAACCGGCAGGTTAGTTTTTTTATGTGTAAAATTATTTAGCTTTATCAAAAGGAAAAAGGAAACCAAGGGCGAATCATTATTTAGATACAACAGGGAGGGAATTCGCGAATGCCTTGCAGGGTTAAATACAACCAGCCCAAAAAAGTGAAAATCATAGTAGAAAAAGTGCCTCATGACGAAATAGGTCCTTGCAGCTGCCATACGGAAGGGCAGGTTTTTGAAGTGGATTTTGAACGCTGTCCCGCCAATTTCTGTGCTGCTGCCTTTCACAGCCTGTGGCCCCACCTCAGAGTTCTGGAACTGGGAGGCAGGCACCCCTGGGATAAAAATGCCGGTGAAACCCGGGTTTGCTGCCCCGATCCCAACAAGCCGGTAATTTTTAAAATACTTGCTGAATAATAAGAGCCCGGCGGAAAAGCCGGGCTCTTCATGTGAAAGTGCTATTTTCAAAAGCGCTTTCATTTAATATAAACTTCTGTTGTGCATTCAACCGGCTCTTTTTGTGATATTTCCGGATCAAAATATCTTCGGCCCAGGTTAAGTTGAAACCAGTCTTTAGCCAGTTCGTAGGCAGGCAATCTCTCTTCTCCTTCGATGATTACAATATGCCCGTCATCTACAGTAAACATTATTCCCCGGTCAACTGCCATGGTATAATCAGTTTGAGGGGCATAATAGCTTTTTTCCTCCAACAGCTTAAACCGGTAAGCAATCGGGTGTTTCTCCCCTAAAGGAAAAATTAAAAGGCGGGCTTCTACTTCCACCGGAGGCAAATCCCCCCAGTTGCACCAGCCCAGGGTGATATTTACATTGCGTCCTACCGGAACCGGTTTGCCTGTAACCGGGTCAGGAGGAAAAAGCAACTGCAGGTGGCCGAAAGCCACAAAATGCTTAAGCGTATGCGGCTTTTTTTGTAAAGGAAACGAAAAATAGTAAAAAAAATCATCGAAGGACAGCTCTTCTTTTAAGACAATTTCCGCATCATAACAGGTCTGGCCGGAGCTTTTTCCCCGCTTTACTTTGCGAAAAACAACTCTGAGCCGCGCTTGCTGCAGCAAAGAGCGGACTGAAACGTTCACGTACCTGGAAAGAAAAGAAACACTGCGCAGTTGGACAGGTGGGGGAATAATGGCGTTAAGCATCTGGTTTTCCAAGGGATTAATGGCATTTTGCAAAAGCTTGCGGTAGTAGATCATCAGGCTCAAGCTCCCCAATATGGGCAGCACGTGGAGCAGAACCCTGTATTGGAAAGGTGGTTTGAATGTTAAAATTAGAAGCCCTAACCAGCTGATAATTACCAGAGCCATGGTAAAATCCAGGTAACGCATGATGGTTTTACTGGGTCCGTGGGGCAGAATATAGTACATCTGGTATTTCTGGATGAGCCGGTAGATGTTGCTGGTTAAATTTTGCTCGGTCTGGTAGGAGAGGTCCACCAGTTCTTCCAGGATTTCCTGCAGCCTTTCCACCCGGCGCTGGATTATTAATGAGACAAAAATACCTACTGAGCCCAGCAGGCTGATTAAACCTCCGGCCAAGGAGAGGATGACAAGATTATAGGCTGAAGTGTCAAACAAAAGTAATCCTCCTAATTCTCCAGGTTATGCCGTAAATTTTTCACTAGGGCAGCTAATTGGCTATAGCCTTGTTCGTCTGCCTCAACTTCAAAAATGCGTAAACTGCGCTGGAGACGATCGGTGTGCAATCCGTGTTTCAAAGCCAGTTTCCCCATCTTGGAGGCGTATTCCCAGAAAGTAGCGCAGGCCGCCAAGAGTTGTTGCTCCAGAAGGTAGAGGCTAATGGGGCAAAAACAATTGCCCAAGTATATCCACACTTCTTCGCTGTAGCAGAAGGTATTCAGGCTTCTGCGAAATAGATATAATATCCTTTTACAATAATGGTCGGTGAGCTCCTTTTGGTTACCAGGAGTCAAGTTTCTAAGATAGGATTTAAAGAGTTCGTTGAAACCAAAGATTACTTTATCTAAGTGTTCTTTCTCTATTTCCACCAGTAGCAGTTCAAAAGCCAGCTCAACCGGGTCATTGACCGGCAGGTCCGGCGTTCGGAAAAGTTCTTCTTTGTCAATAGTGTTCACCGTGCTTAAGTCGAAATATTTTTCTTGGCTAGATTCGCTGGGGATTTTTAGAATACGTTGGAGGTTGGCTACAAAGTCAGCACAAGTTTGAATGTCAGTCATCTGTTTTCCCCCGCTTTTGGATTGCATACCTCTATTTTTACCACTACCTTTGCTTTTCTATGCGCAGCAAAGCAGGAGGCGATGAAAAGGTGAAACCGCAAGTTGGCGGCACATATCAGATTGAAATAGCCGGTCTATCCCATGAAGGCGCCGGAGTAGGCAGGCTGGAAGGACTGGCTGTTTTTATTCCCGGGGCTTTGCCGGGGGAATTGGTGGAAGCGAAATTGACCAGGCTGAAAAGCAAGTTTGCCTCAGCAGAGTTACTTAAAGTTTTGAAACCTTCTGCGTCCAGGGTTGAGCCTGCTTGTTCCCATTACGCTGGATGCGGCGGCTGCCAATTACAGCATTTGGAATACCCGGAGCAGTTAAAACAGAAAACCCGGCGGGTCCGGGAGACTTTAATCCGCATCGGTAAATTGCAAGACTTTAAGCTCCATGAGACTTTAGGCATGTCGGAGCCCTGGTACTACAGGAACAAAGCTCAACTTCATGCTGGGTTGGTAGAGGGCAAGCTGAAACTTGGCTATTACAGCCCGGGTACTCATGAGCTGGTGCCTCTCCAGGAATGCAGCCTTTTGCCGCCAGTGTTTGTAGCCTTAATTTCAGGACTGGAAAAGTTATTTAACCAATGGAGGCTGGTACCGTTTAACCGAAAAACGGGGGAGGGCACTTTAAAGCATGTTATTTTAAAAAGAAGCCGCGCAACCGGTGAAGTTATGGTAATACTGGTGACTGCCGGCACAGTGCTGCCTGACGGAGAGGCTATGGCCCAGGAAATCTTAAAAGGTTTTCCGCAAATCGTTTCAGTAGTGCAAAATATTAATCCAGGCTATAAACAGGTCCTGGGTACGGATTTTAGACTCTTAGTCGGTGCTGAGCGAATAAAAGAGAGTTTGGGGAACCTGGAGTTTTTAATTTCCGCAGCCTCATTTTTCCAGGTCAACCCGGAACAAACAGAAGTGTTGTATAACAAGGCTCTGGAGTATGCCGAGCTGAGCGGTACGGAAACAGTGCTGGATCTCTATTGCGGCACTGGCACAATTTCTCTCTTTTTGGCCCGCAAAGCCAGGATGGTTTATGGTATTGAGGAAGTGGAACCAGCGATTGAGGATGCCAGGCAGAACGCAGAACAAAACGGCATAACAAACGTGGAGTTTCAAGCGGGTACAGTTGAGACTGTGCTTCCCAGGCTGGCAGCCAAAGGGATAAAACCAGAGGTTATTGTACTGGATCCGCCGCGGCAGGGGTGTGACCGAACTGTGCTGGAAGCAGCATCTTCTTTAAAACCCCGCCGCATGGTCTACGTCTCCTGCGACCCCGGCACCCTGGCCAGGGACCTTGGCATATTGAGCAATTTGGACTATCAGACCACTGAAGTGCAGCCGGTGGATATGTTTCCGCAGACTTATCACGTGGAGTGTGTGGTATCGCTCAAAAGAAAACACAGTGAGTAAAGCCTTGCCGCGCAAGGCTTTATAGGTATTTGGGATAATTTGGGTATGTTCCCGCAGACGGGCGGAGAAAACAGGGGGTTTTATAGATGTGATAAAATATCAGAAATCTTCTGCTAGTATATTGTTTTTATTCGTTTCTTCGCATATAATTTTAATTGGATTATTTTTCCTTGGAGGCATCAGAAGATGGAATACATTACGGCAAAACAGGCGGCAGAGAAATGGAACATATCTCAGCGCAGAGTTCAGGTTCTATGTGAGCAGGGACGAGTAAAAGGCGCTGTGCGCCTGGGCTGGGCCTGGGCGATACCAAAAGATGCGGACAAGCCCGCTGATTTGCGGATAAAGTCTGAGAAAATGCACCAAAATCGGAGTTAGGATATTTCCTGCCGTTATTTATATAGAATTTTGGTAAGGAGCGATGAGAATATGGACAGCCAGACCTACAATTCAATTGTCAGCTTTATATGGAGCATCGCAGACGACTGCCTGCGCGATGTATATGTGCGCGGAAAGTATCGTGATGTCATCCTTCCAATGACAGTAATCCGCAGACTTGACGCGGTTCTCGAAGAAACAAAGCCGGCTGTGCTTGAAATGAAAAAGAAACTTGATGAAGCAGGCATCACAAATCAGACTGCCGCCTTATGCAACGCCGCAGGGCAGTCTTTCTGCAACAGTTCCCCTTTTTGCCTGCGCGACCTTACTTCAAGGGCAAAAAAACAAACCCTGAAGGCGGATTTTATAGCTTATCTTGACGGGTTTTCGCCTAATGTTCAGGAGATCCTGGACAAATTCAAGTTCCGCAATCAAATAGACACAATGGTGGATGCAGATATTCTTGGAGCCGTTATTGAGAAGTTTGTGTCTCCCACTATTAACCTGAGTCCGAACCCGGTATATAAGGACGATGAAAAGAAGGAAATACGGCTGCCCGGGCTTGACAACCATACGATGGGATTGATTTTTGAGGAGCTGATCCGCCGTTTCAATGAAGAAAACAACGAAGAAGCCGGAGAGCACTTCACACCGCGCGATGTCGTGGAGTTGATGGCCGACCTTATTTTTATTCCCATTGCCGACAAAATCAAGGATGCCACATATTCCTGCTATGACGGAGCCTGTGGTACCGGCGGTATGCTGACTGTTGCGCAGGATCGCCTTTTGGAGCTCGCCGAAAAAACAGGCAAAAAAGTATCCATTCACCTGTTTGGGCAGGAAATAAACCCTGAAACATATGCAATCGCGAAATCCGACCTTTTGCTACAGGGGCAGGGGGATCAGGCCGACCATATCGCTTTTGGTTCTACGCTCTCGAACGACCAGTTTCCTTCTTACCAGTTTGACTTCATGCTAAGTAATCCGCCGTACGGAAAATCGTGGAAGGTTGATGCCGAGAAGCTGGGCGGCAAAAAGGACATTATGGACAGCCGTTTTGTAACATATTTCGATGATGACCCTGAATTCAGCATGATTCCGAGGACAAGCGACGGCCAATTGCTTTTCCTTCTGAATAACGTATCAAAAATGAAGAAAACCACAGAACTGGGCAGCCGCATTGCTGAAGTACATAACGGTTCTTCCCTGTTTACCGGCGACGCCGGTTCCGGGGAAAGCAATGCCCGCCGCTATTTAATTGAGAATGACCTTGTGGAAGCGATCATCGCTTTGCCGGAAAACATGTTCTACAACACAGGCATAGGCACCTATATCTGGGTTCTTTCAAACAACAAAGCTGAACACAGAAAAGGCAAAATCCAGCTTATTGATGCAACTTCACTGAAGTCACCGCTCCGAAAGAACCTTGGGAATAAGAACTGTGAACTCACCCCTGAAATCCGCCGGCAAATTGTAGATCTTTACATGGCGTTCGAGGAAAACGAATACAGCAAGATATTCAACAATAACGAATTCGGTTATTGGAAAGTAACCGTCCTGCGCCCTGCATACAACGAGGACGGCTCGATTAAGCGGGATAAAAAAGGCAATCCTGTTGCTGATAAAGAACTGACCGATGCCGAGCAGATACCCTTCACCTATAAAGGTGGCATTGAAGCTTTCTTTGAGAAGGAAGTAAAGCCCTTTGCGCCGGATGCATGGATAGACGAAAAGCAGACAAAAATCGGTTATGAGATAAGCTTTACGAAATATTTCTACAAGCCCATTCAGCTTCGCTCCCTGGAAGAAATAACAGCGGATCTCCGCGCGCTTGAAGCTGAGACCAAAGGGTTGCTCGATGAGATTATAGGGGGGTGAGAATATGTTGAAGCCCTATGCCAAATATAAATCTATACCAGAATTGTGGATTACACAAATTCCAGATAATTGGTCTTATCGCAAAATAAAGTATTTATTTAACGAGAGATGTGAAAAGGGTTATCCTCAAGAACCTTTACTTGTTGCTTCACAAAACATGGGGGTTGTTCCTAAAGATGTATATGGTAATAGAACTGTTGAGGCACAAAAAGATTTACATCTTCTTAAGCTTGTGAAAGTTGGCGACTTCGTCATCAGTTTACGTTCATTTCAAGGCGGAATAGAATATTCCTATTACCAGGGAATTATTAGCCCTGCCTATACAGTGATGGCACCTAAAGAAGAAATCAATTCAGGATACTTTAGACATTTAGCAAAATCCCGCATGTTTATTGAATTATTACAAATGTGTGTAACTGGTATTAGAGAAGGACAAAACATTGACTATACTAAACTAAAAAACCATTTGATCCCTATTCCTCCCCGCAAGGAACAAGACCAAATAGTACGCTTTCTCGACTGGAAGCTTGCAAAAATAAATAAACTTATCCGGGTAAAGAAAAAGCAGATTGAACTGTTGAATGAACAGAAACAGGTAATTATCAACAACGCTGTCACAAAAGGTTTAGACAAGAATTCATACACAAAAGATAGTGGGATCAAATGGATAGGAAATATACCTGAAGGCTGGAATATTAGAAGGCTTAAAACAGTTGGTGAAGCAATCATTGGACTCACATATTCGCCTGCTGATTTGACCGATGAAAATGATGGTATGCTGGTATTCCGTTCTTCAAATATAAAGAACGGTAAAATTGTATTTGGTGATAATGTTTACGTTAATTGCAAAATTCCTGAAAAATTAATAACGAGAATTGGTGATATTCTAATATGCTCTCGTAACGGAAGTAGAGAGTTGGTCGGAAAATGTGCACTAATTGATGAAAAGAGCAAAGGCTACAGTTTTGGCGCTTTTACAACTGTTTTTCGAACACAATATCCAGAATTTATATATTATGTTTTGAATTCATATATTCTTAAAAATATAATGGGATTATTCTCAACCTCAACCATAAACCAATTAACAACATCTATACTAAACAATATTCGAATACCATTTCCACCGTACGATGAGCAAAGAAAGATTGTATCTTTTCTTGACGAAGAATGCTCAAAAATCGATATAATGGTTTCAAAAATTGAACGTGAAATATTACTGTTTCAAGAATACCGCGCCCGCCTTATTTCCGATGTTGTCACCGGCAAGGTGGATGTGCGCGGTATCGAAATCCCGGAATATGAAGCCGTTCCCGATGACGTCACCGAAGACGAGTTTGACGGCGAAAATGCCATGGATGATGAAGCCGAAGAAGCGGAGGTGGAATAATGACTGCGACCAACACAAGAGAAAGCGGACTTGAATCTTTGATTGTGAACTGGCTCGTAAATCACAACGGTTATGAGCAGGGCACCAATGCCGACTATAACTGCGACTACGCTATTGACGAAACGCGCTTGTTCCGTTTTCTTTCGGCGACACAGCCGGACGAGATGGAAAAACTCGGCGTGTTCAAAAACGACTTGAAAAAGGCGCAGTTTCTCAACCGCCTGCGCGGAGAAATAGCAAAGCGCGGGATTATCGACGTTCTTCGCAACGGCATCAAAGTCTACCCCACCGACCTTGTCATGTTCTACATGACCCCTACGGAAAGAAACGTAAAGGCGAAAGCCCTCTTTGAGCAGAATATTTTCAGCGTTACACGTCAGTTGCAGTATTCCAAAGACGCAACAAGACTGGCGCTTGACCTTTGTATCTTTATCAACGGCCTGCCAGTAATAACCTGTGAGCTAAAAAACCAGCTTACAAAACAGAATGTTGACGATGCCGTATACCAATACCAGACCGACCGAGACCCGAAGGAGCTGCTTTTTCAGTTTAAGCGCTGCATGGTTCATTTTGCTGTTGATGACGAGAGAGTAAAATTCTGCTCAAGGCTTGATGGCAAAGCTTCATGGTTCCTGCCCTTCGACAAGGGATACAACGACGGTGCGGGAAACCCGCCGAATCCAGACGGCCTCAAGACTGATTACCTCTGGAAAACAATCTTTGAGAAGTACATGCTCGCCCGCATTATTGAAAACTATGCACAGGTAGTCGAAGAAACCGACCCGGAAACCGGGCGCAAAAAGTACAAGCAAATATTCCCGCGTTACCACCAGCTTTCTGTTGTGGAAAGCCTGCTGGCTGATGTGCGGGAAAAAGGTGTCGGGCAGAAATATCTTATTCAGCACAGCGCCGGCAGCGGAAAGTCAAATTCCATTGCATGGCTTGCCCACCAGCTTATCGGCCTTGAAAAAGACGGCAAACCAATTATAGATTCTGTGGTTGTGGTTACCGACCGCGTTATCCTTGATAAGCAGATAAGGGATACCATAAAGCAGTTTATGCAGGTATCCAATACCGTCGCGTGGGCTGAGCATTCCGATGATCTGAGAAAGGCAATCAGCGGCGGCAAGAAAATCATCATTACCACCGTACATAAATTCCCTGTAATTCTGGACAGCATAGGCAGCGAACATAAAGGGCGCTCATTCGCCATCATTATAGATGAAGCCCATTCTTCCCAAAGCGGAAGCATGTCCGCTAAAATGAATATTGTGCTTTCCGGTGAGTATTCCGCTGAAGATGACAGCATTGAGGATAAAATCAACCGCCTTATTGAAGGACGCAAAATGCTGACAAATGCCAGCTATTTTGCCTTTACCGCCACTCCGAAAAACAAGACGCTGGAAATGTTCGGGGTACCTTATCAAGAAGGAGATGAAATTAAACATCGCCCGTTCCATGTATACACAATGAAACAGGCAATTCAGGAAGGTTTTATTCTCGACGTGCTTAAAAATTACACGCCGATTGACAGCTATTACAGGCTGGTTAAAGCCATCGAAGATGACCCTATGTTTGACAAGAAAAAGGCCCAAAAGAAACTGCGCTATTTTGTTGAGAGCAATCAGTTTGCCATCGCGCAGAAAGCTGAAATCATGGTCAACCACTTCCATGAACAGGTAATATCAAAAGGCAAGATTGGCGGCAAGGCACGTGCTATGGTTGTTACCAGCAGCATAGAACGATGCATTGAATACTATTATGCCATTTGCAAGTGTCTTGCGGACAGGCGCAGCCCGTACAAGGCAATCATAGCGTTTTCAGGCGAAAAAGAATACGGAGGCAAGACCCTTACCGCTGCTTCCATTAACGGTTTTCCGGATAATACAATAGAAAAGGTTTTCCGCAATGATCCCTACCGCTTCCTTGTTGTGGCTGATATGTTCCAGACCGGCTATGACGAACCATTGCTTCATACAATGTATGTGGACAAAATGCTGTCCGATATCAAGGCGGTACAGACGCTTTCCCGTTTGAACCGTTCCCACCCGCAAAAACACGACACCTTTGTGCTTGACTTTGCCAATAAAACAGAAGTTATTGCAGCAGCATTTTCAAGATATTACCGGACAACAATCCTGTCCTCCGAAACTGACCCCAATAAACTGTATGACCTTATTGCAATACTGGAATCCCATCAGGTATACACCGATGAACATGTGGATACTCTTGTGGAGTTATATCTTAATGGCGCGGAGCGCGACAGGCTTGACCCGATTCTTGATGCCTGTGCAGCTCTTTATAAAGCATTGGATAATGATGCTAAAATCGAATTCAAAAGTGCAGCCAAGTCTTTTGTGCGCACATACGGGTTTCTCGGTGCAATATTGCCGTACGGAAATGCTGATTGGGAAAAGCTGTCCATATTCCTTAATCTGCTGATTCCAAAACTGCCCTCTCCGCAGGAAGACGACCTTTCAAAAGGTATTCTTGACGCAATAGATCTTGACAGTTACCGCGTCGAAGCTCGTGCGTCTATGTCGATTGTGCTGGAAGATTCAGACGCAGAAGTCGGGCCTGTGCCTGCAGGCAAAGTCATAGGCACACCGGAACCAGAGATGGATCTGCTTTCCAGAATACTCACCGAATTTAACGACCTATTCGGAAACATTGAATGGAATGACGCAGACAATGTTCGCCGCCAGATTATGGAGATTCCTGCCATGGTTTCCAAAGACGAGAAGTATCGGAATGCGATGAAAAACTCTGATAAGCAGAATGCCCGCATGGAAAGCGAGCGTGCACTGCAATCAGTTATTTTCAGCATAATGGCTGACAATATGGAATTATTCAAGCAGTTTAATGACAATATGTCTTTCAAAAAGTGGCTTTCCGATCTTGTATTCAACCTGACATATAACCCTGAAGGCAAACCATTTGAATTGCCAGGGAAGCAGGATAGTATTCGGGCGACATCGGAAAATATTTACAAGACAAATACGGCTTTCGGCCTTGCCAATGTTGCGGAAGAGAAGGTTAATTAATCGGGGATATTATTAAATTTATTTCTAGGCGACCAGTAAAATGCTGGTCGCTTTTGTACGATTGTGTACGAAAAGATACGATAATCACATTGACGAAATACCCAATAGAATATATAATTAAAATATAATCTGTATGAATATGAACGAATATGAGAGGTGAAAGCATGAAAGCGTCACTTATTATTAATTTAATCGCGGCTCACAACAGTGGTGATGAAAATGAATTTGCACATGCTTTAGAAGCACTTGCGTCTGATGAAGAAAAAAAGGGAAATGTGCCATTAGCAAATCAGATACGCAACACATATAAGAATAGAAGCAAGGTAGGGACTGTCAAGAAGACTGATTTTACACCTATAAGTTCTACATTTATGCCACAAGCTGCGACCATGTCGACGATTGCGCCGCGCGATAAGGATAGTATGCTGGAATTATATGAACTGATTAATCCAGAAGTTGGATTAGAAGATGTTGTTCTTCCAAAAGCACAAAAAGAAGCATTGCAAAGGATAATCGAGGAACAAAAAAATATAAAAATGCTTCACAAGCATAATATTATGCCTTCAAATCGTCTATTACTTTGTGGGCCTCCAGGTTGTGGGAAAACGCTAACAGCAAAAGCATTAGCTAAAGAAATGGGATTACCGATGGCGTATGTTCGTTTGGATGGATTAGTTTCTTCATACCTTGGACAAACGAGTACGAATCTACGAAAGATTTTTGATTCGGTAAAAAATCAAAGAATCGTTTTGTTTTTAGATGAGTTTGATACAATAGCAAAAAAACGTGATGATTCTAATGAGCTTGGAGAATTAAAAAGAGTAGTCACAACATTACTGCAAAATTTTGATAATATGCCAGAACATGTTTTTTTAATTGCGGCAACAAATCATCATCATCTTCTTGATCCAGCAATATGGAGAAGGTTTAATTTATCAATTATTCTGGAATTACCAAATGAAGAGCAGCGTACTGAACTGATAAAGAAGTGGATTATAGAATTCAAAATTGGCGCAAAAATTGATGTTCAATTGATTTCCAAAATTACAGAAGGATTAAACGGTGCACAAATAAGAGAGCTGATGGTCGCTGCAACAAAGCATTATATTACAAATAACAATAACCTTGAAAACGAGGATGTAGTAAAGATTCTTATACAGCAATTGACTATGTTTACTGAAAATAAGGATTCATATTGGGCAGTACTTAAGGATATGCATCAACGTGGTGTATCTTTAAGAAGTCTTGAAAAAGCTACAGGAATAAAACATTCAACTATCCAATATCGTGTGGGCAACAAATCAAAGAATACAAAGGAGAGTGAAAATAATGCCGAATAGACATGAGCATTTATGGATACCGGATGGCGAGGTTGTAAATTTACCTTATGAACCTCAGGGGAGAGATAAAGACATGGGACTTGAACCTGCGGAACATGGAAGTAAACTTTCACTTGGTCTTCAAAACATTCTATCAACCTTTGAACGTATTAGGAGCAACGACTCACTTGGCGCAGACGATATAATGGTTTTTAAAGTACTTTTGCCGGAAGGACAAAAAATTGATAATGCAATGCGACAGAAATTTTTAGAAGGAGAAGGCCTTAAAATAAATGCTGTTAAAGATAGCCGTCAAGTAATTGTTTCCACGAAAAAGTCCATGTTTGAACGATTGACAAATCGAGTTAACACATACAAAAACAGTGGTAGGCTAAAGAACTTTCAGTATATTGAGGGATTTGAGCCTTATACTTCAGAAGAAAAGCAGGCCGCAACTCTACGGAGACATTTAATTGAGTTGGGTGAAAATATTCAAATTGATATTCAAATGATGTTGCTTCCTAAAATGGATCATATCAGCCAAGAAAAAGCAGTAGGTACTCTGATGAAAAAAATTATACAGTTGGAAGGCAAAGTTATTGATGAAGCATACGAACTTTCGGATGGAACAGCAGTAATTCGTGCAATGATGCCTATGAATATGGTAAGTATCATTGCTGATGACTTGGCTATTTACCGTGTTGAAGAAACCCGCTTTTTTTCAGATTTAGATACTAGTGGTTTTAATCCTTTCAAAGAAGTTTTAAAAAGGAATTCAAACGTAGATGTAAATGGCTTGCCTATTGTTGCAATCCTTGACACGGGAATTAAATTTCCGCCCGAATTGGAAGATCTTGTTATAGAACACTGGGCTCCTAAAGGTGTTACTATGGGTAGTGGTGACCATGGAACCAAAGTAGCCAGTAAAGTGGTATTTGGGAATCTAGGTTATCAACTAGCTAGCAAAGTTTTTACTCCTAGAGCAAGGGTTATTGATTGCTGTGTGATAGATGGAAAAGTTCCAGAAAATGTAATGATTAAGCGTTTGCAAGATGCTGTTGAAAGATATAAAGACATAGCTTCAATTTTTAATTTTTCTGCAAATGCAGACAAGCCTATAGATGGTGATGAGATTAGTATTACTGGATATGAATTGGACAACTTAATGCTTAAATATGGTGTGCAATTTGTTATTTCGGCTGGTAATCATTATGTTTGGAGGACAGCATCAACCCTTGATGATATTTTGGATGATGATGATACACAAATAGCTTCTCCTGCGGATTCAATGCTCGGAATTACTGTAGGATCTATTGTGGGGGTTGATCATGGCGGTAGTATCAGTAATACGAACATGATTGCCCCTTATTCTAGGAAGGGTCCTGGTTTTGCTGGTTTAAGGAAGCCTGATTTAGTTGCATATGGTGCCACACTTCTCCCCGGGGGAAGAGTCGCTAGAGATCAGTATTCAGTATTAATTGGTCCAAATGGCATATTTTGTGATGATGCAGGGACAAGCTTTACTGCCCCCGATGTTTCTGGAGCCTTGGCAGATATCTTATCAATCGTACCGAATAAGGATGTCTTATTGGCAAAGGCCTTATTATATCATGGGGCACAGCCTGTATGGGATAATAACAAAATAACAAGTGAAGAGGCTACATATATAGCAAATCTTTATGGTAGAGGCTTAGTCAATCCGGATATTAGTAAGTTTTCGTCAGATAATAGGGTGACATTTGTCCGAACGGGTGAACTGAATAAGAAAACTAAGCAAATAGTTAAATTTCATATGCCATCGATATTAGAAAATATAAAAGGACGTAACATTGTTAGGGTAGCGGTAACATGTGTAACTAAGCCGCCTGTTGATAAAAGTAAAGGGGAAAATTATCTTAGTGCGTATATAGAGGCTTCACTTCATAAAATTGATACTAAAGGGAAAAAGCCTAGCGCAAACCCCAATATAAAGGAAGGCCGGATGAAATGGGATACTTGTTATCATTTTGAGAAGATTTTTTCAAACTTTTCAGCGGGAGATTGGGAAGTCTGGCTTGTTTTACATACTCGCTGGGAAATAGATGAAGAAATGAACATCCCATATGGCCTTGCTGTTACCGTCGAAGAGCTGAGTGGTAAGATTGACATATATACTGAAATCAGGAACGAAGTTGCTGGAAGGTTTATGCCACTCAGCAACGTAAGAATTCCAATTTCTTTTTAAAAGATTAAGCAAAAAAGAGAGGAGTATGACGAACGCTATACACCTCTCATTTTTTTCTTCTGGCAAGCTCTATACATATTTCAACTTGGCGGATAATGTCTTGAAAATCATCTTCAGATAGATCATCATTTTCAGATATATCTTTTATAATTTTGAGTGCGGCATCTTTTTGTTTTTTGCTAGTCAGCTGTTTTAAGCCAAATTCCAGTTGTTGAGAGCTAATATCTAAATTTTCAATATATCCGGCCATCTGCAAAAGTTCTTCGCTTGGAATATTTAGTGCTGCAGCAATTGATTTTAATACGGGAACAGAAGGATTTTTTCGTTGGCCTTTCTCAATTCTATGGATTTCAGTATGACTAATATTTGCAGCATCAGCTAAGGCACGCTTTGAAAGTCCTTTTGATTCTCTTTTTGCTTTTATATAATCACCTAATTTGTTCATAGCATTCACCTCATAAAATAAGTTTAGCACATATGGAACCAAAAAGCAACATTATTGTTATTAGTGTTGACAAAAAGTTTCAGAAATAATACAATGATATTGGAACTTAAAGGTTCAACATTGTGATCGGAGGTAATAATATGCAACCTAATCGAGAGTACATTTTAGAACTAGTTAGAAAAAATGACTGGTCTGGTGGGGAACTTGGTAGGCGTATGGGAATATCAAGAGCAGAGGCAAACCGGTTATTAAATGGGACGCGGGTTGGCGGAAAGAAAATAATTGCTGGATTGATGAAAGCATTTCCTGATGAACCTATTGAAAGGCTTTTTATTTTGCCTCAAGTGGAACCTAAAGGTTCAAGTGAGGTGAGGTAGTTTTGTTTATAAATGATAAGAAAGTCAAAGAAAAAATTATGATTATTGGCTGGTCACAGAACGAACTTGCCAGACGCATGCAACTGCCAAAGGGGACTCTCAGTAATGTCCTCTTAGGCAGGCGTGGTGCAGGCCGAAAAGTCATTTCAGGACTGCTTCGGGTGTTTCCGGAGGAAAGGCTAGAAGACCTTGTCTATATGGAAGGGCGGAAGGAACAACATGCATGCAATTTATGAAAATGGCAGGATAGCAATTTATGATGCTTACCTTTACCGGGAGGTCATCAAAGAAATGCAAGGACGATATTGGGATCCGGAGCGCAAGGTTTGGACTGTACCCTTTAAGCCAGAAAACATATCAACGCTTAAAGTTATCGGCTGCGAGTTCAAGGGTGTACTGGTTGATATGGTTATAAGTCTTACAAAGAGCGGGGACAAAGCAGAAATTTCTGTTAAACCTGTGGAGCCAATGCCCATCAGGGTAAAGCCTTATCAGCATCAGGTACAGGCCTACAACTTTATAGGAAACCTTCTTGGTTGGTTTGAAAGGGGTGATGCAGCATGAAAAACTCCATACGAGGAGCAGCACTCCTTATGGAGATGGGTTAGGTACAGGCAAAACCCTTACCACAATCGCTTTGCTTGGCAGGGCATTTCTTAACGGCCTTATACGCCGGGTGCTTATTGCAGCGCCGCTATCGGTGGCCAGTGTGTGGGCGGAAGAATTCGAGAAGTTTGCAGCCTTCGACTATGTGCTGGCTGTGCTGGAGGGTGACAGCGGCAAAAAGGCTGATACCATAAGACACATGACGGGAACAGGGCTGCAGGTAGTGGTGCTGAACTACGAAAGCACCTGGCGGCTGGAGGAGGAATTGCGGAAATGGAAGCCGGACGTAATAGTGTGCGATGAATCCAGTCGCATCAAAAACCCCAACGCCAAGCAGTCAAAAGCTCTGCACCGGTTAGCTAAGCAGGCCAAGTACCGGCTAATTTTGACGGGGACTCCAATTCAGAATAACCCGCTGGACTTCTTCAGCCAGTACAAGGTGCTGGATGAGAGCATTTTTGGCCCAAGCTATTATGCTTTTCGTTCCAGGTATGCCACCATGGGCGGCTATGGCAACCATCAGATTGTCGGGTATAAAAACCTGCCGGAACTGGTACAGAAGGCGCACTCGGTGGCTTACCGGGTAACCAAGGAAGAAGCGCTGGATTTGCCGGAGATGGTGGATGAAACAAGGTATGTGACCCTTGACCCGCAGGGCATGAAAATTTACGAAAGCTTAGAGGCAGCCTGTTATGCAGAACTGCTGAAGGGCGAGGTGGTTGTTAGGAACATCCTCACGCAACTATTACGCTTGCAGCAGGTGACGGGCGGCTTTATCCGGGATGATGAAGGCGGCCCGGTGCAGCAGGTGTCAAAGGCAAAGCTTATGGCTCTCGAGGAAATCATCGAGGATGTGCTGGGTGAGGGCAACAAGCTGGTCATTTTTGCAAGGTTCGTGCCGGAGATCGAGGCTATATGCAAGCTTCTTGAAGGAAAGGGCATCAAGCATTCGGTGATATCCGGCGAGGTTAAGAACCGGTCAGAGCAGGTGCAGCATTTTCAGACAAATCCGGAAGTTAGGGTGTTTGTGGGACAGATACAGACAACTGGGCTTGGCTTGACACTAACAGCGGCAAGTACGGCGGTGTTTTACAGCCTGGACTTCAACTATGCAAACTACTCCCAGGCCCGAGCCCGCATCCACAGAATCGGACAGCGCAACATCTGTACATATATTCATCTGGTCGCTAAGGGCACGATTGATGAAAAGGTTTTAAAAGCCCTGCAGCGCAAGGAAGACGTGGCAAAGCTGCTGGTCGATAACTGGCGCACTTTTTTCAGGAGGTAAGAGATATGCAAAATGAGATGTTTGAACTGGCGGACAGGCTGAAGAATCTCAAAGAGAGCAAGAAGGAAGCTGAGGATGCCCTCAAGGCCATCAATGCGGAACTTGAGCAGGTGGAGCTAAAGCTGGCGGAGCAGATGGTTAATGAAGAGACGCAATCCTTCAACCGGTCAGGTACCCTGTTTTACCTGACCACCAAAACCTACGCTTCGGCTGTGGGGGACAGCAAGGAACAGCTGCATGAGGCATTAAAACAGAACGGGTACGGTTCATTGATTTACGAGACGGTCAATGCAAACAGCCTGTCTGCCTTTACAAAGGAACAGATAGAAGCCAACGACGGTGAATTGCCGGAATGGCTCAAAGGCTTGGTCAATGTGTTTGAAAAAACAACAGTTGCCTTGAGAAAGGCGAAATAAGGGAAAGGGGCTTGAGAACTATGAAAAGTAATGAACAGGAAAAGGCTATGACGGTAATAAACGGTGGCTTTGTGCTTCCCAACCTGGAGGGGGAAATCGCAGAAGCGATGGACAGTGAAATGGAGGGCCTTCCAATCACCTTTGACAGGGCGAAGATTCCTGCAGGCGGTGGGCTTGCCTTCGAGGTGCCGGGAGAGGACCCGGACTCGCCGGATATGCTCAAGGAGCTTGTCGGCGTGATTGTAGACCACCATCCGGTCAATGCTTACTGGCAGGAAAAGTTCAACGGCCAGAACAACCCACCGGATTGCTCCTCCATGGATGGAAAGAACGGAGAGGGCAGCCCGGGCGGCAAATGCGCCTCCTGTCCATATAACCAGTTTGGCAGCGGGGATGATGGTTCAGGTAAGGCCTGCAAGAATATGCATCGCGTCTACCTCTTAAGGAGCGGTGAGCTTATTCCAATCCTTCTGACGCTGCCTCCAACCAGTATCAAGGCCTTTGCGGATTATCTCGGCAAGCGCGTGGTTTCAAAGGGCAAACGCTCCTATGGCGTGCTGACCAGGGTGGCGCTTAAAAAGGCAGTCAGCAGCACAGGCATCCAATACAGCCAGGCGCAGTTTTCGGTGGCGGCAAGCCTTGAGCCTGAAGCAGTAAAGATTATGAAGGAATTCTCTGAAAGAATTAAGCCGGTTACAAGAAAGCTTGCCATTACTGAGGTGGATACGGTAGAAGAGGTCAAAGAAGCAGAGGAAGAGGTACTTCCTCTTTAGATAAAAGGGTCGCCGGGGGCAGGCTGCCTGCTCCCGGAGGCCTCAGGCAAAGGAGGTCAGTAAATGGCGTATGAGCTTGTAACAACCTTGGCTGCCTTGAAAGAATATCTGAAGCCATTATTGGAAGGCGAAACAAAGGTGGTGGCCTTCGACTTTGAGACTTCGCCCATAGATGAATGGCGTGGAGATAAGGATGCCGCCCTGGACCCGCACAAGGCAGATATTACTGGTGTTTCTTTAAGTATTGCGCCCAGAACAGGCATATATGTTCCGATTAGGCATCAGACGGGCAAAAATGCAGAGGATATAGGCGGCATTATGCTTTTCCTGTCAAAAGAAATAGTCCAAAACAAGCACATAATCAAGGTGGCGCAAAACCTGAGCTTCGAGGCGATGTTCCTGTATAAATACGGCGTTGTGGTATTGCCGCCGGTCTATGATACCATTGCGGCTGCGCAGCTTACCCTGAAGGAGGAAATGGGCTTCAGGGAGCTTAAGGACTGCGGCTTGAAAACACTGGTACCCGTGCTTTTTAATGTGGAACTTCCCACATACATCGAGGTTACTGAAGGAAAGCACTTTGACGAGTTGGATCCTGAGGATGATGAGACAGTGCGTTATGCGTGCGCAGACTCGGATTTTGCTCTCCAGCTGTATTACCGGTTTAATGAGTGGTTTGACCGGTTCCTTCCCAAGCACCGCTTTGTGTGTGAGGAAATCGAAAGCCCCACCGCAGTTTATACCGGCATCATGAAATATAACGGGATTGCTGTTGACCGGGAGCTGATGGAGCAGAAAAAGCAGGAAGCAGAACAGAAGCTTGCAGAGCTTAAGAGACAGATCTGTGAAGCGGCGGGCAGGGAGCTTGAGATTGGTGCCAATGCGGCAACGGACGAGTTTAAGCGGTTTCTTTACGAGGAACTGAAGCTGCCGGTAGTAAAAACCACTGCCAAGTTTGCAGAGGCGGCAGATGATGAAACCATGGTGCTTTTGAAGGAATGGTGCGCTGTGCATAACCCTGTGCTGGTGAGGTTCTTTGAGCTTATTCAGGAATACCGCAAGTGGGGCAAAATCAAGTCTACATATTTTGATGGCTACCTGCAGTATATAAACGAGACAACAGGACGGATTCATCCTGATTTATTCCCGCTGGGTACCGATACAGGACGTTTTGCTTCAAGGAAACCCAACCTTCAGAATGCACCCAGAAAGGACAATGACCCGATAGGGGTGAGGAACTTCTTTGTAGCACGACCGGGGTATAAGTTCCTGGACTTTGACTTTTCACAGATTGAGCTTCGCGTGGGAGCATACTTTTGCAGGGACAAAAGGATGCTGGAGGTTTATCAAAAGGGCGGGGACATCCATGCGCAGACTACCTCAGTCATCTACAAAATACCCTTTGAGCAGGCAGTGGATAAGGCAGCTACACAGTATAAGGAGCGGCGAACCATCGCAAAGAACTGCAATTTTGGCGTATTCTTCGGGCTTTTCCCCAGGGGGCTGCAGCGGACATTGAAGTTTAAGGCTGGCTTGGAGGCTTCCCTTGAGGAATGTGAACAGATAATCAGAAACCTGAAAAACGGCTACCCGGGCCTTATGCGCTGGCAGGCAGAAACCAAACGCAGAGCGGCAATCAGGAAATATGCGGAAACGGCTCTAGGAAGGCGCAGGTACTTGAAAGGCATCGACTCTGAGGACTGGGGTGTAAAAAGCTATTGGGAAAGATGCGCACTGAACACTCCAATTCAGGGAACAGCTGCAGATATTCTGAAGCTGGCGCTTCGCAGGATACTTGAGGGTTTGCCTGAGAGGACATACATCAAACCCTTGCTACAGATTCATGATGAGCTTTTGTTTGAGGTGGAGGAGGATAAGGTATCAGAGACGGCTGATTTCATTAAGGCCTGTATGGAGGCAGTTCCTTTTCCGGAGTTTGATGTGCCGATAAAGGCAGAAGGCGCAGTAGGAGTAAGGTTTGGAGAATTAGAAGAAATGGAGGGTTAAAACATGCAGAACATGCAAGTATTTCACAATACAGAATTTGGTGAATTGAGAATTTTGTTACTGGATGGTAGGGAATATTTTCCTGCAACTGAATGTGCAAAGATGCTCGGTTATAGCAATCCCCATAAAGCAATTCATGATCATTGTAGGTACCTAACGAAACGTGAGGTACCACATCCACAAAATCCGAACACTATGCTGGAAATGAATTTTATCCCAGAAGGCGACCTTTACCGGCTCATTGTGAAATCCAAGCTGCCTGCAGCAGAGCGCTTTGAGCGCTGGGTTTTTGATGAAGTATTACCTACTATCAGAAAGTATGGTATTTATGCAACGGAAAAGGTTATGGACGAAATATTAGTTAATCCGGATTACGGCATTAGGCTGCTGACGGAATTGAAATTGGAACGTGAGCGTAGAAAGCAATTGGAACTTGAAAACGCTCAAAATAAACAACTTATAGGAGAACTCAAGCCAAAAGCTTCCTATTACGATTTAATCCTCCAAAACAAATCTCTTGTCCCCATCAGCGTTATTGCGAAAGACTACGGTATGTCAGCAAGGGCGATGAACAAACTCCTTCATGAACTGGGTGTCCAGTATAAACTGGGGGATACCTGGCTCCTTTATCAGAAATATGCTGATATGGGCTATACTCAATCCAAGACCCATGCTATCGACGCAGAAAGAAGCGTGATGCACACCTACTGGACCCAGAAGGGCCGCTTGTTTCTGTATGACCTTCTAAAAAACAAAAAAAGGCTTTTGCCGTTGATTGAACGTTCGCAAAAAACTGCCTAAAGGGGGAGTTGGGATGGGGCAAAAACCTTTAATATACGTCTGCTCCCCTCTTCGGGGAGATATCGAAAGAAATATTCAGCGTGCTATTGGATATAGCAGGTTTGTTTACAGCGAGGGAGGCATTCCCCTTGCCCCCCATGCTATCTTCACTCAGTTTCTTGATGACAACATACCAAAGGAGCGGGAAGCCGGAATTGAACTGGGCCTGCAGCTATTAAGGCGGTGTGATGAGCTGTGGGCCTTTGGCTCAAAGCTAAGCACAGGCATGGCGGTTGAGATGGCGGCAGCTAAAACCTTAGGATTAAAAGTCCGGCGCTTCAATGACCGCTGTGAGCCCTTGGAGGTGGGCGCATGAAGCTGGAACTGGAGAGGCTTCCGCAGGAGCTTAAAGAGCAGAAGTGCTGGATCTGCTGGAGGCTGGAGCCGAAGGGTGAAGGGGAAAAGCCTGACAAGATTCCATACAATCCGATAACCGGCAGGAAGGCCATGTCCAATAATCCGGCCACCTGGGGCAGCTTCCAGCAGGCGGTCAAGGCATTGGAGAAGTACGGGTTTTCCGGCATCGGTTTTGTGTTCAGCAAGGCTAATGCTTATGTGGGAGTGGACATCGACAACTGCCGCAATCCCGAAACAGGGGAACTGACAGCCGAAGCACAGGAGATCGTCGATATCCTTTCGTCTTATACGGAAATCAGCCCCTCGGGAAGAGGTATCCATATAATCGTAAAAGGCGAACTTCCCAAGTCGGGCCGGAAAAACAGCAGGACCGGCGTTGAGATGTATGAAAGCGGCAGGTATTTTACAATGACGGGCAACCGGCTACCCGGTACGCCTTCTGAAGTGGCTGAGCGGACAGAAGCCCTGCAGGAGGTGCACAGCAAGTACATTCTTGGTAAGCGTAAAAAGAATTCAAAAGCAAGGGATAAAAAGCGTGTATCAGTGCCGCTGTCCGATGAGGCGGTGCTGCAGAAGGCGAAGACGGCACAGAATGGCGAGGAATTTGCCTTGCTCTGGGAGGGCAACTGGCAGGAGAGGTATGCCTCCCAGTCGGAGGCCGATTTGGCCTTATGCATGCACCTGGCCTTCTGGACAGGACGGAACAAGGAGCAGATGGACAGGCTTTTCAGGCAGTCAAAGCTTTACCGGGAGAAATGGGACAAGGCGCACTATGCCGATGGCAGGACCTACGGAGAAGAGGTGCTGGCCAAGGCGGCGGAAAACACTGCTGACTGTTACTCTCCCGTTGAGGATAAGGGCAGCATTGTTGAAAAGGATGGCAGGTACCTGAAGCTGAAAGGCGACGGCAGCGTGCTTGCCATTTCAAACTTTATCATCAGGCCCATTGAAATTATTGAGGCTGAAGAGGAAGCGCAAGTATCGGCTGAGGTTATCAACGACCGGGGTGAAAGCTTCAGGAGGACTTACCTGACTACTGAGTTCGGCAACCTGCAGAAATTCAAAAACGTATTGAACCAGAACACCCTGTCCCTTTGTTATACCGGCACCGAGGGTGATCTGGAGCTCTTGAAAAATCATATTTCAAAACAGGATTGCCAGCAGAAGAAGGGTGTCAAGGGAATAGGCAGCTTTCTATTTGAGGGTAGGTGGGTGTTTGTCGGAGAGGATCGAAGCGTTGATGCTGCCGGAAATGAGGTTCAAGGCATCGTATCCTTGAAGAAAACGAGGGAAATCAAAACACAGCTTTTGGACTTTCCGTCTGCAGACAAGCATGACCTGCAGAAAATTGGCACAGCGTTGTTTGAATATAACGAACCGGCAAAGACGGTTTCGATTATCGGCTTCTGTGCGGGCTGTTTTCTGAAGGAAAAACTTAGAACACTGCAGATCAAATTCCCTCATCTTGTGCTTACCGGTGAACAGGGCAGCGGTAAAAGCAATACGCTGGAGAGAGTTATTATCCCCATATTCTCTACAGGCATTGCTTCAGGTGCTTCCAAAGTAACACCCTTTACTGTTATGAAGGCTTCAGCCAGCAGCAACCTGATCCCGCAGCTTTTTGACGAATTCAAGCCTTCCACCATGGACAAATACAGGCTAGAGACCCTGTACAACCACCTGCGGGATGCTTATGACGGGCATGACGGCCAGCGTGGCCGGCCGGATTTGTCGGTAATGCAGTATAAATTGTCGGCGCCCATCGTGCTGGTGGGAGAAGGCGCTCCGACGGAGCCTGCCATCAGGGAACGCTGCATTGAGCTTTTATTTAATAAAAAGGACTTGAAGGACGCGGCAAGACGCAGGGCGTTTTCACTCCTTGCCAAAAGCAGCAGTGCTCTTGACCGTCTTGGGAGGAGCTTATTAACCCAGGCGCTTAAATTTGATATGGCAAAAATCAAGGCGGTGCATGAGGAGGCAAGCCGGAGGCTTGAGGAGGATTACCCGTCTAGGGTTGCAAACAATCTCGCTTGCTGTGTTGTGGGTTTAAGGCTGTTTGAGGAGGTTTGCCGGGAACTGGGGCTGACCTTTGAGGAGGTTTCGGGCATGACCATGGTGCAGGCTGAACAGGCTCTTGAGTTTGGAGCAAAGGAGTATCTCCTGGATGGAGGCACCTACAACAAAAGCGTGGTTGATTTGACCTTTGAGATTTTTGACAGGATGGGGCTTGAACACGAGCATGATTTCAACTTCATAAACGGCGGTACCGAGGTTGGCTTCGATATTAAGCGTTTCTATGATCGTTACACAAAGTACCGAAGAGAGCATGTAATTGGTAATGAATGCCTGGAATACGGGCAGTTTATAAAACAGCTCAAGCACAAGGAATATTTTGTGAACTACCGCAATGTGAGGTTTGATGGGGAAAGTCGCAAGGCTTATGTAATCAACTTTGATTTGCTGGCAAAGTGCTGCGATATGGGCAACCTTGAAGCCTTGAGGGACAAACTGTTTTTCAAGGGAAAAGTGAGTTCGTAAGCTTGTGCCTTGTTTCAAAAAGGGAAATAAGGCACGTCTTAAACACAGTAATTGCAAGGCTTTTGAGCTTTGTGCCTTTGTGACTTAAAAATTTAAATATAGATGCTCTACACGAAAAATGCCTTTCGCGCGTGTGTATATACGCGTGTATATATAAGCGTCTTATATATGTCCAGAAAATCAAGGCACAAAGTCACAAAGCCTTAAAACCCAGTAATATCAATGCTTTGAGTGTGTTTAACAATAGGCCACAAATGAAAAAGGAAAAAGGCACAAAAAGGAGTGGAAATAAAAATGTCTGAAAAGGCTGTAGTTAATGCAATTATTGCATATTTGCAGGGGCTGGAAGGCTGCTTTGCCTGGAAGGAGCATGGCGGCATGTATGGTACTGCCGGATTGCCGGACATTATCTGTTGCTATAAAGGCAGGTTTGTTGGAATCGAAGTAAAAAAGCCCGGAGGCAAATTGACGAAGCTTCAGGAGATAACTCTTCGGGATATAGAGCGGGCTGGCGGTGTGGCAGATAAGGTAAGCTCGCTGAAAGAAGTTATCGAACTATTAAATGCTTTACAGGGAGGGGGCCTTTAATGGAGACAAAGGAATATGTGGAATACCTTCTCAAAAATTACAACAGGATAAAAAAGGACATTGAATATCTGAAATTTGAACTTGAGCATCTTCAAAATATCACCGAGGACGAGACAATAGAGGCTCTCTGTTTTAAGCAGCCGGAAGGAGAAAAAGTAAATACTGGCGGCATATCCGACAAAACCGCCCGTATTGCCTTGATTTTCCGACAGTATATGCAGAGAATGAACAATAATGCGAGGGCGGAAATTGTGAAGGAAATCAGGGCGGCTGAATTTGAAATCATGAGGCTTGAGCACTGTGTGGACAGGCTTGACAGGAAGGTTAGGGATGTAATAAAGGATTTATATTTTAACGAAATGACATGGAGCAAAATTTGCGATAAATATGTAATAAGTGAGCGGACACTCAATAGGTATAGAAAAATTGCTGTTGATGAGCTTGTAATGGTGTTTGACGGCAAGAGAGATGTTGTTTGGTAACAAAATTGTGATTGACAAAATTTTATAGCTGGAGTATTATAATATTAACAGAGCTCACCACGCCTCTTAACAATGCGTACCAAGGTGAGACTTTTTATTTTGTGAGGGTTTTTTATGGTGACTGATTTGTCAGCAAATAATAATATAAAAAAACCTACCACATTTGAGGAACAAATTGAAATATTAAAAGCGCGAAACATGGTTATTTCAGATGTGGAGAAGGCAAAAAATATCTTAAAAAGAATAAGCTATTATCGCTTAAGTGCATATATGCTGACACTAAAAGAAAATGACAGGTTTTATGACGGTATTTCTCTTGAAGATGTTTATAACCTTTACGAATTTGATAAGAAATTAAGAAATTTGCTGTTGGGTATGCTCGAAAGCATAGAAATAACTTTCAGGACTCATATAGCATATTTACTTGCGCATAAATATGGACCTATAGGATATCTAGACAAAAACAATTTCCAAAATGATCAATTTCACAATGACATGATTTTACAAATTAACAAAGAAATAGACAGAAGTGATGAATTGTTTATCAAGCACTATAAGGATAAGTATAAAGGAATATTTCCTATATGGGTTGCAATTGAAGTTACATCCTTTGGGTTATTATCAAAGATTTTTTCAAATATGAAAAGTGAAGACAAAAAAGAAATAGCCGAAAATTATTATCATATTCCCTATAAGTATATTGAAAGCTGGCTATATGTCTTTTCTACTATTAGAAATATTTGTGCCCATTATGGTAGACTTTATAATCGTAAACTGACAATTACACCTCGTTTAGACAAAAAAGATAAAATGAAAGGCATTGACAATAATAGTTTTTTTTCAGTTCTATATGTAATGGGAAAGGTCTATTTAAACAAGCCTGCGTGGGATTCTTTTGTAACTAACATTAAGTCATTAATCGAAGAATATGAAAATGCAGATATAAAGCTGATGGGTTTCCCAGCAAAATGGGAAACATTATTAAGACAGGTACAGTAAAAGTACAGTAAAAGTACAGTAAAGTGCCAGTGACATGTCATTTTTCCTATGCTAAAATTTAAGCTGAAGAAGTATAGATATTACTCTCGGTTTTGCCGCCGGGAGTTTTTTTATTGCCTGAAAAACGGAGAGATATATATAATTAAATGCAAAGGCTGTATCTGGGGAACATGGCTTACACGAAAAAAGGTGTACTGCATGTTCCCTATTTGTTTTAAGGAACAGAGGAAACGAGGGATAGAAAATGCCAAGGAAACCAAAACGTCCTTGCTCTTATCCCGGGTGCCCAGCATTAACGGAGGACAGGTATTGCCTAGAACACAAGAAAAAGTCGGACATGGCATATAACCGGCAGCGTGGGTCGTCAACGCAGCAGGGATATAATGCCCGTTGGCGTGCGGCGAGGAAGCGTTACCTTGCGGAGCATCCTCTTTGTGCCCAGTGTTTAAAACAGGGGAAGCTGATACCGGCTACTGTGGTTGACCATATTGTACCCCACAAGGGCGACCAGCGGTTGTTTTGGGATGAGAGCAATTGGCAGGCCCTCTGTAAGATTTGTCATGACTCAAAGACTGCCCGAGAGGACGGACGTTGGGGCAAGGGGGGCTGAAATCCTCCCAAGGCGGGCACCGAGAGCGGGCGCGCGGTCATGCGCGAAAAGTCGCGAAATTCAAGGCGGGGGGTTAAGACGGTTGCAAAATACCAAACCCCATACAGAAGGCGGATTAACGAAGAATGGGCATGCTTGAAAAAGCCGCAAAACACCGGCTATTTTCAGGCATTTTTTATATTTTTTAATTAGGGCATTTGGAAACAAAAGGAAGGTGGCGTTTTTGGATATTCAGAAGGTTTCGATAGACAAACTGAACCCTGCAAAATTCAACCCAAGAAAAGATTTGAAGCCGGGTGATAAGGAATACGAAAAGTTGAAGCGCTCTATAACCGAGTTTGGCTATGTAGAGCCGATTATTTGGAATAAGCAGACCGGAAATGTTGTCGGTGGCCACCAGCGGCTTAAAGTATTGCAGGAAATGGGGCAGACGGAGATCGACTGTGTGGTTATCGACTTGCCGGAGGACAGAGAAAAGGCATTGAATGTTGCCCTTAATAAAATCCAAGGTGAATGGGATGTGCTGAAACTCTCAGAACTCATTGCTGAATTAGACAAATCTATGTTTGATATAACGCTTACCGGTTTTGATGCTGCGGAGATTGATGAATTGATGGAGAGCTTCCACTCTACCACCTGCAAGCAGGATGAGTTTGATGTGGATAAAGCCTATGACGATATTTCGCAAAAGGAAACCTTGACACAAAAAGGAGACATCTGGAGACTGGGTAGGCACCGCTTGATGTGTGGCGACAGCACTAAGCACGAGGATTTTATTGCGCTGATGGACGGGCGAAAAGCCCAGCTTTGCGTTACATCGCCGCCCTATGGCGTGGGTAAGGACTATGAAAAGAAGGGTATTGAGCCGTGGTTTGAAACGATGCGCCCGGTTATCAAGAACGTCTGTAGGTTCTCTGAAATTGTGTGCTGGAACCTGGGCGACCTTTACGCCACAGGCTCGCAATTTATCGAGCCCACCACCATGTATTCTCTGGATATGTTCCGGGAGCAGGGTTTTCGCCCCATATGGATCCGCATCTGGGAGAAGCAGGGGATGAACTTCGGCGTAGGGCCCTACCACCTGGTTTCCAATAAGCCGGTGCAGCAGTACGAATACATCTCGGCTCTGGCGGATGTGGAACTGCAAAAGCAGACCGAAGAGGACATACCAGACGAATACAACTTTCTGGTGGGCATGGCACGGCATAACTATAAATTTGTCAGGCGCCTTACCAAAGAGGAGAGGAAAAACTGGGGCTACAAGGGCATCTGGCGCATCAATACTGTCCGGGCCAACAAGGAGCACCCGGCCATGTTCCCGGTAGAGCTTCCCTGGCGTTGTATCAAGATGCACTCCGACAGGGACGGCATTATACTTGAACCTTTTACAGGTTCTGGAACAACCATCATTGCAACGGAGCAGCTTGAAAGAAGCTGCTTTGGTATGGAGATAAGCCCCGTATACTGCGACCTTGCCATCAGGCGGTGGGAGGAATTTACCGGACAGAAGGCAGAGAGGATATGCAATGCATATGAGGAAGGCGGTGGCAACGGATGAACCTACAGAAAATCGCGATAGATAAACTTAAGCTTGCCAAATACAACCCGAGAAAAGACCTTAAGCCCGGCGATCCGGAATATGAAAAACTCAAACGGTCGATTCTGGAGTTTGGTTATGTGGAGCCAATAGTCTGGAACAGCCATACAGGGAATGTAGTGGGAGGCCACCAGAGATTAAAAATTTTAAAAGAACAAGGGCTTAAAGAAGTGGACTGCGTTGTTGTGGACATGGACGAACAGCGGGAAAAGGCCCTTAATGTCGCCCTGAACAAAGTGCGGGGGGATTGGGACCTGCCGCTCCTTAAAGATTTACTTCAAGAATTGGACAAGGCGATGTTCGACGTTTCCCTTACCGGCTTTGACGCGGCAGAAGTGGATGAGCTTCTTTCCAAGGTGCACGATAAGGAGGTCAAAGAGGACGATTTCGACGCAGAAAAAGCTATCGCGGAAATCAAGGAGCCGGTTTCAAAATATGGGGACATCTGGCTTCTCGGCAGGCATCGGCTGATGTGCGGGGACGCCACTTGCCTTTCCGACATTTTGACCCTGATGGATGGAAAGAAGGCCAACATGTGCATCACCGACCCACCCTACAACGTGAACTATGAAGGCGCAACCCAGGACAAACTGAAAATCATCAACGATAAAATGGCCAGCGGGAAGTTTTATGAGTTTCTATTTCATGCTTTTAAAAACATATTTGAGGTATTGGACGACGGGTGTGCAGTTTTGGGGAACAAAAACATATATCTGAGGTTCAAAAGCAGCCGGTACAGGCTTAAAGATACTTGACTTCCTGTGCTTAAAGAGCGTTAATTCTACTTACAAAAAGCACAAGGGAGGTATTATCAATAAATTTAGGCCTACATTCAGCTCGTACAGGCCGTAAATAAACAGGCTCTAACACAGAAACATTCCACGCCTAAGCTAACAAAGAACGAAAATGAAAAGTATGCTATCAGGGTGTGGCTTTTGAGGATAGGTTTTGTCGGTGATGCGTATAAGACCAGCCGTAAACTTCTGCTTGAAAGGCTTTCCGGAAACAGCGCCTTCCGTACAGAGGAGGCCGCACAAAAGGTGGCAATGCAGAGGGCCAATCGGAAAAAAGAAGCAGAAGGTGTAGAGGTGGCGGCTGCAGTATGAAACAGGCCCATTTTTTTAGAAAAATCTCAACACTTGAGGAACTGAAGGAGCACACACTGGCTGAAGAGAAAAATCGAGGGAAGCCCAAGTAAAGGCTTCCTTTTTTCATGTTGTTTTTATGAAGAGGGAGGTGAAAGACGATGGCGACCAGAGGAAGAAAACCAAAGCCAACAGCCCTTAAGGTACTCGAGGGAAATCCCGGTAAGCGTCCACTTAACATGAATGAGCCAAAACCAGAGAAAAAGGAGCCGAAGTGCCCTTCCTGGCTTGAGCCGGAGGCAAAGAAGGAGTGGCGCAGAATGTCCAAGCAGCTTGAGGAACTGGGGGTGCTGACACAGGTGGATGCCGCAGCCTTTGCAGGCTATTGCCAGGCCTATGCACGCTGGAAAGAGGCGGAGGAATTTCTCTCCAAGCACGGTACCATTTTTAAGACACCGTCGGGATATATCCAGCAGGTGCCGCAGGTATCCATCGCCCAGACCTACCTTAAGATAATGAGGGATTTCTGTTCGGAATTTGGACTTACGCCTTCCAGCCGCTCCAGAATTGCTGTTGATAATGCCGTAAAAGATAGCGCCGACCCCATGGAAAAGCTGCTTATGAGGAGGCATAACGGGTAATGTATGACGATAGGAAAGCGCAGCATGCGGTGGACTTTATCCAAAATCTGAAGCACACCAAGGGCATCTGGTATGGGGTGCCCTTTGAACTCCTCCCCTGGCAGGACAAAATCATCCGGGATATTTTTGGAACGGTCAAGGAAAACGGGTACAGGCAATATAACACCGCGTATGTGGAAATACCGAAAAAGCAAGGTAAAAGTGAGATGGCTGCAGCGGTGGCTCTCTACCTCACCTGCGCTGATGGTGAATGGGGTGCGGAAGTTTACGGTTGTGCTTCTGACAGGCAGCAGGCCTCCATTGTTTTTGATGTTGCGGTGGATATGGTGGAGCAGTGTCCGGCCCTGAAAAAGAGAATCAAACCGGTGCTCTCTCAGAAACGGCTAGTATATACACCGCTCAACAGCTTTTATCAGGTACTCTCGGCTGAAGCCTATACCAAGCATGGATTGAATGTGCATGGTGTAGTATTTGATGAACTGCATGCCCAGCCAACAAGGGAACTGTACGATGTTATGACCAAAGGTTCCGGTGATGCCCGGATGCAGCCATTGTTTTTCCTCATAACGACTGCAGGGACTGACCGCAACAGCATCTGCTGGGAGATCCACCAAAAGGCTGAGGATATTTTAAAGGGGCGGAAAATCGACCCTACTTTTTATCCTGTCATCTACGGCATTGATGATGATGACGACTGGACAGATGAAAGAAACTGGTACAAAGCTAACCCGTCCTTGGGTGTGACGGTGGATATAGATAAGATGAGGGATGCCTTTAACAGCGCCAAAGATAATCCAGCGGAGGAAAATCTATTCCGGCAGCTTCGGTTAAACCAATGGGTGAAGCAGTCGGTCAGGTGGATGCAGATGGACAAATGGGATGCCTGCACCTTTCCCGTTAATGCGGAGGAACTCCGAGGGCGAATTTGCTATGGAGGCTTAGACTTATCCTCTACGACAGACATAACTGCTTTCGTGCTGGTATTTCCACCGCAAGACGAGGAGGACAAGTATCAGGTGCTACCCTTTTTCTGGATTCCGGAGGAGAACCTTCAGATTCGGGTGCGGCGTGACCATGTGCCCTATGATGTATGGGAAAGATAAGGATATCTTAAAACCACTGAGGGAAATGTTGTGCACTATGGCTTTATCGAAGCCTTTATTGAAGAACTGGGCACCAAATATAACATCAAAGAAATTGTCTTTGACCGCTGGGGGGCGGTCCAGATGGTGCAAAACCTTGAGGGCATGGGCTTTACGGTAGTGCCCTTCGGGCAAGGGTATAAGGATATGTCACCGCCCACCAAGGAACTTATGAAGCTGGTACTGGAAGGGAAAATCGCCCATGGAGGAAACCTGGTGCTGCGCTGGATGATGGACAATATCTATGTTAAAACCGACCCGGCAGGCAATATCAAGCCGGACAAAGAAAAAAGCACCGAGCGGATTGACGGTGCTGTTGCGCTTATAATGGCTCTCGATAGAGCAGTTAGACATCAGAATAGAGGGTCTGTGTATGACAACAGAGGGATTCTTGTGCTATAGAATTTTTATTTGTTAATTTCCTCTATTTTTCGAACAACCCTCATGGTAGCATTTCCAACATATTTGTAAACAGTGGCTGATGTTACAAATTCAGCAGAGCAGGATTTTGGCATGTCTTTTTGTGTATCGGGCTGATAGCCAAAAGGTTCTAAAATAGTTTTTACCATCCGTCCCAGTGCTTGTTTTGTGAAATTATCAGTTAAATCAAAAGTAGGTGATGGGAGATTTTTATAATAATTTTCTACTTCTTGAATGCAGGCAGATAAAGCAGGTTTATCTGCTTCGGTTGCGTCTATCATTGCGATAATGTTATCGTCCTTTGACAGGATGTTTTCAAAAATATGGATCGCTTCCGGATTGCCGTCAAATTTTTTACAGTTTGGGTTTTGGGCAATAAAATCCCTAAATGATGCTTTCGTAGGTTATCCCTCCTAAAAAAAGATTTTTACATATGTATTATCACATATGTAAAAATAAATGTCAACACTATAGAAAAACTTTAATTTATTTTTTATTGAAGATTTGAGGGCTTCAGGTATAAATATTCTAAGTCCCTTCATTGTTGCTGTTGTATTTTACGAAGAATATTGCTATAATAATAACAGCAAAAAGGGAAAGGAGATTTATTATGCCTAACATTAAGCCGATTTCTGATTTAAGGAATTACAATGAAGTGTTGCGCAGCATAGAGGAGGGTTCACCGGTCTTTTTAACAAAAAATGGCCGCGGCCGCTATGTGATAATGGATATACAGGAATATGAAAAAATGCAGGCGAAATTAAAATTGCTTATTGAACTTGCTAAAGGTGAAAAGGCGGGGCAGGAAAATGGATGGCTAACCATTGATGAACTAGAAGCATCCCTGGGGGTAACGAATGGTTAATCTTAAAATCTCGCCCAAAGCGCAAAAGGATATGCTGGAGATAAAAGAATATATCTCCGAGGAATTAGGTAATCCTACAGCAGCAACGAATGTGCTGGCCAAAATCACCAAACGATTCAGAGATCTTATGGAATTCCCGTTGATTGGAACGCCCTTGTCCTCTGTTATTAAAATTGAAACAAGCTATCGTTACCTTGTGTGTGGGCAATATACAGCTTTTTACCGTTATGAAAATGATACTGTATATGTGGACAGAGTGCTATATGGCAAACGAGATTTTATGCGAATCCTCTTTGGGGATGTTGCAGAGGAAGAAGACAACTGATTATCAAATATAAGATTTTGATTGGTAAGAGCATCGCTTAGACGGTGCTTTTTTCATGCCTTTTTTTCAGGAGGATCGAGCATGAAACTATCGATATTATCAAGATTTTTTCAACCCAGAGCAGGTCCTAACGACAGGCGGGACAGTCCCATAAGCAGCAGGCTTAAGGCCTTCCTGCTGGGAGAGGATGTCGGCTTAGGCTTGGCTTCTACTGCAGGTGTCAGGGTAGATGAGGAAACCGCAATGCGCGTAACTGCTGTTTATGCCTGTGTTAAGCCCACCCTTTATATTCCATACTTCACGATATGCCCAATCCGGAGATGACCAGCTTTACCTTCCGGGAGGTGCTAATGACCCAACTTCTGTTGTGGGGAAATGCTTATGCGCAGATAGTACGGGGCAAGGGTGGACAGGTGCTGGAGCTGTGGCCGCTTTCACCTGCAGGCATGGAGATCATCCGGGATGAGAAAACCAAGCAGCTGGTTTACAGGCATACAGAAGGTGTGAAAACCACTGAGTACAAGCCTGAACAAATATTCCATATTCCGGGTTTAGGCTTTGACGGGGTGAAAGGTTTATCTCCAATTGCCATGGCGAGAGAAGCTATCGGGCTGGCGCTGGCAACTGAAGAATTCGGCGCGAGGTTTTTCGGCAACGGGGCGCGCCCGGGAGGAATCCTTGAGCATCCAGGGGTGGTAAAGGACCCGGAGAAGCTGAGAAAATCCTGGGAGGAGGTATATAAAGGGCTTCAGAACTCCCACAAGATAGCAGTTCTTGAGGAGGGCATGAAATACCATGAAATCGGCATACCGCCGGAGGATGCACAGTTTCTTGAAACCCGCAAATTCCAGCTTAACGAAATTTGCAGGCTTTTTAGGGTACCACCCCACCTTGTAGGAGACTTGGAGAGGGCCACCTTCTCAAATATCGAGCATCAGAGCATCGACTTTGTGGTGCATACCATCAGGCCATGGCTGGTGCGCTGGGAGCAGGCTATTATAAAAGATTTGCTGCTGCCCGAGGAAAGGAAGCTGTATTTCCCCAAATTCAACGTTGACGGGCTTTTAAGAGGCGACTTCAAAACAAGGATGGAAGGCTATGCCATTGGCCGCCAGAACGGCTGGTACAGCGCCAACGACATCCGCGAGTTGGAGGATATGAACCCTATCCCTGAGGAAGCAGGCGGCGACCTTTACCTTGTGAACGGCAATATGCTGCCAGTCTCTCTGGTGGGCAGTAAAACTTAAGGGAGGTGAGAACTTAAATGGACAAACAGAAAAGAAGACAGGCTGAGCCAGCGCAGCTGGAGAGAAGAACGGTATCCATGACGGAGCTCAGGGTACTTAGCGAGGGTGATGAAGAAGCGACAAAGCCCATCATTGAGGGCCATGCCGCTGTTTTCAACCAGTGGTCGGAGGAGCTTGGGTGGAGTTTTCCCTTCCGGGAAAAGGTAATGCCCGGCGCCTTTAAGGAGACTATCCAGGTGGATGACATACGGGCGCTGTTCAACCATGATCCAAACTATGTGCTGGGCAGGAACCGTTCAGGCACCCTTGAACTCAAGGAAACGCAAAAGGGGCTGCTGGTAAGGATAACACCTCCGGAAACGCAATGGGCCCGAGACCTTTTAGTCAGCATAGACCGAGGAGACATTTCGCAAATGTCCTTCGGTTTTTTAGTTATTGAGGACCGTTGGGGCACCGAGGACGGCGGTGATATCAGGGAGCTTCAAAAGGTAAAGCTTTTTGATGTTTCTCCGGTAACCTTTCCGGCATACCCCCAGACCGATGTCGGCGTAAGAGGCGCCCTTTTAAGCTATGAGAGGCATTTAAAGGAATTGTCCGAGGCGGAAGAGTCGCGCGCAAGGCAGCGGTTGGCACTGATAAAACGGAAAATAGAACTACTTTGACAGGAGGTATTCTAAACATGAACAAAATTAAAGAAATGGAAGCACGTAAAAAGGATGCAAGGCTTAGGGCCCTTGCCATCCTTTAGAAGGCTCAGGCTGAAGGCCGATTTCTGACTGAGGAAGAGGAAAAGTTGGTCAAGCAGCTTGAGGAGGAAATGAAAAGATGGGACGATACAATTGCCCGCACCAGGGCGCTGATGGAGGAAGAGGAGCAGCCGGAGGAAAGGGACATGGAGCCTGCAAGGCCCAATCCCAAGGCGGCGGTAGCTTTAGGAGAGCAACGCTTTGCCAGCTTCGGCGAGCAGATGTTGGCTGTGTACCGGGCGGCGGCGCCGGATGGCCGTATTGACCCGAGGCTTACCACAAGAGCCGCCAGCGGTCTAAGCGAGAGCGTACCCTCTGACGGCGGTTTTCTGGTGCAGCAGGACTTTGTCACAGACCTTTTAAAGCGCACCTATGAGACAGGGGTTCTCGCTTCAAGAGTCAGCAAGATTCCGCTTTCCACCAATGCTAACGGGCTGAAAATCAATGGCGTGGACGAATCCAGCAGGGCGAACGGCGCTCGCTGGGGCGGCATTCAGACCTACTGGGAGAACGAGGCTGACCAGCTTATCGCCTCCAAGCCCAAATTCAGGGTGATGGATTTGTCCCTGAAGAAATTGACCGGCCTTTGCTACGCAACAGACGAGCTTCTGCAGGATGCGGCAGCCTTGGAGAGTGTGCTCCGTCAGGGCTTTGCGGAGGAATTCGGCTTTAAGATTGACGATGCCATCCTGACAGGCACTGGTACCGGGCAGCCCCTTGGCATTCTGAATAGCGATGCCTTGGTGAAGGTGTCTAAGGAAAACGGCCAGACCGAGCTGATCAGGGTGGAAAACCTCTTCAACATGTGGTCAAGACTATGGGGTAGAAGCAGGACAAATGCCGTGTGGTATATCAACCAGGAGATTGAGCCTCTTCTTTTTACCATGAAAATCGGTGATGTGCCGGTATATATCCCGGCAGGTGGACTTTCGGAAGCACCTTATGCGACACTTTTCGGAAGACCGGTAGTGCCTCTTGAACAGTGCTCGGCAGCAGGTGAGGTGGGAGACATCATCCTGGCGGATATGTCCCAGTACCTGCTTATAGACAAGGGCGGCATCAACGCGGCTTCCTCCATCCATGTAAGGTTCCTGTATGACGAGAACGTTTACAGGTTCATTTACAGGGTAGACGGCCAGCCCATCTGGAACAAGCCCTTGCAGCCATATAAGGGCAGCGCGTCAGTATCACCCTTTGTGGCGCTTGCCAGCAGAAAATAACAGTAGTGAGTAGAGAAATCCGCTTGTCACATTGATAAGCGGATTTCTCATAAGCAAAGGAGGAGATTTCAATGTATAAACCATATCATGTAGTCAATGCCCTGCCCCCGGCGGCAGATGTTTTTGCCGGTACGGTAACAACCGACGTTATAAACCTCAAAAACTGGGAGCATGTCAGCTTCCTTGTTCAATGCGGCGCAGGCGCGGTTGGAACCTCTACCATTACTGTGGAGGCCTGCGACGATACGACACCCACCAACACAGAAGCTATTCCCTTCACATATCAGGAATGTGTCTCAGGTGACACCTTCAGTGAGGTGAAGCAGGCCGACGCTTCCGGTTTTACCACTGCTGCAGCGGTAAATAAGGTGTACAAAATCGAGGTGGATGCCCAGGCTCTTGCAAAATCAGGCTGCAGCTATGTGCGCCTAAAAGCGGTGGAGGTTATCGATGATCCGGTAGCCGGTGGGATTATTGCCCTTCTGACCGGAGGAAGGTATGTGCAGGAGGTCAGCGACTCGGTTTTAGTTTAATACAGGCGGTGAGGGCAAATGAATTTAATATTGATAGAAGGGCCTGAGCTTGAGCCTGTATCTTTAGAGGAAGCTAAGTTGCACTTGAGGGTGGATGGGACAGAGGAGGATGCACTCATATCCGCCCTCATTTCAACTGCCCGGGAATTTTGTGAGAGCTTTACCGGCAGAAGCCTTGCCCTGCAGACCTTTGAATATGTTTCCGGGCCCTTTTTTTCAAACTACGGTATTATCAAGCTGCCAATGCCGCCACTCGTCGAACTTGTTTACTTCAAGTACCTCAACACCAATGGAGAAGAGATAACGCTGATAGAGGACAGCGGGTTCTATGCGGTTAAAAGCCTAGAGCCTGCTGTTTTATGTCCTATGCTTGCTACAGGTTGGCCGTTGGACTTAAGCTATAGGCCGGACGCAGTAAAAATACGCTTCAAGGCAGGCTATAGCGAGATACCAAAAAGCATAAAACAGGCCATGCTGCTATTAGTCGGCCATTTTTATGAGCACAGGGAAGCGGTCAACATAGGCGGTGGTACGGTCGGAGGCGGCGAAATAAAGGAGCTTCCGCTTGCGGTATCCTCACTGCTCCGGCCCTTTTGGGTGCCAAGGTGGTGATTTCCATGAGAATCGGGGACTTGCGGCACAGAATAACCCTGCAGAAGGTGGAAAGGATACGGGATAGTTTCGGCGGCGAACAGCTTCAGTGGGTCGATTTCGCAAGGGTGTGGGCTGCGATTTATCCGCTGGGTGGTCGTGAATATTTCGCAGCACAACAGATAAACGCAGAAGTATCGACAAAAATCGTCATCAGATATTTAAAGGGCGTTGAACCCACCATGAGGGTTAATTTTAAGGACAGGTACTTTGAGATTCTCTCTGTGATCCATATGGCGGAACGAAAAAAGGAGCTGCAGCTCATGTGCAAGGAGGTGGTCTGATGGCGAGGTCTTATACCGCAAGGGCAAAAAAGCTTAAGGTAGAGGTTGAGGGGGCGGAGGAAGTCATCAAGCTGCTGGAGGAAATAGGACAGAAGGCCGAGGAGGTGCTGGCAAGGGCGGCAGAGGCCGGAGGCAGGGTTGCGCTTTCGGAGGCAAGAAGACGGTGTCCGGTGAAAACAGGCAGGCTTCGTGCAAGCCTTACACTTACGCAGGGTAAGAAAACACCTACTAAGGCCAATGTCCGCATTGAGCATGGAAAAAAGGAATACTACGGCAAGTTTGTGGAGCTTGGTACAAAAAAGCAGCCTGCCAAACCCTTTTTAAGGCCAGCAGTAGATGAAAATAAGAAGCAGATATCCGAGGCGGTAACAGAGGAAATCGGAAGAGCGGTGGGGAGGGTGAGATAAATGCGGTTTGAGGAGGCATTATTCGCTCACCTTAAGGCTTTTACAGGCTTGAAGAGCCTTGTGGATGAAAGGATTTACCCGCTTGTCCTGCGGCAGAAGGCTGTTCTTCCGGCTGTAACCTATCAGAAAATTTCAGGAGAAAGGCTGCATAAACTGCAGGGGGATACAGGCTTTACGAGGCCGGTATATCAGCTGTCCTGCTGGGCGGAAAACTACGCTCAGTGCAAGGCTGTTGCTGAACAGGTCAGGCTTTGCCTGCAGAACCATTCGGGACTTATGGGCGGCACCGAAGGTGTCGCTGTTGGCGCAGTGCTGCTGGAGGGTGAGTTGGAGGGCTATGAGTCTGACACAGGCACGTTCTACATTAATATGGACTTTCAGTTTTATTATTCAGAGCAGGTTTAAAGGAGGTTGATAGCGATGGCATTGGCAGGAAAGAGTGGAAAGCTTATGGTTGGAACCAATAATGTAACTGAGATTAAGAACTGGTCGCTGGACCTGGGACTGGACACAATAGAAACCACAGCGTTGGGTGATGAATGGAAAAACTTCATCGCGGGACTTAAGGAGTGGTCGGCCAGCGCAGAAGGCAGCTGGAATGTTGCTGCGGATGCACAAGGACAAAAGGCGCTTCAGGATGCCTATTTGAGCGGTGCGACAGTAAGCCTCAAGCTTTATGTGGATGCGGCGCACTACTACAGCGGTGAGGCATTTATTTCTTCCTTGAGCGTGGAGGATCCGGTAGACGATACGGTGAACGTGTCCTTTGAATTCCAGGGGACACGCGCGCTGTCATATAACTAAAGGCGGTGATGGAAAATGCCTTTAAGCGGTAAAGTGGGAGCGGTGTTTGTGCAAACGGCAGACGCTCCTGTTTCATTTTCTGAGGAAGCTACCACCGGCAGCCTTGACCGCAGAAGGTTTACCATTTCAGATGCGGCCAAGAGGTACTGGGATAAGGATACACCTGTAACCGTCAAGGTAAACTCTGTTGTGGTTTCTGCTGGTTTTACCCTTGAGCATTGCGGCGGCGTGGTGGTGTTTGAAGCTCCTCTTGAACTGGACGATGAGGTAACGGTCAGCGGGAAGTATTTGACGGTTGCACAGCATGGCGGCTTCTTCAACTGGTCGGCTGAGCTGGAGCTGGAAACCTCGGACATAACCACCTTTCAAAGCGCAGGCTGGAAGGAAAACCTGGCGACAGTCAAAGGGTTTACAGCTAGCGCAGAGAGATATTGGGGCGATGAGGAGTTTTTTGCAGGGCTGGGTAAAGAGGTGGTCATTGCCCTGTATACCGATGCGACAGCTTCCAAGCAGAGGTATGAGGGTTTTGGCATCATTTCCTCAGACGGTATCGAGACAGCAGTGGATGACATCGTGAATGAGACAATTGAGCTTCAGGGCACAGGCCCGCTGCATTACAGGGAGGGATAAAAATATTAGCGAAAATATTGATAAATTTATCGATAAGGCATATAATATTATCAGAGACTCATTAAAAAAGAGAGGGTATGATAATATGCCTGAAAAAATCACCGTGAGCAGGGTTTTGAATTCTCTTGTGCCAATTTCCCGGTTCAATAAGGGGGAGGCGAATAAAATTTTTGAAGAAGTCAAGGAAGCAGGCTTTAAGATTGTGCTCAAAAACAACACGCCGGCATGCGTGCTGCTAAAACCTGAGATGTACGAGCAAATGCTTGAAACCATTGAGGAGTACCGTTTGCTGTTGGAAGCCGAAAGACGCATGGAAAATGCAAAACCGGAAGACTTTATCCCTCAGGAAAAAGTTTTAGCTGAGCTTGGCATAAATAAAGCGGATTTGGACAGCTCAGATGTGGAGCTGGAGTAGCTTATGTGGCAGGTGGAATATTTAAAGGAAGCGGTTGAAGACTTGAAGCGTCTTGACCATAGCCAGCGGCTGCAGGTGCTCAAAGCCATAAATAAGGTTTCAAGCAACCCCTTGCCGCTGAACGAAGGGGGATATGGCAAGCCTCTGGGAAACAGAAACAGCACAAGACTGGCGGGGTACCTTAAAATCAAGCTGAAAAGCCTTGGTTTGAGGGTGGTATACAAGCTAATCAGGGAAAAGGATGTCATGAAGGTTATTGTAGTATCTGCAAGAGCAGATGATGAGGTTTACCTGTTGGCACAGAGGAGAACAGATTAATATCAGGAAGTAAATGATGAAACGTCCGGAAAACCGGGCGTTTTCGCTTTGAAAGGAGGACTTTTATGAAGCAGAACGTAACGATTGAGCTGGACAGGCCGAGAAACTTAAGATACGGGATGAACGCGCTTGTAAAAATTGAGGAAATGGTTGGCAGGCCCATCAGCAAACTTGATTTAGAGAACATCAGCATCAAGGACCTGCGTACCATCATTTATGCCGGTCTGTTTCACGAGGGCAAAAACCTGTCTCCTGAAAAGGTAGGAGAACTGATTGACGAGTTTTCGGATATCAACACTGTAGCTGAGAAGCTGGGTGAAGCCATGACAGAGGCTTTTGGGACAAAAAACGTCAAGAGGGCGGCAGCAAAGGCGGAGAAGACTGGGACTGGGACAGGCTCTTAAGCACAGCTGTCGGCCCTCTGGGCTTAAAGCCCTGGGAGTTCTGGGAACTGACGGGGGCGGTTGCCCTAAAAACAGCAGCCGATTTTGAACAATCCATGGCCAATGCAGCTAGCGTTTCCGGTGCGACGGCAGAGGAATTCGAAAGAATGAAGGAAGTCGCCCGGGAAATGGGCAAATCTACGGTGTTTTCTGCCAGTGAAGCTGCTGATGCCATGTACTACATGGCATCTGCCGGGTATAAGGCCGAACAGATGGGCGAGGCTTTAAAACCAATCCTTGACCTTGCCGCTGCGACCCAGAGTGACGTTGCCTTCAGTACCGATACGGTTATCGCCACCCTAAACCAGTTCGGGCTTGGGGCGCAGGACGCAGGTAGGGTGACAAACGTATTTGCGGCGGCCATTGGCAATTCGCAGGCGACCTTGGACAAACTGAGCTATTCCATGCGTTATGTGGGCCCGGTAGCCAACAGCCTGGGCTATTCTATTGAACAAACCACAGCAGCCCTGGGGCTTTTATATAACGCGGGCTTTCAGGGAGAACAGGCCCTAGACGCCGGACTATCCAATATAATCCTGACAACATTTCTGCAGGGCAGGCTGTACGGTATATGATAGAAAATGTGCTTTCAGAGGAAGGGATTACCGAGGGGGTTATAGAGGATGGCATCACTCTGTATAACTACGATGCCAATTGTAAACCCATCCGGGATATCTTAGACGATCTTGCAGAAGCCTGCGGCTTTAAATGGTATATAGACGACCATAAGGCCCTTCACTTTCTCCGTGAGGAGGAGGTAATCGAGGCACCATATTCTTTGATAGAAGGCGGGGCATTCACTGATTTTGGAGAGGTGGAAGTTACCGACACCCTTGAAGGCTACCGCAACAAACAGTTTGTTAAAAGCGGCGACATGGTGGTTGTTGTTGAGAACAAGAATGAGATTCAGGCAAGGGCGACAGTGGAAGGCGGTACTGGTGTATACGGCGAGGTAATGGAGAACACTACTGTCCAAAGCAATGCTGATGCACTAGCCCTTGCCGACGAACTTCTAAGCCGCTATGGACAGCATATCCCTGCTACCCTCTCCTTTTCCACCTTCACCTGGGGCTTTGATGCGGGGCAGCGGTTACATGTGGATCTTCCGTCCTTCGGGGCTTCAGGTAGTTATCTTATTGAACAGTTGGACATTACCGACATGGGGAATGGGACTTTCAAGTTTAGTATAGACTCCGTTAAGAAGAATTTTGAAAAATCGAGTAAGCGCAAGGAAAACTGGGTGGATTATTTTCACAATATTATCAAGGAAGTGAAAACAGCCAAGAGAAGTTCTTCAGGAAATGAAGGAGCCCTTGTTTACAGCAGTTCAGCCTTGACAATAACCTCGACACCCCAGGTTACTTTAAACTTATCCCCCAGTGTTTCAGAAATGACCCACCTTTATCTGGCTTTTACCATAACCGGGACAGCCAATGTGACCTCGCAATTGACAATAGACCTTCAATATTACGGAAACGTGCTTAGAACCTATAAACACACCCTTCTAGTGGGCTACAACACCTTTTCGGTGTCTACCATTATTGCCTCAGTCAAGGCCGGAGGACATTCGGTAAAGCTTTTGGCCAGTGTTAGCAGCGGGACCTTAAGCGTAGGCGAGGGCGGCCATGAAGGGTGTATCCGGGCTGTTGGTATGGCAGGCATAGGAACAGCACCGCCAGAGGCCAATGTGGTTGAGCCCTTATCCTACTTTGATGTAGGCAGCGGCAGGGTGTTGATTATTGATTTGGTTACTATTACAGAGGATGTCGGCTCTCAGGTTGTAGAAACTGTTGAAAGCACAGAACTGTCTGCCGGGAATGTAACGCCTGCTTGCGATATTTCTCTTACGCAGGTAGCGGTACAGTGCAATTTTACATCGGAAGAAGCAGTGCTGTTTGAGGAGGATAGTGTAACCACAATATTTGATGGGATGATGAAGCCTGTCAATGAGAAGGTGACCGAAATGAACCAACAGGACCTTGAGGGTGGGAAACTGTACACTGCGATCATGGCGGATACCAATAATTTCCCAGTTATTGAAAGCGTGGTGGTCAGGTTGTGAGTGGATATATACTGAAGCAAAATTTTCCTAACTTCCAAAATAACTTTACGGTAACCAAAGATATGCAAGGCACCCCCGCGTATTTCTCCGATGGTGGAAACGATGCCTTTGACAGCTGGGGATATTTTCAAATAACAAATGCAGGAGGCACAGTCGTAACGAACCTGCCATTTACACAGCGCAATGGACTAGATGGGACGATATATACGGAGGAGTTTCAGCATGACGGAGAAACCTGGGAGTTAAAGCAAGGCTGGGTGGCTTCCGGTATCTTTGCTATGCAAATTTTGCAAATTACCGGAGAGGATAAACCCTTCAAGTTCAAATTAAGCGGAAATTATGGGAGTGATAGTTCCTCTCAGTATGGAAGGGTTACAACCCAATATGGGGAGGTTTACCTGACTACCTTCTGGAATAACGATGGAGGCAAGGATGCGACAGGGGGAGACCCTCAGGTTACGTGGACCGTAGTGCCATATGACCCGGGGTTGACAGCTGCTGATGTGCCACCGGCCACTTCCAGCAGGAGCGGAGACAACGAAACGGGCTTGACGGTAGCCATGTCCCATGGTTGCCTTGTGTTTATTCAATGGGGATATACAACTGTTCAGGCGGTGCAGGATTTTATTATCCAGAGCTTTGAAAGAGACAATATTATAAAGTACCTTGTTGTTGATGGGACGGAGGTCAAAAGGTGGGATGAGGGGTTATCCCAATATGTTAGTATTGGACAGGCACCCCCAACAAAGGCCATGTTTTTAGAGCAAGGCATGAAGACAGTTCCTGCTTCCCGGACGGGGCTCATTATGACAAACCCGGTCCTTCATTGTTGGACAGACGATTTAAGCGGCAGGGCAAGGTTTTTGATAGAAAAGGTTGTACCAAAGCCCAAGCTTCTCAAGATGGTCACAGACTATATCCTACCTACCGGGGCAAAAACCCTCGAGGCTGAAACAGAAAACGTTATCAATACAGTGCTGGCAAAAGAGGCATTTTTGACCACCTTTGACAGCCTTATTGGATGGGACGCGTTAGGAAGTTCCGCTCGAAGGTCATATTTTCAGGATATTGTACTCACCAATTACACAGGGGCCGAAAGTGCAGATAATTTCTATGTGGCGGGGGACATAGTTGGCTGGGCAAGAAAGCAGGGGCCTTATGTAGGAGCTGATACAAAGCGCGGAACGATAAATATTGCAGAGTCTGTAAGGGATTATGGGCAATTTAAGTTTGTATTTGACTGGCCAACCCATGCCGGTAATGGGACATTCAGGACTATCTGGTGGACAGGACAGTATAACTCCTACATGCCAACTATAGATTTTTATAGCCTATATGAGTACAGCGTAAGCGGATCTATTCAAACAAGCTACAGAGCATGCATCGGACCTGGTTTTGCCATATATATTCCGCAAAACACAGGGGTTATTCTAGTAAGAAAGATGTCTTACAATGACATGAGCTACCCAGACTACTATAGTAGTTCGCTTTCGTCTGATACTTTAGATTTAAGCTATATCGATACAAAAATTCAGGCCATTCACTGGGATGGAATGTATTTTTGGCTGTATGGAGATACCAATGGCAGGTATTATAAGTGTGATGAAAGCTTTGCGGTTCTCTGCGAATTCGATGCGTCCCCGGCAGCTTACAGCAGGTCTACGAGACAGAATATTACCACCTTTAACGGAAAGTTTTTCAGTTATACCTATGAGGCGAACAATAACTGGTCCTTTAGGCGTTACAATCATGAAGGCATCTTGGAGAGTGAGTTAAATCTCTATGGTGCCACAGGAGTTTCCGATCCGGGCAGCACTTATATTGTGGGGGAAGCAAAGTGCATCCTATTTCACAGTTCAAACCTTTCAAGGGTTGCTATGTTGGACTCTTATGGAAATACATTAAAACATACTGTTTCAGCATACTCTTTTGGCAGTCTTTATGGGCCTCTTATGTATGACCGGAAGCATAACCTCTTCTGGAGCCGGTATTCATATTCCGGTAATTACCGATTATATTGCTTACAGCCCATGTGGTATCCTGGTGCACAAACCTTGCTTGCGTCACCAATTACCAAAACCAACACCAACACCATGAAAATTACTTATACCTTCCAGGTTAACCTGCCAGTATTTTAGATAGATTGGCTGGTTTTAGAAAGGAGGAGCGCCGGATGGAGCAGCACAGATGTATCCAGGAGCAACGCATCCGGGATTTGGAGACTGGGATGACTGAAACTTGGGTATATGTCAAGATGATTAAAGAGGACATCCATGAAATTAAAGCCTCCATAAAAGAAATACATGGTTCACCGGAAAAACAAAACGAAACAACGATGAAGGCCTGGCAGACTGTGATGATTGAACTCATCAAGTTGGCAGGCCTTTGTATTGCCATTTTAGGGGCAATTGTTGGAGCCATTAAGTTGATGGGCAAATGAAGGGAGGACATATACATTATGAAGAAATCGGTGTATTTGAGTCCGTCCACCCAGGGAAAGAATATTGGGGCAGGCAGCTATGGCAGCGAATGTTTCAGAATGAATCAGATAACGGATGTCGTTCAAGCAGAGTTAAAAAGGCATGGGGTAACGGTTTACAGGAACAAGCCGGACTGGTCGCTTGCCCAGGTTGTGGCTGACAGCAATGCAAAGAGACCGGATGTTCATTTCGCGATTCACAGCAATGCCGGGGGAGGCCGGGGCTGTGAGGTTTATTGCCACAGGTTCGGAGGCAGCGGTGAAAGATTAGCAAGAGCAGTTTACGAGGAATTATCGCCTTTGACCCCGACGGGCGACCGAGGCGTCAAAGAGGGCTATAACTTCTTCGGGCCTGGAAAGCATATGTACGAACTTGCTGAAACAGATGCGCCAGCAGCGCTTGTCGAGGTAGCCTTTCATGACAACCCTGACGATGCCGAGTGGCTTATATCCTGCATCGAGGCAATTGGTACTGCCCTGGCAAAAGGGATATTGAAATACTTTGGCATACCTTACATGGAGGGCAGTCCAAATTTGGACAGAGAGCTAAAACTGCTTCAGGAATTCGGCATCCTTGAGTCGCCGGAGTACTGGAGGCAGAATGCAGTAAAAGGAAGAACAGTAGCAGGTGAATACGCCGCCATCCTGATTCAAAGGGTAGCGGCTTTATTATTGAAGGGAGGAATTTAACTATGCAGCAGTCAAGATGGAGAAGCCCGGTGGCATGGTCGGCGCTTGCGGCCTTGGTGTTATTCATACTTAAAACCTATGGGCTTTTAGCGCCCATTGGGCTCACCGAGGACAGCTTTAAGGAGCTGACGGCTTTGCTTTTTGCGGCTTTGACTTCCTTTGGGATTTTTAACAATCCTACCAGCAGGGACAGCTTTTAGGCCGGGAGGCGGTGAATATGACGGAAAACCAGAGCGTTGAATACCTTTTAAGCAAAGAGCTATTGAAAAAGCTGCTGGCAGAAGGGTTTATTACGGAAGAAGAATTCATCAAGATTGATGCTGAAAATAGAAAAACTTTTGCCAAATGATAATCTTAAGCTTGCCTTCCGGATCAAACAGAGTTAACCTGCCTGACCTGAAGGGAGGTCAAAGCATTGAAAAGAAGGAAGCTGAAGGTTTATGAGGCTCCGGGCTGTACAGCAAGGAATATTCCCTGCATCAGACTGCAGGGGAGATGGCTGGAAAACTTGGGGTTTAAGGTCGGAGACAGCATAGACGTTAGCGAAGAGGGAGGGCGGCTCGTCATTGAATTATTAAAGGTTGCCGGGGATACTGCCAGATATGTACCAAACAAGATTATTAAACGGAAGAAAACGTAATGGCTTGGGGGAGCACCCAGGCCATCTTTTTTTGTCCGTAAAAATATGTTCCCGCAAGGGATTAACTTGCTTTGAGAGAGTCGAAGAGGTAACATGTGACACTGACCTTGGAAGGGAGGGAAAAGCAAATGAAGAAGGTTACAACAATAGCGGCCAAAACGAGGGAAGAAATACAAGGCAGGCCGCAAGAAGCAAGGCTTAGGGTTTGCGCCTACTGCAGGGTCAGCTCAAATTCCAATGAGCAAATGGAATCCTTCGAAACACAGGTGAATTATTACACTAAATACATTAACAGCAGGCCGGAGTGGGAGTTTGCTAATGTTTATGCGGATGGTGGCATTTCCGGGACAGGCAGGGAGCAGCGCACAGAGTTTAACAGGATGCTAAAAGACTAACTGTGAATTTGCAAATTAAAAGGGATGACATTTTGCAAAATAAAATGGATTAAAATTAGCTTGAATTTATCGGTTTTTGCGAAATAAATTAGCCAAATGGGCAAAATTTTTTCACATAGTCACAGTATTTTAGTTAAGATTTTTGCCAAAAAAAAAATGCAGCTAGGATGCCCCTAACCGCATTCTGACATATATTCCTCTGCCAAGAATCACTCTTTCTAAACCCCTCTTACACTGTACCTTGATGCCGGATGCAGATAAAACATAGAGTTAGCAAAGTACAATACCCAATCCCTATCTATTTCAATACGACAAGGCAAGAATGTTTCCCCAACCTTAATCTCAAAGCATTCCCCACAGTGTAGAGAGAAAGGTTCGTCGTCTATTCCATGGATCTCCCAACGGTCCTTTTGGCTAGAGTATAATAGTTTACCTTGTTTTAGCATTTTAATTTAAGCCTCCCTCCTCGGGCAGATGCCTAACAGTGAAGGATATGTGGCTTTGTCATATCATAAGCCTCACATACCATTTTCTTTAGCAGCAGGGCGAATTAATCTATCAATCTGCCCAGTTTTTTTAAGCAGCCGTAGTTCTTAAGTTTAAAGACCTGCTTCCTGAGCAGATTTAATTACCGCCTCTTCATCAATACATTCAAGTCTTTTCTGGCACCCATAAAGCAGGCAGTTAGTAGCTAAATTGTTGATGAGTCTTGGCCATCCCCTAGAACGGGTGGCAATAGCCTCCACTGCTTGTGGAGAAAATATTTCAAATTTAGCACCTGCTAACTCCAGGTGATGTAAGATATAGTTTTTCACCTCTTCTTTATCTAAGGGTGTGACCTTGTAACGCATGATAATACGCTGATTTAACGACTGATTATGGGATAAAGCTAAACGATCCAGTAGATAAGGCAATCCCGCCAATACCAAAATAAACGGATTATCCGAATCCATTGTAAAATTAAACAGGATGCTTAAGTCATTTAGAAACTTGTTGTTAGATAACTGCATTTCATCTAGAATAAATACAGGAGTTATCTTTTTTTCATAAAATAGGCTGGTTACTCCCTCTTGAATTTGCTTAAATAGATCAACTTTTCTAAAGGTAGGTTCTTCACCTAGCCCATAGCACAGTCCCCGGTAAAAATCCATCACCGTACCTGTAGACAAAGGAAAATAAATAACTTTGTAAAGTGAGGGATTTAAGCTTAAAGCAAAGTTTCTGAGGACAGAAGTTTTACCGGCACCAGGCTCACCCACTACCACCCCAATGCCCCTTGAATCTTTAAGGTAATTAAGCCGTGCCATTAATTCAGTAAAGCTTTTAGAGGGAAAAAGGTGCTTTGTCTCAATTTCTTTGGTAAATGGTTTTCTGCTTAGAGAGTAAAATGCTCTATACATTATGTTCCCTCCTGGATTCATACATTTCCTGAAAGGATAGCGCGGCTTCTTCTTTTTCCTTTTGCCTTTTTTCCCTTTTAATTCTGGCGTTATCACTGTAAATTACAGGCAAAGCTTTGGCCACTTCTTTCCCCTCTACATAGATAAACACCTGTTCTAGTTTTTCAGGATCAAAACGAACCTCGATTTGTTGCCCAATAAACTGGGGAGGCACTTCAAAAAGCAAGGAATTAATTGAGATAGTGCCATCATGCTTAACCTTACGCTTTTCTCTTTTAGAAAAGGGCGTCCAAAGCTTTGGGGTTATCTATCATTTTTACCCGGCTAAACTGAGACATAAACATGTCTAGTGGGCTCATCTCAAGAGCGGAATGAACCTTTCGATGATAATCTTCCTCCAGCCAACGCCAAAAGGCTTGGTTTAAGGTCTCGATTGAAGTAAGAGCATCTTTAGTTAAAGTAGGCAAGAACCTCTGGCGTACGGTACCGAAAAAACGTTCGATTTTCCCTTTACTTGCCGCATCATAGGGTTTGGTATGAATTAAGGTGATACCTAACGAAGCACATGCTATGCTAAACTGGTCCGATTTGTATACTTTACCGTTATCCACATAGATCATCTTAGGAATGCCTCTACGTATTAATGCTTCTTTAAACACATGCTTTAGGGAATCAAATTTCTCGGATAAAACGAACTCAGCATAGGGAACAAGCCTTGAACAATCATCAATAAAAGCAAATAGATTTGTCCTAACCTTTTTACCGGAAACAATAATATAGGGGCCTACTGCCATATCGCCTTGCCAAAGTATGTTCACTTCTTCATAACTGAATCTTTTTCTGTCGGGAGATTTAGTTTCTACTTTCCCTACCAGCCCTTCATTTTTTAGAAACCTATATAGGGTCGAGTATGAGATATTTTGAGGCAAAAAGAGTGCATCTTTAACCAGTTTTTCATAAAACAACGTTACATTCAGTTCCCGATGTTCGCTACGCAAAGCCAAAATTTTTTCTTTCAATTCTTCGGGATGTTTCTTACAGAACCTTTATCAGACCGACCCTTAGGCTTTAATCCCTCAAAACCACATCTACGATATGCTTTAACCCAAAATTCTATCGTTTTAGGGGCAAATTCTTTTACGCCGTAGTGGGGCACATCATGGGGGTGACTAGCAATTTGAGCTAGATAGTCTTTTTGACTGGTAACCTGTCCATTTAAAATGGGCGCAATTAGGCCGTAACGAAATAGGGCAACTGCTTCTCTTTCTTTTTCATCCATTTTTTCTTACTCCTCATAATGTTTTTTTGTAGCTAGCCGGCTAGAAACTCTCAAAAACATTTTAGAGGAAGAAAGACCGTGGCTCCACGCAAAAGTTATGTGGTTCAAGATTTAACTTAATTTTTAACGCTTTTTGTAGTAAAATTAATTTGCATTTGGTTGGGCCATGAACGCTCTTAGGAAGTGATTATGAAACCTTTGGCTGAAGGTTTCCACTGTGGCTGCAGTGTTAATCAAATCCATGAGCTTCATGGCTTTTTCTTTTTTATCCTGCATAATATAACCGCCGTAACCCTTATCCCTAAAAAAGGCCTCTATCCAGTTTAAGTTATTCATAAATCTTTTTTTAATGAACTGTAGATGCTGGCGTTTCAGGTTTAGAAGAACCTGTTTACCTGATGCAGCGCATTGGATTAATTTCATAATCACTCTTAGAGGTAGCTGATAGTAGGGTAATAGGAAGATCGGCAACAGGGAAATAGTTTTACAGCAGGAGGGGCAGAAATACCTGCAAACCGGTACTTTTACTGCCTTCTTTATGAGGTGTATATATCTCCAGTAAAAGCCATGCCTTTTTAGTTTTACTTTAGCTTTGCAGCTAGGGCATACTTCAAATGCCGGGAAATGATTCTCTATGCCTAGTTTAATGTATTTGGTCATACTGATTTTAAAGTCGTAAAGTATTTGCAAGATGCTCACCCTAATTCACTTTGACAAAATTATATCAAATAAAATTAGGGATGCTTAGCCTTAAAGGTAAATAGAAAATGAAAAATCTACTCCGGTTTTGGAGTAGATAAATTAAAAGTTTACAACTAACAAAACGGCAAGATAGACCTTATTGTTACCAAATCCATTTCCAGGTTTGCCAGAAATACGGCGGACTGCTTGGAGGCAGTGCGCTTTCTTAAAAGCCTTGGTGTGGCAGTGTATTTTGAAAGGGAAAACATCAATACACAGGATAGCGAAAGCGAGCTTGTTTTAAGCGTACTTTCAAGTATTGCACAGGAGGAGAGCCGCAGCATATCGGAAAACATCCGCTGGTCGCTACAGAAAAAGTTCAGGCAGGGAAAAGTTACGGTAACTACAAAACGCTTTCTTGGCTATGATACCAGTGAAAGCGGAGAATTAGTGGTAAATCCTGCTGAAGCTGAAATTGTAAGAAGGATTTTCAAGGAATATATCGCCGGTAAAAGTATCCGGGAGATTAAAAGAGGGCTTGAAGGTGACGGTATCAAGACGGTTACAGGACTTGACAAGTGGCCGGAAGGAACCATACGGGGTGTTTTAACAAATGAAAAGTATTATGGCGATGCTGTCCTTCAAAAAACCTACACAGTGGATTATTTGACCCATAAAAAGAAAAAGAACAGGGGTGAGGTGCCCCTGTACCATGTGATGGGCAATCATGAGCCAATCATATCTAAAGAAGAATTTGACCTTGTGCAAAAGCTTAGGCTTAAGCGTGCTGCCAAGTACGGAAACCTGCCGGAGAACCGGGAGAGATACGCTAGCCAGTATGTTTTCAGCGGCCGGCTTATTTGTGGCAATTGCGGGGCAACTTTTAAGCGCCGGACATGGAACAGTAAATCGAAAGCCAAACAAATCGTCTGGCAGTGCAGCACCTATATAAAGGAAGGAAAAAATCAATGCGGCATGAAAGCGCTGGATAACATTACACTGAAGAAGGTATTCCTTCGGGTTTTTAACCGGCTTTACAGAAATAAAGAGGCTATTTTAAAGCCCTTTATGGAGAATGTGCAAAAGGTGCTGCTTGATGAGCTAAAGAGCGAGCCTGTAAAAGCTATTGATGCAAGGATTGAGCATATAACAGGGCGGATGAAACAGCTTATCCGCCTGCAAATTAAAGAGAAGATTTACCCCGAGGTATTTCAGAATGAATACGGGAAACTGAAAGCCGAGCTTGATAAATTAAGGGAAGAAAGAAATAGCATCGGCTCACTGGATGACAGGCGCGAGGAGCTCCTGAAACGGACAGAAAAGCTTTATGAATATCTTCAGGGGATGGAGGATATGCTGACGGAATTTGATGACTTTTGTTTTAAAGCATTGGTGGAGCGTATTTTGGTTATATCGCCCACTCATCTTAAATTTGAACTTAAAAACGGACTTGTCCTTGAGGAGAAGTTTATAAAGAAAAAAGGAATTCATGGTCTAAGGTAAGGAGGTCGAAGTTATGCGCAAGGTGGTTTCGGTGATTCCTGCAAAACCCATGCAGGTTATAAAGGGGCTGCCTGCTCAAGCGAAAAAGCGGGTTTGTGCCTATTGCCGCGTGAGTACCGATACGGAAGAACAGCTTTCCAGCTACGAGGCGCAGGTTACCTATTACGAAGACTATATCAAAAAGCGCCCGGATTGGGAGTTTGCAGGGATATATGCCGATGAAGGAATCACAGGGACAAACACAAAAAACCGGGTGGAATTTAAAAGAATGATAGACGACTGCATGGCCGGCAGGATTGACCTGATTATTACAAAGTCAATTTCAAGGTTTGCGAGAAACACTCTGGATTGCCTTAAATATGTGCGGCTCTTAAAGGAGAAGGGTATAGCGGTATATTTTGAAAAGGAAAACATTGATACCCTGGATGCCAAGGGAGAAGTCTTGTTAACTATTTTGAGTTCCCTTGCGCAGGATGAGTCCAGGTCAATCAGCGAAAATTCCAGATGGGGAATTGTGCGCAGGTTCCAGCAGGGCAAGGTCAGGGTTAATCACAAAAAATTCATGGGCTATAACAAGGATGAAAATGGAGAGTTGGTGATAAATGAGAAGGAAGCGGAAATTGTCCGGCGGGTTTTTGAAGAATACCTGAAGGGTAAAAGCTGCTATAAAATTGCAGAAGGCCTTGAAGCAGATGGCATTCTTACAGCGACAGGCGGAAGGAAGTGGCATGAATCGGTTATCAAGAAGATGCTCCAAAACGAGAAATATGCCGGTGATGCACTATTGCAGAAAACGATAACAGTAGATTTCCTCACCCATAAGCGAGTTATTAACAAGGGGCATGTCCAGCAGTATTATGTGGAAAACAGCCATCCGCCGATTATATCAAAGGAAACCTTTGAAATGACACAGCAGGAAATGGAGCGGAGGCGCAAACTGAAAGGCGTTACCGATGAAAACCGCAGTAGGCACAGCAATAAATATGCCTTTTCAGGAAAGATTATTTGCGGTGATTGTGGTTCGCTTTTTAGAAGAGTCCGCTGGGGGCAGGGAGAGAAATATAAAAAATATATGTGGATTTGCAGGAACAGGGATGAAAAGGGGCCGCAAGGCTGCAGCATGAAGGCGGTGGATGAGGAAAAGCTGAAGAAAGCCTTTGTCAGGATGGTCAACCGGCAGATAAAGGATACTGACAAGTTCATTTCAAGAATGCTTGGGAATATTGAAAAAGTTTTTGCCGAGAAGGCCAATTCCGTCAATGTTGCTGCCATTGACAAGCGGCTGGATGAACTTAGGGAGGAAATGGAGCGGCTGGTGAAGCTTAATGTAAAGGCCAGTCTTGACGCGGATATTTACGGCGAGGAATATGCCAGGATAACCAACGAGATGGAGGAGCTCAGGCAGCAACGTTCGGCTTTTACTCAGGCAGAGTTTAAGCGGAAAGATGCTCTTTTGAGGGTTCGGGAGATTGAAAAAATGCTTCGGGGAAAGGAAATTGTGAAGGAGTTTGACTAGGAGTTATTTACAGCGCTGGTAGAGCAAATACGGGTAAAGTCGCTGGTGGAAGTGGTGTTTGTATTGAAGGCGGGGGTTGAGGTAAGGGAGATATTGGGATAAGTGAAGGATTTGAAAGATTACCGGTTAAGGTGAACAGCTACCTTGACCGGTTTTTTTTATTTTGAAAATTAGAAACGATTGACAACTGCATTTTAGCTGTACTATAATAATAACTAAATACGATAACGAAATTCGATAGCGGAAATAGATAATAGAATCGATAATGAGGTGAAAACAATGACTGGTTTTGTTAACAAGCGGTTGTTTCAAGGTTTTATCTGCTTGCATATTTTGCACCATGCGGACAAAGAGCCTGTTTATGGAAGCTGGATGATTGAGGAATTATCCGAACATGGATATAAATTGAGCCCAGGGACGTTGTATCCTATTCTCCATAACCTTGAAAAAGAAGGTTTGATTGAGCATTATGATGAAAACGTTGGCGGCAAAATCCGTAAATACTATGTTATTACAGAAGCAGGGAAGAAAGAGCTTATTGAAGCCAAGAAATATCTGGCTGAGTTGGTTGGTGAGATTGGAATTGCAAAGGAGGATGACAATGTTTAAATTTATTGATGTAAGATACAAGGGTGTATTAGACCTGCCGACGCTTTATATAGAAAAGGAGAAAATAACAACCCTAGTTGGTGCAAGCGGCAGCGGTAAAACAACAATTTTGAAAATGTTGAATAAAATGATTTCTCCCACGCAGGGCAGGATTTTATTTAATGGTGTGGATTTGAAAGAGATAAATTCTGTTGCTCACCGTAGACGCGTTACCATGCTTTCTCAAAGTCCTGCCATGTTTGAAGGAAGTATCAGGGACAATTTAATTGCAGGGCTAAGGTTTCAGCAAAGAGAAATTCCAAGCGATGAAGTGCTTTATCAGGTTTTAGAGCAGGTTAAGTTAAAAAAGTCGCTTGAAAGTTCAGCAAATACTCTTTCAGGAGGAGAAAAACAAAGGCTTGCTTTAGGCCGGGTGCTGATACTTAACCCAGATGTTTATCTTCTTGACGAACCATCATCTGCGCTGGATGATGAGACGGAAGAAATTATAATTCATATGGTAACAGAGCATGTTAGAAGAGAAAATAAAACTCTTGTAATGGTAACCCATTCAAAAGCAATTGCTGAAAAATACTCCGACACAATAATTGAAATATCGGAAGGCAGATGCTCGAGCAGGAGGTGCAATAATGAACGGAATCATTGATTTAACAGTCTGGCAGGTTGCGTTTGCGTATCTGTTTGTTTTAATCGTGCTTGCAATTGTAAGAATACGGGGAATAAAGAGAGAAAAAGAAATCGTTATATCCTCTGTCAGAATGACTTTGCAGCTTGTTTTGACCGGATATATACTGGTGTATATATTTAACAATCCCAGCCCGTTCATTACCGGAGGAATCATTTTGCTCATGGAGGCCTTTGCAGTTTATACTGTATTTAAAAAATTCAAAGGAAGACTATCAAACCCTTTAAAAAAAGTTATTGCTTTTTCCATGAGCATAGGTACTCTATCGTGTCTTTTATATTTTCTATTTGTCGTAGTGCGGATTTCCCCATGGTATGATCCGCAATATTTTGTGCCAATAGCCGGAATGCTTATTGGCAATTCAATGACGGGGATATCACTTGGCGTTAAATCCCTGCTCGAAGGAATGACAACACAGAAAGCTCTGGTGGAAGAAACACTGATACTTGGAGCAACACCACAGGCTGCAACAAGAAGCATAATCAACAGTACTTTTGATGCAGCTATTATGCCAACCATCAATTCAATGGTTGGAATGGGTATAGTTTTTTTGCCGGGGATGATGACAGGTCAAATTCTTTCCGGCACTTCACCGACAACAGCTATTGCTTATCAAATTGCCATAATGCTTGGAATTCTTGGCGCTGTCGCACTTACTGTTATCATTATGCTGCAGTTGGGCTATCGTACATTCTTCAATAAGGAAGAACAACTATATTAAAGTGTAGCTATAACAATACAAGGAGTTGTTAGTATGAAGGTTGGATTGATAAGATGTATGCAAACAGAGGATATGTGTCCTGCAACAACAGATTTTAAAGTAATGAAGGAAAAGAAATGTGCATTTGAAGGCGTTGAAGGTGATATTGAAGTAATCGGTGTTAATACATGTGGTGGCTGCCCTGGTAAAAGAGCTGTAACAAGGGCCGTAGAAATGGTTAAAAGAGGAGCAGACACAATTGTATTGGCTTCTTGCATTACAAGGGGTAATCCAATAGGATTTGCTTGTCCACATTCACAGGCAATGAAGGATGCAATTTCAAAGAAACTGGGTGATTGTATAAGGGTCATTGACTATACACACTGATACTTTTAATGCAGATATGCTTTTTTATCGCCATCTTTAAAGTTGCAAAGCTCAATATGAAAACATATCAAGTGTTTTCTTTTAATCGCTTTTCGCCGCTCAAAGCACGTTGAGTGCATAGTTCAGATAAAACGTGCCGAAACCCGCATGGCGTAAGGGTTTTCGGCGATTTTGAAGGACATCTTTTGAAGGGAAAAAACGATGATAATTAATAATAAAAACTCGGTTATTTTTAAAATGATCGGGTTTTTACTTTTATAAGATAAACAACCAGAAAAGCATTAATTGCCTCACTGGATTTTCTTTGATAAATATGGGGGTATAGCTCGCCAGGGAAAGCATAAATGATATTCTGAAAAATTAGTCAAAAAATGTTAGTGTAAAATTACTGTAGGATACCCTGCAGGAAAAAAAGGGCAGGGGAAAGAAATAAGACCTCACCGTCTGGCGAAAGACGGAGCCTTAAGCCCTAAGGCAAAAAGGCTCGAGAGGTGAGGTCTTATGGAAAAGATAATTCAACACTTATGGGATAAATTCCTGCTGGTTGGGGAAAACGTAATTGAGGCTTTAGAGAGAAAAATCACATATCCGGAGTTGGAAATCAAGGTTAAAGAGATCCTTAACCAATTGGGAAAAGACATACTGAAGATGGTCCTGGAAACCCAGGATGCTTATCTGGTTGAGCACCGGGAAGAACGTCCCGGTTGGGTGGTTGAGCGGCGTCAAGAAGAGAAACATGTGGTCACAGTCTTTGGAGAAATGAGCTATCATCGTACCTACTTTTACCATAAAGAAACCCAATCCTACGCTCATTTAGTTGACGACTATGCCGGATATAGCGCTGTAGGCCCTGAGCCCAAACTACAAGCAGCCCTTTGGGAACATATAAAGCGCAGTGACTTGGAAAAAGTAATGGTTGTATTGGATAAAGCCCAGAAACTCCGTCCAGAGCGCCAGAAAGCGATTACAAAAACGAAGCGGTACATTCGGGGGCAGTGGGATGGGATAGAAGCGCGTAACCGATACCGTGAAGAAGTGCAGGGATGCAGCGCAGAAGGACACGTAAGCCATATACTATCTGCCAGATTAAGCAAGCGGCCAGGGGGATGGAGCAAAGCAGGAGCCGAACAAATGGCCAGCCTTCGGGCAGCCAAAGCCAACGGGTTAAATATAAAGGAAATATACCTGGCCCAGCAAAAACAACCGGTAAAAGCATTACAGGTAGACGCAGAAAAACTAAAAAGGGCCAAGAGAACAATCCAAAGGAACGTGGCAATAGAAATGATTCGGAATATGCCCATCCTGAAAGGACCCCAGAGTCCATTGACCAAGGTCCTCAGGGCACTAGCCGCTACTGCATAGACCTGTGCTAAGGGCAACCAGAAATAATATGTATCTTCATAGTAAAATATTAGCAATACAACCACATAATTCAAGAATTAATCAAAAAATATCAGGCAAATTTACAACGAGGCTACCGCTCTGAACCGGATAGGTGAATTTTTCTCGTAAAAAATCCTACAGTTACTTGACACTATCAGCAAGTCATCATTAATTTACAAGGCCACTTTAATGTAGTATAATAAGAATATAATAAGGATAAAATAATGCTACGCTAAAGGGAGTGGTCAAGTGATTATAAAGCCATCGGCTGCAATTCGAAAAAACTACAACGAGATTTCCGAGCTGTGCAAGAAGTCCGGACAGCCTGTGTACCTGACCAAAAACGGTGAGGGAGATTTGGTGGTGATGGATATTGAAGCCTTTGCCCGACGCGAAAGCATGCTGCGCCTCAGAGAAAATCTGGTTGCAGCCGAGGAAAGCCGGTTAAGCGGCAAAAGCGGTTATTCCATTGACGAGGTATCTTCCATGATGAAAGCAGCCATCAAGGAGGTACTGGATGGACAGCGAGGGTAAAATATACAAAGTGATTATCTCCGATGAGGCGGCGCAGATGCTGGTATCTCACTCCCGCTTTCTGGCCCAGGTCAGTGAAAAAGCCGCATTAGATCTCGTAGCCGAGTTCAGCGCGAAAGCAAAATCTCTGGAGAAATTTCCGGAGCGAAACCCTTGGCTCTCCGATCCTTACATTCCTGCCGGTAAGTACAGAAAACTCCTTATAGGCAAGCAGTATCTGCTCATTTACCAGATAAAGGGCGATACCGTTTATGTGGATTATGTGGTGGACTGCAGGCAGGATTACGGCTGGCTGTTGTAAGAAGCATATTAAAACCAAATCGGAAATTAGCGCAAGATCATATGCCGTCACAGAAATGTGGCGGCTTTTCTGCATTTTACGGAGGTGAAACCATTTGATATCCCTGTTATTTTTATTTGTAGTCCTGCTTGTGGCAGGGCTGTTTTTTATTCTCGCGGATGTGCTCAAGCTGCCGACCATGGGAGCAGCCAAGGCCATGCTCAGTGCCGGTAAGCAGGACAAAAAGGCTGCAAAACCGTGGATGCGTATTTCATGTCCGGCGCTGTCAGGCTGTCAAGATTTATTCGCCTGGATGAGTACCGCAAAAGCCGCATGTCCAACGTCCTCAAAGCGGCGGGCATCAGTATGACACCGGAGGTTTACCTTGCGTATGCCTTCGTCAAAGCAGGAGCGATCCTCCTTGGCGTGATACCCTGCCTGTTCTTGTTCCCGCTGCTTTCCCCGGTGATGGTGCTGCTCGCCGTGCTGGTCTATTTCAAGGAAACCAGAAAAGCGGATGAGCAGCTGAAGGTCAAACGGGAGCAGATCGAAAGCGAGCTGCCAAGGTTCGTGGCGACCATCGAACAGTCGCTAAAAAGCAGCCGTGATGTGTTGTCCATTCTGGAGAACTTTAAGAAAAATGCAGGCACTGCTTTTGCAAGTGAACTGGACATCGTAACTGCGGACATGCGCTCATCCAGCTACGAGGCGGCGCTCACCCGGTTCGAGGCAAGGCTCAATTCACCACAACTCTCTGATGTAGTGCGCGGACTCATTGGTGTGCTGCGCGGCGATGACGGCGCAATCTATTTTCAGATGCTCGCCCACGATTTTAAGGTGCTGGAGCTACAAAGACTCAAGGGTGAGGCGCAGAAGATACCGCCCAAAATCCGGATTTTCTCCTTCATTATGCTGATATGCTTCCTGTTTACCTATCTCGCCATCATCGGCTATGAGATCATCAAGTCCCTCGGCGGGATGTTTTGAAATGAAATAGGTTAAATTTATCCTATTTCTGTGTATAATAGAAATAGGAGGTGTTTTGAATGAATATTAACACAAACAGCCTTGTTTCCATTACCGAGGCCAATCAGAATTTTTCCAAGGTGGCGCGCTTGGTTGATGAGAATGGTGTTGCGGTCATTTTGAAAAACAATGTGCCGCGTTATATTATCATAGAGTTCAATGAATGTCAGGCTGAGGAAATGGCGGTTGACGAGGATGTGAAAAGTATAGCTCGCCGCCTGATCACAAAACACCGGACGGCGTTTGAGGAACTGGCTAAATGAAAAGATTAAGCATCCCGCAAATCGTGATGATGCACAGCGCGTTGATCAAGGAAACCGGAGGATTGGACGGGATTCGTGACGAGAACCTGCTGGACTCGGCGGTCAACGCTCCATTTCAGACCTTTGGCGGTGAATATGTATATAAAACACTGGAGGCGAAGGAGGCGCGTTTGGGGTATTCTTTAGTAAAAAATCATCCCTTTGTTGATGACAACAAGAGAATCGGAATGCTTGCCATGCTGGTTTTCTGGAAATCAATGGCATCGAGCTAACATGTTTGGATCAGGATATTATCGAAACCGGCTTAAAGCTTGCTGCCGGCGAGATGGATGATAAGCAACTCTTGGAATGGATTCTACGGCATAATTAAAGAATGGGCATGGCGAAAAAGAGCGGATAACCTCCGTTCTTTTTTTGTTGCGCTGAAAGGAGGTCTTCTGATGAACGAACAGGATTTGAAACAAAAGCTGCTGCGCTTTCAAAACCCGCCGGAGGTGGTGAGGGACCAGTGGCTGAACGAGCAGGGCACTGCTTTGCACGAGGAAAGGGGGCATGTTCTCTGAACACTTGCCGACACAAGGGATGCGTACGACAACTATGATGATGTTTACCACGGCGTTCGGGAGGGCTATGCAGGAGGGTATAAGCCAAGCGGTTCCTCATGGGAGGGCAGCATTGACTACGACAAGGAGGTAATCTCTTATGAAGAATATAACTGACAAGACAAAGAAATGGCTGACGGTCACCGTGAACTCTTCATTGAGCTGGATTTTGCCGGTCTTTGACCAGGAAATGGCGGGATCAAGTCCTGTTTTTTCCCGCAGCACCTGCGCCCGCATGCTGGTTTCGCTGCCGACCCTGTCTGCAATCTCCGCTTCTCTGCAAAGTTCTGAGGCAAAGGTGTTCACCTTTTTTGCGTCACCCTTGTCCTTATCAGCGTTTTCTGTATGACCGTCTATGCCGCTCCTACCGGCGATGTTGTGGGAGCCATAGAAAGCACAAGGAAGGACGCATCTGCGCAGATTAAAACCGTGGTCAACAAGGTCGTTTTCCCTGCGATCGACCTGATTCTGTGAATTCTTCGCGATGATGGGCAACATGGGAGCCGAGCTGTTCGAGATGAGCTGGGTGCAGGCTATTATGCTGTTCTTTTCCTATCTTGCATGGGCGCTTTATGGGACAGTGCTTGTGGTTTCTGCCTTTGAATGCGGCACCGTATTGAAAAAACTCTGCGAGAGCAGGGCTTTTCCGTTAAAAGGGCCGAAAAAGAGGACATCAAAAGAATCCTCGCCGTGTACTTTGAGCAGAATGTGACTACCGAAAAATTTGAGGACTTCGATGGGGAGAGATGGGTGATTTTTGGTGACTAAATGGAAGTTTTTGTGGTATAATTAAATGATAAATACAATGAAAACAGGTGAATAAAGATGGACATATACAGATTACTTGACTTATATAAGGCTGCTATAGACGAGCGCAGACCCTTCGAGGGTGAGGTGCTGACACAACTTAAAGAATACTATCGTATCGGACTCACTTGGTCATCCAATGCTCTTGAGGGAAATACCCTTACGGAAAGTGAAACCAAAGTGCTGCTTGAGGATGGATTGACTGTTGGCGGTAAACCCTTGCGTTATACCTTTGAGGCAATCGGTCATGCCAAAGCCTATGATTTCATGTTCACCCTGCTTAAAAATAGAACCATCACGGAAAGAGATGTTCTGACAATGCATCAAATGTTTTATGAGAATATAGAGAAAGAATATGCCGGAAGATACCGTGACATGGATGTTTTCATCAGCGGCTCCAGATATCCTGTGGCAGAAACAAAACGCATACAGGAAGAAATGAATGGACTTTTTCAGTGGATTGCAACCGAAAGAGAGAAGTTTCATCCGGTAGTGTTTGCAGCACAGCTCCATAAAAGATTTGTCTTCATTCATCCGTTTAAAGACGGAAATGGCAGAATTGCCAGGCTCATTATGAACACCGCACTGATACAGGATGGATATCTTTTGGCTGTAATTCCTCCGGTGCTTAGACATGAATACATTGAACTTCTTGAAAAAGCCCATAGAGATGACAAACCCTTTGTACAGTTTATTGCAGAGCGGGTTATTGAATCCCAAAAGGAAATCATGCGGCTTTTGCACATACCAATTCCAAAGCTGGACAGCGGCATGGGTATGCAGCTATAGCATAGATATATCAAATTATGAGGAAATTCCACCGGATGACGATGGACAAAAAGACCAGCAAGAAAAAACAGCAGGGCAGCAACAGATGATGCAATGCCAAAAGCAAATCGAATGAGTACTGCCGTGGCGCAGGAGGACGTCCGCATACAGGAATTCCTCGATATGATCGCACCCTCGGTCATCAAATTCAACACCGACCACTTCATCTGCGGCAATACCTACCGCTGCGTGTGGGCGCTTCGCGAGTACCCCACAGCCACGGAGGAACAGGCAATCCTGCGCCACCTTGGGGAAAAGGACGGCGTTACTTTAAAGATTTACGCCCGTCACGTCACTTCTGTCCGGCAAGACCGATGCCAAAGGCTTCTACCTGGGCAGGGACAAGTTCGGCAGCAACATTCTTGTGGATTTTAACAAACGTGCTGATGACAAGACCAATGCCAACATTCTCATTCTTGGCAACTCAGGACAAGGAAAGTCCTACCTCCTGAAGCTCATTCTCTGCAACATGCGGCAGTCAGGTATGCATGTCCTGGCCCTTGATCCGGAGATGGAGTACGAGGAACTAACCAATAACCTTGGCGGCTGCTTTATTGACCTCATGTCCGGCGAATATATCATCAATGTGCTGGAACCGAAAACATGGGATGAAAACGGCGATCCCAGGGATGCTGAAGCGCCCCAGGCGTTCCGGCAGACTTCAAAACTCAGCCAGCACATCAGCTTTCTCAAGGACTTTTTCAGAACCTACAAGGATTTTGACGACCGGCAGATCGACACCATTGAAATCATGCTGGGGAAGCTGTATGAGCAATGGGGCATCACGGACCACAGCAGCTTTGACCGGCTTAAATCCACCGATTACCCCATTCTGTCCAACCTTTATGAGCTGATTGAAAACGAATACAAAACCTTTGATGAAAGCAAACGCCAGCTCTATACTGCAGAAATCCTGCAGCAAATCTGCCTAGGACTCCACTCCCTATGCAAGGGTGCGGAGTCTAAATTTTTTAACGGGCACACCAACATCACCAGCAGCCATTTCATCACCTTTGGTGTGAAAGGACTGCTGCAGGCAAGCAAAAATATCCGCAGCGCCCTGCTGTTTAACGTGCTGTCCTTCATGTCCAACGAGCTTTTAACCAAGGGCAATACGGTAGCAAGCATCGATGAGTTTTATCTGTTTCTTACCAACCTCACAGCGGTTGAGTATATCCGCAACTTTATGAAGCGTGTCCGCAAAAAGGACAGCGCCGTGATCCTTGCCAGCCAGAACCTGGAGGATTTCAATATTGACGGCATCCGGGAGTATACCAAGCCTTTATTTTCCATACCGACTCATGCCTTCCTCTTTAATGCCGGAAACATTGATGCCAAATTCTACATCGATACCCTGCAGCTGGAGCAGAGCGAATATAACCTGATCCGCTACCCGCAGCGCGGGGTGTGTCTCTACAAATGCGGCAACGAGCGGTATAACCTCATGGTGCAGGCTCCAGAGCATAAAGCACGACTGTTCGGAAGTGCTGGCGGCCGGTAAGGAGGCTGGCCGATGAAAACCCAACGCTTTGGAATCGAAATTGAAATGACAGGACTCTCAAGGCATAGGGCCGCACAGGTTCTGTCGGAGTATTTCGGCACACGGCTGTCCCATGACGGAGGTGCTTATGACACATATTCCGTGCTGGACAGCCAAAACCGCAGATGGAAAATCATGAGCGATGCCAGTATTTCTGTAGAATGCAAACGAGGCAGCGCCGATTCCACTTACCGTGTGGAACTGGTCAGTCCCATTTGTAAATATGAGGATATTGAAACCATCCAGGAGATTGTGCGGAAACTCCGGGCTGCCGGAGCCATTGCCAAATAAGAACACAGGCTACGGCTATCATTTGGCCATCGACCACGGCGGCGGTTTCGTCACCATATACGCCCATTGCTCCAAAATCTTTGTCACTGAGGGGCAGACCGTGAAGGCGGGCGACATCATCGCACAGGTCGGTTCCACTGGCCGGAGTACCGGAGAGCACTTGCACTTTGAGGTACGAGTGAACGGTGAAAAGCAAAACCCAAGAGACTATCTGCCGTAAGCAAGGTGAAAAACGATGCCGTGGATTAGAAAAATGAGTGGCTCCGATGGCGAGTCTTCCTGTTAGAATAAACCTATAACCTTCGTAATTCTGTCTAAGCTTATTAAAAGTGTGGTATAATGAAACAAATAATGTAAAAAAGGAGGGGTGTGTTTGGAGCTATACAATAAGGCTGTTGAACTGTGGCAGTCATACAAAATTGCGTCTGCCGCTGATTTAGATAAATACCTTGACAGCTTCCGCATCCTGTTTGCGTTTCATTCCGGGAAGATAGAAAACGAGGAAATCACCTATCACGATACAAGGGAAATCTTTGAAAACGGCAGGGTTGTAGACTATACTGGAGACGTGCGCGCCCTGTTCGAGCAGCAAAATCAAAAGCTGTGCTATGAGTTATTGAAAGAAAAAATCGTGAAAAAAGAGCCTCTCAGCATAGAGTTGGTTAAGGAAATACACAAGGTTCTCACCGGCGGGACATACGATGAGCGCAGGTATATTGAAAATGAGGAACGGCCAGGCGAATTTAAAAAGCACGATTATGTAACCGGCGTCCATGAGGTGGGCTCCGCTGCGGAAGATGTTGAAAACGACCTGACGGAACTGATTGCCGAAGTCAACGCCTATGAGGGCAAAGATGTCTTAAAAGCCGCCGCCTATCTTCACGCCAGGTTTGAATACATCCATCCCTTCGCAGACGGCAACGGGCGTGTTGGCAGGACGCTGATGAATTACTATCTCATGACACGTAACCACCCGCCTCTAATCGTCTATAACGAGGATAAGCGGGTTTATTACGAGTGCCTGCAAAAGTATGATGAAGCCGAGGATTTAAATCCTCTCTATGAGTTTTTCAAGTATGAAACGGAAAAAACATGGGAAAAGGCGCTGGCTCTTGCCGAAGGCAGGAAGCCGGAACGCAAAGGTTTGTCAGATTTTACCCAGAGTATGTAGCCAACAGAATTATATTGAAACATAAGTCATCTCGAAAGGGATGGCTTTTTTGTTTGCCAAGATGAGCTTATAGGAATCAGTAATAAAAAGGAGGCAATAAGCCATGAGAGAAACCGAACTGAAAATAATGTTCCCTACGGAGAAGCTGGATGCACTCCGTTTTTTTATGGGCAAAAAGGAGCTGACTGTTGAGCAGGAGCTGAAGGACTACCTTGATAAAACCTATGAAAAAGTTGTTCCGGCACACGTCCGAGAATATGTGGAAAGCAGGCTTGACCAAGCATCGCCGCAGGAGGAAACGCCTGAACAGAGAGCTCAGGAGCAGCAGCCGGAGCCACAGAGGGAACGCCAGTCAAGGCAAACCCGCCGCCAGCGTGAGCAGGCGGTGGCTTAATCAGCGGCGTTATCTCCGCAGGCCAGACAGCCGGAGCTGCCGGAAGAACATGAAGAATCCCAGGGCATGAGCATGAGTATGTAAATTCGAAAGGAGAGATTAACAATGAAACAAGCAACCCTGCAAATTAAATTTGATGAAGAAAAGTTGAATGCTATCAAGCAGTACATGGGCAAAAAGGATGCCGACCTTCAGACGGAGCTGGACGATGTGATGCAAAAGCTCTATGAAAAGCATGTCCCCGCACCAGTTCGTGAGTACATTGAAAGCCGGGATTCCAGGGTGCAGGAAAAGCCGAAAAGATACGCCTGCATTTCATATTTACAGCCCGCATGCAAGGATTGGAATGAGGACTACAACTGACCGACGAACTCTGTCGCAGCTATCATCCGCACCAGGACCGGGGAAAGCTGAAAACCAAAGCAGAGGATATCCAGCAGGATGTTAATGCCATTAATGATCAGTTCAAAACATCCGGAATCCGTACCCTTGAGGAAAAGCAAAAATTGATCGCATCATATATGAGCCTTGCACTGAACTGTGTCAAGGCTCAAATTACTATATGTCTCGAAAGTCAGCAACAAAAAATAGAAGCTCTGCAAAAGCAGAATGAAGAGAGAGTCGATTATATGCAGGCTGTTTGCGAAGAATTTTTGCAGCCTGGTATTTAGCAATATTATGACTGCATATTTGAAGAAAGCCATGTGTGTCAGAGCATAAGGCAAGATGGTTTGCGGGAGCGGCATTAAACACTGCGGAGCAGGCGATGCAAAGTGTTCTCTCAACAGCCCTTTCCCGGTTGAATGCATTCCTGGACTCAGAACTGGAGCAGATACTGTGTTTTGACACTGCCATCGATGCAGAGCGTTTTTGCAAAAGAAAGTCTGCCATCTTCCTTGTCATGCCGGAAGAAGACAATACAAAATACTTTCTAATCTCCCTTATTGTCCAGCAGCTCTACCGGGAGATACTGTCGGTGGCCGATGAACAGGGCGGCAGGCTTCAAAACCGTGTCATGATGTACCTGGATGAGATCGGCACTATACCTAAAATTGAAAGTGCAGAGATGATGTTTTCCGCTTCCCGTTCCCGCCGTGTTTCCATCGTGGCCATCATACAGAGCTTTGCGCAGCTTGAAAAGAACTACGGCAAGGAAGGAGCCGCCATCATCATTGACAACTGCCAGGATACCATCTTCGGGGGTTTTGCTCCAAACTCGGAATCAGCGCAGATACTTTCCAGAAGCCTTGGCAATAAGACGGTTTTATCAGGTTCGGTCACCCGGGGGAAGCATGATCCGTCCCAATCCCTGCAAATGATCCAGCGTCCCTTGATGACTCCCGATGAATTGAAGACCCTGCCCAAAGGCAGCTTCATTGTCGCAAAGACCGGCGCCTGTCCTATGAAAACCAGTTTAAAGCTGTTCATTGAATGGGGCATCCGGTTTGAAAAGGTGTATGAGCTGCAGGAAAAATCCGCCCGCAAGGTTGCCTATGCTGACAAAAAAGAGCTGGAAGAGGAGATCGTCAAGCGGCACATATCATATGAAGATATAGTAGAACAGGAACCATACTTCACATCAGCTCAAGGCGGCATATCCCTTGCACCTGCTGAAGAGATTCAGGAAAAAGCATTGAAGTCCAGGCTACAAACAAAGACAAAAACACAGCGGCAAATGGAGCCGCCGCTGCGTACAGATTAGGAGGTGCCTGATGGGCTATTTTGAATCGCTTTATGCATCAGAGCTTCCCCATAGGGCTGTAGCCGTCTACATGTACCTTCGTGACAGGGCCGACAGGGACGGCAAATGCTATCCGGCGATCGGTACCATCGCCGCGGAACTGAAGCTGTCACGGAGCACTGTAAAAAGAGCCATCGCGGACCTTGAAAAGAGCGGTTATCTTCGCAAAGAGCAGAGGTGGCGTGAGAACGGGGGCAAGAGCAGCAACATGTATTTTTTAAAATCAGGGATGGGGTAACTCTGAAAAACTTTACTTTACACCAAGGGGGCAGTCTGTTTATTTGGTGAACTGTGGTACGGTTCACCGTGAGCTATGCAGTGAACTGCCCACTCTAAGAAATATTCAACATCAGACAAAGAAACAAAATAGATTTATTGATAAATAGCATGAAAGGTGGAAGATGAGATGAATTTAGAAAAATCAAGGAATGCGGAGTACAAGAAGTGTGCAGCTTTATTGTCTCTGTTGGTTGGATTGTCTTGGAACACCCTCATATCATGGAACCAAATGAAAAACAGCTTGAAAAGATAGGGCTGCTCAATGAATTCATAGCTTCTTATAACCTCCTGAAAATCTACGAAAGTGAGAAGAAGATTACGCTTAATTCATCAACCGTATCTGGTCAGTATTTTTTGGCTCTTTTAGGTGGAATGAAGGATAAAGAAAGGTTCATGGTTGCATTTCTGGATAACGGTAATAACCTGATTGAAACAAAGACCATGTCTGAAGGAAGTGTCGGACAAGCAGTTGTTTATCCCAGAGAGGTATTGAAATATGCTATTGCCTGTGATTGCAGGGCAATAATCTTGGCCCATAATCATCCCGGCGGCTCCACAAATTTTTCTCCGGAAGATAAAGCATTGACACAGAGATTTGTTGATATTTTTCATCCTCTTGAAATCAAAGTTTTAGACCATATTGTTGTAGGCGGAACACGCTATTCTTCCATGGCGGAACAAGGAGAAATTCCTCATCAGTGTGTAAGTAAAGCAAATTATGAAGTGATTGCATTAAGTGAATCGGCGGTGGAAGAAAACCAGGATAGTTGTCAGTATACTCATTCATTTTAGGCCGAAGAGAAGGGGAAAAACGATTGCAGCTAGTTCAGTATATCTATTTTGAGATCATAAAGTCTTGCTATGCAAGGCTTTATGAGCTTACGGGCATAGTTATAGTTAGATATATTTCCATTGATGGAAAGAAACCAATTGAAAATTTTCTTCAATTATGAAGGGAATACTTGCCATTATTCGTAGTTTCGAATATAATATATTTTGTATGATTATAACTTTTAAGAGATATGTCAATGGGTTATATCAGTTAAAACAGAATGCAAATGCCTTGCTGTAAGTTAAATCAGAACGGTTTGCGATTAGGTGGGGGGCCTTCGGTAGAAATGTCAAAAAATAAGTTAGAAAAGCCGTTCAGGACGATGAATAGATATATGGAACAAATGGATAGAATCAGTAGCCTGACAGCAATAGCATCAAGGCTTAATATAGCAACCATGTTTGAGACGCCTATTAGTCGGTTGCTACAACAGCAAGACTATATTGCCAATCTTTTTAAAAGCACAGAATTTACTTCTGCATTTTCATATGCAGAGAAAATGGACAAACTCTTTCCGCGTATTGAAAAGCTTGTATTGCCTAATGCTGCGGTTTTTTCTGAAGTACAAAGAGCTTTAGATATTGTCAATACGCCTGCAATCAGAGAGGCAATTCTTTATGCAAATAGGATTGAAGGTATTATGCCTAAGCGTTTAGGCAGTATGTTTGAGAATTCTATAGCAATCCTTGAGAGGATTAATTTTAATAACAGCAGGCTGTCGTCCATTATAGATTCATTAAATACTTATCAAAACCTTTTCCAAAACATAATAAATACCACTGCTTATAACAATTTGTTAGGGAACTTATTTCCTGAAGACGAGTATTCTCAGATATTCAACAATTTTGATAGTGAAATTGACGAGGTATCTTTAACCTCTATCGAAGAGGAAGAGCTTGCAAATGATATTACAGAGATTTATTCTTCTCCAAACTGGCAGCAACGGCTAAATGCAGCAATAATAAAATGGCAGGAAAAAAATCCTATAGTTATGCGGGTTTTACAAGCAATTGTTACGATAATTACCATAATAAGTGCAATAGTGACGATAGCCGGTTTTGTGCATCAGGCTACCGTCGTTTCAGATAAAGCAGCAATAAGAAAAGAACCTTCTAAAGCAGCTCCAATAGTATATACCGTTACAAAAAATGAAATCGTCACTATAATTAGCGAAGAACGGTACTGGTACCAGGTCGAATATGTGACTCTAAAAGATGAGGATGAAGATAAAAAAATTGTCTACAAGGGATATATTGCTAAACGGACAACAGAAAAAACTATTGAAACCAAGTCTATCGGCACTGCTGAAGATGATGGTTTGGAATAAGTAGAAAAGTTTTGGATGGCAAGAAAGAAGGGGTGTTTATTTGAAACAAGTGAATTCTTTAATAAGATGCATACTGGATTTTTATAATCTCCAAAGAATGGAAAATCCAGCAGTTCTTGAACGTATGAAAGAGGGCAATAGCGAGGAATGGATAATGGACAGGTTGGGGCGGGCCATCTTTAATGATTGTGATAAAGAGGCTAAAGCTACATATTCACGTTATGCCATATGGGGAGAAGATATCCGCAGTTTAACTTTGAAGGCAAGGAATGAGATGAGACAAGGAAATTGTGAGCGTGCGGGGAAATTACTTAATATTGTGATCAACAGTATGGGTGCATTTATAGACGCACAAGTCATGCTCAGCAATAAGGCGGAAAATATAAGTTTTATAGAACCTGCTGAAATATTGGAATCTTATATAGAAGCATTGAATTCAAATGATTTTAAAGAAAGTGCCGAAATAGACAGTGTGGTTAAAAGGATGGAAGAGCTGATTAAAGATAAACCATTATTTTATGGGATTGAGGATTAAGAAATTGCTGGAGCCTAGAAAACTAAATTTCGATGAGGGATGAGAAATGGAATATATTACTGCGAAAGAAGCTGCTGAAAAATGGGGCATATCCCAACGGCGGGTGCAGGTTCTGTGTGAACAGGGCAGAGTTGATGGAGCCAAGCGCTTTGGCTGGGTATGGGCAATTCCTAAAGATGCCCCAAAACCAGCAGATGCAAGGTTTAAAAGAGAAGAAACCAGGACTAATGAAAAGAAGATAGATGCTAGGACAGGAGGGGTTAGGCAATGAGCGAAAAACTGCAACGCTTTACCAAACTTTTAAGGGACATGTTTGAGTTGGAGAAATCAGATCTTGACTTTGGCATATACCGCATCATGAATATCCGAAAAAATGAGATCAATAACTTCATGGGAATATAACAAAAGCTTGACACTAAATAAAATCATTCTTCTTACGCCTAATGAAGGTTTATCGCACCAGCACATTGAGGAAATGAAGCTTTCAGGCATTCGCTGCCGCCTCTTTGAAAAGGATACTCTGCAGGAAAAAAATGAAGTGCTGGTTATCGACATTAACAAGCTGGAAGAGCAGGGGAAGGTGAAGACTGTTTCTGTGGACAGTTTTGAGCAGAACAACCTTGTCCTGGTTGATGAAGGGCATAAAGGTCTCTCCGGGAATGTGTGGTACGATTTTCGGAGCCGGTTGTCGGAAAACGGGTTTTCCTTTGAGTATTCGGCGACTTTTAAGCAGGCTATCAAGGAGGAAAAAACAAAATCGGAAGCTGAGGCTCTTGCTCATCAGTACGGCAAGGCCATTATATTTGACTATTCCTATAAGTACTTCTATAACGACGGCTATGGCAAGGAATACCTTATTTATATTACCCTGTTTAACAAAGAGAGATTTGACGAATTTGCAGAGCTGATTGAGGGAATCAAGGAGGCCTTGGGAAAAAACAGGCGTTTGGGCAAGTACGATGATAAGCATTTGAATTTCCGCTACTTTGACTTTTACAACCACCTTTACACTCCCCTTATCTCTATAGATAAAGGAATCCGTATCGAGGTTTCGCCTGTAAGCCTCAACAGCGATGAAAAGCTGTTTATTGACAGGCTGAAGAAATATTGCGATGATAATCCATCTGCTTTTATAGAAAAGAGGTTGTATTTGCTCCGCAATAAGAGCAAAGTTGGTATTGGCTTTTTTTGAAGCAGGAAATTTTTACCCGGACTTTATTATGTGGATTGCCGAAGATGACAAGCAGTATATTACCTTTATTGACCCAAAAGGCATTATGATGCTGGAAAAGAATATTAATAACCCCAAAATACAATTTTACAAGACTATAAAGGAAAAGGAAGCCCAGTTACAGCCGACCTGCACCGAAAAACAGATTATTTTGAATTCCTTCATCATGTCCGGCACACCGGCTGCAGATGCCAGCTCCCATTTTGGAGTTAAGAGACCTGAGTTTGAAAGCAGGAATGTGATTTTTCTGGAGGATGATGATTGTATAGAGAAGATGATGTGCAAGATATGTCTGGAATGCTAAGAACCGGCGAGCATGGAGAGGCATGGGGCTAAATGAGCTAAACGAGGTTTGTAATGTGGAGCGTGATGAGTTTATCGTAGCAAAGAGGTGCGGAAAAGTGGCTGTTAATTATAGGAAGTGCCCTAAATGTGGATCCTGTAATTCGGTTAAAATTGTATATGGCATGCCGAGTTTTAAGCTTTTTCAGGAAGCTGAAGCCGGAAAAGCGGCGTCTGAAGGTAACATCCGCCGGGATAACTACCCTTCTCCATATTAGCGGTTCGGAATCAATCAATTCGATTTTTATTTGATAGGCTTTCATAAGCTTCACCTGAATTCCTTTCCGGTTATTCTTTTAATCATCTTGCAGAATTGCTTCCATTCTTCCGGAAACTTATTGTTGCCGGCATGACACAATACAATTTTCAATGGGTTGGCGGGATTATCATCTTTATGAATTTGAGTTTCCGCAGGAGAAACTCAGAATTACAAATGACGAAGAATCCTATGAGGAATTCAAATTTTATTCTGCCAAGTATAAAAGCAAGAAGCCAACTAATAACGAAGATCCTCATGGCATTATAGCCAGGATAATTGAAACAACCATCAGGCAGCCTCAAACGATCAAAATTGACAAGTAACTGGAAAAATATAAGACCTTTGAGTACATTTACGACTTTGGCGACTACTGAAGACATAAAATTGAACTGGAAAAAACCATAGAAGATTATGAGTTTGGTTACCCTACAATACTTGCGGGCGAGGGCGCTTGTCCGCCGGAAGATGTAGGTGGCCTTGGCGGTTATAAAGAATTCCTTGAAGCATGGAATGACCCTAAGCACCCGGAACATGAATCAATGCGGCAATGGGGAGAAGGCCAGCATTACAGAGAATTTGACATTGACTTTAGGAATGATTTGTTCAAGACATGCTTGAAAATCAAAAAAGTAAAGTAGCGGGGGATATTATCATGGTAAAAGGCAATATTACATGCAGCTACGGATGCTGTTCGCAGGATTTGGCTCAAAACAGGGGGAATTGCCCTGTCTGCAATAATAAAGGTGAAGCAGTAGGAAAGGTTACCGTTGAGCATTTAGTGACCGATGACAATCGAAAAGCCGTAGAGGGAGACCAATATAGGATCTGTTTAAATGAGGAATGTGATGTTGTCTACTATAACGTAGATAACGGCGTAAAATTCCTGAAGAATCAAATTAAAGTTCCTATCTGGTTTAAGAAAGATGCGAACCCCAAATACGCGTGCTACTGCAGCAAAGTTACAGAAGAACAAGTTATAGAGGCCGTACTTAAGCATGGAGCGAAAACGGTACAAGAAGTGAATGTTATTACCGGTGCAATGAAAAATTCCAATTGCAAAGAGAATAATCCAATGGGCGTTTGCTGCCATAAGATCATTCAGGAAGCAATAAATAAAGGATTAGCAATGAAATGATTTTTTACTGTGCTTAAAATTTAGAAATAAGGAGTGCAGTTAAATAAAATTGCACTCCTTTTTAAAAGTGCTTGACTTGGAGTTAACTCCAAGTATTAAACTAATACTACAAAAATATTAAAGGAGCATTCCTGTAATGAATTAAAATGAGCTTTGAAAAAAGAAGTACCTCCTGTTAACATACGAGGTGTCGAGGTGTCGATTAACTAGCGACCCTTAAATAACAGAGGAGGTACTCAATATGAAGTATAACCAGAACTCAAGAATTTTGCAAATAACAGAAAAGACTTTAATCATTGGTGTAGATGTAGCTAGCGAGACAAATTACGCCAGAGCTTTCGATTACAGAGGCGTAGAACTAGCTAAGCTACTAAAATTCAATAATGACAACAACGGCTTCAAGACATTTTCTGAGTGGGTAAAAAGTGTGGCAAAACAACAGCAGAAGCAGCAGGTAATGGTTGGGATGGAGCCTACGGGACACTATTGGTTTACCTTTGCCCAGCATCTTAAGGATCACCAGCTGAAAATAGTACTAGTGAATCCGTTTCACGTAAAGCGAAGCAAAGAATTGGATGATAATAATCCGACCAAAAATGACCGAAAGGACCCAAAACCATTGCCATGCTGGTAAAAGACGGTCGATACATGGAACCGTACATTCCCGAAGGAATTTACAGCGATTTACGAAATGCAATGGAAACCCGCTTAAGATTAGTGAAGCAGCTTAACAGCATCCGAAACAGAGTTAAACGCTGGATAAGCATATATTTCCCGGAGTTCAACAGAGTCTTTGGGGATTGGGAAGGCAAAGCAGCAATAGTAACGCTAAAAGAGTTTCCAACACCGGATAAAGTACTTGAAAAAGGCGTCGAAGGCATAGTTGCCAGCTGGAGAAAAGAAATCAGCAGAGCTGTTGGAGTTAGACGAGCCAGCCAACTAGTTGAGGCAGCAAAGATATCAGTAGGAGTACGAGAAGGATTAAGAGCAGCTCAAAATGAACTTGCCACACTACTAGAAGAATATGAAATGCTGCAGAGGCAATATGAAAGGACAATGGCTCTAATAGAAGAATTAGCCATGCAGATTCCCGGTATTGAAGAAATGCTAAAAATCAAGGGAGTAGGCCTCATAGCAGCAGCAGGGTTTATAGCTGAAGTAGGGATATTACAAGGTTTGAACATCCAAAGCAGGTACAGAAGCTGGCGGGACTAAGCCTGAAAGAAAATAGCTCAGGAAAGCATAAGGGCCAAACAACTATTAGCAAACGAGGGCGAAAAAGGCTAAGATCGTTGTTATTTCAAGGGATTATGCCCATAGTGGCTAAGAACAACGAATTTAAAGAACTACACCAGTACTACACAACAAGGCCACAGAACCCGCTCAAAAAGAAACAGTCGCTAGTACTCTTATGCTGTAAGCTCATAAGGATATTTTACACCTTACTGAGAAAAGGCGTAGCTTATGACCCACAAAAAATGATGAGTGATATAAGAAGGCAAGAATTACAGGAAGCCGCCTAAAAAGCGCACCGCAACTGACAATGTTACATTTCATCCGTTTGCCAGTCAAGGGTAAAGACTGCGTCGCCGCTATCGCGGCCCCTTGACAGTCAAACTCCTGCAATGTAACAAGCAATCAAGCGGTGCTGGAAATGTAAAAAAACCTTGCTTAATTAAAGATTACGTTCATTGACAAAGCGAGCCGGAATAGTCAGGTTGAAATTTATCCATAAGGGCATTTGACCCAGCAAAGGAGCAAGGCTGACATCCACCTCATGGGCAGGCAGTACGAAGGAATTTAGGGGCACAGACCCTGTGAGACATGGGAGGTTTGCCACCGGAGAACAAGTGGATTACATGGCCGAAATACGTTTAAAAGACGCATATTCTGTCGGTATACACTTGTTAATCCAGATATATACAAAAATAGGCATATTGTCCAAGAGGATTGACTTTGTACAAATGAAAATCTAAGATTAAGCGAGATTTTCAAAGAAAATTAAAGATTATAGAGGGAGGTTTATTATGCTAAACTTTAATTTTTACAATCCAACACATATTATTTTTGGTAAGAGTAGACTAGAGGAACTAAACAAGCATATTCCAGCTGATGCTACTGTTTTAATAACCTATGGAGGCGGCAGCGCCAAAAGGAGTGGCCTTATCGACAAGGTTAAAACCGTACTTGGGAACAGAAAAGTTCATGAGTTCGGCGGTATTGAGCCGAATCCCCGTTACGAAACATTAGTAAGGGCCGTAGAAACTGTACGGGAAAAAAATATTGATTTCTTGCTTGCCGTCGGCGGAGGGTCTGTTATTGACGGAACTAAATTTATAGCACTTGCTTCTTTTTACAAAGGTGATTCTCGTGATCTGCTGAAGTACGGCTTTACTCCTATTACTTCTGAGATAGTGGGTGAAGTAGTTCCAATTGGAACAGTTCTTACATTACCAGCTACTGGTTCTGAAGCAAACAGCGGAGCTGTAATAAGCTATGAACATGGAAAATTTCCTGTTATGAGCCCATTAGTTTTTCCTAAGTTTTCAATATTAGATCCGACCATTACTTTTACGCTTCCCAGGATTCAGGTTGCAAATGGAGTGATTGACGCATTTGTGCATGTAACTGAGCAATATATTACATATCCTGTTGATGCCAAGGTGCAAGATAGAATGGCTGAGGGAATATTACAAACATTGATTGAAATAGGTGAAACTACAGTTAATGAACCCGAAAATTATGATGCCCGGGCAAATCATATGTGGTGTGCTACGCTTGCATTACAAGGCTTAGTAGGTGCTGGCGTTCCGCAGGATTGGTCGGTTCATATGATTGGACATGAACTCACAGCGTTATTTGGTATTGATCATGGACAGACTTTGGCGATTGTATTGCCATCATTACTTCAGGTTAGACGCGAACAAAAACGTGCAAAACTTCTGCAATATGCAGAACGTGTATGGCATATAGAGAGTGGCAGCGAAGAGGAAAAGATAGACTTGGCAATCCGGAAAACCAGAGAATTCTTTGAAAGCCTTGGTGTAAAAACTCGTCTGTCCCAATATGGAGTTGGAGCTGATAAAATACCGGTTATTATTGAACAGCTGAAGGCTCATGGGTGGACAGCACTCTCGGAAACTCAGGATCTTACATTGGATATAAGCCAAAAGATTCTTGAGAGAGCACTGTGATTTTCTTCCATAACTTATGCCCTGTTTGCCAGAAAGGTATTTTAAACTTACCAAACAATTTGCCGTCGAGCTCTTTTAAAATTTAAAAAGGAGAATAAAATGTGGATAGACCAAATAATTTAAGTGAAAGTGTAATTTTCCCGAAAGGTGAAAAAATTACGAATGACTATTTCATAGGTACAGCATGGCTGGAAATGCTGGTTTCTAATGACAGCATTTTTAATTGCCCAATCTATAATGTAACTTTTGAGCCTGGTGCAAGAAACAATTGGCATAAACATCCGGGCGGACAGATTCTGCTTGTTACGGGAGGAAAAGGATATTATCAGGAAGAAGGCAAGCCTGTACAGGTAATCAAGGAAGGCGACGTTGTAAAAATTCAACCAAATGTGAAACATTGGCATGGTGCTACGCCAGATAGTTGGTTTGTGCATGTCGGAATAAGCACTAATCCTCAAAAAGGGGATGCCGAATGGCTGGAACCCGTAACGGATGAAGAGTATAGCAATTTAAAATAACATTAATTTTGGACAAAAAGCTGGATGACTTGCAAGGTGGTTTGTCATTCAGCTTTTCTTACAGGTCAATGAAGTTACTCTGGAAAGTGAGAAAAGAATTTCTCTTTCTCAAAGGAGTTGACTTGGAGTTAACTCCAAGTGTTATGATATCGGATATCAGGAGTTGAAACCACATGACGATTGCAGAAGTAAGTGAAAAATTTGATATTCCACAGGATACACTTCGCTATTATGAACGCATCGGATTGATTCCTCGTGTGAACCGCAATAAAAGCGGAATCAGGGACTATACGGAAGAAGATTGTAAGTGGGTTGAATTTATCAAATGTATGCGGAGTGCAGGTCTTCCGATTGAAGTATTGATTGAGTATGTTACACTGTTCCAACAAGGTGATGCGACCATTGAGGCCAGAAAAGAACTTTTAATCGAGCAGCGTAAGCAGTTAATTGCAAGAATGGAATGAAGATATGCAGAAAACACTGGAACGCCTGAATTATAAAATTGCAGTATATGAACAGGTGGTAGTTGAAAAAGAAAAAGAGCTAAAGAGATCGGAGAATTAATTATATGGGCGCCAAAATGTATTGGCACGCAAAATCAAAGGAGGATTTATTATGGAAAATATAATTTTAAACAATGGTGTCGAGATGCCTATTTTGGGCTTTGGAGTTTATCAGATTAGTGATGCGAAGGAATGCGAGCAGTGTGTTTTTGACGCGCTCATGGCAGGCTATCGTTTGATTGATACCGCTGCTGCTTATTTAAACGAAGAAGCGGTTGGCAGAGCAATCAAACGGCGATTCCGAAGTCTGTTCACAAAGAAAGAATAATAGAAAACTTCAATATCTTCGATTTTGAATTAAGCCAGAAGGATATGGAAAGAATTTCAACATTGGATACGAAAAAGAGCTTCTTCTTATCACATAACGATCCTGAAACTGTGAGATGGCAAATTTTCTTTGAATTTTAAAGCGATACGGCATATAACCTGAGTTTTACAGGAAAAATGATTAAAAAAACCCGTTAGCCCAGTGTTTTCATGGGTTAGCGGGTTTTGTGTTTTGTCATAAAATTGTAGTGTATTTACGCTTATTTTTTGTATTGCAAAATTTTTTTGATCTCGGCTTGAGACATAATTTTTTTACTTAAGTCAAAACCAAAGACAGACTCAATGGATTTTATTACATCATCTCGATAATCAAACAGATAATAATTTTGTTCCAAATAGGAGCAGGAATAGCTAATCAAGGAATTACGAATCTGCTTCACAGTATGTTTTTTCTCTAACATCTGTTCAAGAACCCTCATGATTACAAGTGCTACAAAACATACCAGAAAATGTGCTTCTACATGTTCATCTTTTTTAACATACACAGGTCTTGCCTTGAATTCACTCTTGATTATTTTGAAGGATTCCTCGATTTCCCAAAGCCCCTTGTAAATATCCCGAATTTCTGTATCAGATAAATGTTTTTCACTAGTAACAATGGAATAGTATCCGTCATATTTTTCTTCTTCCTTAATCTTTGCTTCGTTCAGGGAAAGAATGAGTCCGTCAGGTATTTCGCCTGTTTCTTTTGAAAATTTGATATTGTTTACATAGCCGGCGGCTCCAATGCTGGTAGCTCTTGTATATTTGCCGGGATTGGCAATCAGCTCTTTTGCCTTGGCAATAGCCTTATCCCTATCTTTTTTCTGTTTTAAGGCGTATTTTTCGGAATAGTAAACCATCTGTTTCTGATATATTTCCATTGTTCGGTCACGTTTACCATCCGTCCCCTTTAATTGGATTTTTTTTGCATAAATCCGGGATTTGTGCTTAAAAGAGACGGTATTTCCATCCTTATCTTCTTCTGTGTCAATTAAGTAATCTTCCTGATTTAATACCCATTCTTTGAATTGTTTGTCAGCACCGAGAACACTCTGTCCATAAACATAACCGTCATTCCCTGCCATGTCATCATGGTTCTTTCCAGAAAGAAATGCAGTATTATCACTAGTGTTGAGTCCCCTGTCTGCCACAACGATAATACGTTCCAAGGCAAAATCTTTCTTTACACGGCGAATTGTTGGAAGGAGAGAGAGCTTTTCACTTTCACCACCGGAAAAAGTATTGAAGGCTATGGGGATTCCATTTGAATCCATAAGGAGTCCCATCTGAATAATTGGATCTTTACGGTGCTCTTTGGATGGACCACGCTTTTTTTGCCCCTTTTTAATCATGTTCCCGTCTTCATCGTATTCATCTTCATCCTCATAGGGGATCTCAAAGTAGTAATTGGTGACATCATAGTATCCAAGTTGGTTATTTCTTCCTATAAGGTCGCATACCCGGCTATGAAGATGCCGTTGGATTTCGTTTGAATATGCGGCAAAGTAATCCAGGGCGCGGTAAATGTCAGCCAATGAAAAGTCAAAGGATTCAAAGAAGAAATTTTTGGTTTCAAAGGCGTTCTTTTTTGATGAAGGAAATAAAAAGCGATTAAAAATAAGCAGGCTGAATATACTGTTTAGGTTGTAATCCACGTTCAAAAACCTTTGCTTTTTCTGAAAATATTCCCTAAGACCAAGTAGGGAGTACACTGACTTTGGCACAACATAACCAAGATTTTTGCGCAATGCTGCTTGATCCGGCAGCTTGGCTGACAGGTTAAGTTCTAATGTTTTCTGACAAGTTTCACTCTTGGAACGTTCCTTTGCGACCTGCTTGAAATGAGCGATAGGATCAGAATATTTCTTTTCCAGATCTTCTAGATAGCCAAGTTTCTCAACAGTTTTTTGTTTTACCTTTCCATTCTGTCTGTAACCTTGGACAAAAGACAAATAGGGTTTACCATTACTCATGCTTATCTTTAGATACATAAATTCACCTCTAATCCCATTATATTGCAATACACGACAATACACAACATAATTATGCATAAAGATTGACATAAAAAACGCCCGAATTCTCGGGCATTAAAGTTAATTTTGATATTTAGGTGCTGTAAAACAACGGTGGTGCAAGAAACAATTGGCATAAACATCCGGGCGGACAGATTCTGCTTGTTACGGGAGGAAAAGGATATTATCAGGAAGAAGGCAAGCCTGTACAGGTAATCAAGGAAGGCGACGTTGTAAAAATTCAACCAAATGTGAAACATTGGCATGGTGCTACGCCAGATAGTTGGTTTGTGCATGTCGGAATAAGCACTAATCCTCAAAAAGGGGATGCCGAATGGCTGGAACCCGTAACGGATGAAGAGTATAGCAATTTAAAATAACATTAATTTTGGACAAAAAGCTGGATGACTTGCAAGGTGGTTTGTCATTCAGCTTTTCTTACAGGTCAATGAAGTTACTCTGGAAAGTGAGAAAAGAATTTCTCTTTCTCAAAGGAGTTGACTTGGAGTTAACTCCAAGTGTTATGATATCGGATATCAGGAGTTGAAACCACATGACGATTGCAGAAGTAAGTGAAAAATTTGATATTCCACAGGATACACTTCGCTATTATGAACGCATCGGATTGATTCCTCGTGTGAACCGCAATAAAAGCGGAATCAGGGACTATACGGAAGAAGATTGTAAGTGGGTTGAATTTATCAAATGTATGCGGAGTGCAGGTCTTCCGATTGAAGTATTGATTGAGTATGTTACACTGTTCCAACAAGGTGATGCGACCATTGAGGCCAGAAAAGAACTTTTAATCGAGCAGCGTAAGCAGTTAATTGCAAGAATGGAAGATATGCAGAAAACACTGGAACGCCTGAATTATAAAATTGCAGTATATGAACAGGTGGTAGTTGAAAAAGAAAAAGAGCTAAAGAGATCGGAGAATTAATTATATGGGCGCCAAAATGTATTGGCACGCAAAATCAAAGGAGGATTTATTATGGAAAATATAATTTTAAACAATGGTGTCGAGATGCCTATTTTGGGCTTTGGAGTTTATCAGATTAGTGATGCGAAGGAATGCGAGCAGTGTGTTTTTGACGCGCTCATGGCAGGCTATCGTTTGATTGATACCGCTGCTGCTTATTTAAACGAAGAAGCGGTTGGCAGAGCAATCAAACGGCGATTCCGAAGTCTGTTCACAAAGAAAGAATAATAGAAAACTTCAATATCTTCGATTTTGAATTAAGCCAGAAGGATATGGAAAGAATTTCAACATTGGATACGAAAAAGAGCTTCTTCTTATCACATAACGATCCTGAAACTGTGAGATGGCAAATTTTCTTTGAATTTTAAAGCGATACGGCATATAATAATAGTAAAAGATGTGCTTTGAAAAGAAGGTGGACCCAATGGCAACTGTTTCCTTTGATAAGAACATTATTATCAGGGAACCGGAAGCGGTTGAGAAGTTGGTAGAGGTGCTTTCATCTTTAGACGTGAAGCCTGTCAACCAAAAACTGACTTCCGCAGAGGCGATGGCAAGGGGTGAAGAGATATTAAGACGCTGCTTATCGCTCTCGAAAAATTCTTAGAGATGGCTTCCGAGGAAAAGGTATCGGAAGTCATTTCTGTTTTTAAATGCGAAAAAGACCCGGATATAGAAAACTTTTTAAAGGAAAAGGCCATTATCTATGAACGGAAAGCCAAGAGCCGTACATACCTGGTATTTGATGAAGAGGCAATGCTGGCAGGAGAATTCAAGCTTCTCACATATTTTGCGATAGCCATGCAGACGCTTAAAATCCCAGAAGGTACAAGCCCGTCTCAAATACGTAGACTTGATGGGCTTTATTCAAGAAAAGGCGACGGAATGATTACTGAAATACCAGCCTTTTTAATTGGTCAGCTTGGAAAGAACAGTTTATATGCTGACAAAATAACCGGAGACGCGGTAATGGATTATGCGATTTCCGTTATTTTCAGGGTGCAGGAGTTAATCGGAGGCAGGGTTGTTTTTGTAGAATGTCAGGACAAGCCTAGGCTTATTGACTTTTATTCTAGAAACGGTTTCAGAGTATTTCGCCAGGACCCTGAGGACAAGTTAATTCAAATGGTGCGTTTGCTTAAGTGAAAAAATCACGTATAGTACAGTGAAAGTACAGTAAGGTGCCAGTGACATGTCGTTTTTTAGTGTTAAAATTTAAACTGGGTTTGGACTGCCGCAGACCGGCTGCGATCCAATTCCAAGCTTAAGCTTTCAAGTATTCAGAAAGGCAATTGCTGAAACAACTGCTTTCTGCAATGAAAAAGGTATTGAGGTAGGCCGGGTAAAATTTTGAAAAGAGAGAGATGAAATAACATGAGCCGACAGGATATCTATAAGAAAGTATGGAAATACGCCGGCGAATTGATTGCCGAAAAAGGTTACGTGAGCCCGGTTGAACTGCTCATCAAAATGGGCCGGTTGAGACCTGAGCAAGTTGAAGAGTGGCGATTTAAACGCATCCCTTATTTGGAGCGGGCCATTATCGGGAATTTGTCCAAAATGAATACCATTTTACTTGCACTTCGGTATTTTGCCGGGTCGGCGGAGTTGAAACCATCTGTAACAGTATATGCTTCATGGGGAAAAGGTCCTAAGCAACGTTTGCGATTTTCCAAGTCTGGCAATCCTTACGTAGAAAAAATGTATGCGACCCATTATGTTCTAAATCAGAGTAAATCCTAACTACCAAAGCCTTCGGGATGGGGCGCCGCTTTTCAATTGCCCGGGCATATAGTTAATAACACCTTGAGGAAAAGACCTTTTGAGATTTTTAGCCGTGCCACAAAAAGATCAAACAAAAAAAACACCAGACAAAAAAAGCTATTGCCGTATCACCGGAGATATGTTAAATTAATAGTTAGATTAGAAAGAGCAACGGCGCTCTTAAAAGATTATTAATCTTTTAAGGGCGCTTTTTATTTTTTATTACAAATTTTTCAAGACTGGGAAGGGGAATGAAAATGGAGATTTTTGGTGCAAATGTTTTTAATGATGCTGTAATGCGTGAGAGGTTACCTAAGAACGTTTACAAATCGTTGAGCAATACTATAGACAAGGGTTTACCACTTGACCCTTCTGTGGCCGAAGTTGTAGCCAATGCTATGAAAGACTGGGCCATTGAGAAAGGGGCCACCCACTTTACCCATTGGTTTCAACCTATGACCGGCTTTACTGCTGAGAAACATGATTCCTTTATTTCGCCTACATCGGATGGTAAAGTCATAATGGAGTTTTCAGGTAAAGAATTAATTAAAGGTGAACCTGATGCCTCTTCTTTCCCCAGCGGAGGGCTGCGGGCCACTTTCGAGGCCAGAGGTTATACTGCCTGGGATTGCACGTCGCCAGCGTTCATTAAGGAAGACGGTGGGGCCAAGATCTTATGTATTCCAACTGCCTTTTGCTCTTATACCGGAGAAGCTTTAGACAAGAAAACACCACTGTTACGTTCAATGGAAGCGCTTTCAAAACAAGCCATCCGTGTCTTACGCCTTTTTGGCAATGAGACCAGCACCAGGGTAATCACTACTGTTGGTCCGGAACAAGAATATTTCTTAATAGACAAAAAATTTTATGACAACCGGATGGATTTAATGTTAACCGGTCGCACCCTTTTTGGAGCAATGCCTCCCAAAGGCCAGGAATTAGAAGACCATTACTTTGGTAGTATTAAAGAACGAGTTGCTGCCTTTATGAAAGAATTGAATATAGAATTGTGGAAACTTGGCATTTTGGCCAAAACGCAGCATAATGAAGTGGCACCGGGTCAGTTTGAAATTGCTCCCATTTTTGCCTCAACCAATATTGCCACGGACCATAACCAACTAGTAATGGATGTTATGAAAAAAGTAGCAATTAGACACGACCTGGTATGTCTGCTGCATGAAAAACCTTTTGCCGGGGTTAACGGTTCCGGGAAACATAACAACTGGTCACTGGCTACGGATGACGGGCAAAACCTGCTTGAACCGGGAAATACTCCTCATGAAAATGCCCAGTTCTTAACATTCCTGTGCGCAGTCATTAAGGCTGTGGATGATTATGCTGAATTACTGAGACTATCGGCAGCTAATCCCGGCAATGATCATCGTCTTGGCGCTAATGAGGCTCCACCTGCAATTATTTCTATCTTCTTGGGAGAGCAAATGTCCGATATTCTTGAGCAATTGGCCAACGGTGGAGTTAAAAGCTCCAAACAAGGCGGTACCATTACTGTGGGGGTATCTACTTTACCAACTTTAGTTAAAGATGTGACAGACAGAAACAGGACTTCACCCTTCGCATTTACCGGCAATAAGTTCGAATTCCGGATGGTCCCTTCTTCGCTGTCAATCGCGGGACCTAACGTGGTACTAAATACCATTGTGGCAGAAGTGCTTAGCCAAATCGCAGACCGTTTAGAACAGGCCACTGACTTTAATACAGAATTACAAAAGATTCTAGGGGAAATTGCCCGCAACCACAAGCGAATTATCTTTGACGGCAACGGTTATTCTGAAGAATGGGTTGCGGAAGCGGAAAAACGTGGCTTGCCAAATATCAAGTCCATGGTAGATGCAGTACCGCACCTGATTACGGAAAAATCGGTTAAACTTTTTGAGAAGCATAACGTATTCAGCGAAGTTGAGTTGCACTCCCGCTATGAGATTTTAATGGAACAATACTGCAAGCAAATTAATATTGAGGCCCAAACCATGATTCATATGGCAAAAAGGCAAATTCTGCCTGCTGTGGTTAAGTATGCAACGAATTTGGCCGCTTCTATTAATACTATTAAAAATGCTTCTGCCCAAGCCGATGTTTCGGCTCAAGAGGATATTTTAAACGAAGTATCAGCATTACTTGCTTCGTTTAAGCAAAAAGTATATAACCTTGAGGCGTTAGCAGAGGAAGCCAAAGCTATGGAAGAAGACCTTTACAAAAAAGGCGTTTTTTATCGCGATGTTGTCTTTAAAGCAATGAATTCTCTACGTGCTGACGCTGATAAATTGGAAACACTGGTCGACGCAGAACTTTGGCCAATACCCACCTATGCTCAAATGTTATTTATGCTCTAACAAATAACAAAAGACCTGAGCTGCCGGGAAACCGGCTACTCAGGCCTTTTAAATGCGCCAAAGGAGTTACTCCACAACTTCTTTAACAGGTTTGTTGACAGCTTTCGCCACATCATGGTCTAATTTACTTCCTCTGGGGTCACTAAATTTTTGCACAAAATCGGCAGATTCAGTTATACCTGCCATATATGTTTCATTTTTTTGACTTCCCTTGGACTTTTTATCTGTGGCACCGGCTTTCCGCACCATTCTACTTACCTCCTTTAGGAAATACCTACTTACTTACTTATTTAGTGTATCCCTTTTAGCAAATTGGGATGCATATACCGTCAATTTTTGAACTGGCTGAATTGGTCCAAGGTGTTTTTTGCAATAAATATAGTGTATAATAACAAGAGTAAACGAATGTTAATCACTAAAAAGAAGGAGAAGGTTCATGGTCGAAAAAATCAGAATGAACACACCGCTGGTGGAAATGGACGGCGACGAGATGACCAGGGTCATCTGGCAAATGATCAAGGACATTTTACTTACACCATACATAGACCTGAAAACCGAGTATTACGATCTCGGTCTGAAAAAAAGGGATGAAACCGAAGACCAGATAACAATTGACGCCGCTCTGGCTACCAAAAAGTATGGTGTGGCGGTTAAATGCGCCACTATTACACCCAACGCCCAGCGGGTTGAAGAGTACAATCTGAAACAAATGTGGAAAAGCCCCAACGGCACCATCAGGGCTATTTTGGATGGCACAGTTTTCCGGGCACCCATTATTGTCGATAGCATCAAACCATTCGTCAGGACCTGGAAAAAACCCATTACCATAGCCAGGCATGCTTACGGGGATGTTTATAAGGATGTTGAGTTCCGGGTGGAAGGGCCTGGCAAAGCGGAGCTGGTTTTCACTTCTGAAAGCGGCGATGTATCGAGGCAGACAATACATGAGTTTAGGGATGCCGGAATTATCTTGGGAATGCATAACTTGGACAAGTCCATTGAGAGTTTTGCCAGGGCATGTTTCAACTACGCTTTAGACCAAAAGCAGGACCTGTGGTTTGCCACCAAAGATACCATTTCTAAAAAATATGATCATAGGTTTAAAGATATTTTCCAGGAAATTTATGACAACGAATATAAAGAGAAATTTGCAGCTGCCGGCATAGAGTATTTCTATACTCTCATTGATGACGCCGTGGCCCGGGTAATCAGATCGGAAGGTGGCATGATCTGGGCCTGCAAGAATTATGACGGGGATGTCATGTCTGACATGGTTGCTACCGCTTTTGGCAGCCTGGCAATGATGACCTCCGTGCTGGTATCGCCGGAGGGCAATTACGAGTTTGAAGCTGCCCACGGCACAGTGACCAGGCATTATTATAGATACCTAAAAGGGGAGGAAACTTCCACCAACCCCATGGCTACTATTTTTGCCTGGACCGGTGCCCTCAGGAAGCGGGGCGAACTGGATGGGATTAATGAGCTTATGGGATTTGCCGATAAGCTAGAGGGTGCATCTATCAAAACCATTGAAGACGGGGTAATGACCAAAGATCTAGCGGAACTGTCAGTAGCTGAAAATAAACGCATTGTTAATACGGAAGAGTTTCTGAAAGAGATAAATAAGCGCTTAGTTGAAATGATGTAATTTTTGAAGGGTTGCATCAAACGTTAGCCTATGTAGTGGATGAAACTATATAGGCTTTTTGTATTTTAAATCAAGTATCTAAAGATATGGGCGTTTTAACATTTGCGTCCATAATTAAAATTCCTCTAGATAAAAAAAATTAAAATTTTTTTCGTATCTCTGCTAACCAGGGAGGAAAATGAGTATAAATGTTTAATTATCAAATTATCAGCTTATCTGAGGAGTTGCGTCAAATGAACAGTAACAATGTAAAAAAAATCCAAAAGTTTTCTGCAGTCCAGCAAGCACTGGAAAGTCTTCGGAAATATATTTGCGAATTGGATACCAGGAATGAACACCGTTTGCCTTCCGAGGAAGAATTAGCCCAGCAGTTGGGCATTAGCCGCCTAACAGTACGCGAGGCGCTGGCTGTTTTAGAGAGCGATGGTGTAATTGCCCGTTCCCAGGGTAAAGGCACGGTGATCAATTCGTTTGTCCCGCGGTTGACAAGCAGGATTGATACTAGCCGGGAGATTGATACTTTTTTGCAGGATAATGGCTATAAAACATCTTCTCGGGTGTTGGGCTTCGCCTGGCGGCAGGCAGATAAAGACGAGGCAACTAAATTGGGGATCAGCGAGGGTGAAGATATTTTGGTTGTCAAAAAAGTTTTTATGGCTGATGCAATTGTTGCGGCTTTCTATGTGGACCGCACCCCCAGGAGCCTCTTCAGGCATGAAGATTTTACCGAACAAGATTTGGAAAAGTCTATGTTTACCTTTATAGAAAATATTTGCAACCGGCAAATAACCCATGATGTGCTGGAAATTATCCCCGTAGTGTCCGATGAAGAACTGTCTAAGGTTTTTAATGTGCCTCTTTTAACCCCTTTATTACGCCTTGATGTTCTAGAATATGCGGAAGACGGGGTCCCACTTATGTACAACTCTGAATACTATACGGACAAGTTTATCCGTTTCACGCTTTGCAGGAATGTGGCTTTTACGTCTTAAGAAGTTGTGCATTACCCTCTGGGAAATTTCTGTTTCCCAGGGGTCAAAAAAATAAACTAAAGGGAGGATGCTTGATGAAAAAGGGTGTTTCGTTGTTACTGTTGATGGTGTTGTTATTGACGGCGGCTGTTGGTTGTTCCCAAAAAACTGAAGAACAGTCTGACCAGGCAGGCAACAGCAAAGCGGCAGAAAACAAAAAATACGCATTGATCTTGGCGACTGGTGGCCTGGGTGACCAATCCTTCAATGATCTAACGTACGAAGGCATGAAAAGGGCAGAGAAGGAATTAGGCATTACCTTTGATTATGTAGAACCAAAAGAGGTTGCTGATTATGAAATTCAGCAAAACGAACTTGCAGCTTCAGGACAGTATGACTTGATTGTTTGTGTAGGTTTTGACCAGATGGATGCGCTGAAAAAAGTGGCAGCCGAATACCCAGAACAAAAGTTTGCGCTGATTGACGCTGTAGTGGAAGCCCCGAATGTGGCATCTTACCTTTCGGAAGAACAGGAAGGCTCTTTCCTGGTAGGTGCCCTGGCCGGTTTGATGAAGCTCGAAAAAGCGGATTCCAGGCTGAACGATCAAAACGTGGCTGCCGTAATCGGAGGACTGGACATTCCATTGATCCGGAAATTTATTGCCGGTTTTGAAGCAGGGGCACGTTATGTCAACCCCCAGATGAAAGTCCTTTATGATTTTGTTGGCGATTTCAGCGATCCGGCCACAGCTAAAGAAATGGCTTTATCGCTGAACCGCAAAGGAGCAGATATTATTTATCATGCAGCCGGCGGTTCCGGGCTGGGAGTGTTTGAAGCGGCCAAAAGCAATAACTTCTTGGCCATTGGCTGCAACTCCAACCAAAACCATATTGCGCCGGATGTGATTATGGCCAGCATGTTAAAACGGGTAGACAACGCTACTTTTGAAGCAGTAAAAAGCGCTTACGAAGGCAATTTCAAAGGCGGAGTATATTCTCTGGGGGTTAAAGATGACGGTGTTGGGTATGCAGTGGACGGCACTAATGTTAAAATCCCCCAGGATATTATCGATAAAGTGGAGACAATAAAGGCAAAGATCAAGGACGGATCGCTTAAAGTTCCCGTAGAGATGGAACAGGTAGATGCTTTTTTGCAGAATAACAAAATGCAGTAAAAGCTGAAATCAGGGTAAAAATGATGGAGTGGGCCTGTACCATTCCTTCATTTTTACCCCTGCCGTTTCGAGTAAAAATGCGGGAAGGGGAAGCACAATGGGACCCTGGGTTATTGAAATGAGAAATATCACTAAAAGGTTTGGCCCCGTTTTAGCTAACGATGGTGTGGACTTGCTGGTCAGGAGGCAGGAAGTGCATGTACTCTTAGGAGAAAACGGGGCGGGAAAAAGCACCCTGATGAATATTTTGTTCGGGCTTTATGAGCCTGACGACGGTAAGATCGTGGTTAAGGGCGAAGAAGTGCTGAAGAACAGCCCCGGAAAAGCCTTGGAAAGAGGGCTGGGAATGGTCCACCAGCATTTTATGCTGGTGGAGCGCCTGACTGTCCTGGAAAACATTATTCTTGGCTATGAACCGGGCAATGTCCTTGTCGATTATCGGGAAAGCAGGGAGCGGGTTCAGGAACTGGTCGATAAATTCAATTTTCAACTAGACCTGGATGCCGTAGTAGAAACTTTGCCTGTGGGAGTAAAGCAGCGGGTGGAAATTGTCAAAGCCCTTTACCGTGGAGCGGAGATCATCATCTTTGATGAACCCACCGCTGTCCTCACACCCCCGGAAGTAGAGGAACTGTTCCAGGTTTTCAGGGAATTGAAAAAAGACGGAAAAACTATTATTTTCATAACGCATAAATTAAATGAAACGATGGAAGCGGCAGACCGCATTACTGTTTTGCGAAATGGCAAAAATCTGCAAACTCTCGACAAAAGTGGGACTTCACCTCAAGAGCTGGCCAGACTGATGGTGGGCAGGGAAGTTGATTTTAACCTGGCTAAGGCCCAAATAAACCGCGGGGAAGAAATATTAAAGCTGCAGGATGTGCGTTTAATTGAACAAAAAGGGCATACAGTCAGTTTACAGGTTTACGGTGGGGAAATATTAGGAATTGCCGGGGTAGAAGGAAACGGCCAGATGGAACTGGAAGAACTGATTACAGGCCTGCGCCCCTGCAAGTCAGGCAGCATCGTCTTTCGCGGACGGGACATAACCGCTTTAAATGTCCGGCAGCGCAAAAAGTTGGGTCTGGCCCACATTCCTTCCGACCGCCACAAAAGGGCTATGCTGAGCAATTTTACATTGGAAGAAAATATTTTGCTGGGCCGCCAGTTCAGGCCCGAATGGGTAAAAAACGGCGTGATTCAGCGCCAAAAAGTACGCAAAGCCGGTCGGCAAATGGTTGATTCTTTCCAAATCAAAACTTCCGGTTTGGGACAAAAAATTAAGTTGCTTTCGGGTGGTAACCAGCAGAAAGTGATTTTAGCCAGAGAGGTCAGCACGGATCCGGACTTGATTGTGGCAGCCCAGCCCACAAGAGGTTTAGATGTGGGAGCGATTGAATATATTCATTCATTGCTTTTACAGCTGAGGGAACAGGGCAAGGGGATCATCCTGATTTCGGCGGATTTGCAGGAGATAACCAAGTTGAGTGACCGGATTGCCGTAATGTATGAAGGTGAAATCCGTGCAGTTAGGCCGGCGGAGGAATTTACAATGGAGGAACTTGGGCTGTTGATGGCCGGGAAAGAGGTGCCGCAAAATGAATAGGTGGCAAAATTGCCTCAAAGACTTATGGAAAATTGAACTGTTACGGGAATTAGTCCTATCTGTCGCTGCTATTATGTTAGCTTTGCTGGCAGGAGGGCTGTTGGTGCTGATCCTTGGTGAATCTCCCCTGGAAGCCTACTCTGCTTTGTGGCAAGGTTCTTTCGGGAGTGCCCGGAGCCTGGCCAATACTCTTGCTAAGGCAACTCCTCTGATTTTTACCGGGTTAGCGGTAGGGGTAGCTTTCCAATGTGGCTTATTTAATATCGGCGCTGAAGGGCAGCTTTATATTGGCGCTTTTGTTAGTGCTCTGGCAGCTTTGCTGTTGCCCTTGATGCCCAAGATCATTTTTCTTCCCCTGGTTGTGCTGGCAGGTATGCTGGCAGCGGGTTTGTGGGGAGCGGTGGCAGGTTTTTTAAAGGCTAAGTTCGGGACCCATGAAGTGATAGTTACTGTTATGTCTAACTATGTTGCCATTTATCTTACTTCATACTTGGTCAATTACCCTTTTAAAGAACCTGGTCCGGTTGCCCAAACAGTGGAACTGCCGGCAGCAGCATCTTTTCTTAAGCTATTGCCCCGGACCCAACTGACTACAGCTTTTGTCCTGGCGGTTTTGCTGGCTGCTGTTGTTTACTGGCTTCTATGGTATACAACTCTTGGCTTTCAAATCAGGGCAGTGGGTGAAAACCAGCTGGCTGCGGAGGCGGGCGGCGTTTCCATCATGAAGAGTATGGTGCTGGCCATGGGTATAAGCGGTGCTTTGGCGGCTATGGGAGGCATTTCACAGGTCTTGGGGATCAACCACCGTTTTATTGATGGCTTTTCGCCTGGTTACGGGTTTACCGGTATAGCTGTAGCAGTTTTGGGCCGCAACCACCCTTTTGGTATTATGTTAACTGCCCTCCTGTTTGGCGCTTTGGACGCAGGCGCACTGCAGCTAAACCGAACCACCTCAATTTCCGCCAAATGGGTAATGGTGATTCAGGGGCTGGTTATCTTGTTCGTGGCGGCTCCGGAAATCTTTAAATTTCTTATGAAAAGGCGGGTGCATGCGTGATGGAATCCAGTTTCAACTGGCTTTTAAGTTTTTTTCCGTTAACAGTAAGATTAGCTATTCCCATCGCGCTTACTGCCATTGGGGCTACCTTTTCGGAACGCAGTGGGGTCATTAATATCGGCCTGGAAGGAATGATGCTGGTAGGAGCTTTTAGTGCCGTGGCGGGCACTCATTTCACGGGTAACCCATGGTTTGGCATTTTGCTGGCAATGATCAGCGGGCTGCTGGTTGGCCTGCTTTTCGCACTGTTAAGCATTACGTACCGGGCCAACCAGGTGGTCTGCGGCGTGGGAGTAAATATCCTCGCTTTAGGCTTGACCACGGTGATGATTAAAGTAATTTGGGGAAAAGAAGGTATTTCCGGGCAAATCCCTCCCTTGCCGGGTTTTACGGTGCCTCTCTTAGACAGGCTTCCGGTGGTGGGCGGCTTGTTCAGGGAGCAATCGATCTATTTCTTTATTTTAATTATGGTTATGGTCTTTTCATGGATTTTGATGTACCGCACTAAAATAGGGTTAAGACTGCGGGCAATTGGCGATCATCCACTGGCAGCGGCAACGGCCGGAGTGCCGATTAAGCGTTACCGCTATGGCTTTGTTCTGTTGAGCAGTGTCCTGGCTTCCTTGGGAGGTTCATACCTTTCGCTGGAGCAGACCCATGTCTTTGTTAACGATATGGTTGCGGGTAGGGGTTTCATGGCTATGGCAGCCAATATCTTTGGCGGGTGGCATCCCATCGGTTCAGTGCTGGCCAGCCTTATCTTTGCTTTTGCCCAAGCAGTTAGGTTTAATATGAATAACTCAAGCATTCCCAATCAGTTTATTCAGATGGTGCCCTATCTTTTTACTCTCTTTGTTCTAGTTGTGTTTAGAAGAAAATCGAGAGCACCGGAAGCATTGGGGGAAATGTAAATGCACACGGCAGTAAAAACATTGCTCAACTGTACTATCCTGACCATGGATGCCAACGATACTTGGTATCCCAGGGGTTACCTGATTGTTGAAGGAAACCGGATCGCTAAGCTAGGGGAAGGAAGCTGTCCTAGCCCGCGGGGCGATATTTATGACCTTGAGGGGAAACTGGTTATGCCGGGCCTTGTCAATACCCATACTCACACTCCTTCACCCTTGTTCCGGGGAATGGCGGATGATTTGAAATTGATGGACTGGCTACAGACATTGATTTGGCCAGCGGAGAAACATCTAACAGCAGAAGCGGTATACTGGGGTACTTCCCTTGCGTGCCTGGAATTTTTGGAAAATGGCATTACGACTTTTGCTGATCAGTATTTTTTTGCCGACGCTGTCGCAGAGGCAGTGAAAAGTTCCGGCTTGCGGGGAGTGCTGGCAGCAACGGTCTTTTCACATCCATCGCCTGAAACAGACCGTACGTTAGAGGCTGCTGCTGATTTTGTTTCCAGTTACCGGGGCAGAGAGGAAGAGACTCGCATTTACCCCTGTTTTGGCCCGCATGCTCCTTACAGCTGCGATGCGAGTACGCTGCGGGAAGTGGCCAAGTTGGCGGAGCATTACGGGGTGCTAGTGCATATTCATATATCGGAAACTAAGGAAGAAAACGAAAAAATCAGGGCGGCTACAGGGCTTTCGCCAACCCGTTTTTTGGAAAGCACGGGTCTGTTGGACCGGCAGGTGCTAGCGGCCCACTGTATTCACCTTGATGATCAAGACCTGGGCATTTTCCGGGAAAAAGGAGTAGGAGTAAGCTATAACCCGGTTAGTAACCTGAAGCTGGTTTCAGGGGTAATGCCCTTAAAACGCCTCTGGGAGCACCAGGTCCCCGTGGGCCTGGGCACCGATGGCGCCCAGAGCAATAACAGTTTGGATTTGCTCCGGGACTTAAAAACAGGTGTGCTGCTCCAAAAACAGCACGAAGAAGACCCTACTTTTTGCACGGCCCGGGAAGCTGTCCGCATGCTTACTATTGAGGGAGCCAGGGCTCTGGGGATGGCTGACCAGATTGGCAGCCTGGAACCAGGCAAATTGGCCGATCTGACAGTTCTTGATTTGACAGGCAGCAATTTGCAGCCGGTGCATCAAGGGCTACTTTCCAACCTTTATTCCCATGTCACATATTCCGCCATGGGAGCTAATGTTGCCCATGTGATGGTTGATGGTGAATTTTTGCTTTACAACCGCATCCCTTTGCGGGTCAACAGGAATGAGGTCCTGCAAAAATCAGCACACATGGCGACCAAGTTGATGCAAAAGGCAGGTTTGCTGTAAAAATAAATTTTATTTTAAAAAAGACGATCTAAGGTTTTACGTCAAGGAGGACCAATGGATATGAATATCACCAACAAAGCTGAACAATTGAAAGGGATCAGACAGTATCACATTGATCTACAGGAAGGGGATGTGGGCAAGTATGTCTTGTTGCCCGGTGACCCTGCTCGTTCCGACATGGTGGCAAAATATCTCGAAGATGTAAAACTAGTAGGCCATAACCGGGAACACCGTACATTCACCGGCTTTTACAAAGGGGTGAGGGTCTCGGTAACTTCCACTGGAATGGGCTGTCCTTCCACGGCCATTGCAGTAGAGGAATTAATCAATATCGGTGCCGAATGTTTTATCCGCATTGGGAGTACTGCCGCTTTGCGGCCAGAAATCCACATCGGCGACCTGATTATTTCCACCGGTTCTATGAAAAATGAAGGTACATCCCGCTTTTACGTACCGGATTGTTTCCCGGCTGTTCCGGATTTTGAACTGACCCGAACCCTGATCGACACAGCTGAAAGAATGCAGGAAGAGCTTGACTATAATTATTTTTACGGAATTAACGCCACTGATGACGCTTTTTATGGGGAAACGGAGGAATGGATTAAGAAATTGGCTGACCTGAACATTACAAATATTGAGATGGAAAGCTCAGCAATCTTTACCATCTGTCACCTCAGAGGGAAAAGAGGGGCCATGATTAGCGCGGCTTCGGCCAACCTGGTAACCAATGAAGTGGTTTACGGAGAGAAAAATGTGAAACTGGCAGAGGGATGGGATAAGGAGATTAAAGTAGCCTTGGAGGCAATTGCCACTTTTGACAAGAAAATGCGGGGCTAAAATAAGAAAATAATATGACAAAGGAGCAACGTTTATGATGAACAGGGAAGAACTGGCAGGCATAATCGATCATACCCTGCTCAAGCCGGAGGCGACTGCCAGGGACATTGAAAAGTTATGCTTGGAAGCCAGAGAACATGGTTTTTATTCCGTCTGCATCAACCCGTGTTATGTAAAACGGGCGGCTGACTTTCTTGCGGACAGCAAAGTGAAGGTATGCACGGTTATCGGTTTTCCTTTGGGGGCCACCACTTGGCGCCAGAAACAGGCGGAGGCAGAGGAAGCTGTGGCCAGCGGTGCCCATGAGCTTGATATGGTTATTGCCCTCGGTGCCCTAAAAGGCGGGGAATGGGGAGCAGTTAGAAAAGATCTTGCAGCAGTAAGGCAGGCAGCCGGTAAGGGGGTTATTTTGAAAGTTATTTTGGAAACAGCATTGCTCACCTCTGATGAGCTTGAGCAAGCCTGTATCATTGCCGAAGAAGAAGGTGCTGATTTTGTCAAAACCTCCACGGGTTTTCTTGGTCCAGGTGCAACGGTGGAAGCGGTTACCCTGATGCGTAAGTCTGTAGGACCCAGTGTAGGCGTGAAAGCATCAGGTGGCATCCGCACCTTGAAACAACTGTTGGAAATGGTGGAAGCCGGTGCCAACCGCATTGGGACCAGCTCCGGGGTTAAAATTATGGAGGAATTGCCGGCCACAAAAGGTTTACCTGCCAGGTGAACGATTTTGTCCTTAGCAGATCGTTTAGCTGTGGTATTAAAAGATAACCAAGACCCGCTGTTTATAAGCCAGTGGGTCTTTACAATTGCGGCAGGTTTTTGCAATTTCTTCAAAATAGGACAACATAAAGGCTACGCCCTGCAAAAAATGGAGTGTGCAGGTATAATTTTAAATTACTTTAATAATTTCACAAGGATTGACTCCTGCTGCATGTAGGTCAAGCACTTTAGCTCGAGCCCGATCATAAGCTGCAAAGATGTTTTTTGCTCTTTCAGCATCGTGATAGACTTTCCAGTAACCACTGAAAATAAAATTTTGGCCGCGGTTGTTTATAAAACTAATCACGTCATTCACAGGAATGCCTAGAAACAGGCCAATCTCAGGGGGGCACCCGTGGTGATACCGACGTTTTAAGTGTTCAAGATATGATTTTAAATTAATTGGGGTATTATAGCCAAACTGCTGTAAAAATTCACAAGGCGCCTGTTGGCGTATAATTTTTTTCAGTACGTCGGGCTGATAGAACAAAACTACCAAATTATTTTTAATCTTTGAAACCTCAAAATATTTGAGTTTAGTGTCTGCTAACAATTCCCCTCTGTATTTTTGCCACAGGCTTAGGGAGTCGCGTTTGGCCTGGCTAAAACAAATCAGAGACGCGGCTTTTTGGGCTGCGATTGTAGGTGCAAGTAAGAATGCGACAGTGAAGAAAAAATCATCCTTATCGTCCATCTGCTGCCGACATTCCAAGAATTTTTTGGTAATTGCATTGCTCAAGATACTACCCACCCAACCGAAAAATCAATTGTTGAACTGTTTTTGCAAACTACCTTCATATTTCCCCGAATTTCCAGATACTATCCTGAATAATTTCCTTGGGGCAAGTTTAGTAAGAACGCCTTTGCAGAACGAAGTAAAGCTGCAAAGGTTTTTTTACCAACTTTTTGAGTCTAATTTTAGGTTGACTTCAGTCCTCAAAATCCTCCCGCGGCATATAAATGTATAAAGGGAGGCCCTTTACCTTTTGCCAGTCCCAACAAGCATAGGAGGGATTCGAAATGGAGTTTAAACGGTTGATTGAAAAGGATAGAGAATTAAGAAAGAGTCAGCACTTTGAAGGTACATTTCTGGAATACTTGGAAGTTGTGAAAAACAACCCCGATGTAGTTAAACTTGCCCACAAGCGAATGTACGATATTATTCTGGGGAAAGGTTATGAAGTTTTAAAGCCCGAAGATAATCCGCGCATTAGAAAAATCCATGGCAATGAAACCGTGAAAAGATTTAACTTTTTTAAAGAAGATTTTTTTGGTATTGACAAAACTCTGATGAAAATCGTCAATTATTTTCATGCTGCAGCAATGAAAGGAGAAGAATCCCGGCAGGTATTGTATTTGGTCGGTCCCGTAGGTTCGGGTAAATCTTCTCTGGTAGAGGCTTTAAAGAAAGCGTTGGAGTCCAGTGAGCCTATTTACATTTTGAAAGATTGTCCCATGAGAGAAGAACCCCTGCACCTTATACCCAAGCATTTGCGCCAAGAATTTGAAAAAATACTGGGAGTTCAGATTGAAGGAGATTTGTGCCCTGTTTGCCGCTACAGGTTAAAGGAGGAGTACAATGGAGAGTATGAAAAATTCCCCGTGGTAACCAGCAATTTTTCCATCAGGGCTAGAAAGGGGATCGGGGTTGTACCGCCTGTTGACCCCAACAATCAAGATACTTCAGTCCTAATCGGTTCGGTTGACATCTCGAAAATGGACCTTTATCCTGAGGACGATCCTCGCGTTTTTTCCCTAAACGGCGCATTTAATGTGGGCAACAGGGGCTTGGTGGAATTTATTGAGGTATTTAAAAACGACGTGGAGTACCTGCATACCATCATTACAGCTACCCAAGAGAAGTCAATCCCATCGCCCGGCAAAGGCTCCATGATCTACTTTGACGGAATTATCCTGGCCCACTCCAACGAAGCTGAGTGGAATAAATTTAAATCAGACCATACTAACGAAGCTATTTTGGACAGAATTGTTAAAATCGAAGTTCCCTATTGTCTGGAGTTAAATGAAGAGATTAAGATTTACAACAAGATTTTGCGAAAAAGCAATTTTGGGGCCCATATGGCGCCGCATACCATTGAAGTGGCAGCCATGTTTGCCATCCTTACCAGGCTCGCTCCTTCCAGCAAAGTAGATCCCTTGACCAAATTAAAAATCTACAACGCCGAAGAAATAGTTGAAAAGGGGATGACCAAAAAGATAGATATTACCGAATTGCGGGAAGAAGCAGGGCTGAGGGAAGGGATGACAGGCATTTCCACCAGGTTTATCGTCAAGGCTATCGACAATGCCCTGGCTAATTCGGAATACAATTGCATTAACCCGTTAAGCGTAATGGAAAGCATTATCAAATCAGTTAAAGAGCTGGATATAGCAGAGGATGAAAAGAAAAAATATTTGGCATTTTTACAGGATACCATCAGAAAAGAATACAACCTGGTTTTGGAGAAAGAGATTACAAAGGCATTCATTCATAGTTACAAAGAGCAGGCTGAGAGCTTATTCAATAATTATCTGGACCATGCCGAAGCTTATGTGAACAAAAACAAGTTAAAAGATAAAGCCACAGGGGAGCAGCTGGAACCCGATGAAAAATTCATGCGCTCCATCGAGGAACAGATTGGAATTACCGAGAGCTCAGCCAAAGGTTTCAGGATGGATGTCACTTCCTACATGTTTTATTTGATGCGCAACAACGGAAAGATAGATTACACATCTTACGAGCCATTAAAAGAGGCAATTGAGAAAAAGCTGACTGTCTCGGTAAAGGAATTATCCCGGGTAGTTACCAAGAGCAAAGTCAGAGATAAAGAGCAGGATGAAAAATACAACGCTATGGTAGAGGAAATGAAGGCTAACGGCTATTGCGATTACTGCTGCGATGTTATTTTAAAATACGCTGCCAATAATCTCTGGAAGGATTGATGGTGATGGCGATATTTAGAGACTTCAGTCCTATTGAGCGGGATAGGGCTGTGGAAGACCGCAGAAGGCACCGCCAGCTGACCGAGGAATCCATCAAAAGAAACTTGGCCGATATTTTATCCGAGGAAAGTATCATTGGCGAGAGCAAAAATAAAAAAATCAAAATCCCCATCCGGGGTTTGAAAGAATACCGGTTTATCTACGGCAAAAATGTACCTGGGGTGGGCAGCGGCGACGGTTCGGAGAAAAAAGGGGATGTTATCGGTCACGACGACAATGGGCAAGGAAAGGGCAATAATGGCGCGGGCAATGAGCCGGGAGAAGATATTTACGAGACAGAAGTGACTATAGAGGATATCATCCACTACCTTTTCGAAGATTTAAATCTCCCCTTTTTGGAAAGGAAAAAGTTCTCCGAGATTTTATCCGAGAGTTCCCACAAGAGGTCCGGCTACCAAAAGAAAGGCATCACCCCTAGGCTTGCCAAAAAACGTACAGTGGTGGAAAAAATTAAGCGAAAACAAGCAACCATCAAGTCACTCAGGGAGGCGGAACTGGAAGAAGAAATAGGCAGGTTTCCCTTTAAAGAAGATGACTTAAGGTATCACCGGGTAAAAGAAACCAGAAAAAGGGAATTAAACGCAGTAGTCATCTGTATCATGGACACTTCAGGTTCCATGGACCAAGCAAAAAAATATCTGGCCAGGTCTTTCTTTTTCCTGCTGCACCAGTTCATAAAAATGAAATACCTCAATGTGGAGGTCGTTTTCATAGCCCATTCTACCGAGGCAAAGGTAGTGACGGAAAAAGAATTCTTCCACAAGGTGGAATCAGGAGGAACCTATATTTCCAGCGGTTATAAAAAGGCGCTGGAGGTTATCGAGCAAGCATACAATCCTGCCTTTTGGAATATCTACGCTTTCCACGTCAGCGACGGCGATAACTGGAGCGAAGATGACAATAAGGCAATCGAATATGCCAAAAAGCTTTGTGAAGTGTGCAATCTTTTTGGCTATGCGGAGATATTGCCGGGGGTCAAACCAAGCAATATCAAATACAAATATATTGAAAAAATAAAAGATCACAATTTTGTTACCACAACAATTGATAAAAAAGAAGACTTATGGCCTGCTCTTAAAAATATTTTGAAAAAAGACTCGAAAGAAGGTTAAGAGCATGGACTACACGCTGGCTGATTTGCAAAAATGGGGCGACAAAATAGAGGAAACTGCTAAAGGTTTGGGCTTGGATTTTTTTCCCCAGGAATTTGAAATTGTCAATTATGAAGATATGCTGGCCTATGAGGCGTATGTGGGAATGCCTTCCAGGTACCCCCATTGGAGTTTTGGCAAAGCATACGAAAGGCTGAAAACGCTGTATAAATATAATTTATCGGGGCTGCCCTACGAGATGGTGATTAATTCCGACCCTTGCATTGCCTATTTGTTGAAAGAAAATACGCTGCTCTTGCAGATCCTGACTATCGCCCACGTATATGCCCACAACGATTTCTTCAAAAATAACAGGCTTTTCAAAGAAGGGACCGACGCAAAATATACGGTGGAGAGTTTTAAAAATCATGCTGCGATGATTAGAAGCTATATTAATGACCCCAGCATCGGTTATGAAAGCGTGGAAAAGATTTTAAACGCAGCCCATAGCATTAAACTGCAGATTACCAGGACTGTTGGTGAGAAAATATTAACTGATGAAGAGCTAAGGCAAAAATTAATTGCAGATTATAAAAAGAAACATGTCAATTATAGTATTTTGGAGCCTTATAAACCCCTTGAACCACCGGATTTAAGCAAAGTACCTTTAGAACCCCAGGAGGATTTGCTGCTGTTCATTATGGAGTATGGTGAATTGGCGGAATGGGAAAAAAACCTCCTGGAGATAGTCCGCGAGGAAACAAGATATTTTATTCCGCAGATTGAAACGAAAATCATGAATGAAGGATGGGCCAGTTACTGGCATTATAAAATCCTGCAAAAGCTGGAGCTTCCTTCTTCCTTCTATTTGGAATTTATTAAACGCCATAATGAGGTTGTCAGGCCGGTGCTGGGAGGTATCAACCCCTACTTTTTAGGGTTTGAAATTTTTAAAGATTTAGCTGAAAAATACGGGCAGGAAAAAATATTTGAAGTGCGTTCCCTGGAAAGGGATCAGTCCTTTATCCGCAAATTTTTGACCCAGGAGCTTTGCGTTAACTTGCATTTATTTGAATATGTGAAAAAAGGGAACGACTACGTTGTGGAAGAAGTGGCCGATGAAGAAGGCTGGAAAGAGATCAGGAATACTTTGAGCAATTCAGCGGGCATGGGCATGGTTCCTTTAATCCGGGTAAGCGATATGTCCAGAAAAGATAAAACGCTGACCTTAGAGCATGTATTTGACGGGAGGGAACTGCAAAAAAATTATATGGAAGAAACAGTGAAGTATATCGTTGACTTGTGGGGGCATCCGGTCCTCTTAAGGACCACTTTAAATGGGAAAAACACTACCCTTGTCTGCGATGAAAACAAGAAGATTAAATACATCTAAAGATACACTAATGTATAACTTCTAAGGAGTTACTCAACCGGGAGTAACTCTTTTTTTATTATGGCTTTTAACGGTGAAGACGATTGTGAAAGAATACTTTTTCTTTATTAACTAAGAGCATTGACGATTAAAAAAGTCTGCATTATAATGAAAACAAGTCAATTATCTGAAAATTAAGAAAACATAAACATAATATCACAATAAGGAGGAATCAGGATGACTCAGTTACTGCAAAAAACGGCCGGCGGGCTTGCCTTTGTTTACTCGGGAGTATTGACAGCTTCTTTTGCTGTAGCGGGCTTAATGTCATTAATATCGGTAGCGGCAGTTGTTGCCGGATTGTTTGGGGCGTTTAATTAAGTTGCCTTTTCCGTAGGAGTAAATAGTTAGGCCAAAAGCCGGGGAGACCCGGCTTTTGGCATTTAGATAGATCTGGTTTTTGTCATATTTTTTAGCTGCTTTTACAGCTAACAGTTTAATTATAGCTTGTGTAGTGATAAAAATTACCACAGATATGTGCTGTAATTTTGCCTAGCCAAAATTTATTTACCGCAATGATAGCGAATATGGGATTGAGTATTTGTGAAAGAATACTTTTTCTTTATCTACGGCGGCTGTTGACGGACCGGGCGTCCTAGCATCGCCTAGTCCTAAATTACGAAAGCAGGTTTGCCGCCGGCTTATGTTACTGGTTTTTGTTGGTTTGTGGTAAAATCATAGTTGTAGAGCGAAGTGTTGGGAGGGGAAAAGATGTCCGCAGAACTAGGTCTTAAAATTGCCCTCCGCTTTTTTTTGGGTGGTGGCGCCGTGGCATTATCCGCTGTTATAGCCAGGTCCATGGGTGGCAGGGTGGGAGGCATCTTTGCAGCTTTTCCGGCTGTCTATGTTTCCGCAGTGGTTGCGGTTGGTATAAATTCACCAAAGACTGCTGCCCTGGCAGCCACGCTGGAACTATCGAAAGGGGCCCTGGTGGGTATGCTGGCAAACATTTTCTGCGCTTGCAGTGCGGCTTGGTATATTCCGAAATACGGCTGGAAAAAAGGACTGGTGCTGGCATTAGTTGTTTGGGCTTTTTTAGCTACACTGATCTATTATGTTGCTTTCGAAATGGGCTGGGTGAATTAAGATGAGTTTAGATTGGTTGGATATAGCCGTACGGTTTGTTTTTGGCGGCAGCGCAGTGGTGGCAAGCTATTTAGTCTCCCTTTTTGTACCCTGGAAGTCTTTTGCCGGGATTTTTGCCGCCTTTCCTGCTGTAATGGCTGCAGCAGTGATTCTGACAGGCTGTAAACAAGGTTCTGCCCAAGCAGGAGAAGTAGCGTTCGGGGCAGTGGCGGGGATGTTGGGGTGTACTTTCTGTGTAGTAGGGGCAGTTTTGCTGAGCAGATTGTTTCAAAACTGGGCAGTTGGCCTCTTCTTGTCGCTGTTTGTCTGGTTAGGCGCTGCCGTATTTTTCAACAACTTGACCGGTAAAATGAAAAAATCAGGCCAGGACAGTGTTCGCGGGAAGCGGCCAATATTATGAACTCTTTGACCCATGCTTTAGCTGTTTCATTTGCTCCGGATGGTATCAAGGTCAACGCCATCAGCCCCGGCTGGATTGAAACAGGGGGTTATTCTCCGCTGCGGAAGAATGATCATCTTCAGCATCCCGCGGGACGGGTAGGTAAACGCGAGGATGTAGCCCGGGCTTGCCTTTTCCTGACAAGCCCGGGGAATGATTTTATCACCGGGGCCCATTTAGTGATCGACGGTGGGATGACCAGGAAAATGACTTATGAAGAGTAAAGCCATTCCTCTTGTTTGCCTAATTTGCGCAGGGCTTCTAATTTTTCCATCTCTCCGATTTTAGCTTTGGTGATGGCGGTCCGCAAAACCTGCAGGGAGTGGGTCAAATCCTGGCGCTGCACTGGAAACGGATAGCCATCTTTGCCGCCGTGGGCAAAGGTATATCTGACTGGGTCGTGAAAACTGGGTTTAGCACCGTGGGTTACTTCGGCCACCATTGCCAGCGCCCGCAGTGTGCTCGGACCGACTCCGGGGGTCTCCAGCAATTTTTCGTAATTCTCCGGAGGTTTCTCATATAGCCGGTACAAAATTTTATCCAGGTAGCGGACTGAGGGAATGGGGTGGCTGGCGGGCATAGTCATTTGGCGAGGGCTTGGACTTAATCCCCCTGGTTGCAAAGCAGGCTCATTAAGGCTGCCATGGAATGGTTCGTTGCTAAAAAGGTTTAGTTGTTGTTGTACGCTGGGCTCTTGTTTTGGGCCGGGAGCGTTAAGAGAGGCAGACTTCATAACTTTCAGGACCAGCTCGGGCTTCTCCCGGCACAACTCTACGGAAGCTTTTCTTGTAGCCTCGTTATCTAGATAAACCAAGTTGAGCACATTTTGTTCAGGAAAGCCGCAAACAGCCTGATGGGGATCAATCACAAAGCTCTGCACCGTTTCACTAAGCCAGTGGTACCTACGGGCGTAACGGGTGCTCCCGTTCATTCCCTGCTGAACCACCGCCCAGTTGCCGCTGGAGTCAAAAATAAAAAAATGGTGGTATAGTTCATACCCATCTTGTACTGCCGCAGAATCTACCTTAGCCACTAAGCGGCTGGTCCTTTGCAGTCCTGCCAAATCATTGGATAAGCCGTATTTTTCCCCTGCCTCCGCTATTTCGGTTGGTGTTTTTCTTGATGCTTTACCTTTACCGCCGGCGAAAAACAATCCCAGCTCGCCTTGCAAGTTTTGCAAACCCTCTTTTAAGGCTCCACATACTACGGTAGTCAAACCGGAGGAATGCCAGTCAAAGCCGAGTACGCTGCCGAATGCTTGAAACCACACCGGGTCGGACAGCCTTTTAAGCACTTCCGCCGGGCCGTACTCCATGACTATAACTTCTACTATTAGGGCACCTAACTGCTTCATTTTTTCAAAAAGCCAGGGTGGACAGTGGCCGCCGTGCAGCGGTACATTTGCTATGCCTGTTTTCACTCTCCTAACTCCTCCCAATTTCCTGCTAATTCAATTCTAACATATTAATCAGTCGCTGTGCTACCAGCCGCCAATCCCCGAGAAAATATCATCAGTACCGTACGTCTCTTTACAGCCAGGTGGTAGTGTAAGAAAGCCGTAGACAAAGAATAAAGGCTTTCATTGCAATTCCCCGTTTTTTAGGATCTATTTTGTTATTTAAATATTCGGGCGTAAGAATTACGCTTACCATAGGAAATTAGGATAAATAGAACAATTTATATGTGCTATTAATGAGAAGGAAATTTTGTGCAAGGCACTTAAAAAAGCTCGGCAAATTGCTGAACGGGCAGGAGTAGCCTGAATTTTTTCTACAGCAAAGACCTCCGGCGGCTCGGAGGTCTTTTATATAGTTCCCTTGATTTTCCTTATATTAAGCATATTTTCGGTCTACCGTGATGATGCACTCATAGAGGGGGTGCTGTCTTTTTATCTTCCCGGCAATTTTTTGCTTAAGTTCGTTTTCCTGTTTTTTGCTAAACCCTGCATCCACAACTACATCGAAAATGAGGTTTTGTTTTTTGCCTTCTCCCACGATGCGCAGATCATGGAAGGAGAGTACTTCCGGAAAATCGCCTAAAGTTTGCTGGAGATCATTTTGTACTTTAGAAGTGAGTTCACAATCCATGTTTACTGGGTCCATATGAATGGTTAGCAAGATATTCAGTTCCTTGGAAATTTCCTTTTCGGCGGTATCAATAATTTCATGTATTTCCATTAGTTCCATATCACTTGGCACTTCGGCATGGATGGAGGCCATGTAATTTCCCGGGCCGTAGCTGTGCACGATTAAGTCGTGGGTTCCGATAATTCCTTCGTAACTCAACACTTTGCCGGTTATTTTTTTGACCAGTTCTTCCGGTGGCGCTTCCCCCAGGAGTGGGCTGATTGTGTCCTTGGTCAAATTAATTCCGGCAAAAAATATTATTCCGGCGACGATTAGCCCTACATAGCCATCGATGGGAAATGGGGTCCAAAGCGAGATTAACAGGGATAACGCAATGCAGCTTGAGGATAGAACATCGCCAATGCTGTCTGCTGATGCTGCCTCCAAAGTTTTTGAGTCTATCATGCGGGCAAGTTTTTTATTAAAAACAGCCAGCCATACTTTGAAAGATATTGAAACTAAAAGAACTAAAAAAGCTGTAAGGTTAAAATTTATTTCAACTGGATTAAGGATGCGTTGAAAAGAGGTTTGAAAAAATTCAAAACCAATTAGGATCACTAAAAAGGCCACGATTAAACCGGCGATATATTCAATACGCTTGTGCCCAAAGGGATGTTCCGGGTCTGCGGGTTTATTGGCCAAGCGAAAGCCGATTATGGTCACTACTGAAGAAGCCATATCGGATAAATTGTTAAAAGAATCGGCAATTACCGCTATGCTGTTTACAATCAGTCCAATAGATAATTTAATGACGAAAAGCAGTAGATTAACGGCAACTCCCACTGCACCTGCTAACGTGCCATATTGTTTTCTAACGTCAACGTCTCTTGTATTGTCATAATGCTTGATAAAAGTTTTAATTAATAAACCGGTCATCAAATTCACCTTCTTTGCGATGTAACTTAATTCAACTAAAGTTTTACCAATCTAAAATTATAGATTATTTTTCCAAAATTATAAAGGTAGATTTAAATTAAACTAAAAAACTTGTCTTTTACTCGCGATTTTAATAAAATTTATTCGATATATCAGTTACGGAATGGAGTGGCTTAGATGGAGAAATTATTTGAACAACTTAAGGTTTACTTAAAAATGGATACGGAAATATCCTTTGAAGAATTTGCTTCCTATTACCAGCAAGTTATTGATTTCCTGAAAGAAAATTACGACCGGTTAGACCAGGATGGGCTCTTGAAAGCCAGGTATATTACTTCCATTATTCAGTCCAACGCTTTAGACAGGGCCAGAAGAAAAGGAGTCCATGCCAAAAAATATAAAAAAATGGCGGAAAAATGCAACCTCTGGGCCGGCGCCGCCAATTACAAGCTGTTGCAGAGCGGCATGACTCAAGAAGAAATTGATAGAATGGATAAGGAAATCAGCGATTCCATTTAAACGCTGTATTTAGCTGCGAAGTATAGTTGCAAAAGCATTTGCCATGCTATAGGTAAGGCTATTTTCTACCGGGGAGATTTGTTTATGGGAAAAAATCCTGAATTCCAAGAACTGGAGATTCCGGCACTTTTAGCTGCCAAACTGGCCCAACACGGGATTACAAGACCGACGGAAGTGCAGATTCAGGCTATACCGCCCATCCTCGAAGGCAGAGATGTTATTGCTGAGTCTCCTACGGGAACCGGTAAGACACTGGCTTACCTTTTGCCCCTTTTGAGCAAAGTCCAATTCCCCAGCAAGGAGTTACAGGCCATTATTTTAGTCCCCACCAGGGAGCTGGCCATGCAGGTTTTCAAAGTAGCAGCGGAATTAGGGGGAGAGGATTTATACTGTGTTGCACTTTTAGGGGGTGCAAATCTTAAGCGCCAAATTGAAAACCTAAAAAGAAAGCCGCAGATTGTGGTTGGCACTCCGGGCCGTATTTTGGAATTGATCAAGATGGGCAAACTCAGCGCGCATACTGTCAAGACGGTAGTGGTTGACGAGGTAGACAAGATGTTTGACAGGGAATTTAAACTGCACATTACTTCAATCATCAAGTCTACTTTAAAAAATCGGCAGCTGCTGTTTTTTTCAGCTACCGTTCCGGAGGGAGTTGCTGCGGCAGCCGCTGAAGTGATGCAAGATCCGGTAGAGATTAGGATAACGCAGGCAGGTAGAACGGCTCCCGGTATTGAGCATGTTTACTTCATGGCTGAAGAAAGAAAAAAAGCTCTCACATTACAAAAGCTGATGGCCATTTACCGGCCCAATAAGGTCATAGTTTTTATTACTAGGAACGAAGGCGTGGCACCGTTGGCCCGGCGGCTAAGGGAGCTGGGACTGGCAGCCGAGGGATTGCACAGCGATCTGCCTCAGGCTGAGAGAAAAAATGTTTTGGAAAATTTCCGGCAGGGACAAAGCAAGGTGCTGGTTACCACCGATTTATTCTCAAGGGGAATGGATGTTTCAGGGGTAGATTATATTTTCAATTTTGACCTGCCGCCCAATGAAGAATACTACATTCACCGCGTGGGTCGGACCGGTCGTGCCGGTGAGCCGGGAACAGCCGTCAGCTTGGTGACCGAGAAGCAGAAGTTCATCATCGCCAAGTATGAAAAGAAGCTTGGCATTAAAATCAAACAGTATGGGATTGCTAATTCCGAAGTATTTCCCGTGCAGTACAGGACTCGTAAAAAACCATAGCAGTCAATATTTCTCCTCCATGATGGAGGAGTTTTTGTTTTCTGCGGCGCCAGAAATAATTTCGCTGCTAAAATCCTGCAAGTTTCGCTGCATAAGGTGCCAGGAGGGCGGTCGTAATTCCTACCAATGCGATGGCAACGCCGCTCATGGCTCCCTGCAGTTCACTCTCCTGCATGGCTCGGGTAGTACCCAGGGCGTGGGAAGCTGCTCCCATGGCGATTCCCCGCGCTACTTCATTTTTTACCCCGAACAGAGACAGGATTTCTGGCCCGATTAAAGCACCAATCAAACCGGCAATAAGAACCACCCCTGCGGTTAAAGGGGGGATTCCTCCGAGGGTGCGGGCGACTTCCATGGCGATGGGGGTTGTTACCGATTTGGGTACCAAAGATAAAGCCACTTGGGGTGAAGCTTTGAACAGCAGAGCAATAAGCAGGGAGGTGGCCACTCCCGTTAAAGAACCTGTTATTACCCCGATTAGAACTGCCTGCCAGTTGCGCGCCAGGATTTTAATCTGTTTGCAGAGAGGAACAGCTAAAGCTACGGTAGCGGGACCTAAAAAAAAGCTCACTATTTTTGCCCCGGCGTTATAAGTTTCATAGGGAATTTTTGCAGTTGTCAGGAATAAGATGATCAGGCTGGTGGCCAGCAGCATAGGGTTAGCGACAGCAGAGCGAGTCTTTTTTTGAATAAGTAACCCTATTTGATAAGCAGTCAAAGTTAGACTTACCCCAAAAACCGGTTGTCTGGTCAATTCTACAAAGAGATCAGTCATAAAAAGTTCCTTTCCGTTTATGGTTTAAAGCCAAGTCCATGATCTTACCGGTTATGCCTAATACCAACAAGGTGCTAATAGTCGCAGTGGCCACGATGGCAACAAATTCACTGGAAATAAGTTCAAAATAGAGCATTAACCCAACTCCGGGCGGTATGAAAAACAAGGCTAGGTTATCTAAGAGCATGGCTGAAGCAGTTTCCACTTGCTCCATTTTAATTAAACCGCTTAAAATCAGGATCGCCAGCAAGATCATGCCTAAGACATTGCCGGGTATAGGCAACTGCAAGATTCCGGACAGTGCTTCGCCAATGAAATAAGTACCGGTGATAATGGCAAATTCCTTTATTAAATTAGAGTAGTTCACATTAAGTCCTTCTTTCTTTAAACTACATATAAGTCTACTAAAACGCTTCAGCTTGTCAAGGCGGAAGAAACTGCAAAAATAAAAACCCGGCGGGCCGGGTTTTCCATTCCAATGTTTTTTAAAGTATGTCTGTAAGTGAAGCCTTTTCTTCAAGTCCTTTTACTTTGGCAAATCAGAAAGTTGATCGACTTTTCTGATTTGCGTAAGTGCAACTAGGGCTTCCGCCGGTCCTAAAGGACTGGAATTTCTACGCATTGTGTAAACACAACGCTAGAAATTCTGGCGCCCTAAAGGACTGGAATTTCTACGCATTGTGTAAACACAACGCTAGAAATTCTGGCGCGCTTATAAGCTGGGCGCAAGCCAAGCTTTCTTTATTTCCAACAGAGCGATAGCTTTTTGCACGTCAGCTGGCAGGGGGCAAGTAAAAGTTAATGTTTTTCCTGTACGGGGATGCCAAAAGGAAAGGAGCCCTGCATGTAAAGCCTGTCGGCCCAGCAGAGCGGTAGAGCCCCCATACAGAGTATCGCCGCATACAGGGTGGCCGATAAAGCTTAAGTGTACCCTGATTTGGTGGGTGCGCCCGGTCTCAAGTTTTAAAGCAACTAAAGTGGCAGTTTGAAAACGCTGCAAAACCCGGAAATGGGTGATTGCCCGCTGTCCTTTGGCAGACACACCATCCCGGCTACGGGGAACAACAACCCTGACTAGGGAGTTTTCTTTGCGGGCAATAGGTTCATCAATAATACCCCGATCCTGGGTAATTACCCCTTCTACTAAAGCAGTGTATTCCCGTAACACTGTTTTTTGCGCCAGCTGTTTGGCTATCCCTTGATGTGCAAAATGATTCTGACCAATCAGGATTAAGCCGGAAGTGTCCTTGTCCAGACGGTTTATAGGCCGGAAAAGGGTATGTTTATCCTGTTGTTGCCAGTAGTAGGCCACCGCGTTAGCCAGAGTGCCTGACTGGTGAAGCCGCGAAGGGTGAACGGGCATGCCCGGAGGCTTATTAATTACCAGGAAATCGGCGTCCTCGTAAATTATTTCCAGGGGCAGGTTCTCCGGGGCGATACAGTTCTTTTCTGGCAGATTCAAATCTACTGTAACCGTGTCACCTGGTTGAACCCGGTAATTAGCTAGCACAGCAATTCCGTTTACTTTGATTTTGGAATGCTGTTTTAATTTGGTTACCAGTGAACGGGAAAGCTGCAGCCTGGTCCGAAGGATATATGCTACCGTAACATTTTGCTCCGGACTTTGTACCAAATAAGATAAATGAGGTCCTTCCACTATTTTTTACCTCGCTTTTATTTTTGCAAATATTTTATGCCTTAATTAATTATTATCCCTTAAGTAAGGAGGTATTTCAAATCTAAAGTTGAACTTCTATTACTAAAATTATAGTGGAGGAGGAATTTTATTATGGTAAAAGCGGAAATCGATGCCGGGGTTTGCGGTTTTAAAACGGAGGTCAATGCTTCCGGGGACATGATGAAGGTAAATCTGGAGATTAACAGCGGGTGCCCCAATATTCAAAAGTTGGCGGAAGAACTAAAAGAGTTGGAAGCCATGAAAGAAGTATTTGCTAAGATAGGTTCTACTAAAGTTTATGAATTGGCTTCCAAATACTGCCCCCACCCGGGTTGTCCCGTACCTGCAGGTATTATTAAAGCGGTGGAAGTAAGCGCCGGTTTTGCCTTGCCTAAGAATGCGGAAATTAAAATATCGAAAGAATAAACAGAAAAGCTAATTCGTTAAAGCGGATCTACACCCGACAAGTCAAAATCGGGAACAAATTCATCGCTTGCTGCTTCCAGCTCCTGCACAAAACCGTTTTCCAATCCAATTGCAAAAAAGAAGTCGATTAAGGTTTCGTATTCGGAAGCAGTGACTTTAGTATTAAGTTCCGGATAACAGGCCGCTTGATAAAGGGGAGTATACTGGGCCATAAGACTGAGATATACATCACTGGGCAGATTTTGTTTAATCCATGATAAAATTTGCTTGGATTGTTCCAAGAAACCCGGCAAAAGCAGGTGGCGGATAATCAAGCCCTGCGTCAGTAAACCGTCGCTAGAAAAAACAGGGTTGCCCACTTGGCGGTGCATTTCCAACACCGCTTGGCTGGCAAAATGAAAGTAACGCGGGGCTTTAGAGTATTTTTGCGCCAAAAAATCGTCATAATATTTTAGGTCTGGCAGATAAATATCTACCAGGCCTGAAATTGCCTGTAAAGCGGGCATTGAGTCGTAACCATTGGAGTTATAAATTACCGGGACCGACAGGCCTGCTTTTTTGGCAAGCAGCAAGGCCTCCGCTATGTGCGGTACATAGAGGGTAGGGGAAACCAAATTGATGTTATGGGCTCCCTGAGCTTGTAACTTCAGAAAAATTTGCGCCAGTTGCTCGATTGTAATTTCCCGACCGAGATGCTCCTGACTGATCCGGTAGTTCTGGCAAAAAACACAATTCAAGTTGCAGTGGGAGAAAAACACGGTGCCTGAACCAGTTACGCCACTTATACATGGTTCTTCCCACTGGTGCAGAAATGCTTTGGCTACTTTAATATTTGCCCCACACCGGCAGTAGCCCAGTTCCCCCGCTAAGCGGTTGACACCGCATTGGCGTGGACAAAGGGTACAATTTTCTAACAAATGCAGCATGTTTTAACTCCTTATTATCCATGGATGAGCAAGTCTCTGCTTTATAACAAGATAACAACAAAAATTGAAGTTGTCCAGGAATTTCACTGGAAACTGCAAGGAGTGTATTATGCATAAATTCAGCTCTGAGAAACTAAAAAAATTAGACAGCCCACAGCGGCGAAAAATGCTACCGCCCCATGAGCTTGTCCCTTTGTTAAAAATTGATGAAACCGCAATTATAGCTGATATTGGCTGCGGCATAGGCAATTTCACCATTCCTTTAGCTGTTGCAGCTAAAAAAGGGCACGTTTATGCCCTGGACATCAGTGAGATAATGTTGGCTGAAGCCCGGCGGAGAGCAGAGGAACAGGCGCTGCATAACATCACTTTTTTACAATCGGCAGAAAATAAGCTGCCCCTAGAAAATGGTCGGGTAGACTTAGCTTTTATGGCTATGGTGCTGCACGAGGTTAAACAGCCGTTGGAGTTTTTGTCTGAAGTGCGGCGGACCTTGGTACCTGGTGGCCGGCTGACCATTTTAGAATGGGTTAAAGAAGAGATGGAAGCAGGACCACCTAAAGGGGAGCGTTTGAGTGAAAAAGAGACTGAATCCTTTCTTGCAGCATCGGGTTTTAGCGTAGAAGGATATGAAAGGTTTAAGGATTTCTTTTACCTCTTATTTGCAAAAAAAGAGTAATATATTTCTAGCAGGAAAATCGTTTCCGAAAGCAAAGTAATAAAGTAATATTAGCAGCATTTTTTAGGAGGTAAGCAACATGACTAACGATTTATGGGAAATAATTGCTCAGCGCAGGAGCATTAGAAAATACACATCGGAAGATGTGCCCGATTCTGTACTGGAGGAGATCGTGGCAGCGGCCAATCAGGCCCCGAGTGCATGTAACAACCAAATGTGGAAGTTTATAGCCATCAAAAACAAGGAAATTCTGAGCAAGTGCGAACAGGCGGTAAACGCGGAATTGGATAAGATGAAAGAATGGCCGGAGGCCAAGGGGTTTGAAAACAAGTTGGAAGCCAGAAAGAAGGCCATAAACTTTTATACCAAGGCGCCGGTAACCATTGCGGTGTTTATGACCGAATACAAATATTATGATCCCGACTATATTGATATGCTAAGCAGACACGGTTACGACAAAGAAAAGATAAAATATCATTTAGCCCATGCCGATATTCAGTCCATCGGAGCAGCCATTCAAAACCTGCTCTTGGCTGCTGAGGCGAAAGGATACGGGGCATGCTGGATGTGTGACCCTTTAATTGCTGCCGAGCCCATCAGAGAAATTTTGGGGTTGGACGACGGACACCGCTTGATGGCCTTTATTCCTATCGGCAAACCTGCCAACCGTCCTGGACCGAGACCGAAAAAAGGACTAAATGAGGTCTATCAGCTGTTAAAGTAAGATTACTGTATTTAATCTTTGAATAGCTCTTAAACTAGTATTTGTACCTGGAAGGCGGTGAATAGCTTGGGAAAAATCAAGATAACTTATAGCGACGGAACTGTTCAGGAAGTAGGGGAAGGTACTACGCTGCTGGAATTAAGTAAGGAAGCGCAACAAAACTATAAATCAACCATAGTAGCTGCAAAAGTTAATAACGCGGTTAAAGATCTGAATTTTGAGCTAAAAGAAGATGCTCTGGTGGAATTTTTAGATCTTACTACTGATGACGGTTTCCGGATTTACCAGCGCAGCCTCTCGTTTTTGCTCATTAAAGCCGTGGGTGAGATCTTTCCTGAAGCGAGAGTAACGATAGAACATTCCATCAGCAAGGGTTTATATTGTGAGCTGCATAATAAAGACCCGATTACCGAAAAAGATGTACGAAAAATTGAAAACCACATGCGGGAATTGGTGGAACAGGATATAACGTTCCACAAAGATACGGTCCCCTTGAACGAAGCGATTAAACTATTTGAAAAAGAAGGGCAAATGGATAAGGTCAGGCTTTTGAAATACCGGGAAAAACCAACCATTACCATCTACAGCTGCGGCTGGCTCAGGGACTATTTTTATGGTTATATGGTGCCAAGCACCGGTTTTCTAAAAAAATTTGAATTGAAGTATTACATGCCCGGCTTTATACTGCGTTACCCCGACAAATTTAATCCTGAGGCAATCCCGGAGTATAAGGAGCAGCCCAAGCTGTTCAGCGTCTTCCGGGAAGCGGAAAAATGGGCACGTATTCTGGAAGTTACCGATGTAGGTGCGTTGAATGATCAGATTGCGGCAGGGCATGCGGATGATTTGATCAGGGTTTCAGAGGCTTTCCACGAAAAAAAGATTGCCCATTTCGCCGATTTAATCACTAAAGAGCGGGACCAAATCCGCATAATTTTGATTGCCGGTCCGTCTTCTTCGGGTAAAACCACTTTTGCCCAGCGGTTATCCGTGCAGCTCAGGGTAAACGGGGTAAAGCCCATTTCCATTTCTTTGGATGACTATTTTGTATCTCGGGATAAGACCCCTCTGGATGAAAAAGGCGAACCGGATTTCGAGGCGCTGGAGGCAATTGAATTGGACTTGTTTAACGAGCACCTGACAAAACTCATTCAGGGCGCTGAAGTGGAACTGCCTACTTTTAATTTTGTAACGGGGCAGCGGGAATACAGGGGCAGGAAAATCAGAATTAAAAGAGATCAGCCCATTATCATCGAGGGGATCCATGGCTTAAATGAGAAGCTAACGGCTGCAATTCCCAGAGGCAGCAAATTCAAAATATACGTCAGCGCATTAACTCAGTTGAACATTGATAGCCATAACCGGATTCCCACTACTGATGCCAGGATTATTAGAAGAATTGTACGGGATAGCCAGTTTCGGTCCCATGATGCCTTAAAGACGATTAAAATCTGGCCTAAGGTGAGAAGGGGTGAGGAAAGGAATATTTTTCCTTTCCAAGAGGATGCCGATGTGATGTTTAACTCTCACTTGGTCTATGAACTGGCGGTACTCAAAAGATATGCCGAGCCCCTGCTCCAGGCTATCGATGCCCAGCAGCCTGAATACTCGGAGGCTAAAAGACTGCTCAAGTTTTTGTCCTTCTTTTTACCAATGGAAGATTTTGAGGTGCCAAACAATTCAATTATCAGGGAGTTTATCGGTAATAGCAGTTTCTGCCGTGAATAAAACTGGGTTGTTCAGTCCCTGGTCACCAGCAGGTTACGCCGTAGTTAGTCATTAGTCGTTAGTAATAATAATCCCCAGTACGCCAGTCATCAGTAATTAAAGATATAACTGGTGACTGGGGACTCATTTCTTGTCAGCTTTGATGTATTTTATAGCTATATTCGATGGCTGCAGTTTTATTAACCATGTGCAGCACACTGCAGTATTTTTCCTGGGTTAAGTCAACAGCCCTCTTTAACTTATCTTCAGGCACATCTTTACCCCAGATTTCATATAGTAGAGAAACCCGGGAGAACGTCTTGGGGTGTTCCTCCTTCCTTTCGGCGGAAATGGAGATTTTAAAATCATCATAGCTGACGCGCATTTTTTCCAAGATTGATACTACGTCCATACCAGTACACCCGCCTAAGCCGATGAGGACAAGTTCCATGGGTGACGGTCCTCGATTCTCACCTCCAACTTCAGGCCGGGCGTCAGCCATGACCCGGTGGCCGGAACCGGACAGTCCTTCGAACGCCATTTTACCCTTCCAGGAGACAGTAACGTGCATTATAATCCCTCCATCTGTAAAATTTGGCAGCTAAAATCATTATTACTATACCTGAAACAGCTGCTACTTGCAAATATTAAGTAAAAAGCCACCGGTTTGCAGTGGCTTTATCAGACTGTTATCCTCACAGGTCTACTTTGCTTCAAAACAGGAAGGGCAGTTTCCGTCGCTTATGCTGTTGGAGCTGAACTCAGCTACCGGTAATTTGCCTCAGCCGCCCCAACGGTCATCGTCTTCCCCTCCGCCTAAAAACCATTTGCAATCTGTAAAGCGGCATTTTGTACTCATTATTTAACCTCCCTGCATTAAACTAATGATCTAGTAATTCATTAATAAGATTTACAATCGGACAATAATTATGCAGAATTATTTTCTTGACAACATTTAATTTGCTATACTTATAGAGTTAAAGTTGCAAGGGAAGGGGATTTTACATTGTATATCGGAGCTCACATTTCAATTGGCAAAGGATTTGCCGCTGCAGTGGAACAGGCTCGGGAAATAGGGGGCAATACCATGCAGTTTTTTAGCCGCAATCCCAGGGGTGCAGCAGTTAAAGCATTGGATCCAAAGGATGTGGTAATGACAAAAGATAAGATCCAGGCCTATGAGTTCGGACCTATTGTGGCTCATGCCCCGTATATTATTAACCTGGCTTCTCCTAAAGATGATCTTTGGCAACTGGCCATAAAAGTAATGACAGAGGACCTGGCACGGATGGATACAATCGGGGTACCTTTTTTGGCAGTACATCCGGGCAGTCATGTAGGAAAAGGACTGGACTATGCCACTAAGCGCATTGCAGATGCCTTAAATCTTATCCTGCAGGGAGAAAACGTTACAATGCTGCTCTTGGAGACTATGGCCGGTTCGGGGACAGAAGTGGGCCGGTCTTTTTCCGAAATAGCTCAAATTATTTCCGGTGTAGAGCATCAGGAAAAAGTAGGAGTTTGCTTGGATACCTGTCATTTGTTTGGTGCGGGGTATGATGTCAAGGATAATTTAGATCAAGTTTTGACTGAGTTTGATGCCGTTATAGGGTTGGACAGGCTGAAGGCGGTACATCTCAACGACAGCTTACAGCCATTAGGCAGCAAAAAAGACAGGCATGCTAATATTGGCGAAGGGTTAATTGGGGCCGAGGCCCTAGGCCGTGTTGTGCTGCATCCTAAATTAAAGCATCTGCCTTTTTTGCTTGAGACTCCAGGTGGTTTGGAAAATTACCGGCGGGAAATTCAGTTCTTTCAATCGCTGTTATAATAATTTAAATAGAGAGTTGTTTTAAATTGTTGCATCACCTATCTATAATGAGCCATGCCTGCGGGTTAATGCAAGGCATGTAAAAAGACCGGGCGCTAAACTCCGGTCTAACTTTGATCTTACTCAACTTTAAAATCTTTTTTTAGCTTGGAAACAATCTCTGCAGTAGACCGGTCGGTCGCCGGTAGGTTTGAATGGAACCTCGGTTTGGGCTCCGCAGCTGGAACAGGTGGTTGTAAAAAGTTCCCTGCTCTGACGAGGCCTGCCGGCGCTTCCGCCTGAATTTTGCTTTTTACGGTTAGCACGGCAGCTGGGGCAGCGGCTGGGATCATTTTGAAAACCCTTTTCCGCAAAAAATTCCTGTTCTCCTGCAGAGAATACAAATGTACTTCCACATTCCTTACATTGCAGTTCTTTGTCTTGATAGACCATAGAAAAAACCTCCGTTTCCTGTCGGAAAATTTGACCCTAAGTTTGGTATTGGTCAGGTAAGTTTTTAGGGCTTCGTTTCTTGTCTTGATTCCGACATGAAATGGAGCGTGTTAACTAACTTAGATCTAGACCTTACCACTACTATAGGTATCCTAGTATCATATTATACTATTTGACTAAGCTAAATGTAAATAGTTAGAATGGTAGGAGAAATACGTTCAAATGAATCAAGGAGGCTTTCAATGCAGTACCGTACATTAGGTAAGACAGGGCTTTCCGTGTCCTTGGTCGGCATGGGTGGCATTCCCATTCAAAAAATTGATGAGGCTCGTGCAGAGCAAGTTGTTTCTGCCGCCATTCAGGCGGGAATAAATTTCTTTGATAGCGCCAGGGGGTATACTGATAGCGAGGCAAAGTTAGGCAGGGTTTTTGGCTCCTATCATGCACCCGGTAAGCTGGTCATTGCCACCAAAAGCGCTGCTAAAACTAAGAGCGAGATATTAAAAGATGTGGAGGTCAGTTTAAAAAATTTAAGAGTTAAGACCATTGATCTCTACCAGCTGCATAATGTAAAGGATGAGGCTACTTTAGATGCGGTCATGGCTCCCGGCGGCGCAGTAGAGGGTTTAAGGGAAGCACAGACAAAAGGATGGATCAGGCACATTGGCATTACCGGGCATGTGCCCGAAATCTTAGTTAAGGCTGTAAAAACCGGCGCTTTTGCTACGGTGCAATTCCCCTTTAGCGCTGTAGAGCAAGAAGCTGCTAAAATGCTTTTGCCACTGGCAGCCGAGCTGGGGCTCGGGGTAATTGTGATGAAACCACTGGCGGGAGGGGCTCTGTCTAACTCGGATTTAGCGCTGCGCTTTCTTTTTGAGCATCCGGTGACTACCGTGATTCCCGGCATGGCTTCAGTCGAAGAAGTTGCGCAAAACAGCAGTTTGGGAGAAAGGGCATTACCACTGACGCCAAAAGAAAGGGAAGTACTGGAGCAACAAGTTCAATCCTTGGGAAAAACCTTCTGCCGCAGGTGTGAATACTGCTTGCCTTGCCCGCAAAATGTTAATATTCCGATGGTATTTTTACTGGATGGCTACTATACCCGCTATGGTTTGCAAAGCTGGGCTGAGGAAAGGTACCGGGCAATGGAACGAAAGGCCAAGGACTGTGCCGAATGCGGGTTGTGTGAAGAACGCTGCCCTTATAACCTGCCGATTAGATCCATGCTCAAGGAAGCAAGCAGCAGGTTTGACAGGGAATAAATGGTGAGCAGCATGCATGCAGAAAGGAATAGAAAGATTTTAGAAACATTGCGATCATTGTATCCGGATGCTAAACCTGCTTTAATTTATTCCAATCCTTTTGAACTGCTGATAGCTACGATGCTTTCAGCTCAAAGCACCGATAATCAGGTTAACAAAGTCACAGCTAAATTGTTTGCAAAGTACAAAACTCCTGCTGAGCTAGCTCAATTAAAGCCTGAAGAGTTGGAGGAGCACATTAAAGGCTGTGGGCTCTATAAGAATAAGAGCAAAAATATCATTGCCACTTGTAAAATACTTGTGGAAAAGTATAACGGCCAAGTTCCGGAGAGTTTGGAGCAGCTAACCGAATTACCCGGGGTAGGTAGAAAAACTGCCAATGTAGTGTTGAGCAACGCCTTCGGCCAAGATGCGATTGCGGTAGATACTCATGTTTTCCGGGTTGCCAACCGCCTAGGTTTAGCTTATGCTAAGGATCCGCTAAATACGGAATTACAGTTGCAACAATCCATTCCTCAAAAGTATTGGTCCCAGGCCCATCATTGGCTGATTTATCATGGGCGAAAAATATGCAAAGCCCGCAACCCTGATTGTGGCGTTTGTCCCTTGGAAAAGCATTGTCCCACGGGAACAAGTAAACCCGCTAGCTTTTAAGTTAGCGGGTTTTTTTTAAATTCTCTGCGATTATTTCCCAGATGCGAGGTTCTTCATAGCCCCGACGCCAGGAGGCAACACCGGCCAAGCCATATTTATCAACTAAGGCCAGGCGTTGCCGTACAGAATGTTCATCCTCCAGCCAGATTTTAAAAGTGGAGCCATTTTGCTGCAGCTGAGCAAAGTTTTGTCCCGAGGAAGCATCTATCTTTGGTGTCAACCCGTTTTGTTTTACCCAACCTTTAGCTGTATCCATATTGAAAATGCGGGAGCTTACTGTTATTTTTCCTGTATCGTCCCGCTTTTCTTCCCAAAGGCGGGTGTAAAAAGGAATACCCAAGACCAGTTTTTCCCTGGGGACTTCCTCCAGAAGACCGCGGATTCCTTTTTCCACCCAGGGCAGTGAAGCCACGGAGCCTGCTTTTGGGCTGGTGGACCAGTGCTCATCGTAGGCCATCAGCATAATGTAATCCACTGCTTCTCCCAGCGCTTTACGGTTATAAAAAAGGGACCAGTTGGCACTGTTTGATTTAACAGTGACGTCCATGGATACAGTAAGGCCCTGCTCGTGAAACAGGGGCGTCAACTCTCTGACGAATTGCACCAGCAGATCTTTATCTTCCAAGTACACATTTTCAAAATCTAAATTAATGCCATTTAATTCATAGAGCTCTGCAAACATCAGGAGTTGGTTAATCACCTTTTGCCGCAGTGCCGCGCTCCTCAAAATATTGTGGGTTTTTTCCGGGTTAAAATCATTGCTAAATAGGGCCCAAACTTGGTAGCCTTTGGAATGGGCCCAGCGGACGTAAGCGCCGTCAGCCCTGTTGCCCACCGTGCCTTCAGAATCTTTCAAATAAAACCAGGTGGGAGATACAACGTTTACGCCGGGCGGCGGTGTGATGCGGGACGTATCTGGCGTGACTTTGCTAACTTGCTCCCAGGTAAAATTAATTTTTCCTTGTATTTTTGGTTTAATGTACGATGAGTTGTCAATGCCCTGCGGAACCAGCTCAATATTTCGTAAATTAACTGGGTCCTCCTGCACGTAACCCAATTGCCCGTTGGACAGTACATGGTACCAGCCGTTAACTTCACTAAAAATCGTGACTTCAGTACCGATAGGCAGTTTGGTCAGACGCTGATGTCGGAGGCCTGGTCCTGTTCTCAGTATTGTTTCTTTTGTTATCACAGCTTTCTGCAGTGGCTTACCGGAAGTCAAAAGTACTGCCCTGTTTTCTTTTGGGCAAACGGCCAGGTTTAAATTATAAATTTTTTTTAGGGGTTTTAGCTGGACATAGGGTTCCCCTTGGACAAGCAGCACTGGAAACTCCAGCTGCAAGGGTTTATTATTTACGCTTACTGTCAGTTTTTCGGTATGCATTCTAACTACTTTGTCTGCTGTTGTGATGATAAGCTGCTTCTCTTCCGGGTCCCAGTGAATATTGGGGTCAAATGTACTCTTAATTGTATTAACGGATAGATAAGGTTCGTTTTGTTTAAACAGGAGTTCACCATTGGCAAAAGCTTTGTCGTTCCAAATTAAAACCGCATTTTCATCTTGATAGGTAAAAAAGCCGGGCATATACCAAAGTAACAGGCTCAAAGCTAAAACTGCTAACGCCAATAATACAATTATTATCGAGGTTTTATAATTAAACGTTTTGTTTAGTTGAGGCTCAGCCAAGTCATTCTTCCTTTCATAACCAGCAATTTTCTTTCTGCACTTAAAGCGCAGATAATCAATATTTAGTTTTTTCGCGGCGGGGGCCCGGATTCCTGCCCTAATAGCCTGCCTTTTTTTGGAGAAGCTCCGGACTGGTGACTGCTATCTTTACAAAAAAGCTGCTGACGTGAATCAGCAGCTTTAAACCAGATAAAAAGCTGACGGCTGAAAGCTGATAGCTGATAGCTATTCAGCTTTTGCCTTTGTATAATTGAGGAGTCCTCCTGCCAGGATAATTTCAATAAAGCGGGGAGAGAGGTTATGCTCTGTTTCAAAGGTTATACCCTTGGTTTCATTTTGTACGGTCAGCACATTGCCGTTCAGCAATTGGTTGTGCAGGTCAGTAAACTTTAACACATCACCTTGTTCGATGGTCTCATAATCTGTTTCCCGCACGAAAGTTAACGGCAGGATGCCGAAGTTCACCAAGTTAGCCCGGTGGATACGGGCAAAGGACTTGGCGATTACTGCTTTGACGCCAAGGTACATTGGAGCCAAGGCCGCATGTTCCCGGCTGGAACCCTGTCCGTAATTATGGCCCCCTACAACAAAGCCTCCGCCTTTGGCCTGGGCCCTTTGGGCAAACTCACTGTCTACAGGCGCAAAAACGTGCTGGGCAATGGCGGGAATATTGGAACGGAGGGGCAATACTTTTGCTCCCGCCGGCATAATGTGGTCGGTCGTTATATTGTCGGCTACTTTCAGTAGCACTTCGCCCGACAACTCCCGGGGTAACGGTTTATTTACCGGCAGCGGTTTGATATTTGGCCCTCGAATAATTTCCACTTTTTCCGGTTCGGGAGATGGAGGCAAAATCATCCGGTCATCCAGGATAAATTGCTCAGGCTGATTTACAATAATACCAGGGCCCAGGGTTCTCGGATCGGTTAAAACGCCGGTTAAAGCGGTAGCGGCGGCCACTTCGGGGCTGGCCAGGTAGACTTGGGCATCGGCTGTGCCGCTGCGCCCCTGGAAGTTCCGGTTAAAAGTGCGCACAGAGACGCCGCCTGAAGGAGGCGCCTGTCCCATACCAATGCACGGGCCGCATGCCGATTCCAAAATCCTGGCACCGGCGGCAATTAAATCTGCCAGTGCGCCGTTTTCAGCCAGCATGCGGTAGACCTGCCTCGAACCCGGGGCAATACACAGGCTGACATCGGGGTGTACCATCTTTCCTTTCAGGATGCCTGCAACCCGCATCAGGTCAGTGTAAGAGGAGTTGGTGCAGCTGCCGATGGCAACCTGGTCCACTTTAATCGGCCCGACTTCACTGACCTTTTTCACGGCATCGGGGCTGTGGGGCTGGGCCACCATTGGTTCAAGCTCAGACAAATTGATTTCTATGATTTCATCGTACTCGGCATCTGCATCGGGTAGAAGCTCAACCCAGCTTTCCACCCTGCCCTGGGCTTTAAGGAATGACTTTGTCACTTCATCGCTGGGGAAAACAGAGGTAGTAGCGCCTAATTCAGCGCCCATATTGGTAATGGTTGCCCGTTCGGGCACACTTAAAGTCGCCACACCCGGTCCACCGTACTCAATTACTTTGCCTACTCCGCCTTTAACACTTAAACGGCGTAACACTTCTAAAATGACATCTTTGGCTGATACCCAGGGGTTAAGTTCACCGGTTAAATGAACCTTGACAACTTTAGGCATGGTTAAATAGAAAGGTCCTCCGGCCATGGCCACGGCCACATCAAGGCCTCCGGCACCGATAGCCAGCATGCCAATGCCCCCACCGGTAGGGGTGTGGCTGTCTGAACCTAAAAGAGTTTGGCCCGGTACTCCAAACCGCTCCAAATGTACTTGATGGCAAATACCGTTGCCAGGACGGGAAAAATAGATGCCGTATTTGGAGGCAATGCTTTGTAGGAACCGGTGGTCATCGGCATTTTCAAAACCTGACTGCAGCGTATTGTGGTCGACGTAACTGACTGACAGTTTCGTCTTTACCCGTGGGACTCCCATTGCTTCAAACTGCAGGTAAGCCATGGTCCCCGTGGCGTCTTGCGTCAGAGTTTGATCTATTTTGATGGCAATTTCTTGCCCCGGAATCAGTTCGCCGGCCACCAAATGCTCTTTTAAAATTTTTTTTACCAGATTGTCACCCACTGCTTTTTCCTCCTTTACATTCTATTTTTTAAATATACCAAAGGGGTCCGGGAGTGTCAAAGGGTTTAAAAGGATGTGAAAGGAATTAGACTATGAGCAGAGAATTTGTAAGGACGACGTTAGCCTGCTGGCGACTGATGACTGGTGACTGGGGACTAAACGAGGAGCGTTTTGCTGAAAGGGGTTGGAACGTGATTACCGGAATTTGTACTATAAAGTTAAGAATTGCTGGCGCAGAGTCCCTGAAAGACAAGAGAAGGGTTATCAAAAGCCTGATTGGCAGAATCAAAAGCAGGTATAATGTTTCAATCAGTGAAGTGGAGGACATGGACTCCTGGCAGCTTGCTACTATTGGTGTGGCTTTTGTCAGCAACAGCACGGTACATGTGCATCAAACCCTGGACAGTTTGCTTGATTTTGTTGAGGCATTTGGTCAAGTGGAACTAATCCATTTTGAGAAAGAAATTTTATAGGAAGGTGAGCTTGCTTGTGCATATTGTTTTGGTTGAACCTGAGATTACGCAAAATACGGGGAATATCGCCCGCACCTGTGCAGCAACAGGAGTAAACCTGCATTTAGTAAAACCGCTGGGTTTTTCAACCGATGATCGCTACTTGAAGCGGGCGGGACTTGACTACTGGCATCTTGTCCATATAGAATACCATGAAAATTTCTCCGAGCTGAGAGCCAAATATCCTGGGAAAAACTTCTATTACGCTACCACAAAAGGCAGCCGTTTTTATTCCGAAGTTAAATATACAAACGATGATTTTCTGGTGTTTGGCCCCGAAACACGGGGGCTGCCGAAAGAACTATTAGCAGCCAATGCCCCTTATTGCATAAAAATACCTATGAGGGATGAAGCCAGGTCCCTCAACCTCTCTAATTCAGTGGCTATAGTGGTATATGAAGCGCTGCGGCAGTTAGGTTTTCCCAATTTAAAGTAAGGAGGAGCATATGCTAATAGGCGTTTTGTCGGATACCCATATTCCTCGGCGGTCGAAAAGTTTGCCCCCTATACTTTGGAAGGGTTTAGAGGGAGTGGATTTAATTTTGCATGCCGGCGACATTAACCAGCCTGACTTGTTGGACGAGCTGGGCTTAATAGCACCTGTACATGCGGTCTTAGGCAACACTGACCCTTACGAACTGCAAATTAAACTTCCTTTAACCAAGGTACTGCAATTGGGAAGGTTTAAAGTAGGTCTGGTTCACGGTGACGGGATTGGCGGAAGGACGGTGGACCGGGCTGCCCAGGCGTTCCAAAGGCCGGATCTGGATATTGTTATTTTTGGGCACAGCCACCAGCCTTACTGCGCTTTTCACGGCAAGACCCTCTTTTTCAACCCTGGTTCTCCCACGGATAAAAGAATTATGCCTTATTATTCTTACGGGCTGATTAGGCTGGAGGAGGAGATCAAGGCTGAGTTGATCTGTTTTTAAATTTTCCGGCAGGACTTTTAAATTTCTTGTGGAATAGTCCATACTAGAACAGGCACCGTTGTTGCCGTTGCAGAATATTTTATACTGTCAGTATCATCTATCCCGTCAAGGTGTAATGGATGAAGAGGATTGCTGAACTCTTTGGGGAAAGCCAAGTCATTGCTGCAGTACGCAGTGAGGAACAATTGCGCCAAGCGGTGAATTCGCCTGTGGCGGCAATTTTTCTCTTGCACGGGGACATTAATGTTTTGTTAGATTATGTAGACTATGCCAAAGGCCATAATAAAGCTGTTTTTCCCCATATGGATTTAATGGCTGGTATAGCAGGGGATAAAGCAGGAGTGGAGTATGTGGCAAGGGAGGTTGCTCCTGATGGCATTATTACTACCCGCAGCAATTTGATTAAAGCTGCAAGAAAACAAGGGCTGCTGACCATTCAGCGACTTTTCCTGGTTGATTCTACAGCTGTGGAGACTGGTATACATGCAGTGCTGGAAAACCAGCCTGATGCCGTGGAAGTCATGCCGGGTATTTTGCCCAAAGTGGTGGCCAAAATCAAAGATAGGATTACGCAGCCGGTGATCGCCGGGGGCCTGATTGAAGACAAAGAAGAGATAGAGCAGGTACTTGCTGCGGGAGCGCAGGCAGTATCTGTAGGCAATCCCAAACTATGGGCTAATTGAATAAACAATGTGGTGGAGAAACGGAGAACCGCAAGCTAAGAGGTTACTTAATAACCTCTGCTTGCGGTTTTTATTTTCCAGTCACCAGCTGACCATAAGCCGTGTCCTTAGTCCTTGGCAGCGGCTTACGCCGAGTTATTAGTCATTATGATAGCCAATGGGTAATTGTTGAGAGATGATGGCTGATAGCTGAAAGCTGAAAACTAACGGCTAACGACGGCGATAGCTTGCTGGTGACTGAGGACTGGTGACTTAATGCAAAATTTGCACCCGGGAGGTTATTGGGATGGAAACTCAAGCAGTAGTGATTGGTGGAGGAATTACCGGAGCAGGTATTCTGCGGGACTTGGCTATGCGGGGGATTGAGGCGGTGTTGATTGAAAAAGGTGATTTATGTAACGGCACCTCAGCCCGTTTTCATGGTTTGCTGCACAGCGGTGCTCGGTACGCTGTCACTGACCCTGCTTCTGCCGTGGAGTGTATTCAGGAAAACACTATTTTAAAGAGAACGGCAGGCCATTGTATCGAAGAGACCGGCGGGGTATTCATTCAGCTTGCCGATGATGACCCTGGCTTTGTAGCCCAGTGGCTTAAAGCATGTAAGCAGTGCGGCATTGCAACTTCAGAAATTGATCCTACAGAACTGCTTCGGGCGGAGCCTGGCCTTAGTCCCTTGATAAAAAGGGCTTTCCGGGTACCCGATGGGGCGGTGGATGGCTTCCGTTTGGTTGAGGAAAATGTCTTAGCCGCTAAAAGCTATGGCGCAAAAGCTTTGACCTATACGGAAGCTGTGGGGATAGTAACTGCGGGTGGCAGGATTACAGGGGTTAAAGTACGGGAGCGGTCCGGACAGGAAAAAATCATAAACTGCCAGGTAGTTATCAATGCTGCGGGTCCCTGGGCAGGGAAAGTGGCTGCTCTTGCAGGAGTGAAACTCGACATAATTGCCAACAAGGGGACTCTATTGGTTTTTAACCACCGTTTGACCAACTGCATTATCAACCGCTGCCAACCTCCGGGCGATGGCGATATTTTTGTACCCCATCATACGGTTTCCATCTATGGAACTACTTCCAAAAATGTAAGCGGGCCTGAAGATGATAAGGCTACCTTCAAGGAGGTAGAGAGGCTTTTAACCATTGGTCGGCAAATGCTTCCTGCAATGGAACAGGCCAGGATTCTCAGAGCTTTTGCCGGAATAAGGCCATTATACCATCCGGGATATACAGAGTATGAAAATCAGGGGCGAGAGGTAACCAGGAATTTTTTTGTGATTGATCATGAGGACCGGGATGAGTTAAAAGGCCTGATTTCCATTGTAGGGGGCAAATTTACTACTTACCGTTTAATGGCAGAAAAAACTGTAGACTTGGCAGCCGCCAAACTAGGCAATTCTGTGCCTTGCCGCACTGCACTGGAACCACTGCCCGGGTACAGCGGGCTAAACCCTGACGAACCTACTGAGCGTCAAGAAGGGCAAGTGGTGTGCGAATGCGAGCAAATTACGGAAAGCCAGCTGCAAGTAGTAATTGCCGGTAACAGGCAAATAAACCTCAACGATTTAAGGCGAAAGACCAGGTTAGGAATGGGGACCTGCCAGGGTACTTTCTGCGCTTACCGTGCTCTCGGAATCATTGCCAAAATGCACAGGCTGCCTGCAGAGGAAGTCAAGAACTTGCTTTACGAATTTATTGGAGAAAGATGGAAGGGTATGATCCCTGTTTTATGGGGGCAAACACTGCAAGAAGCGGAACTGATGCGCCATGTTTATTCAAACATACTATGTGTAGAGGGGTTGGACGAGAGCTATGAGGAGATTTGACACCGTCGTTATTGGCGGGGGACTGGCGGGGATAATGGCTGCCCTGTCAGCTAAGACAGAGCGTAATAGGGTACTGCTGGTAGCCAAAGGATATGGGAGTTTTTATCACGGCCCAGGGGTCATAGACCTGCTGGGTAGCAGCGCGGCAAAGCCGGGAAAGAAGATAGTTAAGCCGTTTCAGGAAATAAACAAACTGCACCAGGTGCATCCTTACTCCAAGTTAGGCTTGGAAACTGTTAAAGAAGCTTTAACAAATTTAAGCGAACAGCTTAAATTTGTTAATTATCCTTTGGAAGGCGGTAAAACTAATATGCTGCTTCCAACGGCTCTGGGCAGCATCAGGCCAACTTGTCTTGCTCCGACCGCCTTGGCCAATGGCGATTTAAACCATGGGGGAGATATATTAATAGCGGGGATAGAAGGTTTCCATTACTTTAATGCGTTATTGGCAACTGAGAACCTTAAGCAAAATTTAAAAAGGCTGGGTAAGGAGCAAAAAGTAGAGTGTTGTACTCTGGAATTGACTTTCAATAGGAAACGACCTCTTTCTGCCTATGACTTGGCCCTATGGTTCGACCAACATGGGGACATAGGTTTCCTTGCAGAACAGCTGCGGCCAAGGTTAGGCACGGCAGAAAGGGTAGGTTTTCCGGCAGTTTTGGGCCTTACCAAGCATTCCGCTATTTTAAAGCAACTAGAACAGGAATTGGGCAGGGAAGTGTTTGAGATACCAACCCTTCCGCCTTGTGTTCCCGGAATAAGGCTCCACAGGTCCCTTATCACCTTATTACAGAAAAAAGGAATAGCAATAGTAACTGGCTATCCGGTAGCAGACTTTGTTTCGCGGGATAGGGTTATCAAACAGATTACCGTTCATAGCCCAGGAAGACATATGGAATATCAAGGGAGTAAATATATTCTGGCCACAGGGGGCCTGGTTGGCGGAGGACTCGTTGCCGGCTCCGGCTGGGTGCAAGAAACCATATTCAAGTTGCCTGTGGCGTATATCCCGGGAGTAGAAAGCTGGAGCAGGGATAAGTTATTTCACCCCAAAGGACAGCCTTATGCCCATTTCGGAGTAATGGTCAATACGCAAATGCAACCTGTCGATCATCAGGGGACTGTTTGCTTTACCAACCTCTACGCTGCGGGAAACATTCTGGCCCATAGCGATCCGCTGGCGGAAAAGAGCAGCGGAGGTATTGACATAGCAACAGGCTTTGCTGCGGGGATGCAGTGCAGGGGGGAGGGAATGAACCATGAACTGCAGAGAGAATTTTCCGGCGGACCTGTGCTTAAAGTGCAGCATTTGTAATGCGGTCTGCCCGGTATATGCAGTGGAGAATAGTTTCTTGGGACCTAAATTCGTTGGGCCTGAATTGGCACGGCTTTCCAAAAGTAAAAGCGTCCAAAGTACTACAGTGGAATATTGCTCCGGGTGCCGCCAGTGCGAGCTGGCTTGTCCGGCCGGTGTAAAAATTACGAGTCTTGCACAAGATGCAAAAGTATTATCAGTAAAAGCAAAAGGCATTCCTTTGCGCGATAGAATTTTAGGCCATAACCAGTGGGTGAGCGGGATGGCTTCCCGGGTGGCACCTTTAACCAACCTGGCGTTACGCTCCAATGTGCTGCGCTGTATTGCGGAAAAAGTTGCCGGCATAAAAAACAGACCGTTTCCTGTTTATCATTTCCCCTTTAGGTATAGGCCGATGGAAATTAAAGAGCCAAAAGGTAAAGTCGCCTATTTTATCGGCTGTTATGGCCGGTATATTGGTACAGCCGTTGCTCTGTCAGTTGTCCGGGTGTTCGAAACCTGTGGCATTAAGGTAGTTGTACCGCCTCAAAAATGCTGTGGAGTTCCTTTATTAGCAAATGGTCTTGTGGAAGAAGCCAGGAAAAATGCTTTCTATAATATTAAAGTACTATCGGAGCTTATAGCACGGGGGTATGAAGTAGTAACTTCCTGTCCCAGCTGTGCTTTGAGTTTAAGGGACGAATACATGCATCATCTCAACCTGCCTGAAGCTTCCAACGTGGCAAATAAGGTCTACGATGCCGCCGAATATCTGCTCAAAGTAGATAGCGAAACAGGTTTAGGAGTTGAGTTTGAAAGTGGCGGTAAGCGTTATTTTTACCACCAACCCTGCCATGCCAAGGCTTTGGGAATAGGGTTGCCTGCAGTTGAATTGCTGGGATTGCTTCCCGGTCTTAAGCTGGAAATCAGGGAACAAAAATGTTGCGGACAGGCCGGTACGTATGGGTTTAAAAAAGAAAAGTATCCAATTTCTCAGGCAATCGGTCGTAGCCTTTTTATGGAGGTAAAAGAAAGCAATGTTGACGGTATTATTACGGAATGCGGGATGTGCGCAATGCAATTGGACCACGGTACTGGCAAAAAAACATATCATCCTTTGGAAATATTTAATAGTGCGCTAATGGTACCTCACAAGAAATAAACAAGCAGGTATAGGACTTACAACGTCGAAAAAATATTAGCAACTTTCATCTGGAACGATATCAGCGCCGTTAAAGCTTAGGGGGTAATATTGTGGAACTGGAAAAGTTGCGTGCCTTGGAACAGGAAAATAGGTGGCTAAAAACTGTTCTGGATGCTATCCATGAAGGAGTACAGCTTAGCAACAAGGAGGGTGTTACGGTTTTTTATAACCGCGCCTGTGAACGTTTTGAAGGTTTGCGCAGGGAAGATGTGGTAGGGAAAAAAATTACAGAAGTATATGACGTGACAGAAGAAACCAGTACCCAGCTCAATGTGTTGCGCACGGGAGTGCCTGTAGTAGAACAGTATCACCAGTATTATACCGTGGATGGCAAAAGGGTTGATGTAATTGCCAGCACATATCCCTATTACGAAGGAAATGAGATAGTAGGGGTTTACTCTATTAACCGCGATGTTACCAAAATGAAGGAGTTCATGGCCAGAACCATTGAACTGCAAAGGCATCTAAGTGCGGGAAAAAAGAATGACAGTAGAAGCAACGGCACCAGGTTTAGTTTTGCAGATATTATCGGGAACAGCGATGTAATCAAGCAGGTCATTGCTGCGGCCCAGAAGATTGCCAGAAACAATTCTTCTGTTTTAATTTATGGTGAAACCGGTACCGGCAAAGAACTTTTTGCCCAAAGCATTCATAATGCCAGTCTATATGCTGACGGTCCTTTTATCGCCATCAACTGTGCTGCTATTCCGGAGACTTTGCTGGAAAGTCTGCTGTTTGGAACAGTAAAAGGCGCTTTTACAGGGGCGGTGGAAGCTCCCGGACTCTTCGAACAGGCGGAAAACGGCACTCTATTTTTAGATGAACTCAATTCAATGGGGTTACACCTGCAGGCCAAGCTGCTCAGGGTTATTCAGGACAAATCCATCAGAAGGATTGGCGATAACACCCAAAGAACAGTGAATTGCCGGATAATCAGCTCAACCAACAAGGATCCCTTGGAGGCTGTCAGGGATGGGCAGATCAGGCAGGATCTTTATTACCGGTTATCAGCGGTTACTTTACACCTCCCCCCTCTTAGAGAAAGAATTGAAGATGTGGCAGTTTTGAGCAGCTATTTTTTGCAAAAATACAATAAACAATTCGGCACATCCATTGTAAGCATATCAGAGCAACTGCTGGATCTATTCATGAAGCACCCTTGGCCTGGAAACGTCAGGGAATTGGAGCATGTGATCGAAAGCGCAATGAATATGGTTGATTCAGAGGAAAAAACTCTAACGCTTTCTCATTTGCCTCTATATTTAAGGAAAAGGTTTACGGGCCAGATTCATAATTACCAAGCCCAGGTAAAACCGGGCGGCAAACTCAACGAAATACTGCAAGAAGTTGAAAAGAAAATCATCGAAGATACATTGCGTAAAAATGGAGGAAATATATCGCAAACCGCCCAGGACCTGGGCATTTTTAGACAAGCATTACAGTATAGGATAAAAAGATACAACATTAAGATAGATGCACTAAAACGTACTTCTTTGTAGCCCAGGCGCAATGCAATTACCCGTTGCGGAGCAATAATATTTTGCTGGATAAATTGCTGTTATTTATTGGCGCAATAATTGATGCAATATTAGATTGCGTTACCATATGTGTTTTTACAAATTTTTCCGACGTGAATTTTTTGAATAGTATACAATAGCCTTAAAATTTCAAGGATTTCAGAATTTTAAGCAAAGCCCTCAACCTGGCATGTTTTTTGCATATTAATTTAAGCAGGGTAGTTTGTTCCAGTTTTTATAAGAAGCAGGAATTGATTGAAAGTATTCCCATAGAAAGAGGTGATCAAAGTGGATAATAACCTGTAGTAAACCGGTCTCACTGCCCTTTGAGCTTATAATGAAACAAAAGCTTTAAAAGATTCTTTACATGAAAGGGGAATTTCAGTGAAAAATATCAGAACATTTGTGTTTTGGCCGGCGTTCTTATTATTATTATCTTCTTTATTATTGAATTTTGCCAATAAGGATATGTTTGTACAATTAGTAACCGGTGCAAACAACTGGTTAATTGCTAATTTCGGCTGGGGTTTTAGCTGGGCAGCTTTTTTGGCTCTAATAACGGTTATCATAGCTTATGTTTCACCGCTTGGTAATGTAAAATTAGGTGGTCCCGATGCCAAACCAATGCTCGACAAAAAGAACTGGTTTGCGATTACTCTTTGTACAACGCTTGCTGCAGGTATCCTGTTCTGGGGGACAGCAGAACCCATCTATCATATTTCTTCCCCTCCGCAGTCATTAGGGTATGAACCTTTTTCTCCTGAAGCTATCAAGTTTGCAATGGAAACCATGTATTTGCATTGGACATTTGTGCCGTATGCTCTTTATACCATACTTACCCTTACATTTGCTTTCGCTTATTTCAATATGAAAAAGTCTTTCAGTATAGGCTCACAAATTGCGCCTCTGCTTGGAAACAAGGAAAATAATGGGCTAAATACTGTTATCGATGCTATTTGTCTTTGGGGTATCGGTGCAGGCATGGCTGCTTCCTTCGGAACATCTATCATGAATATGGGCGGAGCCATCAACTCGATTACAGGTATTCCCAGCGGCCCGACCACATGGCTAGTTCTGGCTGCTTTGGGTGTTACTGTGTTTGTTATTTCCGCTAGCTCCGGTTTAATGAAAGGAATTAAACTGCTCTCCGACATTAACATGAAGGTTTATTACGTCATTATAGCTATCGTGTTCATTTTCGGACCTACTGCATACATGCTTAATTTAGGGACGGAAGCTTTTGGCGGCTTTTTAACTCATCTTTTTGAAAAGAGTTTATTTACCGGCGCGGCGGCAGGGGATCAATGGCCCCAGTGGTGGACAACCTTCTACTGGGCGAACTGGATTGCCTGGGCGCCTGTTTCGGCAGTTTTCTTGGCCAGGATTTCATACGGTTATACAGTGAGAGATTTAATCCAGATGAACCTGATCTTGCCTGGAATTTTCAGTGCTGTTTGGATGACTATTTTCAGCGGGACCTCAATCTATATGCATACACATGGAGTTGTTGATCTGGTCCAAGTCTTAAATACTGTTGGGCCCGAGGGTATAGCATATGCAATTTTACGGCAGTTCCCTCTGGCAGGTCTGATCATTCCTTTCTTCCTGTTTATCGTGTTCATTACGTTTGTTACTGCCGCTGACTCAACTACAAACGCAATGGCAGCATTAAGTTCAACAGGGATTACACCGGAAAATCCGGAAGCATCTACTGTGCTTAAAGCAATTTGGGGAATCAGTGTCGGTGCATTGGCCTGGATTATGATTAGTATTCTTGGTATTAATGGCATTAAAATGCTCTCTAATTTAGGTGGTTTTATTGGAACATTTTTAGTATTCGGTGCAGTAATAAGCTTGTTTATTTTGATCAGCAAGCATGAAAAACTTAACGTATATAGTAACCGTACCAACAATAGCAACACGAAGGAAGCACCGGCAGTAATTAGTCAAGGCAATAACCTTAATATGTAGTTAAATAATTCATAGTCTGAAAGTTATTGTAAAAACCAGTACCAACAGGTTCTGGTTTTTGCACTGTATTGAGGGATTGAGAGCTCGTTGCTATAACAACATGTTTATGGCAGCGCTAGTGGCCCGACTAAAGAGTATGGATTGGCTTTTGTAATATTTTCTAATAAACATTGGAAGTGATGGCTGATGTTGGGTAACTTTGGTAACGGCCTCAGTGTAAGGGTGCTTAATGAGCAAAAAATAGCAAAGATACATGAGGCTGCCTTAACCATATTAGATGAGATTGGGGTAGCAGTTTTGCACCAAGAAGGCCGGGAACTGTTGGATGGCGCCGGAGCGGTGGTTGGAAAAGGTAATATAGTGAAGATTCCTCCGCAGCTTGTGATGAAGGCTCTTGGCACAGCACCCAAATCTTTTATCATTTACGACAGGTCAGGGAAGCCCCGAATGCAAATGGGAGAGGGAGAGCTTTATTTCGGAACTTGTCTTGAGAGCCTTGAATATCTTGACCCTTATACCGGCAAGACTGAACGATACCGCTTTGAACACCAAATAAAGATCATTAAGGTATTCGACTATTTGTCAAACTTGGAATTCATTCAAACCGGAGGCGAAGACGCCGACGTAGATCCGAAAATCTCCGATAGAATATGTTTTAAAAATACATTAATGCATACAGAAAAACCCATTTGTTTTTGCATCGGCGGCGATGACCGGACTTCTGCAGATATTATTGAAGCTGCAGCCGTGGTAGCAGGAGGGTATGAGGAGTTAGCTGCGAAACCTTTTATTTTCTATTTATGCGATCCTGTTTCTCCCAGAATGAACGTTGAACCTTCCGTTGGACACCTGTTGACCTGTGCAGAAAAAAGAATTCCGGTAGTCTGTTTGCCATATTGTACACTGGGTGGAACGGCTCCGGTAACGTTTGCCGGTGCCCTGGCCCAGTGCACTGCTGAGGTGCTCAGCTGTCTTGTCATCCACCAGTTGAAGAGCCCCGGGGCCCCATTTATTTTTGGAGCAATGCCTACGGTTATGGATATGAGAACTACTGTCGGAACATACGGGTCTCCGGAGTTGGCCATGTTGGTAGCTGCTTCGGCGGAAATTGCGAGTTACTATGGGTTACCTTTTTATGGTACTGCGGGTACCACCGATGCCAAATCTATTGATGCCCAGGCTATTATGGAGGCAACAATGTCGTGTATGCTGTCTGCTCTTGGCAAAACCACCATGGCTCATGACGTTGGTTTTATGTACCATTCCAGGGTAATATCCCCCGAGTTAATGGTAATCACCAATGAAATCATTAATATGATTAAGCCTTTTCGCCGGGGAGTGGAAGTGAATACTGAAACATTGGCCCTGGATGTGATGAGACGCATACCACCTGGAGGCCACTATTTAAATGAGCAGCATACATTTGAACATTTTAAAGAATGCTGGTATCCGGAATTGCTGGACAGATCCAGGGCGGAATCTGTACCGACAGTTAACGAAAAAGCACGGGAAAAGACCATACAGATCATAGAAAATCATATTTTAAACAAAGTGCCGGAAGATACAGCTGGGGAGTTGGAACAACTTGAACTGAAGTGGAAAAGCAATGCGGGTCTGGTTTAAGGAATGTCCGAAGCCGGGCCAATTGGACTATTGTGAAATTTACAAAAAGGTAGGGGACAAAAATGTTTTACGGCCAACGGGATTTAGGGATTAATTACATCAAAGCGCGCAAAAACCATACCTGCTATGGGATGGGCCTGGGAATTATGATCCTCGATGATGTTTACCCGGGATTTCCCGGGGATGTCAGAAATGCCAGTGCCTTTCCATACCCAATTCAGTACGAGATAGCAGAGGGTGTAGATACCTATACTCTAGTCTGTGCAGAAGATAAAAGCCCTTGTCTTGAACCTATACTGCGCGCAGCCAAAAAGTTAGAACGCATGGGTTGCAGGGCAATTGCGGCCGAATGTGGCTATTTTGCATATTTCCAAAAAGACGTTGCTGGTTTCGTAGATGTGCCGGTATTCATGTCCAGTTTGCTGCAAGTGCCCCTGATCCAGCAAGTAATAGGACCAAAAAAATCTGTGGGGATTGTATGCGCGCAAAAAAAATATTTAACTGAAAAACACTTGGAAAATGCAGGTATTGATTTAAATAGCAACTTTGTGATTGCCGGGGCAGAGGATGAGTATGGCTGTACTCAATTTGATACATTGTGGGACCATGCAAAACGTCCTGCAATCCCGGAAGCTTACTATGATAAAGCTGAACAAGACATGATCAGGATGTGCAAGGACTTTTGCCGGAAATATCCTAATATTGGTGCACTTATGCTGGAGTGCACCGGAATGCAGCCATTTGCACGAGCGGTGCAGCGGGAAGTGGATCTGCCCATCTTTAGCTGGGGGACACTTTTGGACTATGCATATTCAGTTGCAGTACATAGAGATTATTACGGACACGTATAGTAAACTGTCCGAAAATATTGCGTGCAATGAATGATTGCGCAAATTAAAAACTGAGCACAAACAGAGGATGCAATACAATATTGCATTTACGCGCGCCTTTAAAAATCCTTTATTATTTGTTACAAGCGGTGAACACTTGGCAATACTAGATTATTCTAAAATAAAGAATAAATGTCGGAACCCGGACACATTGGCACGAAATTTGCTTATAAAGTAAGGCAGATTCTCAAAGAACCACAACTATTATCCCAAGGAGGAATCAGCACGATGCTAGATGTCAGAACATTCAACACCTCTAAGTTTCAAACCCTGACCCAGGAACAGATGCAGGAAATTCATTCTGCCAGTCTGTCCATCTTGGAAGATATCGGCACTGTAGTACATCACGATGAAGCAATTGCTTTACTTAAAAAAGCGGGTGCATATGTGGAGAACGGTAGCCGTGTCTACATTCCCAGTTCGCTGGTTGAATGGGCTATCCGTACCGCTCCGTCCCGTGTCGTAATTTACGACAGAAACGGTAAGCCTGCTATGTTTTTGGAAGGATATAAGGTTTATTACGGAACTGGTTCCGACTGCCCTAATATTTTGGATAGCTTTACCGGTGAAAAGCGAAAATTTTTATATAAGGATGTAGAGGATGCCGTTAAACTGTGTGATTATTTACCCCATATCGACTTTGTAATGTCAATGGGTTTAATTTCTGATGTGAGAAAAGAAGTCACTTACCAGCATGAGTACGCTGTCATGCTGCGCAACAGCACCAAGCCTCAGACCATTACCGCCGCTGACAAGCAGTCCCTGGACGACATCGTGGAGATGGCCGCTGCCGCTGTAGGTGGACGGGAAGTATTAAGCAGGAAGCCCATTTTTGTCCTGTATGATGAGCCCAGTTCACCGCTGCAGCATTCTACCACAGCTTTGGATAAACTGCTTTACATGGCTGAACACAGGCTGCCAACTAACTATGCACCGGGCATGATGGCAGGAGCAACCGGCCCCATCACCATGGCTGGAGCTATTGCCCAGGCTAATGCGGAAATTTTAACCGGTTTAGTAATTCATCAATTAAAGAATCCGGGTGCACCCTTCGTCTTTGGCGCAGGAATGTCTCCGATGGATATGGTCAGCATGCAGCCGACATATTCTTCTCCGGAAGCCATGATGGAACAAGCCGGCATTTGCGATATGGCCCGTTATTATCAACTGCCGTCCTGGGGATTTGCCGGCTGCAGCGCTTCCAAAGTTGCTGATGAGCAGGCAATTCTTGAAGCTTCTCAATACATTTTAATGGCGGCCCTTTGCGGCACCAACTTGACCCACGATGTTGGTTACCTGGAATTTGGCTTAACCTACTCCTTTGACCTGCTGGTAATGTGCAATGAAGTTATCGGTCAGGTAAAAAGAATGATGCAGGGCATTTGTGTGGATAAAGAGTATCTTGCGGTAGATGCCATTCGCAGGGTAGGCCCGGGTGGACATTTCTTGGGTGACGAGCATACTTTCAACCACTTCCGTGAGAACTGGAAACCGGATATTACTGACAGAAACACATATGAAGTATGGTTGGCCAACGGCGGCACAACCATGGGTCAGCGGGCTAAAGCCAAGATTCAATATATCTTAGAGAACCATAAACCTGAGCCAGTTACTTCTGAAGTTGATGCAGCTATAGACAGAATCCTTGAACGGGCCGAGGGCAGGGTTGGCAACAAAAAAGCAGTGTAGACTATTATAAATTAAAATCTCAACTAGTCCCCGGTCACCGGCAGGTTCTGCTTACCGGGGACTAGGAACTATGATGAATTGTGACTCAGCCGAAATCTGTTGCTGCAACTTTCTTTTACAGGAGGCCAATATCTATGTCAGAAAAATGGAAAAGTAAACGACTTGGAACTTTATCGGTCAGGGCAGGGCAGGAACCATGCCCAATAACGGGAGCCATTGCTACTCCGATTTATCAAACCAGTAATTTTCAATTTGTCGATGTTGAAGACGGTGCTAAAAAGTGTGAAAGCATCGACAATGGGTACTGCTATACCAGGCTTGGCAACCCAACTTTGTCTGTATTGGAAGCAAAAATGGCTGCTCTAGAGGGCGGAGAGGAAGCTCTTGCTTTTACAACTGGAGTCGCTGCAATCAGTGCCCTGTTGTTTTCAGTGTTGAAACAAGGTGACCATGCAATAGTTACTGACACATGCTACAGCGCGACCCACTACTTGTTTGATACGATTTTACCTAAATTTGGTGTTGAAGTTACTTTTGTTGATGCTTCAGAGGTGCGGAAGGTGGAGCAAGCCCTACGCCCTAACACGAGGATTATCTACTTTGAAACTCCAGCAAACCCAACGGTGAAACTTGTTGATATGAAGGCAATTGCCCGGATTGCAAAAGAGCATGACCTTATGTCCATTGTTGACAGCACCTTCGCTTCTCCAATTCTGCAAAGGCCATTGGAACACGGGGTTGACGTGGTTGTGCATAGTGCTACCAAGTATATCGGCGGTCATGGAGATGTCATGGGAGGAATTCTGGTAGGGAATAGTAAATTAATGCATACTATCAGGGATGATACGTATAAAAACATGGGCGGAGTTATTATGCCTATTGATGCCTACTTTTTGCTCAGGGGCTTAAAAACTCTGGAAGTACGGATGAAAAAACACTGCGCAAATGCCATGGCTGTTGCGAAATATTTAGAAAATCATTCTAAGGTAGACCGGGTATATTATCCGGGGCTGCCTTCCCATCCCCAGCATGAATTGGCTAAGCGCCAGATGGATGATTTTGGGGGCATGGTCTGCTTTGAATTAAAGGGTGGCTTAGAGGCAGGAGTAACTTTTATGAACAGCTTAAAGTTCTGCCGTTTGGCTGTTAGCCTGGGAGATGTGGATACACTGATTCAGCACCCTGCTTCCATGACCCATTGGTATGTAGCTAAAGAAGAAAGAGAGAGAAGCGGTATAACCGACGGACTGGTTAGGATGTCGGTCGGTATTGAAGATGTGGAGGACATAATTGCTGATTTGGAGCAGGCTTTGGGTAAAGTCGAGTAACTTCCAATGGGGGTGATGGCTTGGAAAAGAAGTATGTGTTAGCCCTGGATCAGGGCACTACCAGTTCACGGGCCATTCTTTTTGACCGAGACGGTCAGGTAAAAGGTGTATCCAGCAGGGAATTTCGCCAGATTTTTCCTCAGCCGGGTTGGGTAGAACATGATCCTTTGGAAATATGGCAAAGTCAGTTGCAAGTTGCCCAACAAGTTCTGGCCGAGAACGGCGTCCATGCTGCTGAAGTGGCGGCTATAGGAGTGACAAATCAAAGGGAAACTACTATTCTCTGGGACAAGGAAACAGGCCAGCCGGTGTATAATGCCATTGTCTGGCAGTGCAGGAGGACGGCACCTTTTTGCGAATCCCTGCGCCGGGAGGGGTGGTTCCAGGTAATCAAAGCCAAAACTGGTTTGGTGCTAGATGCCTACTTTTCTGGAACAAAAATCAAATGGATTTTAGATAATGTTCCCGGGGTACGGGAAAAGGCTGAAGGGGGAAGGATACTGTTTGGTACGGTGGACTCCTGGCTGATCTGGAATTTGACCGGAGGAAAAGTGCATGTAACGGACTACTCCAATGCTTCTCGTACCATGCTCTTTAACATTCATGAGCTGAAATGGGATAAAGAGATTTTAGAAAAATTCAATATCCCAGAAAATATATTGCCGGTAGTCAAGCCCTCAAGCCAACTCTATGGCTATACGGTGAAGCAGCCTTTTGCGGAGGAAATACCTATTGCCGGCGATGCAGGTGATCAACAGGCTGCCTTATTTGGTCAAACCTGTTTTAATCCAGGAATGGCCAAGAATACCTATGGCACTGGGTGTTTTATGCTGATGAATACAGGGGAGAATGCAGTGAATTCCGAGAATGGTTTATTAACAACCATAGCGTGGGGTATTGACGGGAAAGTGGAATATGCCCTGGAAGGAAGCATTTTTATGGCAGGAGCTGCTGTACAGTGGCTGAGGGACCAGCTAGGTATTATCGAAAATGCTGCCCAGAGTGAACAACTGGCTACTGCAGTGGAGGATACCGGGGGTGTTTACCTGGTTCCTGCCTTTGCAGGTCTCGGCGCACCTTATTGGGACATGTACGCCCGGGGTACCATCGTAGGGATGACCCGTGGCACCTCAAAAGAACACATCGTGCGGGCCACCCTTGAGTCCATTGCTTATCAGACCAGGGATGTATTAGAGTTAATGGTCAAGGAATCGGGTATCAGGCTGGAAAAATTAAAAGTGGACGGCGGCGCGGTGCAAAATAATTTCCTAATGCAGTTTCAGGCGGACCTGCTAGGGGTTTCAGTGGAAAAGCCTGTTGTAGCGGAGACAACTGCATTGGGTGCCGCATTTTTGGCCGGTTTGGCGGTTGGTTTTTGGAAAAATAAGGAGGAAATGGCGCAGAGATGGCTATTGGATCGACGCTATAATCCCCAAGGTGACAGGGAGACGATGGAACAGCTGTATGGAAACTGGAAAAAGGCAGTAGAAAAAGCCAAAGGATGGGTTAATGCAAGGAGTGGGGAGAGTGCGGTTTAAATTAGAAGCTTTAACAGAACAACAACTGCAAGAGGTCCATGTAGCCACGCTGGAACTCTTGGCGGAATATGGAATTGCCATCCATCATGTCCCTTCCCGAAAGCTTCTGGAACAGCATGGGGCTGTCATTAACGGCGAGATAGTAAAAATACCGGCAGAACTGGTGGAAATGGCCCGTGCAAAGGCACCGGCTTCCTTTGCGGTGATAGGACGTAATCCGGAACGGACAATTCGCATTGGAGCGGAAAATGAACCTGTTTTAGGACCTGCCGCAGGTACGGTGTACGTGATGGATTTGGAAAGAGGCAGAAGGGCTGCCCGTTTGGAAGACTTAAGAAACTTTTTATCCTTATCCCAGTCCAGCGAATATGTAGGTGTTGCCTGTGCAGGCATGTTGGAGCCCAGCGATCTTCCCCCGCAAGGAAAACACCTTGTACAAATGCAAGAAACAATTACATTCAGCGACAAGCCTATTATAGGTCTGGCCATGGGGAAAAATGTTTCTGAGGATAGTATCACCATGGCGCACATCGCTACCCAAGGAGCGGCAGAACACTACATCCTGGGAATTGTTAACACCCTATCCCCCATGGCCTGGGATGAAAGGATGCTGGAAGCCATCTGGGCGTATGCCCTCAAGCAGCAGCCTTTGGTTATCACGTGCTGCTCCATGGCAGGGTTTACTTCGCCCACTACATTAACTGCCACATTGGTGCAAAATAATGCTGAGGTTCTTGCCGGAATTGTTCTGGCCCAGCTAATTAGCCCGGGAACTCCTGTAGTATATGGCAACACCTCGACCATAACAGATATGCTTTCTATGAATTTATGTATCGGTGCCCCCGAATATGCTTTGCTCTCCACTGCTTTTGCCCAACTGGCAAGGTACTATGGCCTTCCCTTCCGCAGCGGCGGAGGTTTAACCGATGCTAAAGAGCTGGATGCGCAGGCGGGCATTGAAGCAGCTACCAACCTGTTCTTCACGCTTGCCAACAATGCAGATTTTGTGCTGCATACCATGGGGGTCATGGAATCATTCCTCAGCATCAGTTATGAAAAGTGGATTATGGATGAGGAGATCTGCGGGCGGATTCTCCGCATGCGCAAAGGGTTGGGGGGACTGCCGGCACAAGCAGTAGATATGATAGGCCGAGTCGGGCCATCGGGCCATTTCCTTGATCAACCTGATACTCTTTTAAATTTTAAGGGCCACTTCTTCCGGCCTTCTGTCTCAGACCGTTCCAACTGGGACGGATGGGTAGCAAAGAAGAAAAATTTCCAACAAACAGCCCGGGAGATCTGGCGACAGCGGTTAAAAAACTATATTCAACCTGAGTTACCTGCAAAGGTGGAATCAGAATTGAAAAAGTACATTGAATCTAAATTAGGATAAAAACTGCCGGAAATTTTGTAATGACAGTTCCTCATTGAGGTTTTTTGTTGTAAAATGATAAGTAATTTTAGAAATATACTTAAGATAAGAGGGTCGGTGATCTCATGGCTAAAAAGACTAGGCTCGATTTTAACGAAATGATGGTTAAAGGTGAAAAGATAGTTTACCTTACAGCTTATGACTACTTAACTGCTAAAATGGTGGAAAAAGCTGGAATAGACATGATCTTGGTAGGAGACTCACTGGGCATGGTAACCCTTGGCTATGAAACCACGTTACCTGTATCTATGGATGATATGATCCGTCATTGTCAAGCGGTGCGAAGAGGAGCCCCTAACACTTTTATCGTAGGAGATATGCCCTATATGTCCTACCAGGTTTCCGATGAAGAAGCTGTTTATAATGCGGGACGATTCATCAGAGAAGGCGGGGCCGACGCAGTTAAGCTTGAAGGCGGTGGCCCTCGTGCGGCCAGTAGAATTAAAGCTATCAATGAGTCAGGCATCCTGGTGATGGGACACATTGGGTTAACACCGCAGTCCATGGCCCAACAAGGGGGATACAAAGCGCAGGGCAGAAATTCTCAAGCTGCTGTTAACATAGTAAAAGAAGCGAAAAGACTGGAAGAAGCGGGAGCATTCAGTATTTTGGTGGAAGCAGTACCTTCCGCAGTTGGCAAGGCAATTACAGAAAGGGCTAATATACCTATTCTAGGTATAGGAGCAGGTCCATATACTCACGGGCAGTTGGTAATTTATGCGGACATGATTGGCCTATACGATAATTTTACACCGAAGTTTGTCAAGAAATATGCGGATGTAAATGAAATAATTACCAACGCATTTAAAGAATATGCCAAAGATGTAAGGGAGGGCATATTCCCTGTAGACGGTGAACATACTTATAAAATGAAAGAAGAAGAGGTTGAAGAGTTCTTCAAGTTGTTAGAAAAGAGTGACGTCCTCGAAGGTTAAATGGAGGGTAACATGGAAAAAGATGTTATGCAAACGGTGGCGGAATTGATGGCGCTGGCTGCCAGAACAGCTCCGAAGGCCGCCGGACAGGACTTTATAGTGCAGAAAATTGTTACGGGTGAAGACTTAAATACTTTGGCGGATGCTATGCTGAAGTATGGGGAACAATCCGGCAAGAAAAATTTTGACCGGGATGGTGAAAATGTTCGCCACTCAGATGCTGTTCTCCTAATCGGTCTCAACAATCCTAAAAATGTAGGTCTAAACTGCGGCGCTTGCGGTTATGAACGCTGTGCAGACTTATCGGCCCATGAAGGACCGGAATTTATGGGGCCAATCTGTGCCTGGCGCTTGATGGATTTAGGCATAGCCCTGGGTTCTGCAGCTAAAACGGCCAGCCTACTAAACGCCGATAACCGCATCATGTACAGGGTAGGAGTGGTTGCAAGGCAGCTTGGCTGGATTGACGGCTATGTGGTGGCCGGTATACCCATTGTGGCAGCTGGCAAAAGTATCTATTTTGACCGCTAAGTTTTAAGTTTTTGATTAGATTAAATTTTAAATTGGCTCATGTAAAATGTAGTTGGTGAAAAGAGGCTTAATCATGAAAATAAAAGTGTTAAAGCCTCTTTTTAATATTTTGCAACTTCTTTATTCAATACTCATAGCATGCTAAATTTTTTGTGCTCTAGCAGGGAAAAAATTCACTTTGTACGAAACATTTTCTTTGTCTTATAAAAAACGAAATGAGGGAACAAAGTGAAACTGTCGTTTCTCAAGGAAACCGTAACAATAGGGACTAAACCGATAAGCAATTATTGCCTGCTGGAAACTGTAACGCCTCCTTTAAGCAATTGGATGCAACCAAATATAGATCTTGTCCTGGTTATCGATCTTTCTTTGACAGGCATAGCTAAAAATATGGTTAAAATATTGCGCAAAGCAGTAGAGCAAACAGTCAATGCGTTGAAGCCGGAGGACCGCATTTGCTTAGTTGCGTTTGGCTCAAAGGCAGTAGAAGTTTTTGCGCTATCCAAAATTAAAAGTAAAAAACAGATCAAAGACAAGATTAAACAAATTTCCTACATAGATGTGGGACCTACAACTGTGATCTTTTCAGGTATGCAAGCCGCCTACAATACTTTAGTTCAAAGTTTTGGGTCAAATCTTAAACGAATTATTTTACTTACCGGGGGCGAATCCACCGAACCGGAATATAAATGCAAGGATTTAGGAAAATTTTTTAACAAGCACGGAATTCAGATGAGGTGCATTGGTGTGGGCGGTAAATGGAATATGCACTTGCTGGATGAACTGGACTGGAAACATGACCCTGTCTACATTCCATACGATGAAATTGACCTAATACCTGAAAGAATTGTTCAAGAGTATGAGGATATGTCCAATACATACGCTACGGATGTTATTTTGCAATTTAATCTGGTAGAAGGGATGGAGATTAAAAAATTTACCAGGTTCTATCCGCATATTTGCAGGGTTGAGCATGAATCCGGTACATATAATTTTAAGTTAGGTTCATTAGTAGCCAATTCCAAGGAATGCTTTTTATTTCAAATTCTCTTACCGCCGCGCACTTACGAAGTAATTTACACGCTGGGTAAGTACAAGCTAATCTACAGGGATCCACTAACCGGCTCCAAGAATGAAACACCCTTACGCAGTATTCGTGTTTCCTATTCGAGAAATGAAGCTTTGATAAGAAATATAAATCCCGAAATGCTTGCTTATGTTAAACAGCAAAGCATCCATGCTCTGGTGGAAAAGGCACTAAATAGGACAAAAGCAGGAAACATATCCCTAGGAATTAAGCTGCTTGGTAATGCTGCACAGTTGGCAAAAGGACTAGAAAAAACGGAACTGGAAAGCCTCTTTGGCGAGATTTTGGAAAGTGTGAAAAATTCAAGAGGGTTATCTGCCGAGCAACAAAAAGCTCTTTATTACAGCACAATTAAGACAGACCTTTTAAATGCTGAATATTAATGCTGAAAATCCGTAAGATAATCCATAATGCTGTTGAACGAATTCCAGAAGCTAATTAATGCATTAATTTTCAACAAGGGGTTTTATTTATAAGGATTCTATCCAATAATTGTTTTCCATTATTAAAAGGCCGGCTCCACCGGCAGTGGCTATGCCATCTGTAACGGCAATTGCTAATGGTATATCCAGTCCGGTTATCCTATTATGAATTTCTTTAATTATCTGTTTTCCTCCCGAACCAGGCTTAATTCCGGACAAGGCTTTTGCAGCTTGCCTGGCAGTACCTGTAATAATTAAACCCGGACCGCCTGGAAGGGCTGCCAGGGAGAGGCCAGAGCCAATATTTTCACTTATACCTTCTGCTGACCGGGGTGCGAGGTGCGGGTTGCCAATAATTCCTCCGGAGGGGCCTGCTGCCTCAGGTATGGATATAGAAATTCCAAGGGCTCTAATGTTTACGGGCAGTCCCTGGACAGTTTGGGCGAGACTATAGTCAATGGCATAAGGATCCTTTTGTGCCTTTGTTGTTAGAAACAGGTGATTGACTTTATGTTGAACAACCGAAATTACCTTATCTCTATTGCCACAAAAAATTACTGGTGCCAGCCATTTAAAACCCTGAGCGGTGATACCGGAAACCATAACGCCTTGCAACTTATTCATGAGTCTGACCCAAGACCTCCTGAACTGCACCCTTAACATTAATTTTATCAATAAAAAGGTGATTTACGAAAAAAGGCTTTACAACTTCTTCCAGAGCTGCTGCTACGTCAGCAGTTCTTCCCGGCAAGGCAATTACATACTTGCCATTTTTTATTCCTGCCACCGGTCGGGAGAGGGCAGAAAGGGGGCCATTTTTTAAAACCATTGCCAATTTAATTGCCTCTTCCAAGGGGCCTATCCGTTTATCTAAATATCCTGCTAATGTTTCCGGTGTATTATCCCTGGGCATAATCCCAGTGCCGCCGTTGGTTACAATGAAATCAGATTCCTTTAAAAGCAATTCAACTTTTCCTTGGATATCTTCTACATCGTCTGTAGCTACCAGATATTTGTAGCCGTGAAAAAAATGCCCCAACTTTTCAATAATGTATTGTCCCGATTTATCTTCCCTTTGTTTTAGCGGAACACTGTCGGAGATAGTTAATACGCCCAGCATCATCGGATTTCACCGCCCTTTGGGAATTGCATTAATACAGCTTCTGCCACGGCTGCGACAATTTGTTCTTCTGACATGTTTTGTCTAATAGCCTCCACGGCAGCCCTGCCTCCTGCCAAGGCTTCAACAGTAGGGCCAGGCAAAGTGATGATCAGGGTGTTATTTATTCTCCCTACAACCAGTTTAGACCATAAATGGCCATTCAAGCCGTATATTTCTTTGCTGGCAGCCTGCGGCACCATCTTTAAAATGGCGCTGTGGGTACAGTCCCTGGCCAGGGAAGGGTCATATTTTTGACCGCCGCCAGAACCCCCGGTGATTAAAACCAGGTCTGCATCGCTTTTTACGGCCTCGGATACAGCATCTTGGATCGCACCGGCTCTATCTGGCGTAGGCCGTTTCCTTTTCACCTCTATCGCTGGAAAATATTCCAGCAACAGCCCCATTAAAGCAGGAGAATTTGTATCTATTACTATTCCCTCAAAAATCTCATCACCGGTGGGAATTATTACTGCTTTCTTTAGCATCCCGTGCTAACCACCTCTCTTTAGGGCAACTAAGTCCTGACCCGTGCTGTAAATCCTCCAGCGATACTTCACGGGCTTTTTCATTCCTGACAATGGCTGCCACGTCAGCAGCAGTTAAACCAGGCACGGCGGATATAGTTTTAATGATTCCGGTTTCATCCCGCAGAATTCTTTCCGGATCTATTCCGTAAACATCCATCTGCAAAGAGTCACCGGTTACGCCGATAAGCCGAACGGGGCTGCCCAAGAATTGGGTAAGAGCTGCTTCCACGTCCTGTGGTTTAAGGCCCTTGACCTCGATACCGGTTATTTTAACAATTGTTTTGTCTACAAAGGCAACAATCCGGTTATTTGCCATATATACCACCATTTAATTACAGTTTTATAGATATTTTTTCAACAATTTCACTGGCGGCTACCCTTTGAGGGTTAACCACTCCGGGTATGATCTGGTCAGCTTTTGCTATTACCTCCTCTCTGGTAAGGAGGGTATTTTTCGCGGTTAGTGCTGTCAAGTCAATCCCGACACTTTCTAACTCTATCCGGGCCTCAGGAGTGATGTTGTCAAAAGCAATTTCAGTTCCTAAGGCGCTGGCTACAGCTAAAACAGCGGGGGAACAGCCCAAATGCAAACCGGGGACCATACCGGCCTCCAAGGCCATAATGATGTACTTGGCCAGTACTTCTTTCGGAGCTACAATGCAGGGAATATGGGCTTTTAAAGTCTTAGCGTACTCCCCTGATTTATGGGCAGTTTCTCCAGGATAGAAGGTAGGGAAGGGAAATACCCTGCCGAATTTCTCGGCCACAGTCATGCCAATCCCTACCGACACAACTTCCCCAGTAATACCTAATAAGACATCTCCGTCATTCATTATTTGTAATTGACCAAGAATAGGTAATAGCATTTCTTCCATAGTAACCGCGTTCATGATTTCAGTGGCAGAATTATTGTTTATTGCCTTGCCCGTCATTACCGCGTTATGTACCGGAATGAGTTTTTTTGCCGGGTCAGGGCCCCGGAACAGTTTCCTGTGGGGATAATATTTAATTATTTGCTTTAGGTGAGGCTCTGTCTCCACCAGTTCAGGTGTAACCTCTATTTCTGCCATGTGTAAAACGCCAAACTCAAGATGGACTTTGCCTATATCCCCTGCAGCCATGGTTATTATAGCACCTTCAACGGCAATGCCGTCGGAAGTAGTGGTGACAGCATTCATGTCAAAAATATTTATTGCTACGGGTCCGTTAATGTGTCTTGCTATAACTTCTATTGCTTCCAGCGTGTTAAGGCCGGAACTAACAACATCATCTTTATTCACAAGAGCTATATGGATAGGGGCTCCGTGCTTGGCTCCGGTGCCTTGTTTAATAAATCTAAACAACAGTTTAGCCACAACGCAGCCTCCTTTTAATGCCCCCCGATTCTGGGGCGGCGGTCATCTACTTGCGAAAAACCTTCCAACTCAACTTCTTCAGTAGGGTGAATGATATTTATGACTTCCAAGATAGCTTTTACAGGTGTTTTGTCTTTGGTATAGCCCTTGACGATAACGGTATGCATGGTTTCGGGCACCCTGGGCATAACTACCACTTCGACTTTGTCCACCTCTTTCAGGGCGGCTAATTCTTCAACAGCATGTTCGATGCGCCCGGTGCGGAGAGACTGCATCTTGGCAGCATTTAAGTTTTCCAGACCCTTGATTTCCAGCTTTTTATTGGGTGACTCCTTGACTACTGCTCCTTGCATTTTTAATTTAAATTCAGGCAGACTGGTGTGCATTAATCTCATGATCTTTCCTCCTCGTAAATCCAATCGCCGGACGCATTAAAAGTCATAGGCACTAGTTGCCCCACAATCTCCAAAGAGGGATTTTGGGTTGCTGCCGGTAGTAAAGCTTCAGAAATATACATCTCCTCCAAGTGCAAGGTGTTCTTAATTCTCACCAACCTGGCCTGGCCTGGGGGAGTGGGGCCAATAGTTTTAAGGGCTGTGGCTACTGCTTCGCGGTCATTTTCCAAAGTAACCGGTATTTTTCCCCGTTCCAGGTAGCCGGTGGGGATTAAATTGGCAAACATGGCCTGAAAATCTATTTTCTCTACCAATTTTTTTGTGGTAAGGTCTGCTAAACCAATCCCCAGGGCATTGCCGTAGGAATCGTGAGCTAAGTCCAAAGCTACTATTCTTTTTATTTTTGGGGAGGCTGGTTCGGGTTCACCGGGTACCATTATCCGTCCAATCACGTTGGTATCCATACCTGTGCCACTGAAGAATTTGCCAATCTGGTCAACAACTAATACATCAAGCTCATTAAAAGGCAGTTTGGCCATGAGTTGTTTGGCTCTAAGCAGCAGCGTTTTTTCTTTTTCCAGCATTTCATCCGGCAACACAGCAACTAATTCTGCTGTTTCTTCCCTGGCGTTTTCTAAGATAGCAATGCCGAAGAGTATTTTTCCTGATTGCAAGATGACTTGGGCAGCCTCAGGAATCGTTTCCCGCAGGCCGTGGGTATGCATTAAGGTACAGCCTTTGTGTTTTCCCAATCCCACAGTCATCTGTTTCAGCAAGCCGCTTTCCCAGTCGCCTTTGAAATCGGTATGGGCTTTGATGCGGTTGATTAACACTATGCCATCGGCCTGAGAAGCTTCCCGGTCCAAGTGGACAGGTACTCCTTGAGGAGTATGTCCCGCTATGACTGTTTCCATAGACGATACTATGGGATGACCTATTGATTCTTCAGTAATTCCCAGGGTTGCCAAAACTTTTTTTTGGCCGTCGGCAGTTGCGCCTCCATGACTTCCCATTGCGGGTATAATAAAGGGATAGGCCTGGGCAGCTGAAAGTGTTGCACAGAGGGCTTTAACCATGAGGGCAATATTGGCGATGCCTCTGCTGCCTACAGCTATTGCAATTTTCATGCCGGGAGTGACCCGCTGCTCGATAAGCGGCCTTGAGATTTTTGCCAGTTCAGTGGCCACATCGCCGATTACCGGTCCGGAAAATTTTTGTCTTATTTTAACTATTTTTGGAAATTCCACGTTGACACCTTCTTCTTGATGAAAATCTTTTAATCTTTCACGCAGGGGAGGCACTTCCAGGGAAACAACTGTTAATCTATAATACAAATCGTTTCTCAATTGATTTTTTTGGCGATGGCTTCGCTTGGATCTATATTTATGGCACTTATAATTCGCGGGTTGACTGGAATATCCCTGCTGCCTCCGACCCTGCGAACGGCTGTCTGGGAGAAAAATATAACTTTAATGGTTGTTGTTTTCTGAAAATCGACATGATACGATACTCCCTACAAATGTTTGTTCGTGGCTATTCCGCTTTGTCCGGGGGATGTTCTTTTAAGGATTGCAGCAAAAATTTAAACACAGAATACAGAATAAAGAATTATAATAGTAAAGAGGGCGTAACGAAACTTAAAGTAAGTTACGCTTCTTCGATTTGCGCATAGCGATTTTTACATAACAACGCTCCTTTTTTAGTAGGTTGGGTGCTGCCTACACCTTCACACAATAGGTTGATGTTGTTGACTTTTTAACTGTAGGTCGTTATAATGGACTATGCAGTTATTTTTCCGGGATGTGGCTCAGCTTGGTAGAGCGCACGGTTCGGGACCGTGAGGTCGCAGGTTCAAATCCTGTCATCCCGACCATTTACATTTCAAGGATTATTATCCTTGATTTTTTTTTGCTCAAAAATGGCTATTTACCTGAACTGAGTAACAGGTGCCTAGTCAGAATACCGTTTTTACTCCTCCGGCAATGTCAAAAGCCTAAGACATTTAGTGGAGGAATAATTATCAGTTCCTTTGAGTATAGTATGGTATGATTATAGAGGCAACCATGGGGCGTTTGGATCCCTAGGCGTTTATTACCATCACGAAAAAAATGTTTTTTAACCCCGGTAGTGTTGCTATTGGGGTTTGTTTATGTTTGTTGCTGGCAATACTTAGCGGGCATAATTTCCATAACCGACATAATAAGGAAGGAAATTTCCGAAAAATGCAGAAAGAGGAAATATATATCATATGTTCTAGAGGGATTTCACATCACCGGAACGAGTAGCAAAAATGAAACAGATTCCGACCGACGATAGGATGCTACGATATATTCAGGAACTACTGAAAGAATGAGTATTTACAAGTTATTATACTAAGCTTGTTTTCGAGGATTAAGGATTTAAATAATATTGATATTCTCATTCAATGTTTTGATAAAGTTGAATCTATTGCAAAACGTAAGATAGTAATGGCCGCAATTGAAGCCAAAGCATCAGCTTGGTTGCGAACATTCAAAGATAATTATGCGGCTCTAGACCCTTGGTTAAAACGCTCAATTATTTATTCCGCCAAAACTTTTCCGAATGATGAAAAGAAATTTTGGCTCAAATTCGTTAAAAAGGGAGCTAACGATTTAGAAAAAATAATTATTGATAGTATAAAATAGATAACGCCGCGCGCCAGTTTCGCTCCTGCTAAGATACATCAAGAGCCCGAGTTTCATCTTAAGGCTTAGCGGTGTCGGCAATCCAAAACGTTATATGAAGATAGTGTTAACTAACTTATGAAAAATGCAGTTTAAGGAGTATATGGGACAGACTAAACCCAAAATGTCACCTGAAAAACGAGATAGCCCAGAAGAACAGTAAAACAAAACACCTCCAACCTCTATGAAGAGCATAACAATGCGGATTCAAAGCCTGTCAAGAGGTCATTGCCTTCGAAGAAAGGCATTTGACAGTCTTTGAACCGCATGTTTAAGGGCAGATAAGAGGTTGAAGGATTAAGGGTGCTACCGCCTGTTCTATGGTGTTTGCTGTGACAGGATAAGCTGCTGTGATAATTCAATAAGCTTCTGCCATTTAGCAGGCATGTTTGGGATAGACTCAAGTTCCGGAATAGAGTTTAGTGGCTGCCAGTAAGTATAGGAGTGTGGGCGCAGGAAGTTGTAATAGGCTACAAAAAGTGACACATGGGTATTTGAGCCTTCCCCACTACCATAGCCGTTTGTCACCTGATAGGAGAATTTAAAGGTCCTGTTAAGGCGTTCAATAATTTGCTTAAGCCAGCGATATTCTTCCGAAACAGGATCATCATTGGTGAGTCCGAATACCTGCGTAAGGTTAAAATCCATGTCTTTAAGCATGAACTGCTGCTGTGCAAGCTTGTAGGCAGAGTAGCCATCAGCAACAAACTTTAGGGCTTGAGCGGGGAAATCTTTAAACTTAGCAAAAGCCATACGCATAGCCAGGATACAAGGACCTACATCCCTTGTATCAGATACACAATAGCCCAAGATAGATTTTTTGAGTGCATCCATAATAAACCAGACATAATGCTTGATGCCTCTGACCTTAACGTAGGTTTCATCAGCAGCCAGGTAGTTTGTGGGTTTGTAATCAAAATTATCAACGTAAGGTTTAACCAAAGCGGCAGCAGTTTTGGCATATTTACTGACCATAACATGAGAGATTTTAACGCCGTGGATCTCCCAAAGGGCCCTGGAAGTAGCCCGTGTGGACAGCCCAAGGTTTACAAGATAGGTCAGGCAAAGACCAAGAATGTGAGGAGAAAAGTGACGAAAAGTAAAATTGACTGATCCTTTAGGCATACTGTTTAAATCGACCTTAAAAAAGTCGACAGTGAACTCGCGGTAGATGTAGTGTAGCTTAAATTTATGCTTATCTTTCTTGTATTCTTCCAGGTCTTCCGGAGAAAGGTTTTTAAGGGACTGAAGATAAAAAGGACATTTCTTGTTCGTACACTTGTGGATATTAAATTGCTTGCGCTCCTTCTTTTTCTCAAGGATTCTGCCACAATAAGGGCAAGTAAGTGCACCGATTTTAAAGTCCTTCTTATCTTTGTTGAACCTTAGCCCGCAGACTTTGCATAAAAGCTGACCACGGCCTCCTGTATTGTCGTAGAGGTATGTATGAGGGGCGCCGCAACGGTGGCAAACAACATCGGGAGAAACAGGGTTTTTCCCACGGGACTTAACAGGTTTAAGCTCTTTACCATGCTTAGACTTGTAATCGTTAAGCAGCTGCTTGTAGTCAAGTTTTTCAGGCTGTTTAATAATGGGGAGCCTGTCCACAGTAAGCTTACGATACTTCGGGCTGGTGATATCCTGTTTAGGAGTTTTTAAGGGAATATTTTTAACGATAAACAAAAGTAACTGGCGAATTTGTTTAAGTAAAAATTGATTGTATAGTATCAAAAATGGTATAATTGAGTTCAACAATAACACTCTCCTTTTGGTGGATTGTTGTTTTGAACGACTCAATTATACCAAAAACGGGGGTGTTATTGTTTTTTATTGTAAAAAAACTTGAAACCCCCGATATATAAGACTTTAGAATCTATTTTGGTGTAAATTAATTAACACTACGTATATGAAATAGGGGGGCATTAAAATGAATTCTAGAAGGAAAGTGAGATTATCATGAAGGTAAAGATGACTGCAATATTTTTAGTAATAATTATGTTTGTACTTAGTGGATGTAGCACATATGCTTTTGACAAAGGAGAAAATGAAAACACTCAATTAAGAAATGATAATCTATTATCCGAAAATGACAGATTGAATAGCGAGCTTAATAAATTAAAGAGCAAGATTATTGAGCTTGAAAGTAGAAATAATGAACTACAGAACCAACTAAACAAAATAAATAAAGAAAAAGAGGACATAGAGAAACGCATGACATCGGCTCAAAGTAGGTTACTCTTTAGAGATGTTAAAGATGTTTTAAGTACATTTTCTATAATTCCAGAACCTGAAATAGAAAACGACTGGTGTTACTTAGCCAGAGGAAATCTGCGCATAAGGTTGAACGGCTATACAAATGCGCAAACAGTTAAATTTATGATCATGTATCTTTATTCGGAGGGCGAGCCGTATGTATTCTACATAGATAAAAATCCAAAAGATGGATGGCAATATGAAGGCAATTTGTTTAAAAGTAAAGAACAAGAAACTTTTAAATTTAATCAAGGATATTTATTATATGCGTCTGTTACAGACAAAGAAGGACACGAATTTATCACTGAAAAATTGCCGTTTTATTTCAGCAATTGACTGTTTGCTAAGCTAAAGCCAGACCTATATTATTTGAGGAACATTAATTAGTATGGCTTTCATACGAAGAGAAAGAACAGAAGGTTTCAAAGAAATTGACGAAGCAAATGAAATTGCTTTTGGAAGGAATAACGAAAGTAAACTAGTTATAAGGGAATCACGACTAAATACCGGGCCGTAATTGGAAGCAGGCGAGAGCAATCAAATTCCAGGTCAGATCATGCTTAGCAAGATCACTATAGAGAATGAAAAACAAAAACACATATTAATTGCTTTAGCTCCAGTAGCTGTAAAACCTGAATATCAAGGGAGATGTATTGGGTCACAGTTAATTCAAGAAGGATTAAAAGCGTGTAAGAACAAAGGGTGTATAACAGTAATTGTACTGGGCCACCCGGATTATTACACTATATCCAGCCCCGCTTTTATAGATACGCTTTTCTAGGAGATAGGTTATAATAGTAAAAGTCATAAACACACACATTACGGGGTGAGAAAATGTCAAAAATAATCGGGATCATGGGAGCAGGGCGTATGGGACAGGCTTTGGCGGTGCGGTTATCCGGTAAAGCTGAAATATTAGTGAACGATGTGGAACAGGAAAAGGCCCGAGAACTGGCTAAAGAGGTTGGGGGTCGTGCGGCTGAATTAGAAGAATTAAGTGCAGCTAGAATGGTTATTTTGGCTTTACCTACTTCAATTATGGCGAAAGCTACTGCAAACCTAAAAGCTTTTATTCGACCGGGTACACTGCTTATAAATATTGCCACCAGCTGCCCGAAAGAAGTGATAATAGATGTTTTGGGGACCAAGGAGCAGGTTGTTTCTGTTAAATTTGTTGGTCATGCTAAGGAAATTTTGGCTGGAGAGAATCCTACCATAGTTATTGATGCTCCAAATGAAGCTCTGGCTTCCGAAGTTGCAGAATTATTTGGTTCTATGGGTAAAGTGGTTTTTGGCTCCGAAGAAATTGTGGCTAAATTGAATGTGCTTGGTGCCACAGAAGGTATCAGGGCAGCCTTACGGATTAAGAATGAGATGGAAAAACTAGGCCTGCCTCAAGAATTATATCCCGCCGCTGTCCGGGGAGTGGCTGCCGGTACCATGAAAGCGTATGCCAGCGGTGATATGGGCCCTTTTGTACAGGAGCTGGTTAAGCAAATCTCTGCTGAAATGAGCTAGTTTTAAATTTAGTCGTTAAATAACTGCACCTCTTTTCGGTAATACTACCCAAGGGAGGTGTTATTTGTGTCTGCTGTGAAAAAAATAGAAGACGTCAAACCATCGAAAAAGAAGGAAAAAAAGTACGATCCGTTGGAGGAACTGAAATTAGAAATTGCCGAGGAAATCGGTCTTTTGGATAAGGTAAAAGCAGTTGGCTGGGCGGGACTTAGCGCTGCTGAAAGTGGAAGGATTGGCGGCCTGATGAACAGACGGCTGCGTTACGGTCAATAAAGTTGTCTGGCAACTATTTGTGCGTAGAAGTTACGTAAAAAAGCCAACTTAAAAAAGTTCTCTAAAAATAGGTAATAACCAGTGGAAAATAATTTCAAGGGAAAGGAGGGTTAATATGTCCCCCAGGCAAAAAAATGAAAAAATTGATGCCTCAGGGAATTCGGGCCACCCGGAAAGGGATCAGTTTATAGAAGGAAAAATCGGTTCCGGTTATATGTCCACGATTGAAGGACAGCCTCATTTGGAACAGTATGCCGATATTGTATCACAAGACGGGTCAAAAGAAATTCAGGACGAACCTGCTTCCAGAAGCCGTAATTCCAACCAGGTCTAGAACTTTTGAAAAGCCGCTTTTATCTTTTACACTCAAGATAAGAGCGGCTTTTCTGTTATTTTTGTTTATCCGATAACAACTGTCCCCCGGAACCAACGTTATCCGGTTCCATCTCCCTGATTAAGGTTACAAAAGCTTGCTCGGGAATTTGGGTAACTTGACTTGCTATTTTTGTAAATTCTTTTACTAAATTCGCCTTTTGCTCACGGGTGAGTTTTGGACCGTCAAAGGTAATGATTGGCAAAATTTCCACCTCCTTTCAAGAATATAGTATATGGAAAAGTTCAAGATGGCAAAGGTTTTCTTTTGGAATCCTGCCTGTACACTTGTTATTTTACATTGGTGTATAATGAAAGTATACTTTAACAATGGAACAATAGTAATCAAGCAGGAATTGCTAAGAATACCTTAACAAAGCTTAGAAGCTAACGAAAGGGGGTTCTAGAATAGCGCATGGCTATAAATCAAGTCGATTCAGCAAGCAGTCATGGCAATGACAGCGGTTTTGTGCACTTGCATGTCCACACCGAATACAGCCTTTTAGACGGAGCTGGACGGATAGATAAGATTGCTGCCAAAGCCAAGGGACTTGGTATGGAAGCCCTGGCTATAACTGACCATGGCGTGATGTACGGCGCCATCGACTTTTATAAAGCGTGTCAGAAGAACGGCATTAAACCTCTGATCGGTTGTGAGGTCTACGTGGCCCCGCATAGCCGTTTTGATAAAAGGCCCCAAGTTGACGATAACCAGCATCATTTGGTTTTGCTGGCCGAAAATTTGACAGGCTACCGAAATATTTTAAAACTGGTTTCCCGGGCTTTTACTGAAGGCTTTTATTATAAACCTCGGGTGGACAAGGAACTCTTGGCAATGCATAGTCAAGGCATAATCGCTTTAAGCGCCTGCCTGGCCGGGGAGATACCTGAGCTGGTTTTAAACAGGCAGTTTGAAGAAGCTGCCCGGGTAGCGCAAGACTACCGTGATATTTTCGGACCTGATAACTTTTATCTGGAGCTGCAGGACCACGGAATTCCTGAGCAAAGGGAGGTCAACCAGCATTTGCTGGCGTTAAGCAAGCGGTTGGCTATACCGGTAGTAGCAACTAACGATGTGCATTACATAGAAAAGAGCGAAGCTGAAATTCACGATATCCTGCTGTGCATCCAAACGGGGAAAACCCTGGCTGACCCTGACCGGATGCGTTTTCCTACTAATGAATTTTATCTGAAAAGTGCAGCGGAGATGCACCTGCTTTTTGGACATGTCCCGGAGGCTTTATGGAACACGGTGCAAATAGCCAGGCGCTGCCAGGTGGAGTTTTCTTTCGGAGAGCTTATTTTGCCCAATTATACTGTACCTGAAGGCCATACGGTTGATAGTTATTTGGAAGAATTGTGCCAGGCAGGTCTCAAGCGCAGGTATCGGGAACCCACTGAGGAGATTATACAACGCTTGCAGTATGAGCTGGGTATTATTAAACAGATGGGTTACTCCGGTTACTTTTTAATTGTCTGGGATATGATCCATTATGCCAGGAGCAAGGGGATTTATGTCGGGCCTGGCCGGGGCTCAGCAGCAGGCAGCCTGGTAGCTTATACCTTGGGGATTACCGATATCGATCCTTTAAAGTATGACCTGCTTTTTGAAAGATTTTTAAACCCTGAACGGGTTACCATGCCCGATATAGATACGGACTTTTGCTTTGAACGCAGGGGTGAGGTGATCGAGTACCTCATCAACAAATACGGCAGCGACCACGTGGCCCAGATCATCACCTTTGGAACCATGGCTGCCAAAGCGGCAGTGCGCGATGCAGGCAGGGCAATGAATGTGCCCTTGGCCGAAGTTGATAAAATAGCCAAACTGGTTCCGGGTGAATTGGGAATAACCTTGGAGAGGGCCCTGGAAATTAGTCCCGACTTAAAGGCAATTTGTGCCAACGATGAAAGGTATAACCGCCTTGTACAGATAGCTCAGGCAATTGAGGGAATGCCCAGGCATGCTTCAACCCATGCCGCCGGCGTGGTGATTGCCAAAGAGGAATTAGTCAATTACCTGCCGGTACAAAAGGCCGGTGAGGATGGCATTGTTACTCAGTTTCCAATGCAGACTGTAGAAGAGATCGGCCTTTTGAAAATGGACGTATTGGGACTAAGAACACTTACAGTCATCGGGAAAGCAATGGAAATCATTGAGGAAAACCATGGGCTGAAGATAAACATGCAAGACTTACCGCTGGATGATCCTGCCACTTACGAGATGCTCAGTCGGGGGGATTCCACCGGTGTTTTCCAGTTGGAAAGCTCCGGGATGAAGGCGATTTTAAAGAATTTAAGGCCTGAAAGGTTTGAAGATATTATCGCCCTGGTGGCTTTATACCGCCCGGGCCCTTTGGGCAGCGGCATGGTAGAGGATTTTATCGCCAGGAAACACGGGGAAGTTCCGGTTACGTACCTGCACCCGAAATTAGAACCAATATTGCAAGATACTTATGGAGTGATTCTCTACCAGGAGCAGGTGATGCGGATTGCCAGTGAACTGGCAGGATTTACTTTGGGGCAGGCTGATCTTTTGCGCAGGGCAATGGGTAAGAAAAAACCGGAGATTATTGCCGCGCAAAGGGAGAATTTCTTGCGGGGTGCGGTGCAAAGAGGCGTAGAGGCAGAAGTGGCCGGGGAGATTTTTGATTTGATGGCTTATTTTGCCGGGTATGGTTTTAACAAATCCCACAGCGCTGCTTATGCCTTACTGGCTTACCAGACTGCCTATTTAAAAGCCCATTATCCAGTGGAGTTTATGGCAGCTCTGCTTACAAGTGTTATGGGTAATACTGACAAGGTCACGGCCTATATTGAAGAATGCCGGAGAATCAACATAGAAGTATTGCCTCCCGATGTCAACGAAAGTTTAATCGACTTCACCGCTTCCCAAGGAAAGATACGCTTTGGTTTGGCGGCGGTTAAAAACGTAGGGACCGGTGCCATTCAGGCTATTTTAGAGGCCAGAAAGAACGGACCATTTACTTCCCTGGAGGATTTCTGCCAGCGGGTTGATCTCCGTCATGTTAACAGGAGAGTGTTAGAAAGCCTGATCCGCTGCGGGGCATTCAGTTCGCTGGGTAAATACCGCTCCAGGCTGTTGTATATGCTGGACAGTGCCATCGAAAACGGACAGCGGGTGCAGGAAGACAAGAGGCTTGGACAAATTTCCCTTTTTGACTGTGGCAGCATTGAACTACCGCAAATTGCGGTTGAACCGGATTTAAAAGAATATTCCAAGCAGGATATTCTGGCCATGGAAAAGGAGATTCTGGGCTTTTATGTCAGCGGTCACCCTTTAGAGGAATACCAGTCCATGTTATCCGGGCTGGTCAGCCACCAGATAGGAGATTTGGCAGAAGTTCCAGACGGTGCCAGTGTTAAGCTAGGGGGAATAATTACCGCCTTTAAAAGGACAGTAACCAAAAAAGGTGAAGCCATGGCCTATTTTACCCTGGAGGATACCAGCGGCTCTATCGAAGTACTGGTCTTCCCTAAGAACTACTTGCGCGTAATGTCTTTTCTGGAGGCTGATAAGGTTATCTTTCTCTCAGGTAGGCTTAGTGTTAACGAAGATGAGCGGAAGGTTTTTGCTGAAACCGTAACTTTATTGCAGCCCGGGGTGCCGATTTATAAAGCGGTAAATATAATTCTCCGGGAAACAGGGACAGAGATTTTAAATAAATTGAAAGAGGTGCTCCTGGCGAATCCGGGAAAAACCCCGGTCAACCTTTATTTCCCCGCCAGCAAAAGAATGCTAAAGCTGGAAGAGGGTTACTGGGTGGAACCCACTCCTACCCTCAAGCAAAAAATAGAAAAGATTTGCGGTACAGGGGCTGTTAGATTAACACTCTAGCAGGCGGTGCATACTATGATAACACGCCGTTTGAAAGGAGTGGTAGAAATGGAGTTAATAGCTGAAGAGTTACGCCTGAGAGGTGTTGAACTGCAAGATATAGCTAGAATTGTTTTGGAATTGCAAAAACCATATAACCCTAAACTTGAGTTACACGATTGCTTGGAAGCTGTGCAGCAGGTATTTAAAAAGCGGGATGTACAATATGCGGTTTTAACCGGCATAGCGCTCGACAAAATGGCGGAAGAAGGACTGCTGCCGGAACCGTTGCAGACTATAATTGCTACCGACGAGCCGCTGTATGGTTTGGATGAAGTACTCGCTTACGGAATCACCAACATTTACGGCAGTATCGGCATTACCAGCTTTGGTTATTTGGATAAAATCAAACCAGGTGTGATAGGAATTCTAAATGATAACAAAGTAAATAAGGTAAATACTTTTTTAGACGATATAGTTGCAGGGATCACAGCTGCCGCATGTGCGAAATTGGCCCACGCCACTACTGATTCACTGCTTTCCCGCAAATCAACAGGACCGGCTTGATGCAAGGCCGGTTTTTTTATATTTTCCGGGATAAGTAGCTAATTACTGGTAAAAATATGCGTGAGGAAAGTAGGTGAAATGGGGTGAAATTTCAGTAAAAGGCTATAAGGCGGAATAAGAAAAAATGGGGTACCTTTGCAGGTGCCATGTTTTATTCTGCGCAATAAAAAATTAAACCAAGCAGCAGGAATATTTTCCCCAAGGTTGAATTAGCTTTACAGATAAGTATATAAAGGGATGGTTATCTTGCGTATTGCAATTTATCCGGGGACTTTTGACCCGGTCACAAATGGACATTTAGATATTTTAGAAAGGGCGGCTACTTTATTTGATGAGGTAATAGTGGCAGTAGCCGAAGAAACATACAAAACCAACCTGTTTTCTTTGCAGGAACGGGCGGACATGCTGCGGCAGGTTATTATTAATATACCTAATGCCCGCGTGGAAACTTTTTCGGGACTTTTAATGGATTACGTAAAAGCTAAAGGAGCTTGCGCTGTAGTAAGGGGACTTAGGGCAGTTTCCGATTTTGAATATGAGTTTCAAATTTCCATGATGAATAAAAAATTGCACGCGCAGGCTGAAACAATTTTTTTGACAACTGCCAGTGAATATTCTTTCATTAGTTCCAGCATAATTAAACAAGTAGCTGCGCTTGGGGGATGTGTTACCGGCCTTGTTCCTTCTGAAGTTGAAAAAGCTTTGAAACAAAAATTCCAAAAGAGTTGAAATAGCGCGTAATACATGATTTTTTATAGGAAGCATATTTTAAGGGAGTGAATGATATGGAAAATGTTTTTTTATCCGGTGATTACATAGTAGTAAAGGCTTTGGAAAACGGAGTTACTTTGATTGGTTTGACCCGCGGAAAGGATACTAAATTTCATCATTCTGAGAAACTTGACAAAGGTGAGGTTATGCTCGCCCAATTTACTGAACACACATCAGCCATAAAAATTCGTGGCAAGGCGCAAATTTTTACAAAACTCGGGGTTATTAGTGCAGGAGAATAAATAGCGAAGTCAAAAGATCTCAAAAGAAAGATCTAATATGGTGAAAAGGGGGACATGTGAAACATGTGGACTGTAGTTTACATAGCCTCTAATCGTAATATAGCGGAAAACCTCAAAGCTACCTTAACTTCCGAAGGATTACTTGTTCAGATTCGGGCGGCGGGTTCACCGCAGGTGGGAGATGCTGGTGCTTTTGAGATTTTAGTCCCCGAGTCAGAGGCGGAGGAAGCCCACGAAATAATTAGCGAAGCTCTTTCTGGTTAGGAGGCAAAATAATGAAACGTATAGGGGTTCTCACCAGCGGCGGGGATGCTCCTGGCATGAATGCAGCTATCCGGGCTGTTGTTCGAACCGCCATTTTTCATGGGTTGGAGGTAGTTGGAATATTACGTGGCTATGCAGGCCTTATTTACGGAGAATTTAAAGAGTTATCTATTAGTTCAGTAGGCGATATTATCCATCGCGGCGGCACGATTTTGCTTACAGCCCGATCCCAGGAATTTATGACGCCTGAAGGGCGCACCCAAGCGGTTAAAATGCTCCAACACAGGGGCATTGACGGTTTGGTAGTAATCGGAGGCGATGGTTCATTCCGGGGAGCTGTCACTTTACATGAGCACGGAATTAAAGTGGTGGGAGTTCCTGGAACTATAGACAATGACATTCCTTGTACTGATTTTACCATTGGCTTTGATACTGCTGTAAATACTGTAGTAGATGCTATTAATAAGCTGCGTGATACCGCCACTTCCCACGAACGGGTATTTTTAGTAGAAGTTATGGGTAGAAATTCAGGGCAAATTGCTCTGGCAGCAGGAATAGCCGGCGGGGCTGAGTCAATCTTGATCCCCGAATATGCACCCAATTTTGCTGAAGTTAGCGAAAAGATCCTTCGTGGTAGAGATCGTGGTAAACTACACAGTATTATCCTGGTTGCTGAGGGTGTAGGCAGTGCGCTGGAGGTAAGTAAAGAAATTGAGGAGCGGACAGGCCTGGATACTCGAGTAACCATTTTAGGCCATATCCAGAGAGGCGGAACACCTACTGCTTTTGACCGGATGTTGGCCAGCAGAATGGGAGCCAAAGCAGTGGAATTGCTGCTGGAAGGTGTAAGCAATCATATGGTCGGAATTGTAAATAACACCATAGTCAGCCATGAAATTGAATGGGCTTTGTCTCTAAAGAAAGCAATTGATGCTGATGTTTACCAATTAGCCGGCATGCTCTCGATTTAGGAGGGAAAAGATGCGACATACAAAAATAGTTTGTACTATTGGACCAGCTAGCGAAAGTATTGAGACGCTGAAAAAGATGATGCAAGCAGGAATGAACGTGGCGCGTCTTAATTTTTCCCATGGAAACCATCAGGAACATGAAGCCAGAATCAAGGCAATCAGGCAAGCTGCTGTTGAGCTGAATTACAATATTGGTATAATGCTTGATACCAAAGGGCCTGAAATAAGAATCGGGGATTTGGCTGAGCCCAAACTAAATTTACAGGAAGGCCGGGAATTGACACTGACAATTCGTCCGGTGTTAGGAAATGAGGATATAATTAGCATTAATTATCCCGGTTTGCCTAAGGATGTGCAAACAGGCGACCGCATACTAATTGATGATGGACTAATTGCCCTTGAGGTTTTACAATCTACTGAGGATTCAATTCGCTGCAGAATTTTAAACAGCGGTGAGATCTCTTCCCGGAAAGGAGTAAATGTACCGGGAGTTAATATAAGTTTAGCTGTTTTAACAGAAAAGGATCTGGAAGACATCAAATTCGGCATCAAACATGGCTTGGATTTTATTGCGCCTTCGTTTATCCGTTCTGCCGGCGATGTACTGGAAATCCGTAAGATTTTGGAAGAACACGGTTCGGACATGCAGATTATCTCCAAAATCGAAAACAGGGCCGCAGTCAATAATATTGACGAAATTTTGCAGGTCTCTGATGGTATTATGGTTGCCCGGGGGGACTTAGGGGTTGAAATTCCTGCCGAGGAAGTACCTATAGTCCAAAAGAGCATTATTGCAAAATGCAACCAGGCAGGAAAACCTGTGATTACCGCTACGCAGATGCTTGACTCCATGGTACGTAATCCAAGGCCTACCAGGGCGGAGGCTAATGATGTAGCTAACGCCATTTTTGACGGCTCCGATGCGGTGATGCTGTCAGGCGAATCTGCGGCGGGGAAATACCCGGTAGAAGCGGTTCAAACCATGGCCCGGATAGCGGAGAGAGCAGAAGAGGCATTGGATTATAGCCGCTTTGCCAGGGGAAAAGACATTAAAGCCCCGAAAACAGTTACCGATTCTATAGGTCATGCTACAGTAAACATTGCTATGGAATTGGGAGCAGCAGCCATTATTACTCCTACAGCTTCCGGTTCAACAGCTAGAATGGTTGCCAAATATCGTCCCAAAGCTCCCATTATAGCCACTGCTTCCAACAGGGCGGTTATGCGCAAGCTAAGCCTTGTTTGGGGGGTTGTTGCGCTGGAGATTCCCCAAACGGTAGGTACCGACGAAATGATCAACACCTCTGTTGAGATGGCAATAGACAAGGGAGAAATTAAATTAGGGGATTTAGTTGTAGTCACTGCAGGAGTTCCCGCGGGTATTCCCGGGACTACTAACCTGCTTAAAGTACATATCGTTGGTGAAGCAGTAGTAAAAGGTCAGGGCATTGGACGTAATTCAGCCAGTGGCAAGGTGCAGATCTGCCTGAGCGCAAAAGAGGCGCTGGCCAAAATCAATGCAGGGGACGTAATGGTAGCCAGAGCCACTGACCGGGATTATGTGCCCGCCATGGAAAAGGCTGCGGCAGTAATAACGGAGGTAGGAGGGCTGACTTCTCACGCTGCTATCGTCGGATTAAATTTAGGGATACCGGTAATTGTGGGTGCGGAAGGAGCCTTGCGTTTGTTGGAAGAGGGGCTGATCGTTACCGTAGATGCTTCCCGCGGTCTTGTGTATAAGGGCATCACTAAAGTGATGTAAAGACAGTTAAGAGTGAAGAGTGAAGAGTTAAAAGTTAAGAGTTAAGAGTTAAGAATGAAGAGTTTAGAACGCTTATTTTTGAGTTAAGAATTAAGAATTGCATTTATTGATAGCAAGCAAAAAGTTACCATAAAGGTAACTTTTTCACTTTATTCACATAGGCACATCGGCGCAATTTCCAGCAAATCCGGGATTAGTACTCCCTCAGTGCTCGAAATTGGACACCAAAAAGACCAGCTGTTCCCATATTTCGGTTCAGCATTCACTTCAAAATCAAAAGCAAAATTCAAACACTCAACCTCAACACTCAAAACTCAAAACTCAAAACTCAAAACTCAAAACTAGCTTTCTTGACTACAGAATAAGCAAAAAGCTAGCCTGTAAGTGAAAGGCTCCGGCTGGTGTTGTATTCCTCTATAATTATCTGACCGCCTGAAAGATAAGCTATTTCCGGGTAAGTCCCAACATACTTTTGTTGTTCCGGTGCTCTGGCGATTACGTCTGCAATTCTCAACTGGGTGGGAAGCAGGTTGTATGCCATAATGACTGCCTTGCGATTTCCGCTAGCGCCGGCATGCGCAATACCTTTTAGAGTGCCCATAACCAGAATATTGCCCACTGCGGTAATTTGAGCACCGGGATGGACATCCCCCAACACAGTAATGTGACCGGAGTAATGGAGGACTTGGCCGTTGCGCAGGTTTTGCTTAACTAACAGGCAGTTCTGCTCTTTTTCCCCCGGAAGCAGTCCTTGGGAAGAAAAAATCTCTTTGTCGGTCGTATTATGTTCTTGTTTTGGTAGTTTTGTCCCAGTCCAAATTGCTCCGTCCGTTTTACATTCAATTACTTTGTCGAGTATCAAACCGTTTTGGCAGCAAATTTCTGTTAATTGTTTTCTTTCTTCAGAAGAGTATTGTTGAGGGCTCTGCAAGGCGAATTTTGCGCCGGCAAAAAACCCTTTGGCCGAACTAATTTTATCCTGTAATTTAGCTTTTATCACCTCAAAATCATAGGCAGGGTTAATAAGGATGATCAACCCGTTGCGCGTACCTTTTATATTTATGATATCTTGATTCATCTATAAACCCTTCCTTCTTGTCTTAGCTTTTACTACATTATTCGATATGTTACGACCATTTCCTGCTGTTATTACAAAATTTTCCTCTGGAATTTGCTGTTTTAGAATTATATTCAAGAAAAAAATAATTGCCTTGGATTTTATGTCGCTCAGGGTAAAAAAATAGTAAAATAGCAGGATAAAGTGAAATGAGCTTGAATTTTGTTGTAAGTTACCTCTGTCACGAAATACATCTATAAAAGTTACAGGAGGAATAGTCCATGAAAAAATGGAAATGTACAATTTGCAGCTATATTCATGTTGGAGATAATCCACCGGATGTATGTCCGGAATGTGGTGTAGGCCCTGAATTTTTTGAGGAAATAGCGGGCGGGGAGGCGGAGCCTGAAAATAAATTGGCTCCGGAAGAAAGGGAGGCGGCTAAGCAGGCTATCTATAAAATATCCTACGGCCTTTACATTGTCGGCTCACCCAAAGGGGAAAAAATCAATGCTCAAGTCTGCAATACTGTTTTCCAAATTACAAGTGAACCTATGCGGGTAGCTATAGGTATTAATAAAGGCAATCTCACAGCGGAGCATATCCAGGCTAGCGGCGTTTTTTCGGTTAATATTTTGGGTATGGAGGCCCATTCTTTGGTACGCCGTTTTGGATACCGCTCGGGACGGGAATTTGATAAGTTTAAAGGTATTAAATATACTGCCGGAAAAACCGGAGCCCCGCTCCTGCAGGATTGCTTAGGTTATCTTGAGTGCCAGGTGCTGAAAGATAAGGTGGTGGACTGCGGGACCCATTGGTTGTTTGTGGCTGATGTGGTCGGGGGTAAGCTTTTGGAGAATGCGGATCCGATGACTTACGATTATTACCGTAAAACAAAATAGGGTGATTAAAAAACGTCCTTTTGCTCAGGACGTTTTTTAGTTATTATTTTTTCAATAAAATTACTCCTCCTAGCACGAGCAATGCCCCGGCAATTTTGTACCAGCTGAATTTCTCCCCCAAAAGCAATACTGCCAGAAAAACCGTTAGCAGAGGGTAGCTGGCCATGACAGGCGATACCCTGGAAGCTTCGCCGTATTTTAAGGCGTAATAATAAGCCAGATGTCCTAGTAAGGACGCAAGTATGCCTTCCCCTGCCAGAAAAAGCAGGGACTTTGTCGGTAGGTTGGTTAAATTTGTCCACTGCTCCGTAAAAATAAACCAGATTAATAAGATGATACTGATCAAGAAAGTGCGTAAAGATAAAGCCAGGGTTGGTTCCACCGCTACCAGACCAAGCTTCCCTAAAATAGGGGCCAGTCCCCAAAGGGCTGCTCCCACAAGAGCAAAGAAAAATGATTTCATGGAGACCTCCTTGGAAATTCTATTTCTAAATTATACTGTATTCCCAAAATACCGTAAATAATAATTTTCCTAGTACCGCTGGTAAAAAAGCATGGGGTCTGTTTTATTATGCTCTTAGATGGATATGCTTTACGCAATAAAAAAAGCATTTAACAATGCTGCTCGTAATAAAAATAGCCGTGCATTTGCACGGCTTTGGAACGTCTACTACTGGATTGAAGTCAGTTCTGTTTCATTGTAGTAATACAGCTGACCTTCGCATAACACTTCGTAAACCAGGGCTTTACCAACTGGTAAAATCCTGTTGATAACACCCTTGCCTGCCGGTGCATGGACGGTCTCGCCTGCCCTTAATACATCCATTTGCGTTCCTCCTTTTTATTTATGCAAATTGATCAGCCTATGCACATGAATGGATTAGTTCTCGATGTGCATTATAATAAATTTATGTTTATAAAAATTATAGCACTCCCTAAAAAAATATACCAGTGGGAAAGTTGTATAAATGCTGGCAATTTTTTGGGAAATATTGAGTCAGTTTTTTTATTCTGGTAAGGTTATTTTAAAAAACTAGGTAGCCGATGGAGGAATTTCGACAAAAATGTCGAATAACCAAATGTCGAATAACCAAAAATGTTAAATAACATTGAATAACAAGTAAACGTTAATAGTTGTTTCCAGATCTAACATCTTGCAATAATTATCGGGTTATTATACTATTAAATTAATCTATTAGTATGCTGATAAATAAATACGAAAGCATCTTGTATATTCCCGGTAATAAGGTCCGGGAGTTTCTACCGGGTAACCGTAAATTGCCCGACTACAAGAATATTTTGCCTCGCGTAGCTTGAAAATTTCGTGAAGCAACATATTCTTTTAGTCGGTATTTTTATGGTTACCTATTTTATTTTGTTGTGAAAATCTGAAATTTTAATTAAATCATTTTTGAACAATTAAAAGCAAGGGTCATTTCAGCATTCGACATCCCTGAACCCCACAGTAGTATAAAAAACTAGTTGTGGGGTTTTTATTTCAACTAAATAAAGGATCATAGGGAAAGGGGGATTAACATTGCAGTACACTTTTTACATGCCTAAGACCGTTCGGGAAGCATTGGAAATTTTGGTCCAAGCAGAAGGACCGCTAAAAGTTCTGGCCGGCGGTACTGACCTGATGCTTGACATCAGGAACAAAAAGTATCAACCCAAAGGGATTGTTGACCTTTCGGGCCTGGAGGAATTAAAGCAGATCACCTTTGACGACGGTGTGGTGCGCATTGGCAGCATGGTTACTTTTACCCGGCTGGCAAATTCCTCCCTTCTAAAAGAACGGGTTACCGTACTAGCTGAAGCAGCTTCTGTAGTCGGATCACCCCAAATTCGCAATCAGGGGACAATCGGCGGAAATATTGCCAATGCTTCACCGGCTGCCGACATCGTACCGCCGCTGGTGGCTTTAGGCGCCGTGGTACAAGTTGAAAGCGCACAAGTAAAGAGGGAGGTGCCGGTGCCGGAAATTTTGGCTGGAGCAGGCAAAAATAACTTGGCTCCTGACGAGATCATTACCGAAATCAAGTTTCTGCTGCCAGATGAACAGTCAAGAAGTTCTTTTGTGAAATTTGGCCGCAGAAACGCCTTGGCTATTGCCAGGATGAGCGTAGCAACAGTAATTACCCTTGAAGAGAATTTAATCAAAGAAGCGAGGATTGCCCTAGGTGCAGTGGCTCCCAATCCTTTCCGGGCAACGGGACTGGAAGAAATGCTTGCCGGCAAGTCCCCAAGTAAGGAAGTGCTGGAGCAAGTAATAGCTGCCTCCAGCCAGGTTGTCAGCGAAAAACTAGGCAACCGTCCGTCTGCCAAATGGAAAAATGAAGCCATCAAAGGCCTGATGCGGCAGGCTTTGCAAAAACTGAAACTTGTTTAGGGAAGGAGGTTAGGAGATGGATAAAGTCAGATTCAGCGCAGAAATAAACGGTGAGCAGGTTGACCTTCTTATTCCCCAAAACCTCAGGCTAATTGATTTGCTCAGGGATTACCTCCACTTAACAGGGACCAAAGAGGGCTGTGGCGAAGGGGAATGCGGCGCTTGCACAGTCATAATTGACGGTGAGCCCGTGAACTCCTGCCTCATTTTCGCTCTGCAGGCCAGGGACAAAAAAATCTTGACAATTGAAGGTATGGGCAGCTTAGAGCAACTTCACCCGCTGCAAACAGCATTTCTCGATTACGGAGCTGTACAGTGCGGTTTTTGTACACCCGGAATGCTTTTAGCTGCCAAAGCACTGCTCGATAAGAATCCTAACCCTAGCCGGGAAGAAATAAAAACAGCTATCTCAGGAAACCTATGCCGCTGTACCGGTTACAGCAAGATTGTAGACGCCATTGAGAGCCTTACCGGAAAAGAGGTGAATTCCAAATGAAAAAAGCAGTAGGTGTGTCAGCCCGCCGGGTGGAAGGACTGGGAAAAGTAACAGGAATGATAAAGTTTCCCGCTGATTATTATGAACCAGGCATGCTTTACGGCAAAACCCTGCGGACCAAAATAGCAAGCGGTCGAATTATCAGCATAGATACTTCCAAGGCAGAGGCGCTGCCGGGGGTGCGTAAAGTAGTAACCGCCAAAGATGTGCCGGGGCATAACGGACATGGTGTGCTTTTCCCTGATGCCCCTGTGTTAGCAGACTCCCGTATTCGTTCCGTAAATGACGCCATTGCCTTGGTGGCAGCTGATACCGAAGAAATTGCTGCCGAAGCTTTGGAACTGATTAAAGTAGAGTACGAAGAACTGCCAGGGGTTTTCGATCCTAGGGAGGCAATGCAAGAAGATGCCCCTAAAGTGTGGGAGAAGGGCAACATCCTCTACCACCTGCCGATCAGAAAAGGCGATGTGGAAAAAGGATTTGCCGAAGCCGATGTTATTGTAGAAAATACCTATTCCACCCAGATGGTGGACCATGCATTTCTCCAGCCGGAAGCGGCTCTTTGTACGATCGATGAGAGAGGCCATTTGGTGCTAAGAGTTGCCACCCAGTACGTCCACTGGGACAGGGTGGAAGTTGCCAGAGCTTTAGGTTTAAGCGTCAACCAGGTCAGAATAATTTGTACTGCCGTAGGAGGAGCCTTTGGCGGCAGGGAGGATATGACCGTGCAAATCCACTGCGCCCTGCTAACCTGGTTAACCAAAAAACCGGTGAAGATGATTTATGACCGGCACGAATCCTTTCACGCCCACTCCAAACGGCACCCCATGTATATGGAGTATAAAACAGGGGCGAAAAAAGACGGCCGGCTCACAGCCGTAGAAGCACGCATCATAGGCGACAGTGGAGCATACGCCTCTTGGGCCCCCAACATCTTACGCAAAGCGGCAGTCCATGCCACCGGGCCTTACCAAGTGCCCAACGTGAAAGTGGATTCCTATGCAGTCTTTACCAATAACCCCTTTACTGGGGCCATGCGTGGCTTTGGGGCAGCTCAGCCGCCTATAGCCTATGAAGCCCAAATGGATCTGCTGGCTGAAAAACTTGGCTTGCATCCCTTTACAATCAGGTGGCGCAACGCTTTTGAGGAAGGTTCCGTTACAGCAACCGGTCAGGTGCTGGAAACAAGCGTAGGTTTAAAGGAAAGCTTACTGGCCGCAGCCAAAGCTTTTGGCTGGGACGTAGAACAATTAGTGTAAGGAGGTGAGTGGAATGAAAAAAAGAGGAATAGGCATGGGCTGCATCTTTTATGGCACAGGTTATGGCAACGGTTTTCCTGATGTATCTACCGCCTACGTGGAAATACACGATGACGGCAGCGCTTTGGTTATTACCGGAGCAGTGGACTGCGGTCAAGGTTCCACCACCATCCTGGCGCAAATTGCTGCCGAAGAACTGAGTATCCCTGTAGAAAAAGTTACAGTTACCACTGCCGATACCGATTGTACCCCCGATTCCGGCACTACTGCGGCTACCAGGCAGACTTATACCTCCGGCAATGCCGTAAGGCTGGCTGCTCAAAAAGCCAAACAAGTGCTCCTTGAATGGGCGGCCAGAGAGCTGGGAGTTAATACAACCGAAGGCTTAAGGGTTAATAACGGCATGTTGGAGGTCAAAGGAGATCCGGCAAAAACCGTTCCTTTGGAAGAAATTTGCGCTAAGGCCAGGTTTGCCGGCAAAAGGCTGATTGGAGAGGCCAGCTTCACGACCCATGCTACCCAAGTCAGCATGGAAAACGGTCAAGGGGCACCTTACTGGCCTTATGCATTCGGAACTCAGATTGTAGAAGTGGAAGTGGATACGGAAACAGGAAAAGTAGAGATTTTGAAGGTGATAGCAGCCCATGATGTCGGCAAGGCAATTAACCCGGAAAACGTCAAGGGCCAAATACAGGGCGGAGTAGGGCAAGGAGTTGGTTGGAGTTTATATGAAGAGGTACAACTGAAAGAGGGGCAAATTCTCAACCCATCCATGAGTTCCTATTTAATTCCCACAGTCCTGGATATGCCGGAAATTGAGCCGGTTATTGTAGAAGCCCATGAACCTAGCGGGCCCTACGGGGCCAAAGGTGTTGGTGAACCGGCCATGCTGCCCACGGCTCCTGCTGTGTTAAATGCTATTTACAATGCAATAGGTGTCAGGATCAACGATTTGCCTGCCACTCCGGAGAAAGTTTTAGCCGCAATTAAAGAAGCTGGACTGTAAGCAAGGGTATTCTAATAGTATCAAGGTGACCGCAACTATATTAAGCAGGATCTTATTATAAAATTTACAAGGAGTGACTACATTGGCTAAACCACAATTGGCATATAACGTCGCAGCTGATGCTGAGAAAGGTTTGTTGGAACGGTTATTCAGGCTCAGGGAAAAGGGTACTACAGCAAAGACTGAAATTTTAGCCGGATTTACTACTTTTATTACCATGGCCTATATTCTTTTTGTAAACCCCCAGATTTTAAGTGAAACGGGCATACCCTTTAACGCAGCCTTAGCGGCCACCGCTATCGTGTCTGCTTTTGCCACCTTGCTCATGGGTTTGTATGCAAACTATCCTATTGCCGTTGCTCCAGGTATGGGTTTAAATGCTTTCTTCACGTACACCGTGGTCCTGACCATGGGCCTTTCCTGGCAGACCGCTTTAGGAGCAGTTTTTGTTTCCGGTATGGTTTTCATTATCCTTACGGTCACTAAAGCACGCCAGTTGATTATTGAGGCTGTTCCCCCTGTTTTAAAATATTCCATTGGGGTTGGTATCGGTTTATTCATCGCTTTTATCGGACTTAAAAACGCAGCAATAGTTGTAGCAAGCCCCGCTACCTATGTTACGTTGGGCAACATGAAGGACCCGGGTGTTATCTTGGCAATTATCGGCCTGGTTATAACTGCCTTCTTAATGGCCAGACAGGTTAAAGGTGCCTTGTTAATCGGAATGCTTTCTACGACTATTATCGGCATGTTCATGGGAGTAACCAAAGTACCAACAGGATTAAGCGATATTGTGACTTTAGTGCCACCTAGCCCGGCGGCTACTTTCCTCAAGCTTGACATCATGGGAGCCGTTAAGTATGGTTTAGTATCCATTATTTTCTCCATAACTATTGTTGACCTTTTCGATAATATCGGGACCTTAATCGGTGTTTCCCGGAAGGCAGGACTGCTGGACAAAGACGGTCGTTTACCGGGGATTGAAAGGGCTCTGGTAGCCGATTCCGTAGGTGCCACCGTAGGTTCCTTGGTAGGTACAAGTACAGTTACCTCGTATGTAGAGAGCGCTGCCGGTGTTGCTGCCGGTGGTAAAACCGGATTGACCGCAGTAGTGGTAGGTTTGCTCTTCCTGGTATCCTTGTTCTTTGCACCCCTGGCGCTCCTGGTGCCGTCTCAGGCGACCGCACCCATTCTGATTATTGTCGGTGTATTGATGATGGCGGAGGTAGTGCATATTAAATTTGATGATTTTACTGAAGCTCTACCCGCTTTTCTGACTATCGTTTTAATGCCTTTGACTTTCAGTATTGCTCAGGGCTTGTCTTTCGGCTTCATGTCCTATACCATAATTAAGGCCATGACCGGAAAGTTTAAAGAAATTCACCCTGTAATGTATGTGTTAACAGTATTGTTTATCTTGCATTTTGTATTTGGCATAGCAGAATAAAAGGATTCGTTTCCAAACAAAATTGCTCCCGGGGAAGTATTTCCGGGAGCAATCTGAACGTGTAGGAGGCTAATTATGAGCATATTAATCAAAAACGCCACTATAGTTACCATGAATCAAGAGCGCGAGATTGTTCAAGGCAATATTTTGCTGGAAGGTGACCGTATTGTTGCGATTGGTCAAACCAGAGAAGAGGCTGACCGGGTTATTGATGCCACAGGCAAGGTGGTTATTCCCGGTTTAATCCAGAGCCACGTTCACCTCTGCCAGACTCTGTTCAGAGGCCAGGCCGATGATTTGGAGCTCCTGGATTGGTTGAAGCTGCGCATTTGGCCGCTGGAAGGCTGCCATGATCCCGAATCCCTTTACTACTCGGCAATGCTGGGGTGTGGGGAGCTTTTTAAAGGCGGTACAACGGCAATTATCGATATGGAAACCGTTAACCATACCGAGGTAGCTTTAGAGGCAATCTTTAAAAATGGCATGCGGGCTGTAACCGGAAAATGCATGATGGATTACGGGGATGATGTTCCTGAGAGTTTAATGGAGGACACTGACCGCTCAATTCAAGAGAGTGTGGACCTGTTGGAAAAATGGCATGGGAAAGGTAACGGACGGATTCAGTACGCTTTTACACCTCGCTTTGTAGTCTCCTGTACCGAACGCTTGTTAGTTGAAGTTAGGGATCTGGCTCAGAAGTACAATGTGAGGGTGCATACCCATGCTTCGGAAAACCGTGGTGAAATTGAGCTGGTTCAGCAAGACCGTGGCATGCGTAATGTGGTTTACCTGGAAAAAATCGGCTTAGCCGGGCCAAACTTAGTTTTGGCGCATTGTATTTGGTTGGATGAACAGGAAATGGAGATTCTTGTCCAATCCGGAACTAAGATTGCTCACTGTCCTTCCAGCAACTTGAAGCTGGCTTCGGGCATTGCTAAGATTCCCGAACTTATTTCCAAAGGCGCTCATGTCTCCATAGGAGCCGACGGTGCGCCGTGCAACAACAATCTGGACCAGTTCGTTGAAATGCGCCTGGCAGCTTTGATTCAGAAGCCTATCTACGGTCCTACTGTTATGCCGGCGGAACAGGTCTTTGAACTGGCTACAATCGGCGGTGCTAAAGCTATGGGTCTTGAAAATGAAATCGGCTCTTTGGAAGTGGGCAAGAAAGCTGACTTAGCTATTGTAGATCTAAGCGGACTCCATACCAACCCGCTGATGGGTAAGGTCAGCATATACTCCCAGCTGGTTTATCAGGCAAAAAGCAGCGATGTACTCTATACAATTGTTGATGGACAAATCGTACTGGACAACCGTGTTTTGACCACGATCGACGAGGAAGAAGTAAAAGAAAAATGCAATGAAGCAATTGTGCGAGTCGCCAGGAGGGCTGGGGTAATAAGCTAAAGGGGGGATTGCTAGTGGTAGACAGGATTGACCTGGTGCCTTTCAGTCGGGGAAAAAAGAAGCCGGAACTTGTTTTAAAGAATGCCCGGGTAATCAACGTATTTTCTGCAGAAATTTATGAAGCTGACGTAGCAATCACCGGAAACTATATTGTAGGCATTGGCGATTATCAAGGAGAACAGGAAGTCGACGTGGCCGGGAAACTTTTAAGCCCTGGATTTATTGACGGCCATGTGCACATCGAAAGCTCCATGGTTTCTCCGGGGGAATTTGCCAGGGCGGTGGTCCCCCATGGCACTACCACTGTGATAGTTGATCCTCATGAAATTGCCAATGTGGCGGGAACGGCCGGCATTTCCTATATGCTTCAAGCCAGTGAAGGATTGCCGCTGGATGTCTACCTGATGCTGCCTTCCTGTGTTCCTGCCACTGCTCTGGAAAACTCGGGCGCCAAGCTTCTGGCTGCGGATCTAGCACCATTCCTAGACAATCCTAGGGTGTTAGGTTTGGGAGAAGTGATGAACTACCCCGGCGTTCTGGGTGGGGACCCTGAGCTGCAGGAAAAGTTAAGATTATGCGCGGGTAAAATCATCGATGGCCATGCCCCTGGTTTAAGCGGGAAGGAGTTGGCGGCTTATATAGCGGCAGGTATCACTTCAGATCACGAATGTACTACCGTGGAGGAAGCTCTCGAAAGGCTTCGCCTTGGAATGTACATCATGTTGCGGGAAGGTTCAGCTACCAAGAATTTGCTGGACCTTTTGCCCTTGGTAAATAAAAACAACTCCCGCCGTTTCCTCTTTGTTACCGATGACCGCCATCCCCAGGACCTCCTGACCGAAGGGCACATCGACCATCTGGTCAGGCTTAGTGTTCAGGCAGGAATCGACCTGGTAACTGCCGTACAGATGGCTTCCCTCAATGCTGCCGAGTACTTCGGTCTAAAAGGTCGGGGGGCTATTGCACCTGGCTACCGGGCAGATCTGTTGGTGCTCGACACTGATACGTTGGAGGTTGAAGCAGTTTACAAGCAGGGAAAACTGGTTGCTAAAAATGGTAATGCCTTGTTTGCAGTAAGAGGGGAACAATATCCGGAAGTAATGAATACTGTGCACCTGGCTCCTTTAACACCCGATAAACTGCAAATCCCGGCAGATTCACCTACTGCCCGGGTAATTGAATTAGTCCCCCACAAAATAGTGACAAGAGCAGCGCTTCAGGAAGTGCCGGTCCAGGAAGGGTACTATCAGACCAGCAGTGAAAAAGATATTCTGAAGATGGCGGTGATGGAGCGACATAAGTGCAAGGGCAACGTGGGTGTGGCGCTGGTTAAAAATTTCGGCCTGAAGAAAGGGGCCATAGCTTCTTCGGTAGCTCATGATTCCCACAATATCGTGGCCATTGGCAAAGATGATGCCGATATTATCTTGGCGGCAGAGGAAATTGTGAAAATGCAGGGTGGTATTGCCATAGCCTGCGAAGGTATGATTCTAGGCTCTCTCCCCTTACCCATCGGTGGCCTGATGTCCGACCGGACCTTAGCGGAAGTAAGAGATAAGTTAGGTGAGCTCCACCACCTGGCTGCTGAGCTTGGAGTGAAAGATGGGCATGACCCTTTCATGACTCTGGCATTTATGAGTTTGCCTGTGATTCCTGAGCTGAAGCTTACGGATTTGGGTTTAGTTGATGTAGCGCAGTTTAAAGTTGTACCAGTAGCTTATAGATGAATTTAAGTTTTTTACAGAATAAAACTGAGGTCTGGGGGACACCCAGACCTCAGTTACTGGTTTGCTGCCAGATAAGAAATTTCATCCCTTTACCTGCCGGTGGACTGGTAAATGCTGGTTCTGTTTTTGCCAGACCTTTTTGCTGCCAGCATTGCTTTGTCGGCAAAATCAATGGCCTCGTAAATATTTGCGCTATCCTCTGGAAAGCTGGCAACTCCAATTGAAATAGTTGCCCGGGAAGAATCTTCCACTAACTTTCTCAGCTTTTCTGCCACATGGTAAGCTTCGGTTTTTGTGGTGAAAGGCAGGAGAATGAGAAATTCTTCACCGCCATATCTGAAGATCAGATCCGTTGCTCTGAGGTGGCTGGACATGAGGTGGCTGATTTCAGCCAAGACTAGATCTCCCTGAGTATGGCCGTACTGATTGTTGAAATCGCTGAAGTTGTCAATGTCGACAAATAAAATAGCTGTGTTCTCCTTACGTGAGCTGTTTTTAATATTTAGCAACTGTTGCTCCAGGGCACGGCGGTTTAAGACCCCTGTTAAAGCATCTGTACTCATTTCTTTATACAAACTGAGGTTCTTCTTCTCAATTTCCTTAAACTGGTTAACTAGCATCCTAATCAGCAGAAAATGCAGCAAGCTAACCGCTACGCAGGCAAAAAGGCAGGAAATTTTAAATAGGGTGACATTTCCTTCAACGACTGCAAAAAGGCTCACAAAAAAGGGGAAAACAGCCCCTGTGATTAGTCCGGTACCAATCATTATGAAAAATAGCCATCGACTTTGGGTTAAGTTCATCTGTGTCACCTGCCTTGCCGCTCTTATTTAAATATTCTATCAGGAACTTTGATTTCCTGCATCCTAGTAACAGTTGATAGGGGCTTAAAACGGAACGTGTTACCTTTGGAAATGCTTTGATTTGGCAATATAAAAAGGTGTTAGAGGCAAATTCCCTCAAACACCTTTCGCTTTTCGTTCAGGAAATTATACCAGCATTAATGTTGTCATAAATTTCCTGGACGTGGGGGTTGTTAAGGGGGGTTTCCCCTTATGTTATTAGGGAGGGTCACAGCGGAGCGTCCCAGGTAACCATTGGGTTCCCTGGGAAAGAACAAAAGTATTACCTATTAAATGCCAAGAGGCATAAGATGCTTTTGTTCTCTACCTGACGTAATTTATTACGTCTTTATTTCTAGGTGGTACAGCAGGGTTTTCAGATGTTTTGTATCCAAGTGCTACGGTGCAAATATGGCTGTATCCCTCCGGAATTCCTAATTCCTTTTTAAACTGGTTACCTTTTTCTGATGCAAATAGGAAACCTGAGGAAGTAATAACGCATGAGCCTATGTTTAATGACTCTGCAGCTAATGTAATATTTTGGGCCGCGAGTCCGCAATCTATTTGAATCCATTGAGCCTTTTCGTCACCCGAAATTAAAATAACGGTAGGCGCATTGTAAAACGTGTGATAATCAGGGGCGCTGGCTCTTTGCATTAAAAATTCATTGCCTGAATTCATTATATTTTCTTTGATGATCTTTACCATTCTGTCAAGCATATCCTTGTTTTGGATCACAGTGAAATGCCATTTTTGCTGATTCATAGCATTTGGTGCATAAAGAGCGGAGTCTAATATATGCTGTAATTCAGAATCAGTTAATTGTTCTGCTTTATATTGTCTAATACTTCTTCTGTTTTTAATGGTATTTATTGTTTCATTCATGAAATCATCATCCTTTCCTTGATTTGATACACTGGTAATTTCTGATAATGTTACTACCAATATTGTATTATAAAAGAAATATTTTTAACAAGACGCATTTTTTTAGTACAACTCATAAAAAAGTAAATAAAATTCATCCGGAAGTTTTCCCCACATATTCCTCTAATATTCACAGCTTCATCTACTTAATAAAAAAACTTTGAACTCATGGTAAGCTCAAAGTTTTAATCTCACTATGGTGCCGAAGGTCGGGGTCGAACCGACACGGGGGGTGAGCCCCGCCAGATTTTGAGTCTGGTGCGTCTGCCAATTCCGCCACTTCGGCATGTCAATATAATAATTTCGTGTTCTTTTAGCTCGAAACAGTGACATAAAGTATAATAGCATATTTATATAGCAATTGCAACTATCTGATTAAATTTTTAAGTTTTGGCTTCAAGAAACATTTGACAGTGATAGTTTTCAATAATAAACAAGTAGCCTTTTATTAATAAAACCAACTTTTCTTTGTAAAAGTAGATAAATGAAGTTTGATTTCCATGGGGTTAGGAAAAAATAAAAGTTTCAAAAAATTATTGACGGTAGGTAAAAAAGTGGTACAATCTAAGTATAGACGTATATACGTCTATATTATACAAAGCATTTGCCGCGGGGAGTGAACTCATGAAAAAGGTTATTAACGAAGAAATCCCTATACCAATCTACTTTCAGGTCAAGCAAGACCTGCTTAATAAAATTTTTTCCGGCGCTTTAAAGCCAAATGACCGAATTCCTTCCGAAGCCACACTGGCAGAAGAATATGGCATCAGCCGCATGACAGCTAGACATGCTGTCACCCAGTTAGTTAATGAAGGCTATTTGTACCGTGTGCATGGACGAGGTACTTTTGTAAGTAAACCAAGGGTAGAAAAAAGCTTTGCTCCCCTCACAGGTTTTGCCGAAGATATGCGGGCTCGCGGTTATATGCCCACCTCTAAGGTCTTGTTGAATGCGAAGGAGATCCCATCCCGTAGAGTCCAGGAAATACTGGAGTTAAATAACGGAGAAGAAGTTTACAGGGTAAAGAGACTCCGCTACGCTAATGCGGAACCTATCGTATTGCAGCAAGCATTTCTTCCTGTCAAGCTCTGTCCGGGTCTGCTGGAAGAAGATCTGGAAAACAATTCTCTCTACGAAATACTTGATAAAAAGTTCCACTTAAAGCTTTACCGGGCGAAGCAGAAAATGGAAGCAGTGTCAGCTTCTAAAGAACAAGCGGAGCTTTTAGGGATCAAAAAAAATAGCCCCCTTTTATCAGTTACCAGGGTTACTTTTTTAGAGAACGATACTCCGGTAGAGTTTGTGGAAATCTGGTATCGCGGCGATCGCTATACTTTTGAGGTGGACTTATTCAGGGATTGGAATAAATAAGGAGCGTAAAAGAGATGAAAATTCTCGGCATAGTGGGCAGTCCAAGGAAAAGGCACAATACTGATTTATTGGTAGAACAAATTTTACAGGGTGCTTCTGCAGGAGGAGCAGAAACAGAAAAGATATATTTAAATGATTTAAACATCAGGCCTTGTCAATACTGCAATTACTGCCGGAAAAAAGGAATTTGCCGCTTGGAGGATGACATGCAAGCTGTATATCAAAAATTGGAAGAAGCTGCGGGCGTTGTTATCGGCACCCCTACCTTCTACGGTGACATTTCGGCTCAAACCAAGACATTTATTGATCGCTGCTATCGCTATGTAGAAGTAATTGACAATGGCGACGGTACGATGTCTTTTCCCAGCCGGTTCAAGGAAAGAAAGAAGTTGGTTATGGTAAGCGTTTGCGGCAGTTTTGGGCCCGAAACTTTTGAAAAACAGGTGGAAGTTATTAAACTGCTCTGTAACGATCTTAATGCTGAATACCTAGATCAACTTCTGGTACCTAAAACTGATTGGTACCCTGTCAAAGATAACCGGGAAATTTTAGAGAGGGCTTTTCAAATAGGGATTAGATTAGCACACAAGGGATAGGGGTGGAGGATACGTGATAAGAATTTTAGGGATAAGTGCCAGCCCCCGTAGGGGAAGTACAGAATTTTGCGTTCAGAAAGCCCTGCAAGCTGCGGAAAGCATTGGTGGTGTAGAAACTAAATTTATCAGTCTGAGGGGAAAAGAAATAAAGCCCTGTTTGCACTGCGATTCATGTTTTTCCAAAGGTAGGTGTATCTATGATGACGACGCGGCTCAAATAATTGATGAATTTTTTCAAGCGGACGGGGTCATTATCGGTTCTCCCGTGTACGATATGAATATTTCTTCTCAGCTGGCAGCATTGTTTAACCGTTTTCGCATGCGTTTTAACGAACTCTGCAACCAAACACCAAGGGCTTTGGAGTATAAAGTAGCGGGAGCTTTGGCTGTTGGCGGTTCCCGTAACGGCGGGCAGGAAATGACTATTGGAGCTATTCTCAACTTTTGCATGACAGAGGGCATGATTATCGTCGGTGGGGAGAAGTTTCAGAATACCGGAGCCTGTATTTGGTCAAATGATAAAAAAATTAGCCACGTTAACCCTGATGAAATAGGTTTGGAAGCTGCCAGAGGGGTAGGGAGAAGGGTGGCTCAAATCGCATCGCTGATTAAAAAAGGGATACAGAACGGGAACTAGGCTTCCGTTTTGTGAATTAGGTGGAGCTGTGAGCTTTTGGGGAGGTGAACGTGGAGAGGAGTCTGTTTTAACATTTGGCCACTAAATTTAAATTGGGGAGGAGAAAAAGAAAATGCACAAAATTAAAAAGATTCTTGTTTTAGCGATGCTTGCGGTGTTTGTATTCAGTTTGGCCGCCTGCGGTGGGGGACAATCCCAACAACCAAGCAGCAGTGAAGGTTCCCAAAGTAGTTCCGGCGAAACTTCAGGGGAAAAAACTTTGCGCGTAGCTATGTTAGTTTCAGGACCCGTTAATGATGGTGGTTGGAACCAATCTGCTTACGAGGGTTTAAAGTTAATTGAAAGAGAATTAGGCGCAGAAATTGCATTTACTGAAAAAGTCCAGCAAGCTGACCAGGCTAATATCATGCGGGACTATGCCAGAAAAGGTTACGATTTGATTATCGGACACGGTTTTGAATACAGTGACACTCTTCTCCAGATTGCTGAAGAATTTCCTGACACGAAATTTGTGGGTGTAGGTACTAAAGTTACAGCTCCGAACTTAGCTGCATTACAATTTAACGTGGGCGAATTGGGACATTTAGTAGGCATAGTCGTTTCCCAGGTTACCAAAAGCAACAAGATTGGCATCGTGGCCGGCATGGATACTCCTACCGGTAAAGCGGAATTCGATAATATTATCGAGGTAACCAAGAAAATCAACCCTAAGGCAGAAGTAGTGACGGCTTATACCAACAGCTGGGAGGATGTACCAAAAGCTAAAGAAGCTGCTTTAGCGCAAATCGCCAGCGGTGTGGATGTCATTGTAGCCAACGGTGACGCTTGTAACCTGGGTGTCATTCAAGCTGCAAAAGAAAAAGGAATTCAAGTAGTAGGCTGGACTGGCGACCAGCATGATTTAGCTCCCGATAACGTTTTAACCAGCGCAGTGCAGCGGGTGGACAAAATGATGCTGATTGCTGCTCAGGAGCTTAAAAACGGCACCTTTGAAGGCAAAATATACAATTTGGGACTGAAGGACGGCGTTCAATACATGGGTACATACAATGATAAGGTACCGGAAGAGCTAAGGCAACAAGTGGAAAAAGAAGCTCAGGGCATTATCGACGGAACAGTACAAATCAAAACTGGTTTCTAATTATTCATGGGTGGGGGACCATCTCCCACCCTCGTTAATAAACACCGGGAGGGAATGATATGCCTGCCCTGTTAGAGTTGAAAAATATTTGCAAGCATTTTCCAGGCGTAGTGGCTAATGACCGCGTTAATCTAGAAATTAGTTCCGGGGAAATCCATGCCCTTCTGGGAGAAAACGGCGCTGGGAAAACAACTCTGATGAACTGTGTATACGGTTTGTACCAGCCCGAAGCAGGAGAGATCCTCTGGAAAGGAAAACCTGTAAAGATCAATTCCATCAAGGATGCTATCAATTTAGGCATTGGCATGGTCCACCAACATTTTATGCTGGTCCATAACTTGACGGTATTGGAAAATGTCATGTTGGGCTTGCGCAAAGGAATTTTTCTGGAGAAAGAAAAAGTGTTCCAGGATATAACTCAATTGGCAAACGGATATGGATTTAAAATAGATTTAAATGCCCAGATCTGGCAGTTGCCAGTAGGTGTGCAGCAAAAGGTCGAAATCATTAAGGCGTTGTACCGTCGGGCTGAACTGCTCATTTTAGACGAACCTACTGCAGTTTTAACCCCGGATGAAGTAAGGGAATTGTTTAAAGTATTGAAACAATTGAAAGCTGAAGGACACTCGGTTATTCTGATCACTCATAAATTGGATGAGGTCATGGAAATCAGCGACAGGGCTACGGTCCTGCGCGATGGTAAAGTGGTAGCGACCAAGGAAACATGTAAGTGTGACAAACGCTCTCTCGCCAGCATGATGGTAGGGAGGGAAGTGTTTTTAAAACTTGATAAGAAAAAACAGCAGCCAGGAAAAGTTGTTTTGGAATTAGCTCATGTAGAGGCGCTGAATAATAAGGGGCTTAAGGCATTAAAAGATGTATGCCTGACAGTGCGTGCAGGAGAAATTCTGGGTATAGCGGGCGTCAACGGCAACGGGCAAACGGAGCTGGCAGAAGTTATAACTGGGCTGCGGCCTGCAACAGCAGGAAAGATTTTAGTTAATGGCAAGGAAATTACCAATAACAAACCCAGGAATATTCAAATGCTTAATGTGGCTCATATCCCGGAAGATCGCCAGAAAGTTGGACTTATCCTTAATTTTTCCGTAGCCGAAAATCTTATCTTAGGTAAATTTTATGCTCCTCCCTTTGCTAAAGGGCATATCCTGGACCGCAATTATATATCCCAGTACGCCACTAAAGTATCCGGAGAATATGATGTTAGGACCCCAAACCTCAATGTGGAGGCAAGAGTTCTTTCTGGTGGAAACCAACAAAAAATAATCCTGGCAAGAGAGCTGGAGCGCAAGCCGGAACTGCTTGTAGCAGTCCAGCCTACCCGAGGATTGGATATTGGAGCTACTGAATATGTCCACAAAAAAATGCTGGAGCAAAGGGAAAAAGGAACGGCAATATTATATATTTCCACTGAGTTGGAAGAGATACTCTCTTTAAGTGATCGTATCGCAGTTATTTATGAAGGTGAAATTATGGGGATTTTATCCCGGGAAGAAGTGGATCTAGAGATCATTGGCATGATGATGGCCGGCTCTAACAAGCTGGTGTCTGGCAAAGGAGGGCTGGTATAAGCATGCAAAAAAATAAAATCACAATGCAAACTTTTGTCAAAGAGGGTGTCAATGCAATCTTTGCTCCTGTCATTGGCCTGCTCTTCGGTTTTATTGTCAGCGCGCTAGTGATTATGACGCAGGATGTAAATCCCCTGGCTGCCTATAAAGAACTGTTTTTAGGGGCTCTGGGCGATAGATATAGTTTGAGCTTTACTATTATTAAATTTATACCCTTGGCTTTTGCCGGTTTGGCCGTTACTTTTGCTTATCGTGGTGGCATGTTTAACATTGGGGCCGAAGGACAACTGTACATGGGGGCTTTAGTCTGTACATGGTTTGCCGTGACTTTTTCCGGCATGCCGGGCTTTATTCTAATGCCATTGTGTATCATCCTTGGGATGGCGGCGGGCGCTTTATGGGCGGCTATTCCGGGTTATTTAAAGGCCACCAGAAAATTTAACGAGATTATTAACACCATTTTAATGAACTACATTGCCACCATTTTTGTAGGGTTGGCGGTGCATAATTTTTTAAAAGAGCCGGGGCAGACCTTTCCCCGCAGCGCTAAAATAGTTGAGTCAGCCCAACTGCCCTTTATCATACCCGGTACAAGAATTCACGCCGGTTTTATCCTGGTCTTCTTTGCTGCTGTATTTGTATACTTTGTTCTTTGGAGAACTACCTGGGGTTACGAAATCAGGGCTGTGGGAGCCAATCCCGATGGAGCTAGAAATGGTGGAGTAAACGTAGAAAAAACTATGGTCTTAACTATGATAGTCAGCGGTGCACTGGCCAGCCTGGCGGGGACTACGGAAATACTGGGAGTCCAGCACCGCCTGTTGGAAAACTTTATGGTCGGTTATGGCTTTGATGCTATTGCGATTGCATTACTGGGCGGATTACACCCGGTTGGCACTCTGTTGGCTGCTTTCTTCTTTGGAGCCTTGCGCAATGGAGCTAATTCTATGCAGATTGCTTTGGGAGTTCCGGTATCCATTGTATATATGATTCAGGCCTTAGCTGTTCTGGGCGTGGCAGGAACTGCAGCGATCAAGACATTGGCAAATAATAGAAAGAGGAGGTCGGTCTCCCGTGCTCTCGGATCTGTTAGCAGTAGTAGGGTCGGCTGATTTTCTAATTGCCAGTATAAGAATGACCACACCTTTGTTACTGGCCGCCATGGGAGGTATTTACTCCGAAAAAACCGGCGTTTTAAACATCAGCCTGGAAGGGATGATGCTGGTCGGAGCCTTTACGGGTTATTACATTAGTTATTCTTCGGGCAGTGCAGCAGCAGGTATTATAGCTGCTATCATCATTGGAGCTTTGATGGGGCTGTTTCATGCTTTGATGACCGTTACGCTGCGTTGTGACCAAGTGGTCATGGCTGTAGGCATTAACGTCTTCGCCTTAGGGGTAACCAGCAGTTTGTTCAGGACCCTATTTGGGGTTACCACCAGCCAGCTGGAGTCCCCGGGCTTGGAGCCAATTGCCATACCTATACTAAGCAAAATACCTGTTATAGGTTCTGTGTTCTTTGAGCACATTTGGTTGGTCTATCTTGCATTTTTAATGGTGCCTGTAACTCATTATATAATGTTTTATACCAATTGGGGTCTGAACATTCGTTCAGTAGGTGAGCATCCACGGGCTGCTGATACCTTAGGGGTAAACGTTTATGCAGTGCGCTACATCTGCGTAACCTTTAGCGGCATTATGGCAGCTTTGGGCGGGGCCAGTTTGTCTATCGGCGGGTTGAACTCTTTTCTGGATAATATGACGGCCGGTCGAGGTTTTATTGCCTTTGCGGCTATTATTTTCGGCAAATTCAACCCAATTGGAACTTTTCTAGCGTGTTTGCTTTTCGGCACAGCCGATGCATTTCAACTTCGGCTGCAGGCAATGGGTTCACCCCTGCCTCACCATTTGTTTTTAATGTTGCCTTATCTGGTGACTTTACTGACTTTAATTTTCTTCGTAGGACCTTCTATTGCTCCTAGATCCCAAGGCGTCCCTTATGTAAGAGATGAAAGATAACGACACAATAAGGAGGAGTAAAAATGACTAAGATTCGCAGAATGAATAACTTATTAAAAGCAGACGGACGCACTCTAATTGTAGCCATGGACCACGGCAGCAACGCTGGCGCACCCCACGGACTGGTGGATCCCGGCGAAACAATCAGCAAAGTAAAAGCCGGCGGAGCCGATGCGGTAATCGTCAACTATGGAGTTGCTAAAAAATTTGCTAAGGAATTGGCAGGATTAGGACTGATTTTAAGAATGGACTTATCCCCCTCTTTATTGGGGCAAGGCCACGCCAGCACTCTTATTTACGGCGTGGAACAGGCCTTGGAAGTCGCTGCTGATGCAGTTATTATTAATGCCGGTCCTGGAACAGGTGTAGAGGAAATCACTCACCCTAACCTAGCTAAAATTGCTGCTGAATGCAGCCGTTGGGGCATTCCGGTTATTGCCGAACCTTCCCCCGGTGGATTTGACAGTGACCCGGAAATTAGGACCTTGGAAAATATCAGCCTAGCCTCCCGGATTGCTTGCGAATTAGGTGCTGACATGATTAAAACCATTTACAAGCCGGGTTTTGAAAGAGTAGTTCAAGACTGCTTCGTACCTGTGGTGGTTTTAGGCGGCTCCAAGACCAACGATTATCAAGCATTTTTAGCTTCAATTAAAGAAGCTATAGACGCAGGTGCCGCAGGTGTAGCTATCGGGAGAAATATCTGGGGCTATGAAGATCCTACCAAGATGACTAAAGCTTTGGCTATTATAGTTCACGAAAATAAAACAGTTGATGATGCTATGGCTATTTTACGTGGTTAAGCTAGGGGGCAAAGTAAATGAAACAAGCGGTAATAACTGCACCAAAAAGCATAGAAATTAGGGAAACAGCAGTTCCAGAAATCAAACCCAATGAGGTCTTAGTTAAAGTAAAAGCTTGCGGTATTTGCACCTTTGAACAAAGGTTTTATAAAGGTGTTCAGCAGGCATACCCTTTTCTTGGAGGGCATGAGATCTGCGGCGTCATCGAAAAAGTTGGTGCCCGAGTAGCAAATGATGTAAAACCGGGCGATGTAGTAGTTGTAGCCAGCCTTACTCGTTGCGGCGAATGCCATTTTTGTCGTAAGGGCATGGACCATCTGTGCATCAATGCCGGCGAAAAATCAGAACCAGGGGATTTCTGGGGTCCCGGAGGTTTTAGCGAATACATGGTAGCTAAGGGTTATGAAGTTTATAAAGTTGCCTCCGACTTAGATTATGCTTTAGGCACGGTAGCGGAGCCGCTGGCCTGTGTCATACGCAGCATTCAAAAGGCCAATCTCAAATTTGGGGATACAGCTGTGGTCCTGGGCGCTGGTATTATGGGTTTATTGCACGTGAAACTGGCGAAATTACAGGGAACCAGGGTTATAGTAAGTGAACCCGATGCGGCCAGAAGAAAGAAAGCTTTGGAGAGCGGAGCTGACTACGTATTTAACCCGTTTGATGAAGGGCTGGAAAAAGAAGTAAAAAGCCTTACTCAGGGCAGAGGGGCTGAAGCTGTATTTTTTACTGCCGGAGGTACTTCTGCTGTAGAGCAGGGGATCAGGCTGTTGGCGAAAGGTGGGACCATCGTGCTGTACGGCTCTATCCACCCTGCCGCTCCTATCAGTATTAACCCTAACGATGTTCATTACGATGAAATTGTGATTACCGGAGCCATTAAACATACTAAAGAAAGCTTTAGGGAAGCAGCTGCCCTTTTATCCCAGGGGTTAGTAAATGTGAAGGATTTGATTTCTGAACGGATTCCCTTTGAGAAAGTGGAATATGCTTTTGAAAGGGCCTTATCACCTGATACTTACCGTGTTGTTTTGCTGTTTTAAATAACTGGGTTCCCCAGGCAGGTGATGTTGATGAAAAAATATTTGCTTGGATTTGATGTTGGTTCCCTCAGTTCCAAAGGTATTCTGGTGGATTGTGATGGTAAAATTGCGGCGAAAGCTCAGCGTGAGCATATTATCTTGTGTCCTGTCCCCGGCGGCGCAGAACATGATGCGGAAAATAACTGGTGGGGTGATTTTAAGGCGATAGTTAAAGAAATGCTCAGCTTTTCCGGTATAGCGCCCCAACAAATAGCGGGGATAGGAATAACCGGCCTAGTGCCTACCCTCTGTCCGGTGGGCCAGGATGGAAAAGCGGTTAGAAATGCTATTCTTTATTCTGATAACCGGGCGATTAACGAGCTGCAGGAAGTCAATAAACTTTTAAAAGAACCGATTACTTTGGAACAAGTTCTTCCTAAGCTGCTTTGGTATAAAAGAAATGAACCGGCAAACTACCGCGATACTATTTCCATTTTAAACCCCCATAGCTATTTAGTATTTAAATTAACCGGTCGGTTTAGCTGTGATGTAGATACGGCTAATATTTTTGGAGGAATTTTTGCAAGCGAAACAGGCAGCTGGGAGACAGAAAAATGCCGCTCATTAGGTGTAAATGAAGAATTATTGCCCCCTGCTTACCCGGCCACCGCTATTATCGGTGAGGTAACACCGGAGGCTGCAAAACAAACAGGATTGGTTGCAGGTATCCCAGTAATAGCCGGAACGGGCGATTCTTATACGTCGCTTCTAGGCAATGGTGTAATTCATCCGGGAGAGATGATGATTTACTTAGGTACGGCAGGTACGCAGATCATGTGTAACCGGGAATTGGAACAACTGGCTGCCACTGTTCATATCAGCGACAAAGGTGGAGCCGTAGAATTTGGGGCCAACGTACTTTCTTGCGGTCAAGCATTGCAGTGGTTTAAGAATGAAATGGCTCCCCCGGGGTTTGATTATGCTTCTCTAGACGAGAAAGCGGCGGCTATACCCCCAGGATCGGGGAAGCTAATCACTCTTCCCCATTTTATGGGGAGAAGGGCTCCAGCGCCAAACCCTCTGGCTAAAGGTGTTATTTGCGGAGTCACCCCCAACCACAGCCGCCATCATTTTTACCGCTCCTTGTTGGAGAGTATTGCCTTTGGTTTAAAGCAAGGTTTTGAACCGGTTAGAGCTAAGGCAAAACGCATCGTGATTGCAGGGGGAGGTGCTAAGAGCGCCCTCTGGCGGCAAATTATCAGCGATGTTTTGGATTTTCCGGTGGAGTATCAGGCGAAAGGGGGAGCGGCACTTGGTATAGCTTACTTTGCCGGTTTTTCCTTAGGTTTGCTTCCCAGTTTTCAGACCATTCAGGAGGAGTGGCTACCGGTCCAAGAAATTATCCGGCCTAATCCTGACAACGCGGCCCTTTACCAACGATATTACCAAGCTTATTTAGAACTGGAGCGCAGTTTAGAAACTTTTTACGGCCAGTTGCAGTCTCTTTAAGAATAGCGGAGCTGTATGAATTGAAACAAAAGCCTCTCCTAATCCTGACTTATTGTTTGGGAGAGGCTGTATTTCATACTGATGAGGTGATTAGATGATTGAGCTGCTAATCTGTGGTGGTACTATTGTAACTGTTAACAAAAAGAGAGAAATCATTAAAGAAGGCGCTGTAGCTATAAACAATGGAAGAATTATTGATCTCGGGGAAAGCAGCATCATTAAAGAGAAATATCCTCAGGTTAAAAAAACGATTAACGCAGCAGGGAAAGCAGTTTTTCCCGGCCTAATCAACACTCATAACCACTTGTTTCAGAGTCTGCTCAAAGGACTTGGAGATGACCGGGTTTTATCCGATTGGCTGGTCCAAGTTATGTTTCCCAGCGCTGCTAAACTCACTCCTGAAGAGGCTTATTATGGTGCTCTGTTAGGGTGCCTGGAAGGCCTCCACAGTGGAACCACCACAGTCCTAGATTATATGCATGCCCATCCTATGCCCGAATTATCAGACGCAGTAATTGAAGCCTTTAAAACTACCGGTATCAGAGGAATATTAGGCAGAGGATATATGGATAACGGGCTGGAGTTCGGTACTCCTGAAGCCTTGATGGAAGAAACCTCCTTCATTGAAAAAGACTGCTGCCGTTTAATTGAAAAGTATCATAATACCAACGATGGGAAAATACAAATTTGGATAGCTCCGGCAGCCGTTTGGTTGAGCACTGAAGAATCCCTTTTAATGAGCAAGCGATTAGCTGAAACCTATAAAGTGGGGATCACGGTACATATTTCAGAAACGCCTTTTGACAGGGACGCTTCCCGGAAGCTTCATGGCAGGTGGGATATGGAGGTTATGGAAAGATTAGGCGTATTAGGTCCGAATGTACTGATGGTGCATTGCGTCCATTTGACTCCCCATGACATTCGCATGGCCAAATATTTTGACGCTAAAGTTTCCCATAACCCTGTCAGCAACATGTATTTATCTTCGGGAGTGGCTCCGGTTCCACGGCTGCTGGAAAGCGGGGTAACCGTAGGTCTGGCTACCGACGGCGCTGCAAGCAACAACTCCAATGATATGTTGGAAGTATTGAAGCTGGCTGCCTTACTGCACAAAGTGCATCATCTGGATCCTACCATCGTCACGGCTGAGAAAGTTTTGGAAATGGCTACGATTGATGGGGCCCGGGCATTGGGACTGGAAGAGGAAATCGGTTCGTTGGAAATTGGCAAAAAAGCAGACATGTTCATTTTTAATCCTTTATCCGGCGTTAAAGCTGTACCTATGCACCATCCAGTGTCCACTCTGGTTTACTCCTCTAATCAGAACAATGTGGAAACGGTCATAGTGAATGGAGAAATTCTGCTGGAACAGGGCCGGATATTGAATGTAAATGAAGAAGAAATCTTGGTTAAGGCCCAAAAAGTAGCTGATGAATTAAGTATAAAAGCCGGAACTTATGTTTACAAATCCCGGCCATGGCGTTCTCTGGCCTACTAAACTTTGGCCAAAATAAAAACTTGGCAGTGTTTAAGCCAATTATTCCTTGCAATCATAGTCAATGATGCCGAATTTCTTCAGTACATCATTAATTTTTAAGGCTACATAAATCAAGATTACGCTGACAAAAACCGGGTAGTACAATCCCGAACCAAGCGCCATTCCTAAGCCTGCAGTAATCCAGATATTTGCTGCAGTGGTAAGCCCACGGATGTTATATCCTTCTTTCCAAATTATGCCTGCACCTAAAAAGCCTATACCACTTACTACCTGGGCTGCAATCCTGGCAGGATCCATTGATCTGATTGTAGCAAAATCGTGGAAGCCGTAAGCCGAAACTAAAGTAAAAACCGCCGAGCCAATGCATACTAAGGCGTGTGTTCTAATCCCCGCGGGCTTATTTTTTTTTGTTCTTTCAAAACCGACCAGAATACCTACGACAAGCGCCAAAACCAACCTCAAGGTCATTTCGGCATTGGAGATCATTATTTTGGCTCCCTCCTTTGTGAGAGTTAATAACTATTGTATGCATAAGATTTTCCGGCTGTAACACTTTTGTGAGTTTTCTTAAAGGCTTTAAAGACCCGGTGACATTCGTTAAGTCTGTAAATCCGTACTAAGCAATTGCTACAGATTATTCCAGCAAAAAATGTTTGCTTTTGCCAGGAAAACCGACAGCTAGTTACGAAATTTAAAAAAAACGGTTTGATGGAACTTCACGGGAAAAATATTCGTCATAATTAATGATAAACTGTGCGTAGAAGGGAGGCCTTGACTTTGGAAATAGATGATGTGGAGTTGATTGCCAAATGTCAGGCAGGTAGTGTCGAGGCCTTTGAAAAGTTAGCGTTAAAATATGAAAAGCAGGTATATACAATTGCCTACCGTTTCATGGGCAGTCATGAAGATGCTTGTGATTTGGCCCAGGAGGCTTTGATTAAAGCTTATAAATCTATTGAACGTTTTCGGGGCGAAGCTTCATTTAAAACCTGGATTTATCATATTGTAGCTAATGTTTGCCGGGATGAGTTGCGCAGAAGAAAAAAAGGACAACTGGTATCCCTGGATGCGCCCATTTTTACCGAAGAAGGGGAAATAAACCGGCAGGCAGAAGATTGGACGTATGCTCCGGAAATAGTCTATGAAAATAAAGAGAAGCAGGAACTGATCCAAAAAGTTTTAAACAGCTTGACGCCGGAATATAAGGAAGTTTTAGTTATGCGGGAAATTCAAGGTTTCAGTTATGAAGAAATAGCCGAAACATTGGAGTGTTCCCTAGGTACGGTTAAGTCCAGGCTGAACCGGGCGCGTAAAGCTATGAAAGAAACACTGTTAGCCAAACGGGAACATTTTGTAGAAGGCTCTCGTCTAATCAGGTGAAAGGGGGGGTGGAATTATGAACTGCCGGGAAATTGAAGATATGCTTTCGGCCTATATTGACGGTGAATTGGCTGCTGCTGAAGCTTTAGCCGTAACTAAGCATTTAAGCATGTGCAATATATGCCGTCAAGAATTGGTCGAATTACAGGAAGTAATTAACTCAATACGCAATTTGCCGGAGCTCGACCCTCCAGCCGACTTTCATGCCAAGCTTTGTGCCAGGCTAAGCAGTTTCAAGGGCAGGCGCCCTTGGTATAAACAAATGGGTAGCAGGCAGTGGTTTCCTTTGGGAGCCGTAGCGGCAGCTATTCTATTGTTTGTGGTTTCTTTAAATGTTTTATCACCGTTTACCAGTATGCCCAACAGCGGTATGGTGCTCCAATCGGCAGCAGGCACTCAGGCTGCCGATGAGGCAGATAAACAAAACAAAAGTGAACTGCACCCCCCAGGCGGGCAAGAGAGAGAAGTTTTTGATAGTGCTGTACCCGACGGTTCTCCCAGCGCTGAAAATACTTCTAAAGAGGAGCCCAAAGTTGAAGAACAAGAAGAAGTGAAGGTCGCTGTGAAAAAAACTAAGCTCCGGGAACCGGGTGACGAACGGGAACAAACTAGTCTGGTTACAGCCTCCGTTGCCCCTGCCAGAGAGGAGTCGGCCAAGATTATGGCCAAAGACTTTGTTCCAGGTACAACTATTCAACAACAAAATAATGCTGTTCATGCTCCTGCCGAAAATAAGAACCTCAATAACCGAAATGGTAGTTTCAGGGAAAGACAGGAAACAGCAAAACAAGCTCCTGCTCCCGAATTTAAAACTGCCGAGGTAGGCGCAGCTGACAGCCTGGTAGTTACCTGGAATGTGCAGCTACAAGTTCAGGATACAGCCTGGGTTAAGAGCGAGCTGAAAAAACTGGTGTACTCACAGGGCGGTTTCTTGCTGAATACGGGTCCCAACTCTATTTCCCTTAGTTTACCTCAAGCAAGGCTCGCGGAAACTCTAGAATTATTAAAAAAATACGGTTATCCGCTTTCGATAGAGAATAACAGCCGAAATATTTCTGAGCTGGTGGCTGATTTTCGGAGCAAGGAAGAGGACCTCTCCCAAAAAATCAAGCTGCTGGAAAACGAGCAGAGAATGCCTGACCAGCAAACGGAAACTAAATCTGAAGAGGAATTAAAAAATCTCCGCCAGGAGCTAAATTACATCCAGTCAACTTTAAAAGAACTGCTGGGCGGTAATGTTGTTTTAAAAATCTATCTGCAAAACTAGTTTTCTAAGGCAACGGTCGGTGTGCAGGAAATATTTCCTGCACACCGAATTTTTTAAGAGTTGGGATAATTTTTTTTGGCCATAATATCTGCGAACGAAAGGGTTTAAGGAGTACGCCTATGAAATCTAACAACAAACTGATCATATTAGACGGAAATAGTTTGGCTCACCGTGCCTTTTATGCCTTGCCCCTTTTAACTAACCGTAAGGGGGTTTTTACCAACGCTGCTTATGGTTTTACTACCATGCTTTTAAAAATACTAAAAGCTGAAAGACCGGAGTATGTGGTGGTTGCCTTTGACAAGGGCAAAACCTTTCGGCATGAGCAGTTTGAGGCTTATAAAGGGCACCGGAAAGCAACTCCCCAAGAATTAAAACCTCAGTTTCCTTTAATCTGGCAGATCCTTGATGCTCTCCGAATTGCCGCTGTGCAACTCGAAGGTTACGAAGCCGATGACCTGATTGGCACTATTGCCAGGAAGGCAGAGCAGGCAGGTCTCATGACCATGATTGTGACCGGTGATCGGGATGCTTTACAGTTGGTTACTGCCCGGACGAAGGCGCTGATCACCCGCAAAGGCATCAGCAACCTGGACGTTTTTGACAGGACTATAATCCAGGAGAAATATGGATTGGAGCCACTGCAACTAAGAGATGTGAAAGGGCTGATGGGAGATGCGTCCGACAATATTCCCGGAATTCCGGGAATAGGAGAAAAAACTGCAGTGAAATTGGTGCAGGAATTCGGCAGTATAGAAAACTTGCTAAAGAATTTGGACGGGCTTTCCAACCGGAAAATGGCTGAAAAAATTCAGCCTTACCGGGAACAGGCGCTCTTAAGCAAGGAATTGGGGACAATTAATTGCGCTGTCCCCTTGGAAATCGAATTCGATTTATTCCGTTGGCAAGGGCCGGATTATTCCGCATTACTCGAAATCTTTAAAGAATTGGAATTCAACAGCCTGTTGAAAGATGTCCTGGCTGAAATGAAGGTAGGTGCAGCAGAACCAGAGGCAAAAGCAGCGGAACTAAAAGTAACATATTTGTCCGAATGCCGGGAGATGTTGAGACTGCTGGAAAACATTAAGGACGAAAAAATTTCCTGCTACCTCGCTTTAGACCAAAGGGATTATCTAAAAGCTGAAATTTTAGCAATTGGCGTAGCTTGGGCTGGCGGAAACGTTGGTTTAAACTGTGGTTCCCTGCACGCAAGCGAAATACGAGAAATTTTAACTGCCTTATTTGGCAAGCACCAGCAACAGCTTGTCACCCATGATTTGAAGAGCTGTTTGGTGCTGGCCAAAAAGCGTGGCGTAGAAATTAAAGCAAGAGGACGTGACACGATGCTGGCAGCTTATCTCCTCAATCCTTCTGCGCCTAATTATGAACTGCCGACCTTAAGTTTGGAATATCTTAATAAGCCTTTGGTTCCGGTTGAGCAGCCGGAAGAAGAAGTGGCGAGAGCAGCCCAGGTAATTTTTAAGCTAGATACAATACTGGATAAAAAGCTGAATGAGACAGGTATGGATAAGCTCTATACCGATGTTGAACTGCCTTTGGAGGAAGTGCTGGCACTCATGGAGCTTCAGGGGGTTAAGCTTGACAAAGAGCAGCTCTTAAGCATGGGTCAGGAACTGGCTCAAGGGATAGAATCCTTAACAGCGGAAATTTATGAATTGGCGGGAGAAGAGTTTAACATCAATTCACCTAAACAGCTCGGCGTTATTCTCTTTGAAAAGTTGGGCCTTCCCCCCCTGAAGAAAACAAAAACAGGTTATTCCACAAACGCCGAAGTATTGGAGGAACTGGCGGAAAGGCATGAAGTTGTAGCTAAAATTTTGGAGTACAGGCAATTAGTCAAGTTAAAAAGCACATATATTGATGGGCTGCTTGCTTTAATTAACCCTGAGACAGGCAAGGTGCATACAACTTTTAACCAAACAATCACAGCCACCGGCAGGCTCAGCAGCACGGAACCCAACTTGCAGAATATTCCCATCCGGTTGGAGGCAGGAAGGCGCCTGCGTAAAGCTTTTATTCCTTCCACCCCGGACCATCTTTTACTTGCTGCCGATTATTCGCAAATTGAGCTGCGGGTCTTGGCTCATATTGCCGGGGATCCGGGTTTAAAAGATGCATTTATCAAGGACCAGGATATCCACACCAGGACGGCTAGCGAAGTTTTCGGAGTGCCTATGGATGAGGTAACAAAGGATATGCGTCGCCGGGCCAAAGCGGTAAATTTCGGCATTGTGTACGGCATCAGTGATTTTGGCTTGAGCCGCGACTTGGGGATTTCCAGAAAAGAGGCCCAGGAATACATCGCTCTCTATTTTAGCCGCTATCCAGGGGTAAAAAAATACATTGAAGAAGTAATTTTCCATGCCAGGGAACAGGGTTACGTTACTACTGTTTTAAATCGCCGCAGGTATTTGCCAGACATTTTCAGTTCCAACCGGAACATCCGCGGTTTTGGGGAGCGGGCCGCCATGAATACTCCTATTCAGGGCAGCGCCGCCGACATAATTAAATTAGCAATGCTCAAAGTACATCAGCAGTTGGCAGAGGCAGGATTAAAAACGGTTATGCTTTTGCAGGTACACGATGAGTTGATTTTTGAAGTTCCTAAAAACGAGTTGGAAAAGGCACAGGCAATTATTCAACAGGCCATGGAAAACGCTTATGAGCTCCAAGTGCCTTTAAAAGTAGACATGAAAGTTGGTGCAAACTGGTATGATATGGAAGTGCTTGCATGAGGTGAACCCCAATGCCTGAACTGCCGGAAGTGGAAACAGTACGCAGGAGCTTGGAAAAGAGGCTTGTGGGCAGGACTATCCGTCAAGTTAATATTTACATGCCCAAAATAATAAAAATTCCAGAGCCAAAGCTTTTCGCAAGGTTCCTGGAGGGACAGACTATAGTTGACTTGCAGCGCCGTGGAAAGTACCTGCTCTTTTGTCTGGCCTCCGGCTATGTTTGGGTAACCCATTTGCGGATGACAGGGCAATTTATTTATAGCAAACAGGAGGAACCACTGCTTAAACATACCCATCTGACATTTACGTTAGATAATGGGCACCAGCTGCGCTACGTCGACATTAGGCAGTTTGGAACCATGTATTTACTTCGTCCGGATGAGTTTAAAAAGGTCAGGGGTTTGCGGGAATTAGGCCCGGAACCCCTTGGGGAAGAGTTTACCCTGGAAGAGCTCTACAAGAAACTGGCCGGTAAAAAGGGAAAAGTGAAGCAGCTTTTGCTTAATCAGGCTTTTGTGGCGGGTATCGGCAATATTTATGCCGATGAAATACTTTTTGATGCGGGGTTGCATCCGGAAAGGGGTGCCGACACTTTATCTCCGGAAGAAATTGAGCAGCTTTACTATAGTATCCGCAAAATGCTGGAGTTAGGGATTGCTAACAGGGGGACCACAGTCCGCAATTATGTTGATGGCGACGGTCGCTCCGGGAATTTTCAGGAGTTGCTCAAAGTCTACGGCAGGGCAGGAGAACCTTGTTATAGATGTGGACGCCCTTTAATTAAACAGCAGGTGGCAGGAAGAAGCTCCTGTTACTGTCCTAATTGTCAAAAATAGGTGCAGAGAATTTGTAACACAAAAGCATCCTATCCATATTGTAGTTATTAGCGCAAGACAATATGGATAGGGGGCTTATCTGCCGTGGAACTTTTGCATGCTCTAATTTTTGCCTTAGCAGTCAGTTTGGATGGGTTTGGCGTGGGTTTGGCCTATGGTATCCGCAAAGTCCAGGTTCCTGGTTTATCTTTACTGATTATTTGTCTGACCTCTACACTGGCTATTACACTTTCCATGTTGTTTGGCAGCCTGGTTGCCGGGATAATTTCACCAGCGTTCGCAGAGAAAATTGGTTCGGTTATCATGGTTGCCGTGGGTACCTGGATTTTGCTGCAGTCCCTGGCTAACCTTCGCCGGGAAAAAAACAAGCTTACAGGTTGGGAAAAGGCCACTGCAACGGAGAATAAGCCTATTCTAAATTTAAAAATTCAGCCCTTGGGAATTGTGGTCCAAATTCTGCGGGAGCCTATCCGAGCAGATTTTGATTGCTCCGGAATTATCAGTGTAAAGGAGTCGTTGGCACTGGGTTTGGCTTTAGCCATGGATGCCCTGGGTGCAGGGTTTGGAGCAGCGGTAGCCGGGTTGAAATTTTTGCTTGTTCCTTTATTTGTAGGTATTTTTAAATTGATTTTTGTTTCTTCCGGCTTATACCTAGGTCAAAGATGGGGCCTAAAAGCAATGGGCGAAAAAGGTGCTGTTTTGCCGGGAATAATTTTAATTGTTTTAGGTTTAATGCGGATCTAAGAGGAGCGTGGTTGGATGCTGGTAGTTGGGTTAACCGGCGGTATTGCCAGCGGCAAGAGCACAGTTTCCAAAAAACTGGTGAGTTTAGGGGCAAAGCTCGTAGACGCAGATCAAATTGCCAGAGAAGTGGTCAGGCAAGGTCAACCCGCCTGGCAAGAAATCACATCTCATTTTGGTCAAAACATACTTTTAGAATCAGGGGAAATCAACAGAAAGACTCTGGCCGAAATCGTTTTTAATAATTCTGAGGCTAGAGCCTTTCTTATGCATGTTACCCATCCCCGCATCCTTAACCGCTCAGCTGAATTAATTGAGGAATATAGGCAGGACAGGGGCACAAAATTAATTGTACTGGATGCCCCTCTTTTGATTGAGTCGGGAGCTCATCGGCTGGTGGAGCAAATTTGGGTTGTATTTTGCAGCTTGGAGACTCAAGTTAGGAGATTAATGGCCAGGGACAATTTATCACGTGGACAAGCTTTGGCCAGGATCAAGGCCCAGATGCCGTTGGAGGAAAAGCTGCGCTACGCTGATGAAGTGATTAACACGGAAGGTACTAAAGCTCAGACATTGGAGCAGGTAGAAAAACTATGGTTAAAATATGCTTTATAGTTATGGAATTATAGCAACGCACATAGAATGAAATGGTAGCGAAAATTTGGAGTGGTTTGATGGCAGGTCCTGGCAAAATAAAAAAGATGTTTTGGATGACTACTGTGGCCATTGTTGTGGCCATGATTCTAATTGCTATCCCCTGGTTTTGGAGGCTGTTTTATCCTTTTCCTTACCGGGACAGCATTTTGCGTCATTCCAGGGAGTTTGACCTGGATCCTAACTTGGTTGTTGCCGTTATTAGGGTGGAAAGCAAATTTCGCATTACTGCCGAATCACCTAGGGGGGCCAAGGGGTTGATGCAGCTTATGCCGGATACTGCCCGGTGGGCTGCTGAACAGATGGGGATTGAGTACAGCGAGGGAGACTTGTTCGATCCTGACTATAACATCACAGTTGGATGCTGGTATCTGGCTAACTTGCTGCACGAGTTTAAAGGAAATTTGCCGGCAGCCCTGGCAGCTTATAACGCCGGTAGGGGCAATGTTCGTGATTGGCTGGCGCAAGGCATTTGGCAGGGAAGCTTGGAAGAAATAGAGCGAATACCTTTCAAAGAGACCAGGGACTTTGTATTCCGGGTCTTGCACGATTACCGGGTTTACTCTGCGCTGTACAAAAAGTAGGCGAATTAGTAAAGTTCCCTACTTTCTTTTTAGCTAAAAAAAGGTTTTCTGGAAAAAATAACGAATAGATGATGTCGTATCATGTAAGTTATTTTGTTTTCACCATAGTCAGAAGAGGTGGAATGAGTGCCTGAATTTAGCAGCTTAGAAAGAGTAAACACTTTTCAAATTGATCCCGCGCGCAGGTTTTATTCTGCAGAACATCAGGAGATTCTCGAGGGAGCAACTACAGATATTTATTTTGTTCGTACCTACGAAATTCTGGAGAAGTTAAATAAAGCTGATACCAAAGTGGTAGCGGAAATATTTGCCAGGAAAGATGGGATTTTGGCCGGGGTAGACGAAGTAAGGAATCTCTTACGGGACAAAGATGTGGAGATCTGGTCTTTGCAGGAAGGCGACAGTTTTACTGCCAAAGAAGTGGTAATGCGCATTAGCGGCCCGTACAATCAATTCGGATTATATGAAACAGTTCTGTTGGGGATGTTGGCCAGCTCCAGCGGTTGGGCCACCGCCGCCAGGATTGCCAAGGCAGCTTGCGGGGACAAGCCTATGTATTGCTTTGGTGCAAGACATGTCCATCCGGCCGTAGCGCCGGTAATGGAAAGGGCCGCCCTGGTAGGGGGGGCCGACGGAGCCAGTTGTATTTTGGCAGCTAAACTGGCTGGTAAAGAACCTTCGGGGACAGTCCCCCACGCCATCTTTTTGATTGTGGGTGATACCTTGGAGGTCGCCCAGGCTTACCATAAATTTATGCCCAGGGATGCCAAGCGGCTGATGCTGGTTGATACTTTTAAAGATGAAGTAGAAGAAACTTTGCGCTTGGCGGAAAAATTAGGGCCTGCATTGGATGGCATCAGGCTTGATACGCCCAGCGAGCGTGGAGGAGTCACTCCCGAGCTGGTAAGAGAAGTTCGCTTCCGCTTGGATCAGGCTGGTTATCCTCATGTGAAGATATTTGTCTCAGGAGGGCTGTACCCGGAAAAGATTGAGCTATTGGTGAAAGCCGGAGCCGATGCTTTCGGGGTGGGCAGTTTTATTTCTGCCGCTGCGCCAATTGATATGACCATGGATTTAAAAGAAGTGGGCGGCAAGGCAATTGCCAAACGGGGACGGCTGCCAGGGATAACGCCTACGGACCGCTTGCAAAAGATCAAATAACTGCTGGCAGTTTAAAAGCAGTGAGCTGAGTTTACAATGTACTTGTAATCTTGGCTTATTTTTTGCCTAACTTTGTATATGGTATAATTGCAGTAGTGTTTTGGAAAACGGGTGATATGAATGAAGAAGCTCAGGAGATTGCTACCCCTGTTTTTGATTATTGTTTTTATCCTCAGCATAGCTTCAGGTTGCACCGGGAAAAAAGCGGCTGAAGATCAGATTATCAAGAACAAAGAGGTAATGGCCAAAGAAACACTGGCCTTAAGTTTGCCCCATGATTTAAAAACACTGGACCCTATTAAATTCTCAACACCATGGGAAATAGAGATTGGCAGCGCCCTCTACGAAGGACTTGTCAAGTACGATAGCGAAACTCAAACTTTGCTGCCGGCCATGGCCGAAAAATGGACTGTTTCCGATGACGGAAAGCAGTATAGATTTTTTATTAGGGATGGGGCCTATTTCCATTCGGGGAATAAAGTGACAGCCGCCGATTTCAAATTATCCTGGGAAAGGGCCATCCGGCTGGGGGACTCCGAGGTGCAGCAAATTTTTACCAACATAGCAGGGGCGAAGGAATTCCTCCAAGGAAAGTCTGCGGAGGTATCAGGGATTCAGGCTCTTGATGATAAAACTTTAGAGGTAACCTTAACGGGTCCTGATGAAGGATTTCTGCTTAAACTCACTGCTCCCGCTGCAAGTGTTTTGCAACAGGAAGCAGTTAATCTAACCGGGCCGGACTATGGTAAGCCAGGGACTAGTGATCAGCCGGCTAAAATTGTGGGGTCAGGGCCCTATGGTTTGGTGGAGTGGACTGTGGGGCAAAGTGTTGTCTTGGAGGCATTTCCGCAATACTATCAAAAGGTTGCAGTAAAAAGGGTGGAGTTTCAGATAGAGCCGGAAAGCGACATTGCTTTGGCGGAAATGCAGCGGGGCAATTTGGATGTTCTGCAAGCGGAGGAGAAGCTTCCTGAGCTTTTACTGAGCAAAGACCCTGCCTTAAAAAAGCTGCAGCAAACAGAACAAAGGGCGGAGATTGTCTATCTCGGTTTTAACGTAGAAAAACCGCCCTTTAATAATTCCAGTCTGCGGCAAGCCATCAGCTACGCTCTTAACCGGGATAAACTGGCCGGGGAACTGGGCAATTTTGTTGCAGCCCAGGGGCTTTTACCCCGGATGTTACTGAGCAATAGTCAATCATTACAAGCTTACAAGTTTGATCCGGAAGCGGCTAAAAGGCTTTACGGCTACACCTTGGATGAGGCCGGAAAGCAGGCTAAGCCCGTAGTTCTCTATTACGTAAACGAAGGTAAAAACAAACAGCTGGCCGAGGCCATTCAAGCTCAGCTTAATAAACAAATAGGCATTGAACTCAGGATTCAGCCGCTGGCTTCTTACCAGGAACTTGACTATGGCTTAAAAGCTGGGACTATCGGTTTTTATTTAGCGAAATGGATGGCAAAATCGCCTGATCCCGGTACGTTTCTGGGCAGCATGTTTATGAGTGAAAGCCCTGCTAATGTATCCCGCTATAGTAACTTAGCAGTGGATGAACAGCTGCTTTTTGCCCAAACACAAAAATTGCAAAGCAGGGAACGAAGGGAGGCGTTCCTACAGGCGGAAAGGATTATAATGTTGGAGGCGCCGATAATCACTGTTTTAGTTGCTGCCAACTACGCTATTTTTAGCGACTTACTCGCTTCACAGGAGTTAGATCCATATAAAGTAATCCGGTTGGAAAAGGTCAACATTAAAAACCCCGCTTTTGCTCAAGATTGATCAACAGAATTCTAAAAAAATGCATAGCAAACTTTTCCTGTACCATACTATCACTAGCACCCATAAAAACCAAAGGCGGGATGCATAGTTGGTAGATTTTCGATTTCATGTTTCTTCCCTGGTAGCAATTTTTTTGGCCTTAGGTATAGGCATTTTAATAGGCACAACTTTGGTTGGTGACGATGTGCTTGTTAAAGAACAGAAGCTGATTGTGGACCGATTGGAACAGGACTTTGAACTGCTGAGAGAACAAAACCGCCTTTCCCAAAAGGAAATAGCAGTTTTTAAGAACTCCAACGATAATTATCAGCGGTTTGCTCAAGAGATTTTACCGATTGTGTTAAAAGACAGGTTGATAGGGCAGGATATAGCTATAGTAGTGACAAACGGCTATGCAGCCACGGAAGGGTTAGAACATGGTTTGAAATTAGCAGGCGCTAATATAGTATCTGTTTCTAGGATTAACAGCAGTTACAATTTCAATGATTCCAACTCCAGGTACCTGATTTGCAGTAAACTGGGAATAAAACCGGCACGCACCAGCAGTGAATTTTCCGCAAGAGTGGCTGGGTTTCTGGCACAAGCTATAGTAGAAGGTATAGATCCTGAAACGGTACAGTTCTTGGAAGAAACTGGGCTGGCCAGTCTACAGGGTTCTTTCAGTGGCTCCCTTGATATAGTAATCATGCTGGGCGGGAGTCAGGAAGAACGGCAGAATTCGGTTAATCTTCCGGATTTACCGATGATCGACTACTTTTTGGCGAAAGGCTTGAAAGTGGCCGGCACGGAATTTACCCACGTTACTACTTCCTATATGGGTTTGTACCAGTCAAAAAAAATAATTACGGTTGATAATATCGACATGGCACCGGGACAGGTAGCCCTGGTTTTTGCCCTTAATGGTTTGCCGGGCAATTATGGTGTTAAGTCCACAGCAGACGATTTGATACCTCCTTTAGAAAATATTATGGTGGGGAGTGATTTTAATGAACAAAGCGAGGATTAGTAGCAAAGATATTATACGCGCGGCCATGCGGATGGAAGAACTTGGCAGGAATTTTTATTTAACTATGGCTGACGGTACGGCAGATGCTGAAACTAAGCAGATGTTTACCAAATTGGCGGAAGAGGAAAAAGAACATTATAAATTTTTTAAACGCATGTTGGAAGAGGATAACTCTGATTTTATATTTGATGTAGGGCAGGGAGATTTTATTGCTGCTCTTACCTCAAGGATTGCTTTTCCCAACGCAGCGGAGCATTCTTTTGCAGTTAAGGATACTAAACAGGCATTGGCTATTGGGATTCAAGCGGAAAAGGATTCTATTTTGCTTTACCATGAGCTGCTGGAGGAAATCCAAAACCCAGAATTAAAAAAAGTTATTCATGAACTGCTGAGAGCGGAAAAAATGCACCTGGTAGAATTAAGGGAGCATTTGGAAGAGCTGGGTTCATGAAATTTTTTGAGAAAACCTTGCATTGTGCTGATTTCCTGTGCTATAATTACCTCGTTCCCTCTGGAGCAACCCGATAAATTGTCGGAGTGGCGGAACTGGCAGACGCGTACGTTTGAGGGGCGTATGGGTTTCCCGTGCGGGTTCAAGTCCCGCCTCCGACACCATGATATTCATTAGTGACGTTGTTATTTCAACGTCATTTTTTGTTACTATAACTTTCCCTATATACTTAAGCGCTATGGCTTTGCAATGTCTTTATTGTTTATATCAGCCCAATATCAGCCCAGTTTTTCATTTAGAAGTTTCCAGTCTCAGTTCTATACCAACAGATTTGTTGGTAACGATGTTAACAGCAGGTGTTTACGTGATCCTGTCCCTGATTCTACTTACGAAATGTTATAGTCCGGTATTCACATGCTATTTAATAGTATATTTGCTCAATGTTGAAATTACTTGCTCATTGCCCGAATGGAACTCTCTTTTTACCATTCCAATTCCTTCTTTGAAATATTCGAAGACGGTGGAGTTTTTACCAGAAATTTTGACTTTAATGCACTTCTCAAATTTTCCTGCCGGAGTTTCCACCACTGCATTAGTATCCACGATTTCCCTTTGGCGGTCAGATTCACCCCATTTGTTACCCTCCTTTAAAGGGGCCTGCAAGATGATTGTATTATCGTTAGGTTGCCTGTCCAGCAGATTTACTTTGTCATAAGTTTCCGCTTGGAAAAAGATACGACTTACTGCATTCCCCGTAGTCTCAAAAATTGCAGTGCTTACCGTTCCACCGTTGTTTTCCCTGATTTGAGCCCGTTTCTGATCCGTAAAGATTACTTCTCTCTTAAAAGAAGCAAATTCATTTCCTGCTCCTTCATATTCCCAACTGCTCCCCTTTGTAAGGGGAAAGTAATCAGCTGGTTTTTTAGCAGGCTTTGAACATCCTATAAAGGATATAATTACGATAACAATTACTGAAGCAGCGGCAATGGTCAAGACTCTTTTCAAGCACTTTACCTCCATCCCTGTTTATAATGCTTTTATTCCAGCAAAACTTTATATACTTATCTTTCCCTGAAGGCGTTGTGAATATATATTATGTGCTTAAAACATTTATGTTGTTCGCCGGCTTGCCAGGTGTTCTCCTTACTGCAATATTGTATGTTTTCTCTCATGACTGGAGCTGGGGAAACTTTACCCCATTCTTTCAGACAGGATTGCAAGGAGGCTCCATGTACGGATGGTTTATAGGAGCGGCTCTTATTATCACCCCGTACTTTGGTTTTGAAACCGTTCCCCAGATGGTTGAAGAGGGCACATTCCCCATTAAGGATCAGTCAAAAGCTATTCTAGGGTAGGTGTTGACCTGCGGAGCCATCTATATAATTTTCTATTTTGCTTTAGCAGGTATGGCACCCTGGGCTGAATTAACAGATGGAGGAAGTGGTGCTCCGTTTGTATCCATAAAAACAATACTGCATACTTACCCAAATTGGAAAGCGTATGCACTCTTTTTAGGAGTAGTCGGAGTGCTTTTCCCGATTGGTACAAGTGTGCTTGGTTTTTTGTATTCTGCAGTAAGTATATGGTAAATTAAATATTATGGTAAACAATGCGGGCATTTCTTTGGGTAAAAATATAGAAGAAACTACTTTGGAGGATTGGAATTGGCTTATGGGAATTAACGCAACGGGGGTTTTCTTGGGAACCAAATATGCTATTGCAGCAATGAAAAACAATGGAGAAAATTGTTCCATAATCAACAGATCCTCAATTGACGGTCAAGTAGCGGAAGCGGGTTTGTTTGCATACTGTGCTTCCAAAGGCGCAGTAACACTTCTCACTAAATCAGCTGCATTGCACTGCGGGGAAAAAGGTTATAAAATTCGTGTCAACTCCGTACATCCCGGATATGTTCACACTGCTTTGACTGAAAAAGAAGCTGCAGATTCAGGTTTAACTCCGGAGGAGTATTTTGCCAAAGTTGGAAAACTGCACCCTATAGGTTATATAGGCAAACCAATGGATATTGCTTATGCAGATCTTTACCTTGCATCGGATGAATCTTTATTTGTTACAGGTTCGGAACTTACCATAGATGGAGGATGGACCGCTCAATAAAAGATTTTTATTATGTTTGCAATGTCCCTAAGTTTATTAGCCTTCCGGCCCGGGTTTGCTGCCGGGAGCCTTTTATTATGCGAAAATAAAGGAGGGATAAATCTGGTTTTACTAATCACTATGTTGAAGTCGGCTAGCATATTTTTCGGAATTTGGGCGGGATACGCTTTAATTAAACAGATGATAAGCGACAAAGCATTATTTGTAAGACATTTTCCACGAAAAGCCCTTCGTCTCGCGGGCTTTGGATTAATATTCAGTTATGTTGCCAGCTATATAAGTAAGCTATAGAGACTGATTGAGGCGGCCCGCATGTATTATGGAGCGGGACTTGTTTCGCCCAGCCGTCGGCAGCGGAGCTGAAGGTTAACGGCGTGCGAGCGTGTCCTGAGCGAAATAATACATGCGGGCTTCGTCTACAAGCTGAAGCAGCCTTATTTGGCTGCTTAAATATGTATAGTATCTATTGTTTAGTATTCTTCGATGAGCGGTTCGTAGTAGGATTTATCATGACCGCACAGTGGGCATTTATGGGGCGGTTCGTTGCCCTCTGCAATATAACCGCATTCCCGGCATTTCCATTTAATCGAAGCTTCTTTTTTTAAGAGTTTTTCCTCGTTTAACAGCCCTAACACACGTCTAAACCTTTCAGCATGATGTTTCTCGACCTCTGCTACCAATTTAAAAAAATTGGCGGCCTCAGTAAAACCTTCTTCCCTGGCAATTCTTTCAAATTCCGGATACATATCGGCATACTCGTAGCTTTCCTTATCAATAGCGACCTTTAAATTTTCGCCGCTGGTATTAATACCGTTCAAAAGTTTAAGAATTATTTCGGCATGTTCTTTTTCATTTTTTGCTGTTTCCTCAAATACTTCTGCTATTTTGATCCAACCTTCTTTTCGTGCCATTCCAGCCCAAAAAGTATAGAAATTACGCGCCTGGCTTTCTCCTGCAAAGGCAGCTTTTAAGTTGTCCACAGTTTGTTTAGTCATGGTAAGCCTCCTGGTTTTTTTATAACTTAGCTTTCCTAAAGTAAAAATAAATATACATTACAGCAATAGATTGGCATAAACATGACAGGATTTTTACTTACAATCACGAAATAATAAGATACCAGGACACTTGTAGAGTGGGGGTGTTTCCCGTAATTACCAAGGTGTCCGCTTTAGAGGAATTCCGGGTTTTTGTATTTGATCCGGGGTTAGCCAACTTCCGACCTTCGGAAGAACAATTTGAAGCATTGCAAGAACTCCTTGCAGCAGGGGCCGGTTTTCTTTATGCCGCTGTTGAACAGAATAAAATAATTGGTTATGTTGCTTTTCAACAGCCTGAATCTTCTTCATATTATCAAGGGAAAAAAGTGATTGAACTGGGAGCTGTTGAGGTAGCGCCTGCCTACCGGAAGCAGGGGATAGCCGAGCAACTGTTTTTAGCCATCAAGGAGGACCCTGAATTAGAGTACTTTATCGCTATTGCAACCGAATATTTTTGGCACTGGGATGTCAAAAATACTAAACTGAACATTTGGGAGTACAGAAAGCTGTTAGAAAAGCTTTTTGCCCTGGGCGGTTTTTATCCTGTGAACACTGATGACCCGGATATCCTGGCTCACCCAGCAAACTTGCTGATGGTAAAGTATGGGAAAAAAGTAGCTCCAGAAGACATTGCCGCCTTTGATCAACTGCGTTTAAAAAACTGTTGGATGATTTGAAGTAAGTAAGACCCGCCTTTTATCCAAGGCGGGCTGTTTATCAAATGCATCAATCTTCTGCTGTTGACAAATCGCCCAATGGTAGCCCTAACTCCATGGCTTTTAGCACCCTGCGCATTATTTTCCCGCTTCTGGTTTTGGGTAGTTTTTCAATAAACTGTATTTCTTTAGGAACCATATGGGCAGCTAGGCTGGTTTTAATAAAGTTCTTTATTTCCTCATGCAGCTCTTCTGAAGGAATAAAGCCTTTACGCAGGGCGATAAAAGCTTTGATTATTTCACCCCTTAATGAATCAGGTTTACCAATAACCCCGGCCTCCGCCACAGCCGGATGCTCGATTAGTTTGCTTTCTATTTCAAAAGGACCCACCCGTTCTCCGGAAGTGTTAATAATGTCGTCATTGCGGCCTTGGAACCAGAAATACCCGTCCTCATCCTTGTAAGCAACATCACCGGAAAGATACCAGGGTTTTATTCGAAAGTACTCTTGGTATTTTTGCTCATTATTCCAGATAGCACTCATCATTGATATCCAGGGTGTTTTGATGGCAAGGTTTCCTATGGTATTTGGGGGGAGTTCATTTCCATGCTCATCGATTATGGCCGCATAGATGCCAGGCAGTGGCTTGCCCATAGAGCCCGGCTTAATTGGCAAGGAAGGCAGATTACAGATGAGTTGCATGCCTGTTTCTGTCATCCACCATGTGTCGTGAATCCTTTGGCCAAGGGCGTGAAGTCCCCAATAAACTACTTCAGGATTGAGGGGTTCCCCAACGCTTAGCACATGCCGTAGGCTGCTCAAATCAAAACTCTTTGCTACGTCCTCACCAGCGCTCATTAACATCCTAAATGCTGTAGGGGCACTGTACCAAACTGTTACTTTATGTTGTTCTATGGCACTATACCATCTTTGCGCATTAAACCTGCCTCCGAGAATGAGACAAGTCACTCCATTTAGTAAGGGGGCAAAAATACCGTAAGCAGTTCCTGTTACCCAACCTGGATCTGCTGTACACCAGTAGATGTCGTCAGGTCGTAAATCCAGCACCCATTTCCCTGTTTGGTAATGGCCAACCATGGCTCGATGGGCGTGCAGCACTCCTTTTGGTTTACCCGTGGACCCGGAGGTATAATGCAAGATATAACCGTCCTCAAAATCAGCCCATTCAATATCCATGGTGTCTTCAACATTAGCCATTTCCGCAAAATAGTTCAATGTGCCAGGAATAACATCATCGCCTACCACAATTATTTTGCCCAAATCAGGCAGTTCTGCTAAAGGCACTCTGGGAAGCAGCTCAGGGGTGGTTACCAGGAACTTGGCCTGGCTGTCTAAAAGCCTGTCTTTAACCGCCTCCGTCATAAAAGCTTCAAACAACGGCCCTACAATTGCTCCGGCTTTGATAGCGCCAAGGAGAGCAATATATGTTTCCAGACGTCTGGGCATAAAGACAAATACCCGGTCTTGTTTTTTTAGCCCATGTTTTTTGAGGACATTGCCAAATCGGTTGGTCTGCATGCTCAGATCCAGATAGGTCAAGCTTTGGCTTTCTTTTTCCCCTTGAAATATAAAAGCGGTCTTATTGGCGAGAGCAGGAAGGTGACGGTCCACAGCCTCATAAACTATATTAATTTTACCTGTTTGCTGCCAGGAAAAATTTTGGTATACACTGTCCCAAGAGAATGTTTTGTATAAAGCTTCGAAATCGGTTAAGTTGCAATTTGTAACGGCGGGGCTAATAATATTCATTTTTAGAATCATACCTCCAATTAGAAAATTAAGAATATTAAGCCAATTATACCGTGAATTTTACTTAAATGAAAGCATTTTCTTACGTTATCTTTCGACTTTTTTTCTTAAGATTATAATATAACATTTTAAAAATATTGCTTACCCGATTAGGGAACATTGATAAATAAGTTTTAATTGTCTATGAATATTTTGCTGTGTTTGCAGGAATTTTTCAAAAAATGTGGAATAAATTTTTCTAAGTAAGGTAAGAAGATTTGCAGGTTGTTAAAACAATTAATTGGTTAAGTTAAAGTTTGATTGCTTTTGGAACATCAAAAAATTAAAGTGTGAAGTTTATACTACATTGCACTTAATTGTAAAAGCAGAAAACAGGGAAAACTTATCTTGTATAATCTCGGTAATATGGTCCGAGAGTCTCTACCAGGTAACCGTAAATTGCCCGACTACAAGAATGTTTTGCTGTTGATATTTTTTGCTCATTTCGACAGCAAGACTATTCTTGTAGTTGGATTTTGCGGCTCCCGGTTTTATTGTTATTGAAAAAAGCAAAAAATAAATATTAAGGGTAAACTCAGCCTAAATTGCAACAAACCCCAGTGAAACTTATGGTTTTTCATGGGGTTTGTTGTTTTAAGGAGGTGAAACCTAAAGTTTTTGCTTATAAACTTAAAGCTGCCATAATTAAAAAAAAGGGGGGGTAACTCACTGAAAATGATCTAGGTTTTCTGTAAGATATTTACTAATTTCAGGGAGGTTATCTTAATGCGTTGGTTTAGAAAAAACTCGCTGTTTATTGCCTTGATGGTAGTGTTGCTTTTTACGGTGGTTGGCTGCAGTTCCGGTAAACCTGCTGAAAAAACTTCCAAGGGCACAGAGCAGAAGGCTGAAGAAAAAATTAAAGTAGGTTTTATTTATATCGGCCCGGTTGGTGATGCCGGGTGGACCTATGCCCATGATTTGGGCAGGAAGTATTTGGAAGAGAAATTGCCGTATGTGGAGACGACTTACATTGAAAACGTGCCCGAATCTGCTGATGCAGAACGCGTTATGACTGAACTTGCCCAAAAAGGATACAAAATAATTTTTGCCACCAGTTTTGGTTATATGGATTATATGCTCAATGTAGCCAAGAAATTCCCCGATGTAATATTTATGCACAATTCCGGCTTTAAAACCGCTGAAAACATGGGCACATATTTTGGCCGGATGTATCAGCCCAGATATCTTTCCGGAATCATAGCCGGGAAAATGACCAAAGTTAATAAAATAGGTTATGTTGCCGCTCACCCCATTCCGGAAGTAATCAGGGGAATTAACGCATTTACTTTAGGAGTGCGTTCAGTTAACCCCAACGCTACCGTTAAAGTGGTCTGGACCAATACCTGGTATGACCCTGCTGCCGAGAAAGAAGCTGCTAAAGGGCTCCTGGATGCCGGTGTGGATGTAATTGCCCAGCATCAGGACACCCCTGGCCCACAGCAGGCAGCCGAGGAAAAAGGAGTATACGCCATCGGTTATAATACCGATATGAGCAGCTTTGCTCCTAAGGCTAATTTGACTTCACCCATTTGGAACTGGGGCCCATATTACGTCAAGGTGGTTGAAGCTGTGAAAAATGGCACCTGGACTAATGAGCAATACTGGGGCGGTATGGCGGATAATGTGGTTGATTTAGCCCCAATCAACTCCGTTGTCCCTGAAGATGTTAAGAAATTGGTTGAAGAAAAGAAACAAGCCATCATCAATGGAGAGTTTGATGTATTCTGGGGTCCGATTAAAGACCAGAGCGGTCAGGTAAAAGTTGCTGAAGGACAGAAGATGACTGATGCAGAAATGCTCAGCTTTGACTGGTTTGTGGAAGGTGTAGACGGTACTATTCCGAAGTAAACTTATTATTTCAGGGCTGGCGGTTAGGCCGCCAGCCTGACTTTCACTTTCCTGAGGAGGGCAAAAATGACACGTCCTTTAGTTGAAATGCGGCAGATTACCAAATCCTTTCCGGGGACTTTAGCTAACGACAGGGTTGATTTTACGGCTTATCCCGGTGAAATTCATGCTTTGCTGGGCGAAAACGGTGCAGGCAAAAGTACCCTGATGAGTATCTTAACCGGATTATACAGGCCGGACAGCGGCCAAGTTTTTGTTAAGGGACAGGAAGTTGTTTTCCGTTCGCCGAAAGATGCCATTAACGCAGGTATTGGTATGGTACACCAGCATTTTCGCTTGGTTAAGCCTTTTACAGTAGCTGAAAACGTTATTTTAGGTTTAAAAGGTGCACTATTCTTAAATGTGAAAGAAATCGAACAAAGCATTACTGCTATCTCCCAGAAGTTCGGATTAGGGGTAGAGCCTCAAGCTAAGGTCTGGCAGCTTTCCGTTGGCGAGCAGCAGCGGGTTGAGATCATTAAAATGCTTTACAGGGGTACGGATATTTTAATCCTGGATGAACCCACTGCTGTGCTTACTCCCCAGGAAGTAAGGGAACTGTTTAAGACGCTTCGCAATATGGCCGACAGTGGTTGCGCAGTTATCTTTATTACTCACAAAATGCATGAAGTTATGGAATTTGCGGACCGGATCACAGTTCTTAGGGGAGGAAAGTCTACCGCCAGTTTATTGAAAAAGGAAACTAACTCTCAGGAACTGGCCAGATTAATGGTAGGCAGGGAGTTAAATACAGCCCGCAAAAATGTCAGTAAAACGTGTGGCCAAGATGTGGTTTTGGAACTACAAGGAGTTTGTGCACTAAACGACAAGGGACGGCAGGCGCTGAGCAACCTTTGCCTAGAGCTAAGAAGCGGAGAAATCCTTGGTATAGCCGGTGTTGCCGGAAACGGTCAGAGGGAATTATCCGAGGTTATTACAGGTTTGAGAAATGTTACTTCAGGTTCTATTAAATTATTAGGCCAAGATATAACCAATAAGCCGGTTCGGGATATTATTGATGCCGGTGTTGCATTTATTCCCGAAGATCGCACCGGAACAGGGCTTATTCCGAATTTGCCCGTAGTAGATAATATTATTCTAAAAGAGTATCGCAGCCAGAATTTGGGTAAGGGCTGGCTTCTGGACAGCAAGGCAATTCGTCATAGGGCACAGCAGTTGGTTAATGATTTTGCTGTTAAAATACCAAATATTGATTGCCCTGTAAAGCTGATGTCGGGAGGAAATTTACAGAAGCTGCTCTTGGCCAGGGAAACTTCATTGCAGCCTAAACTGGTAGTAGCCGTTTACCCGGTGCGCGGCCTGGATATCGGCGCTACTGATGCAATTCATGACTTATTAATTGCGGAGAAAAACAAGGGTGCGGCCGTACTAATGATTTCTGAAGATCTGGAGGAAATCTACAAATTAGCTGACCGGGTAGCTGTGATGTACGAAGGAGAATTTATGGGTGTTTTGCCCATAGAAGAAGCTGATTTAGAAGAAATCGGTCTGATGATGGCTGGAGCAAAAAGGCTTGGGGGTGTAAGCGCTTGAGTTCAATAGTACCAGTTAAGGAACAAAGAAATTTCAGCCTAAGCTTTGAGAAAAGGTTGCAGACCCCACCTCTCTTGGGTCTTATAGTTCCTGTTGTTTCTGTCATACTTGCTTTAGTTTTTAGCGGCATTTTTTTGTCCTTAACCGGACATAGTCCTATAGAAATTTACCGGGTTATGCTGGAAGGTGCCTTCGGTTCATGGTACGGCTTGTCAGAGACCGTGGTCAAAGCCATACCTCTTATTTTAACCAGCCTGGGTGTGGCCATTGCTTTTAAGATGCTGCTTTGGAATATTGGGGCTGAAGGCCAGCTGTATATGGGTGCCTTTGCTGCCAGTTGGGTGGCATTAACCTTTCCAAACCTCCCTGCTTACATCATGCTGCCGGCTATGGTTATCGCCGGTATGCTGGCCGGCGGACTGTGGGGGTTACTCCCTGCTATTCCGAAAGCGGTATGGGGTGTTAATGAAGTAATCACAACTCTAATGCTTAACTACGTGGCTATCCTGTGGGTGGATTATCTGGTGTACGGCCCATGGAAAGACCCCAATGGTTTTAATTTCCCCTTGACCGCTCCTTTTGTTGACGCAGCTACTTTACCTTCCTGGGGCACCACTCGTGTGCACTTTGGTTTGGTTTTTGGCCTGGTGGCCGCAGCAATCCTCTATGTAGTTCTGCAGAAAACCAGATGGGGTTATGAGATCCGTGTTATCGGAGAAAGCACCAAAGTGGCCAAGTATGCCGGGATGAATATCGCCCGTAACATCCTGCTGGTGATGTTTTTGAGCGGAAGCCTGGCGGGTCTTGCAGGCATGGCTGAAACTGCTGGAATTACTCATCGCCTGCAACATGGGTTTTCTTCAGGGTATGGTTATACTGCAATCATTATTGCCTGGTTATCCCGTTTGAATCCTTTGGCAGTAATCGTTGTTTCTTTTTTATTTGGGGGATTGCTGGTGGGAGGATATACCATTCAGAGCAGTGGACTTCCTGCCGCCACCGTTTCCATGTTGCAAGGCGCGATTTTGTTCTTTGTCCTTGGGGGAGAAGTCCTTACTCGCTACAAGATCAAGTTGGGTAAATAAGGGGGAGAAAAATGGAACAGTCAATAATTATTGCAATCCTTGCTTCGGCAATTGTATCTGGCACCCCTATTTTGTTTGCTGCTCTTGGAGAGATCTTGACCGAGCGAGCAGGGGTCCTTAATCTAGGTGTGGAGGGCATGATGTTGGTTGGAGCCGTTACCGGCTTCATGACTACTGTGGCTACTTCTAACCCTTGGCTGGGGGTAGGGGCTGCCGCTCTCAGCGGAGGTGCGCTAGCTTTAGTTCATGCCTTTTTATCAATCACCTTGCGGGCTAATCAGGTGGTTAGCGGTTTGGCGCTGACACTGTTTGGCACCGGGTTTAGCGGTTATATAGGCAAGTCCCTGGTTGGCGTACCTGCGCCAGCTACTTTTAAGCCTGTAATTGTGCCTTTTTTAGGCAACATCCCTGTTTTAGGCGAGATTTTTTTCCGTCATGATTATCTGGTGTACATCACTTATCTCTTGGTGCCACTACTTTGGGTTTATCTTTATAAAACCCGCTCGGGCTTGAATTTAAGAGCCATCGGGGAAAATCCGGCAGCCTCCGATGCCCTGGGTGTAAATGTGTTTTTCTTAAGGTACCTATATGTTATTGTTGGTGGCATGCTGGCCGGGTTGGGCGGAGCATATTTGTCCCTGGCTTATGCTCCCACTTGGTTGGAGAATATGACAGCCGGGCGCGGTTGGATTGCAGTAGCCCTGGTGATTTTTGCCTCCTGGGACCCTGCTAAGGCCCTTGTTGGAGCTTATATATTCGGGGGTGTCGATGCTATGGGATACCGCCTGCAAGCTGTAGGTGTATCCGTTTCCGCTTTTTTCCTGAAAATGCTGCCTTATATACTGACGATTGTTGTCTTAATCATTACAACCAGGCAAACTATGAAAAAGCACGTTGGAGCACCGGGAGCATTGGGTTTAGCATATGATCGGGAAGAACGGTAAAAACCAATTTTAGGAAAAAAATAGCTTGCATTTTCTAAGAAGGCAAAATAAAATATAGATAAGCAACTGAATAGTATACCGCTAGGGGTGTCGGTAGCCCGGCTGAGAGAAAGGCGCGATGAAGCCTTTTAACCCTTGAACCTGATCTGGATCATACCAGCGTAGGGAAGTGACATACTTGTTAAGTTAAAGCCGCATCCAAATCTCGCTGGATGGGGCTTTTTATTTTACAAGTTTAAGCAGTTGTTCAAAAAAATTAATTGGCATTTATATTTTAGGAAAGGAGGGAACTGATGTTCATTACAGTCAATGGGAAAAAAGAAAAACTGGAGCGGGAAATTACTGTTTTGGAATTTTTACAGACTAAAGGTTTAAACACTGGTTCCTATATCCTGCTCTACAACGGCAGCCATTTAAAACATGAGGATTATGGTTTAACGGTTTTAAAAGAAAATGATCAGTTGGAAGTTTTGCGTTTCGTTGGAGGAGGTTAAAATATGGAAGACTCTTTGTTAATCGGTGGACGGGCTTTGAATAACCGGCTGTTTATCGGTACGGGCAAGTTTCCAAATAAAACTATTATTCCCGAAGTTATTAAGGAGTCTCAGAGCCAAGTGGTAACCATGGCCCTTCGGAGAGTGGATTTTGACTCGGAACAGGAAAATGTTTTAAATTATATACCCAAGAGCTGTATTTTATTACCTAACACCTCCGGAGCCCGCAACGCCGATGAAGCGGTGCGAATTGCACGGATAGCCAGAGCCGCGGGCTGCGGTAACTGGATTAAGATTGAAGTTATTTCTGATAACAAATATTTGCTGCCGGATAACTACGAAACAATTAAAGCTACGGAAATCCTGGTTAAAGAAGGATTTGTTGTTTTGCCTTACATGAGTCCTGATTTAATGGTGGCAAAAAAACTGCAGGATGTAGGAGCTGCTGCTGTTATGCCTCTGGGGGCTCCTATTGGCACTAACCGGGGACTTAAAACTAAAGAGTTAATCCGAATTTTGATCGAAGAAATTGAGGTCCCTATAGTGGTAGATGCCGGCATTGGCAAGCCCTCTGAAGCAGCGGAAGCCATGGAAATGGGGGCTGCTGCCGTGCTTGTCAATACGGCCATAGCAACGGCCGGGGATCCGGTTTTGATGGCGGGAGCATTTAATCTAGCAGTACAGGCCGGCAGAAAAGCTTATCTTGCTAAAACAGGGAGAACAAAGTATTATGCTGAAGCTTCTTCACCTTTGACCGGTTTTTTGACATATGAAGAGGCAATTTAAAGGGATTTTTGGTGAGAAAAATGAGCTTTTATGAATGTTATAATGCATACAAGGATTTTGACTTCAACAAGTTTTGGCGGGAATTAACCCCTCAAGACATTGCCGGTATTCTGACAAAAGACAACATATCAGTTTGGGAATACTTGGCACTCCTATCGGAGACTGCTGAGAGTTTGCTGGAGGATATGGCTAAAAAGGCCCACAAGCTGACTAGGCAGCATTTTGGTCCCACCATCCTACTCTACACCCCTTTGTATCTTTCTAACTACTGTGTTAACCGCTGCAGTTACTGCGGTTATAATGCCGCAAATAAGATTCGGCGTAAAACCCTTACCATCCAAGAGGTTGAACAGGAAGCCCAGGCCATTTCCAGTCAAGGTTTAAGGCATATTTTAATTCTGACCGGTGAGTCTAAATACCATGCACCGCTGGACTATATAATGGACTGTATACATGTTTTAAGAAAATATTTCTCCTCTATCAGCATTGAGATTTACCCCTTAGATACCGAAGAATACCGGCAAGTAATTGCCGCAGGTGTGGATGGGCTGACTATTTATCAGGAAGTTTACGATGAAGGGGTGTATGACGATATTCATTTAAGCGGGCCTAAAAAGAATTACCGTTTCCGATTGGAAGCTCCGGAAAGAGCTTGTGAGGCCAAAATGCGTTCAGTTAATATCGGCGCTTTACTGGGACTTAACGACTGGAGGAAAGAAGCGTTCTTTACAGGATTGCATGCCAAATATCTACAGGATAGATACCTGGACACGGAGATCAGTGTATCAGTACCAAGGCTCAGACCCCATGCAGGCAGTTTCCAACCGAACGCAAAAGTAACCGACAAAAATGTGGTGCAATACATGTTGGCTTTGCGTTTGTTTATGCCCAGGCTTGGGATCACGGTTTCGACCCGGGAAAGAGCTGAGTTCAGGGATAATATCCTGAGGCTTGGAGTTACCAAAATGTCGGCTGGTTCTTGCACCAAGGTGGGGGGGCATACTTTGGAGGAGGCAGGAGAGGAGCAATTTGCCGTTTCCGATACCCGGAGTGTGGAGGAAATACGGGTAATGCTTTTGCAAAACGGGTATGATCCGGTGTTCAAAGATTGGCATCCTCTCACCGAGGATGTAATTAAGGGGGAAGAAAATGCGGGCGGAAACTGTGCAGAAAATTTTTGATACTGATTTGTATGCTATTACCGGGGAAGAATTCTCTCGAGGCAGGGGTAACTTGGAAGTAGTAAGGGAGTTAATTGCTGCGGGAATAAAAGTAATACAGTACAGGGAAAAAGAGAAGAAAGCTTTATACAAATATCAGGAGTGTTTAAAAATCAGGGAGTTGACCAAGGCTGCCGGAGTCACATTTATTGTCAACGATGATATCGATATAGCCATGTTGGTTAAGGCCGACGGAGTGCATATCGGGCAAGAGGATCTTCCCATTGAGAAGGTGAGGGAACTGGTTGGTGCCGAGATGTTAATAGGTTTGTCCACTCACTCCCCGGAGCAAGCCCAGGCTGCTATGAAAAGAGGTGCTGACTATATCGGGGTAGGCCCTATCTACCGGACTGCTACCAAAAAAGATGTTTGTGCCCCGGTTGGTTTGGAATATTTGGAATATGCCGCAAAAAACGTTTCAATTCCCTTCGTTGCCATTGGGGGAATTAAGGCGCACAATATCAGGGAGGTGCGCCAAAGGGGCGCCCGTTGCATTGCCCTGGTTACAGAAATTTTGGAAGCCCCTGATATCAGAGCTAAGGTGAAAGAATTACGGGAGTTATTACAATGAAACATTTATTAGACGCGGCTAGGATCTATTTTGTGGATTTTGATGGGACAATAACCAAGCAAGATACTTGTGCAGCCATGGTCCAGGCTTTTGCCGGCGAAGGAGGACAAGAGATTGAAGCCCGCTGGGAGAGGGGTGAAATCAGTACTGAAGAATGTGCAAAGGCGATTTTTGATCTGTTTCAAGCTTCAGAGGAAGACTGGCGGGAATTGATGAGCGCCATGGAGATAGATGAGACATTTCAGGATTTTTTAGTGTACTGCAGGTCAAGACAAGAGGAACTTTATATTTTAAGTGACGGCTATGATTTAAACATTGCGCAAATTTTATCAAGGTTTGGCCTGGAAGATATTCCGTATTTCAGTAACCAACTGGTGATAAAAGGGAACAAGTTCACCATAAGTTGTCCCCACCAAGAGCAGCGTTGTAAACGCTGTGGAACATGTAAAAAATCACTTCTAAAAAAGCTGAATAAACAGGGAAAAGTTGTTGTCTATATAGGTGACGGGACTTCTGATATCTGCGTGGCCGGTGAAGCTGATATCCTTTTTGCTAAAGGGAAACTCCTGGACTATTGCCGGCAAAAAGGACTCAGGGCAATACCATTCCAAAGTTTCGGCGAGGTAGTGGCTTTTTTAAACAACTTGAAATAATAAACTTGTTAAATCTGCAATAAAGATAAATGCCCAATAAAAAGCTGCTTCTAAAGGAGCAGCAAATTTTTTTATAAGCAATCAAAATATATATTTATTGTCATCTATTCTGACTTTTCAAGGTTATATCCAGTATTTGGGGTAATTCCTGCGCGGAGAAAGGTTGTTGGTAATTATGCCTACAATAACTAAAATGACTGCCCCTATAGCTACCGGTGCAACTATAAAAGACAGGGATTGTTGAGTCCAAACAGCGATTAAGCCTGTAGCGCCGCCAGGAGGATGGGTTGTTTTAGTTAAAAGCATGGCAACTATGCTAAAAGCACAGCCAAGGACTGCAGACCACCAGCTAAGACCAAAGAGAGTATATGTAATTACGCCAGTTACAGCTGAAATAATATGGCCGCCAATGATTGGGCCAATGGAACGTCTGGAACTCCGTGGATAAGCACTGCGGAAGCGCAGAATGAGGCAATGCTTACCACCCTTTATTTTGACCAAGTATTCAGAAAATAGAAACTTTCAGTCGGAATTTTGCGGTTTGAGAACTGTATTTTGTTCTAGCATGCTTAATCCCCCTGTATTGTTTGGTATACCAAAATTTTGGCATTATTGTACCAAGTTAAACAGCAAGATGGAAGTAGATGGTAAAGAAAATAACACATGCCCTTATAGTTAACAGTTACTTAAAACCTTTGTTTTCAAAAGCTTCAATCACTTCGGGCTTAACACCTAAAAATTCAGCAGTTTCTTGCCTGGACATCCCCGCAGCCTGGGCATCAGCATACTTAGCTATGTCAAAACCATGCTTGAAGTAAAATTTTCTTCTGTTTCTTTCAACTCTACTGTTGTTCATTTTTCCTCCACCGGTCGTCCGCTTGGAACTTGTCCTTGGCGTATAACATATATTAAATGACTTCTGAAACGTTTTTGATATTATCAGTATTTTCACCCGAATTATACACAAAAGTATAAAAAAAACAGTAAAAAATTTATCAAGTTGGGTTTCAAAGAGAAGGAATTTTCAAAAACATCGCGAATGAATCATATAAAATAATTGTCAAAGAAAAATTTTTCATGGAATGGTGGTATACCGTATACCTCGTTGGAAGATGGGGGCAAGAGTGCAAATGAAGCAAGCATTTGAACCAATTAAACTTGAACAGCTGACACCAATCCGGGAAACAGCTTTCGAAATTTTGCGCCATGCAATCTTAAGCGGCAAGCTTGAGCCCGGACAAAGACTGGTAGAAAGGGAATTAGCCAATCAATTGGGCATTAGCAGGACACCTATTCGGGAAGCCATACGGAAATTGGAACTTGAAGGGCTTGTCACCCATATCCCGCGCAAAGGTGTGATTGTAACCAAAGTCTCTCTCAATGAGGTAATTGAGATTTTTACAATACGGGCAGCTTTAGAAGGCGTAGCTGCCAGATTAGCTTCCGAGAACATTACTCCTAAAATAGCTTCGAAGTTGAAGATGTTGGTGGATCAAATGGATAAGGCTATAGAAGAGGGTGAACAGGAGAAATTCAGAGACTTGCATTTGAAATTTAATGATATTATTTACAAAGCTGCTAACAGTCCAAGGTTATATCAAATGATTCAGACTTTTGTCGAATATATTGCCAGCTATACTCAAAAGGGATATAGTCACCCCGGCAGGATGCAGGAAGCTGCCAGGGAGCACCGTACCATTGTAGAAGCTATCACAAGCGGCAATAGCATTTTGGCTGAAAAATTGGCCAAGGAGCATATCGAAAACTCGAAACAGGCGTACCTGAAAATGTCGCAGTAAGGTTGAACATTTACAAAAAAAATTTTTCTATTTTTTATTTTTGCAGCAGGAATCTTTAAATTAACAGAGAATAAATTAACCAAAAGAAGAAACCAAAAATTGTAAAAGAAGCCATAAAAATACAAACGCCTTAAGCGTAATTTTTTCTGGTGCATTTGGTATACCGGATACCACATGCTTTTGGCGTTTTGCTGGTTGTATAGGAAATTATGCTGTTAAGGGAGAACGCGCCTTACGTTCTTACAGAGAACATTGCGGAAGGAGGTAATGGTGTGACAGTCCAGGATGCGTCGGAAATGATGCTAAGGGTGGCAGAAGGTTTAATTGAAGATGTTCGTAAGGGCATCGTTCGCATTGATAGCTATGACCTGGAGAAAATTGGCGCCAAAATGGGCGATATTATAGAGATTCAAGGCGGACGGACTACAGTAGCTAAAGTTATGCCAGCATTTGCCGAACATAGCCGCAAAGAGATTATTCAAATGGACGGCATAATTAGAGATAATGCCAGGGTAGGTATTGATGAAACTGTTATTGTTCGGAAAGTTTCGACAAAACAAGCCCGTACTGTAGTTTTGAGCCCCTTGGAATCGGGCAGAAGCTATGATAAAGAACAACAGCTTAAATTTATTAGAAGTTTAATTACAGGGTTGCCGGTAATTGTCGGCGATAAAATTATGCTGAAGTTGTTTGGCACCAGGGAAGAGGGCTTTAGAGTTGAAGGTACCGCGCCCAAAGGTCCGGTAATTGTAACTAAGGAAACCACTGTTAGGGTGAAAACACCTGATGTGCTTGAGGAACAAAGTTATAAAGTATCTTACGAGGATATAGGCGGGCTTGACAAGGAAGTACAAAAAGTAAGAGAGATAATTGAGCTTCCTTTGAAATACCCTGACGTATTCCGACAGCTGGGGATTGAGGCTCCCAAGGGAGTCCTGTTGCATGGCCCACCAGGCACCGGAAAAACCTTAATAGCCAGGGCAGTTGCCAGCGAGACAGAAGCGTATTTTATCCATGTCAATGGGCCGGAGATTATGCATAAATATTACGGCGAGAGTGAAGCCAAACTCAGGGAAGTATTTGATGAAGCCCGTAAGCATGCCCCCAGTATACTGTTTCTTGATGAGATTGATGCCTTAGCTCCTAAAAGGCAAGAAGTGCACGGTGATGTTGAAAAAAGGGTAGTAGCCCAGTTGCTGGCCCTAATGGATGGTTTGGAATCAAGGGGCGAAGTCGTAGTAATTGGTGCTACGAACATTCCCGACATGGTTGACGGTGCGTTGCGGCGACCAGGTCGTTTTGATCGGGAAATAGCTATTAATGCGCCGGATAAAAACGGAAGGTTGCACATTTTAAAGATTCATACGCGAGGGATGACTTTAGCCGAAGATGTTTCCCTGGAGAGATTGGCCCAAGTAACCCATGGTTTTGTGGGAGCGGATTTGGCTAACCTGTGTAAGGAAGCCGGTATGTACGCTGTCAGGCGGATCCTGCCGCAAATTGAGTTTGGAGGTGACAAAGAGCAGGAACTGCAAGTAGAAGTTACAATGGAAGACTTTCAGCAGGCTCTAGCTGAAGCCGATCCTTCGGCTACACGGGAGTTTTTTACTGACATTCCCGAAGTGAGCTGGGAGGACGTTGGGGGCCTGGACCATATTAAAGAAAAATTGATAACGCTGGTGGAGTGGCCCTTGAAATACGGTGATTTATTCAACCGGCTTAAGATGACCGCAGCTAAAGGAATCCTGTTGAGTGGTCCTACCGGCACCGGCAAAACTCTAGTGGCAAAAGCTTTGGCAAGGGAAAGCGAAGTTAATTTTATTTCCGTAGCCAGCGCAACGCTATTTTCCCGTTGGATTGGTGAATCGGAAAAAGCGTTGCATGAAGTTTTCAAAAAGGCAAAACAAGCTTCTCCGTGTATTCTATTCTTCGATGAAATAGATGCTTTAACACCACACCGCAGCGGAACAAGCTCTACTTCCAATGTCTCCGAACGGATGGTTAGTCAGTTTTTAACTGAGCTGGACGGCTTGGAAGAATTAAAAGGAGTAATCGTACTAGCTGCTACCAACCGCATTGATGCATTAGATCCTGCCTTACTTCGACCTGGAAGATTTGATTATATCGTAGACTTTCCAATCCCTGATTTTGAACAAAGGTTAAAAATTTTTGAAGTGCATCTAAAAAATAAACCCTTGGCCAGGGATGTCAACTTACATTTACTGGCTGAGATGACACAAGGAATGGTCGGTTCAGATATAGATGGTATCTGCAAAAAGGCCTCTTATCTGGCTATCGGCGACTATATTGCCGGGGGATATGCCTTGCACGAAGAAGCAATGGAGGCAAACCTTATTTTACGAAAAGAACATTTTGATAAAGCCATCCATGAGGTGAATTTAACGAAATCCATTAAGGCAGCCTGCTAGCATAGGGCTTAAATTAAGGTTGACATAAACAAAAATACTCTTTTAAGGAGGTGGTTAATAAAGCCACAATCTTAGAAGCTTAAAATTTAAGCTAAATGTACATTAAGAAAGGAGGATTTAAAACAGCATGACAGATGTTGACAAATTGTTTGAAGAGCCTGGGTTAAAGCAAGTTACCACCTGGGCAAGAGGTGTCTATGAAAACAAGGACGCCCGTGACGTAGTTGTCGCTCTGACGGAGGCTGCTAGAAAAGAAGGCAAGTATGTTCAAGCATTCGAAAACTATGTAGATTTACCTGACCGCATTTATGTACCGGTGAGGGCTTATGCCAGAATTAGTACGGACCCCATTGAAAGCAAGTACGTTTATGAAAATGATGCTCCCAACCTGGTAGTCTTGACTGAGGAAACTTTAGTTAAAGGTAACCCTATTCTCGAGGGCATGAAGCCAGGTGGTGTTTTGGTAGTAAATACCAAGAGAAGTCCTCAAGAAATTGCTAAATTTATCAAGGACTTTGGCAACTGCGAAACAATTGCCACTGTTGATGCCTCTTCCTTAGCAACCAACATTATTACGCTGTCCGGCGCCGAGGGTGCCACCGACGCTTCCGGTATCGGTGCAGGACTAGGAGCTGCTCTGGCTGGCGCCGCTGTAAAAGCCAGCGGTATCGTTGATTTCAACAATCTTTTGGAAGTTGTTAAAAACAAAGCAGCTTGCCAAGCCGGCTACAATAATGTGGTTATAGCTTCTGTAGCTTCATTGAAAGCTTCTGCGTAATTAAAGCGAGATAAAATAGAGGAGGTGCCAAGAGAATGTCTGCTAAGCATTTTACTGTTGCCGATGTACCATTTGCCGGAACTGTACCCTCACCTAAAACCGAAAATGAAGGGATGATAACCGGCCACTGGCGCGTAAGACGGCCGATCATCGACAGGGATAAGTGCACCGAGTGCTTAACCTGTTGGATTAGCTGCCCCGACGCTTGTATTGCACAAACTGACGACGGTCTGGTCTGGAATTTTAAATACTGTAAGGGATGTGGCCTGTGTACAGAAAATTGTCCCGTAGGGGCAATCACAAACGTTCCAGAACTGGAATTTAATGATTAACAGTATAATGGGGAGGTGAATTTCATGGGTATTAAAAAACGTATTTCAGGTTGTGTAGCAGTTGCAAATGCTGTGAAATTGGCAGATGTGGATGTTATTTGTTCCTATCCGATTCGTCCGTACACCGGTATTATGTCCGAGTTGGCCAGAATGGTTGCTGACGGAGAGTTGGATGCAGAGTTTATCCATGGTGAAGGCGAACATGCTCAGCTGTCCGTAGTTTATGGGGCGTCTGCTGCCGGAGCCAGGGCGTTTACTGGTAGTTCAGGCGTGGGTGTAACCTACGCGATGGAAGTTTATTCTCCGATTTCCGGTGAAAGGTTACCGTTGCAAATGGCTATTGCTGACAGGACTCTGGATCCCCCGGGAGATTTTGGTTCTGAGCATACTGATGCTTTGCAGTGCCGCGACCAGTGCTGGATCCAGGGCTGGGCTTCCACGCCGCAAGAAGCACTTGACAACACTTTAATGTTTTACCGCATCGGTGAAGATCCGAGGGTATTGCTTCCGCAATACGCCTGTCAAGACGGTTACTATGTGTCCCACATTTTAGGAGAGGTTGATATTCCCGACGCAGCTCAAGTTAAAGAATTTTTGCCTCCGTACAAAAACCACCATGTATTAGATCCAAGGAACCCACAAATTATTGGTCCGCAAATTGAGCCTGCAATGGGGCCTCCCCTGCAGTACCAGCGTGTTCTGGCTATGAGAGAAGCCAAAAAAGTAATTCCGGAAGTAGTAGCCCAGTACAATGAAATCTTCGGTCGTAACTACCATCCTTGGTTTGAAGCTTATAACACCGAGGGAGCTGATGTTGTAATCTTTATGCAAGGAGCTCATGCTGAAACAGCCAAGACAGTGGCTAAGCGTATGAGCAACCTGGGAGATAAGGTTGGTGTGGTAAGACTACGGACTTTCAGACCATTCCCGACTGAAGAAATTCGCGAATTCCTATCTCAGTTCAAAGTTGTCGGTGTAGTTGATAACTCCGTTAACTTTGGTATTGCCGGTGGCAGCGGCGTGCTGCTGACTGAGGCAAGAACTGCTCTCTATGATTTGGGCGACAAAGTTAAGACAGTAGGTTTTGTTGGCGGTCTTGGCGGAGAAGTTATTACACACCAAGAATTCTACCGCATATTCAATAAGCTGTTAGAAATTGCCAAAACAGGCAAAGTAGAACAGTCTGCTTACTGGATTCCATTTGAACTATAGACCAACCTTGCGAAAGGAGGGAATATTGATGTTAGAAGAAATTAAATCTTTGAAAAAGGCTCCTAAGGAAGAATATTATGTTCCTGGTCACAGAACCTGTGCTGGGTGTGGCCCTGCGCTGAGTTACAGATTGGTTGCGAAAGCAGCCGGTCCGAATACAATTTTTATAGGTCCAACTGGTTGTATGTACGTTGCTAATACCAGTTATGGCTGTGGTCCCTGGGCTGTTCCCTGGATCCATGCTCAAATCACCAACGGTGGAGCTGTTGCATCCGGTATCGAAGCTGCTTATAAAGCCATGATCCGTAAGAAAAAGTATGACGGTGAGTTCCCTGGCATTATCGTAATGGCCGGTGACGGCGGTGCCGCTGATATCGGTATTCAAGCATTGTCAGCTGCTTTCTACCGTGGTCATAACATCCTTTTCATTTGTTATGACAACGAATCCTATGCCAATACCGGTATTCAGACTTCGCCGACTACTCCTTACGGTGCTTGGACAACATTTACTCCTGCCGGACCGGAAATTCCGGAAGGAAAGAAATTGTTCCCGAAAGACCTTCCGAAGATAATGGCCCATGGACATCCGGAATTAAAATACCTGGCCACAGCCTCAGTTTCTTACCCTGTTGACTTGATGAACAAAGTAAGAAAAGGCTTAAATGCTGACGGACCTGCTTTCTTATACATCCATGCTCCATGTCCGAAAGGTTGGTCCTTCCCGGCTGAGCAAACCGTTAAAATGGGCAAATTAGCGGTTGAAACCGGCATGTACCAACTTTACGAATTTGATAGAGCAACGGGTGAGTACAAACTTTCTGTTAAATTGGAGAAGAGGAAGCCGGTTTCCGAATACCTCAAGCTCCAGAAGCGTTTTGCTCACCTGCAGCCTGAGCATATTGAAAAAATGCAGGCCTTTGTGGATGCACGGTGTGCCGAAGTCGGAATTAAAGCTGCTCCCGTGCCGCCAATGGCTGAATAGTTATAGTAAAATCAGTAAAACAACACCCCGGGCGTCTCTAAGGAGACGCTTGGGGATTTTGTCGTGTCCATAACTTTAATATAGCCAACCCAAGGTAATTAATTATTGATAATACCAACAGCGCAGACAATTATCTAAAAATTTCGATTTATTATATGCTTTTGTGTTGTTACTATATTTAGGCGAGAGAAATTTCTAGAAAGACTAGCGTTACTTCCTCATCATACCCGTCTACAGAGAATACCAAGCCGTAATAATAGTTTGTGATTAGGAGTATTGACTAGCCTAAACATATGACAGCTTGTACGGCAAAAAAGACGGCAAAAGGTTGCGCTTCAACCTGAGTTTTTATGGAGGAGGATAACAAATGCAAGGTTTACCGGACTTGACAATAGGGAGATGGCTCATCGCCTGGATACCCATCGTGTTAGTGCTGGTTCTGATGATGGGATTTCGCTGGAGTGGCGGAAAATCCGGCGCTGTAGCCTGGGTAGCGTCCTTAATTGTAGGTGCTTTATTTTTCGGTGGAGACATGGATATTTTAGCTTCAGGAACTATTAAAGGATTATGGACAACAGTATTTGTATTGTACTTAATCTGGGGAGCCATGACGTTATATAACGTAGTTGACGTGACCGGTAGTTTTAAAGTGATAGCATCAACATTTACCCGACTTACCCACGGCAATAAGTTACTGCAGCTTTTGGTGCTGGGCTGGGCTTTTCCGTCTTTTGTTCAAGGTGTCTGCGGTTTTGGTGTACCTGTTGCTGTAGGATCGCCACTATTAGTCGGTTTAGGATTTGACCCGATTGTAGCAGTTGTTACAGCTTTAATTGGGCACTCATGGTCAGTTACCTTTGGATCGCTTGGTTCCTCTTATTCAGTTTTGGTACGTTTGACAGATCTTGACCCCACCAGGCTAGCCACTTTTGGCGCATTGTTCTTAGGAATTGCCTGTTTAATGGTCGGCTTTTGCATCGCTCACTACTATAACGGTTGGAAGGGAATTAAAGACGGTTTGCCAGCTGTTTTACTAATTGGTGGTACCATGGCAATTGTGCTAAACATAATGGCCAATTTCGTCACCCCGTACGTTGCATCGTTTACCGCCGGTATTTGCGGGTTATTGGTAGGAGGGCTTGTAGTCACCAAGTTAAAAGCTTATAAACCAAAAGAAGAGGCAACAATTGAGTATGAGAAAGAACCGTTTAGTTTTGCTACAGCATTTTCTGCTTATTTTATCCTCATAGCCGTAGTTTTTGCAATTTACCTAATCAAACCTGTGAAGGATTATTTAAGTGACTTATGGGTTTTAGGCTTGCCATTTCCCGAAACCCAAACAGTATTTGGTTTTACAAACGAATCGGCAAAAAAATATTCATCTATCAAAATGTTTACCGCTCCAGGGACGTTGATCTTTACATCTGCTTTTTTGGCGTATTTGTACTATCGCTCCAGGAAGCTTTGGCCTGAGGGCGGAGGAAAAATGGTGCTGAACAGGGCCGTAAAACAAGCTATTGGAGCTACAGTTACTGTGCTCACTATGAGTATGATGGCCGTAGTAATGATGGAGACAGGAATGACAACTTACCTGGCTCATGGTATGGCCAAATATACCGGTGCTGCTTACGCCGTAATCTCCCCCTTTATTGGAGTATTGGGGGCATTTATGACCGGAAGCAATACCAACTCCAACATATTATTTACCGGTTTACAGAGAGAAGTAGCTACTTTGCTGGCAATTAGCCCCTTTGTAATCTTGGGCTTACAAACTACCGGCGGTGCTATTGGCAATATGTTCTGCCCGATGAACGTGGCACTTGGTACCGGGGTAACCAATACTGTGGGCCGTGAAGGGGAGTGCTTGAAAGCTACAACAGTTTATACTATTATTCAGTGTTTGGTCGTTGGTGTTTTGGCTTGGTTAATGCTCTACGTATTCTTCCCGGGGATTAAGTAAGTGGGGGTGAAGGTAATGAGTCAAACTCATGCGCAAACCGGTACATCGCAGGTTCAAAAAAGTGAGCCGTTTAAAAAGAAATATAAGCTGCAAGGCATGGTAGCTTCAGTTATAATCATGTGGCTTGATTTTATTGTGATTTATCTTGGCTTGACCAACGGTAATTCCTCCTTAATGTCTTTTGGGATGTTTATCATGTTTGTAGCAGCGGCCATTGCATACTATTTCGCTTAACCAATGATCCGCATTTTGCAGGCAAGCAAGCGCGGTTAGACAGGACACGACTATCTTTTTACAGGAGGTAGCTAATGCTTTTAGAGCAAATCCTGGCAGCAAATGTCAAATTTTGTGCCCAATATATTCCGCAACAATTATCGCCCAATCCTAGAAGGAGGCTAGCAGTCTTAACCTGTATGGATTGCAGGTTAAGCGGAATACTGGAAGCTGCAATGGGGTTAGATACCGGTGATGCGATTTTTCTAAAAAATGCCGGTAACCGGGTGCTAAATAACGAAGATGTTGTTCGTAGTCTGGCAGCTGCCGTATATGAATTAGGAGTTGATGAGATAATTGTTGTTGGTCATACTAAGTGTGGCATGAAAAATATTGAAGGCACTGCGATATTGCAGCAGATGGTTAAACGGGGGGTGGTAACTGGTTTAAAACCTGCTGAGATTGAAGAATGGCTCGGCAAAATACAAGATGAAGAAACAAATATTAAAGAGGCAGTGCAACAGTTGCAGAGTTCTAAATGGTTGCCGAAAGATTTGTCTATCCATGGACTGCTTTTAGATATATCAACCTTCCGGTTAAAAAAGGTAGTCAGCGGTTACTAATTCCAAAGGGAGGTGGCAGGTATACTTAAGCATGGTACCTCCCTCAAAAACTCCTTTTGGGTCATAATGAGTATAATTTTGTTGGGGATCTTCACAGGACTCGCGGCAGTTCTATTTAAGCTCCTGATTAAGTTTTTTTCACAGCTGTTTTTTCAGCATCTTTACAATGCCGTTTTGTTTTTAAGCTCTTACGCTATCGTTTTATTGCCGGCAACAGGCGGATTAATCATTGGGATAGCTAAAAAAATTCTTGTTGGTGATTTCAAAAACGTTAGCGTATCGGGGTTAATTGCCGGACTGGCCGAAGGCAAGAATTTCATTCCCCCAGAGGTAGTTTGGTGGCAGCTCTTGGCTGCTTCCATTACTATGGGCTCCGGGGGATCGGTTGGTCCGGAAGGTCCTGCGATTTTAATGGGTTGTGCCATTGGCTCGGTTTTTGCAAGCAGAATCAGTTGTTCTTCCCAAGAACAGCAGAGCCTGATTGCCGCAGGTGCGGCAGGAGGTATTGCGGCCAGTTTCAATGCGCCTTTAGCGGGCGCAATATTTGCTCAAGAAGTTATCTTAGGTGACTTTCGGAGAAAAAGTTTTTTAGCATGTGCGTTAAGTTCGGTGACTGCAACTTATATTGCCCACTTATTTTACACTACCGAACCGGTTTTTGATCTACCTTCAAATTTATTGCTGCAGTTTTCGCACCTTTATCTTTTCCCTATCCTCGGTATTTTAGCAGGAATATATGGGGCTTTTTTTATAAGGTTCTTTCATTATGTAGGGCAATTGTGGCACGGGCGTTGTCCAATCCAGTCATGGTTAAAGCCAGCAGCTGGTGGTATAGCGGTAGGTATAATAGGTTTATTTTTGCCAGAAGCCTTAGGGGAGGGGCACGAAGTAATGCAGTTGGCATTGCTTGGCGGTTTATCCACATTAACACTTTTTGTCCTGACTCTTGGTAAAGCAGTCACCACCTCTCTCAGTTTGGGTTCGGGAGCAGTCGGCGGAATTTTTGCACCTACTTTATTTCTTGGGATAATGCTGGGAGGAGTTTTTGGGGCTGGTATTAAAATGGCTACCGGCGCAGATCTAGTTGGGGGATTTGCTGTTGTCGGTATGGCGGCAGTTTTTGCCGCGGTTTTTAAAGCTCCCGTAACTGCCATTTTGATGACTTTTGAACTTACTAGAAATTACCATTTAATAATGCCTGTGATTTTGACTTCGATAATTGCAACTTATGTCAGCGCTGCTATTGAAACTGAGTCTATCTACACCTTTAAGTTGGCAAAAATGGGCATGGATCTCAGACACTATCATCCCTATCTGGGAAAAGTTCATAGCGGCTAACCGGGTTTGTTTTAGCAGACGGCTTCCGCCGGTCCTAAAGAGGATTGGAATTGCTATGGTGCAAGCCATGTTTTTCAAGGAGTGTATAGAATGAATATCTTAATAACCGGAGGCGGGGGTTCGGTAGGAACTTACCTGACCAGCCATTTTCTTGCAGAAGGTCATAACATTCGGGTGCTGGATCCACAACCGGAGAAACTACAGTCATTAAATAGCAAAAGTTTAGAAATAATTAAAGCCAGTACCTTGGAAAGAGCTGTTTTGACAAAAATCGTGACCGGTGTTGACGCAGTTATCCACTGTGCTTGGTCTTTTTCCGACAGTCCGGAAGATGTGTTTCAAAGGGACATCGGTGGATTAATCAATTTGTTAACAGTAACTGCAGAAGAAGGAGTAAAAACATTTTGCAACCTTAGTTCCGCCATAGTTTACGGGTTGCCTGTAACAGAAACCATAGCAGAGGAGCATCCTTGCTTGGTTGAGAGAGCAAGAAAACCGGTTTATGCCTTAGGGAAGCTCGCTTCTGAAAAATTATGTGCCATCTACGCCCAAGCTAACAGCTTCTCCTGTTTCAGCATTCGTTTTTGGTGGGGGTTTGCGGAAGAAATTGGCGGAAAACATTTAAGGGAAATGATTAAGGCAGCGCGAGAGGGACAGAATTTAGAAGTTCCGGCAGGCGCCGGCGGTAGTTTTTTACATTTTATGGATTTGGCTGCTGTTCTAAGTGGGATGCTCCATGGGGGTACCAAACTGGACGGCGTTTATAACTTAGCTTCGTTTTATGTAACCTGGGAAGAAATTGCCGCCATGATCAGGGAGATAGTTGGCCGGAAGATTGAAGTAATAGCGGTGCCGCGAGAGTCATGGCAAGGAAGTACCTTCCTGGCGGACAGGTGGGAGCTGGCAACAGGTAAGGCCCAAACGGAGCTTGGCTTTAAAGAGAAATTAGCGCCGGAGGAATATAAAAACTTGTTGAGGCAGGCAATTAAGCGCTGTGCTGAAAACCTTGTGTAATTACGTAATACCTTGGGGAATTACCGGGGTTCAGATTGTCAACACACTTTAATAGGAGTCGAAAGTATTATGGAGGGGGACTGGTTTCGCTCTAGGCTGGCTGCTCTGCCGCCGCTAACGGCGTGCGAGCTTGTCCAGAGCGAAATAATACATTCGAGCTTTGGCTACAAGCTAAACCTTGGGAATTCCCAAGGTTTTTTGTTTGAAAAAAACCATATAAGTACCATCCTATCCGGATATTTTTTATATGGCGATAACATATATAATTAGTAAATTGCAAAGGGGGGTGGCAGTGGTGTAAGCGTTTTGAATGATTATAGTCGGCAACCTAATTTAGAGGGGAGGCATCAAAGTGCAAGGTTTACCTGAATTGACTGTGGGTAGGTGGCTAATTGCTTGGATCCCTATTCTGGTTGTGCTGATTTTAATGATGGGTTTTCGCTGGAGCGGTGGTAAATCAGGTGCTGTTTCCTGGGTGGCATCGATCATAATCGGCTATTTCTTCTTCGGTGGTGACTTGGATATTTTAGCTTCAGGGACTATTAAGGGATTGTGGACTACGGTGTGGGTATTGTACATCATTTGGGGTGCAATGACTTTATATAATGTGGTAGATGTTACGGGCAGTTTTAAAGTTATAGCTTCTACATTTACCCGGCTAACTCATGGTAACAAACTGTTGCAGCTATTAGTTTTAGGCTGGGCTTTTCCTTCTTTTATTCAAGGCGTTTGTGGATTTGGAGTTCCTGTAGCAGTAAGTTCTCCATTATTAGTAGGGTTAGGTTTTGATCCAATCTTGGCCGTAGTTACAGCGTTAATCGGGCACTCTTGGGCTGTGACATTCGGTTCTTTAGGTTCTTCCTACTCAGTATTAGTTCGTTTGACCGATCTCGATCCTACTAGACTGGCTACCTTTGGAGCTCTATTCTTAGGGATTTGCTGTTTAATGGTAGGGTGGAGCATCTCTCATTACTATGGCGGTTGGAAAGGAATTAAAGAGGGTACACCGGCTGTTCTTATAATTGGAATAACTATGGCTGTCATACTAAACATTATGGCAAATTTCGTTACTCCCTATGTAGCTTCTTTTACAGCCGGAATCGCAGGCTTATTAGTTGGGGGACTTGTGGTAACAAAACTTGAAGTTTATAAACCTAAGGAAGGATTACTACTTGAGCAGGGCAATGAACCTTTTAAATTTACTACTGCTTTTTCCGCTTATTTTAGTACGAAAATAAATTTGAAATATTCTTTAACAACTGCATATGGCAACCAGGATAACCCGTAAAAAGGTAATAATTAACTAGCCAATGCAGATCTTGCATCAGTGAAATTAATTCTTTTGGAAAAACCATTGTAGCTGTTAAGCAACCTCGTGGGGTTCTATCACCTCCAGACCTAGTTTCTTAGCTTCAGCAATAATCCTTTTAACTCGGAACTTTTCCTGTTTTTGTTTGGCTTTTTCAAAGGATGTTTCATCGTAATCAGCATCATTTTTTAACAGGTTGTATATTATTACGAGAACTTTTCTGGCTAATGCAACAAGAGCTTTTTTGGCGCCACGGCGTTGTTTGATTTTCCAATACCAGGATGATAAGTAGCTTTGACGTATTCGGGTGATGCACCAAGCAACTTCACATAGGATCCGTTTTAAATAGGTGTTACCGTTGGTGGTACGAGTGGACTTTTTTTTTCCTGCACTTTCATTGTTACCGGGGCTTAAGCCCGCCCAGGAACAGATATGTTCAGCGGTTTTAAAACGACTCATATCAATTCCGATTTCCGCCAAAATGGCTGCTGCTGCAGTTTTATCAATGCCCGGTATGCCGTCTAGTTGCTCTAGTTGTCTTTGATACTGAGCCAGTTTTTCTTCTAAGTTTTGCTCTACTTGACGGAGATGCTCGTAATGCTGATCTAGCCAACCTAACAATAGCTTTAGAAACTCTCTTTGATGAACATCCATTTTGCCATTGACAGCCTGTTTGATCTCATGGAGCTTATTCTTAGCACGCCCCTTTACAAAATTCTCTACTTCCCGGGCGGATATTTTCCCATGGTGGCTAAGATGATCCATAATCGCCCGGCCCGATACGCCGAAGATATCGGTCAGGAAGGTAGAGAGCTTAAAGCCGCAGCTTTGTAAGTGTTTTTCGATCCGGTTTTTCTGTGACGTAATTTCCTCGATGATACTTTTGCGGTACCGGGTCAGATTACGGAGTTCCCGGATTGGTTTGGAGGGAACAAAACTTCCTTCTAATAATCCGGCACGCAAAAGGGTAGCTATCCATTCGGCGTCCTTCATGTCGGTCTTTTTACCGGGTACATTTTTCATATGCCGGGCATTGGCAACAATCAAAACCATACTGCCGTCAAAGGCTTCTTCCAACACGTTATATACAGGCTGCCAATAGATGCCGGTGCTTTCCATTGCAACATGCCGACAGTTCTCATTTTCTAGCCAAACTTTCATTTCATCTAGCCCGGCAAGAAGGGTGGAAAAGGTGCGGATGGTTTTAACCGGTTCCCCGTCAACATTGCCTTTTAATAGGCAGGCTACAACCGTTTCTTTGTGGACATCAAGACCACAACATATTTCCAGGATGTCTTGCATGTAACTCACTCCTGCTCCAAAGAATTTCAGGGATGATTGCTCGAGAAATAAAGATTTTAGTACCCGTGCTGTTCCCAAGTCCTTAAGAACAAGGGGCGACAATTGGCTGTGCTCAAAAGCAATCAAGTTAGGTTATTTAACGAGGTTATACCATCAAAATAAAATCAACCTTTGTCCCTGATAATTTCAATGTAGCAAAAAATCCAACCTTTGCAATAACTTAGCTAATTTTCATGATTGGTTGTGCCTTCCAGGCATGGGTGGTTATTTTAATTTTTGTAGTTTTTGTTATCTATTTAATTAAGCCATTGAAAGATTTTCTGGGTGATCTCTGGTCACTGGGTTTGCCGTTTCCCGAAACACAAACAGCTTTCGGTTTTACCAACGAAGCGGCTAAAAAATACTCTTCAATTAAAATGTTCACAGCACCAGGAACTTTAATCTTTTTGTCAGCTTTTCTTGCCTACCTCTTTTATCGTACTAAAAAGCTCTGGCCCGCTGGAGGTAGGGGGATGGTTGGCAATAGAGTGGTAAAACAGGCCATTGGGGCAACTGTGACTGTGCTCACTATGAGCATGATGGCCGTAGTGATGATGGAAACAGGAATGACAACTTATTTGGCCCATGGCATGGCTAAATATACCGGCGCTCTTTATGCCGTTATTTCCCCGTTCATCGGTGTGCTAGGAGCTTTTATGACCGGCAGCAATACTAACTCCAATATCCTATTTACCGGTCTGCAGCGCGAAGTGGCTACCTTGCTAGGCATTAGTCCCTTTGTGATCCTTGGCTTGCAGACGACCGGCGGGGCAATTGGCAATATGTTTTGCCCGATGAACGTTGCTTTGGGGACCGGGGTTACTGGTCAAGCCGGTCGGGAAGGTGATTGCTTAAAAGCCACTACGCTATATACTATTGTGCAGTGCCTGGTTGTGGGTATTTTGGCGTGGCTAATGCTTTATGTCTTCTTCCCGGGTATCAAGTAACAACAAAAACTGGGGGTGGGTACATGGCTGAATCATTTAAAAAGAAATATAAACTCCAGGGTTTGGTTACTTCTGTGATTTTAATGTGGCTAGATTTTATAGTGATTTATTTGGGATTGATTAATGGAAATTCCGCCCTAATGGCCGGCGGGATGGCTGTGATGCTTGGGGCAACAGCAATAGCATATTATTTTGGTTAGGGGACAACCGGGTTGTAAAACCCGGTTTGATAATTTTAAGCCACTTTTTCTGTAATAATGGCTTGAAATTTAAGAAATAATTCTTGGCTTAAATCATTATTCTCAACCATTTTTTCTATGATCTTTATTGCTTCCTCATGACTTAAACCAGCGCGGTAAGGTCGATCTTCTGTTAAAGCTGTATAGATGTCGGCAAATGCGATGATCTGATCTTCCTGGCTAAGGACAGTCAAACCTTCGGGGTACCCTGTGCCGTTTAATTTTTCATGGTGGTTGCCAGCCCAGTTTGCAATATCTTCCAAGCCTTTGACCTGCAATAAAATTTTTTTAGTGTAGTAAGTATGCTGTTTTATGATAGCAAATTCTTCGGATGAAAGCTTGCCTGGCTTTTCCAGAATTTCTCTAGGAACGATGAGCTTCCCTAAATCATGCAGGTAGGCGGCTATGCCGATTTTTTTCAGCATTAATCCGTCATACCCCAACCCCGCTGCCAGTTTTTGTGCTACTTTAAAAAGCCCCAGTGAATGGTTGTGGGTGAATTTGCTCTTATTGTCAATAATACGGCTGAAAGCGTGAGCTATAACCTCAAATTCTTCAAAAGAAATATAAAGAGGCTGAGGTTGTATTTTGGATAAGCTGTAGTCCAGGTTGCGGTTCTCCAAATCCAGCCAAAACCTCTCCGTGGCGGCTAATACTAGGAATGCGTCTTTAAGCTCGGGGAAAACTGTTTTGCCGGAAAATTCTTGCACCCAGCCAATAATTTTCTCCCTGTTTATTGATTCCCCCAGATTTTCGCCTAACTGCAAGTCAATTTGGTCTGCCAGGTACAAAATTCGGGCACCTAAAGGAATTTCATTGCCGGAAAGTTTAAATGCGCCGGAACCGTTATAGTGTTCATGATGGTATTTAATCAGGGGGGAGATTTCCCCTAAAAAGGGTAGATCTTTAACTATTTCGGCCCCCAATTTGGCATGATCGTAGATCAAATGCCGCTGCGTGTGTACTTCTTTCAGACTATAAGCGTTAAGTTCCCCACTGGCGCCAATATCGTGTAATAGTCCGCCGTAGAAGCAGAGATGTTTTGGAAAGCCTACTGTTTCACCAAGTCGGGTGGCTATATAAGCAGTCCTTTTGGAATGTTCAAAGGTCCTTTCACCTGCCATGTCAAGGATTACAGAAAAAGCATTGCATATTTCGTTCAGCTGCAGCATTTATTTTCACCTCATTTATTATTTAACGAAGCTGCAGAAGTTACAGCAACAACCTGTCTTTATTATATCCCTAATAGAAAGCACGGCAACTCAAAATTTAGTAAATAATTGGCAACCAGAAAAAACTCTTGATTTTTGGTCGAACAGTGCAACAATAATAAATAAAATATTTAGCATTTGATAGTTAGAGGAAGGCGCGGAGGAAGGTGCCTATGCTGAAGTTATGGCAGTTGTTTGTTGCTTTTTTCCGAGTAGGTATTTTAGGATTTGGAGGGGGACCGTCTTCCATCCCACTAGTTAAAATGGAAGTTGTAGATAATTTTCAGTGGATGTCGCCAACTGAATTCTCTGAACTTCTTGCTCTGGCCAATGCGTTACCAGGTCCAATCGCCACTAAGTTGGCCGGTTACATTGGCTATAAAGTAGCCGGTATATCCGGCTTGATCGTAGCCTTATCCGGTACTATTATGCCTTCATTACTAGCGTTGCTGCTAATTTTTAAATTTTGGGTCAAATATAAAAACCTGCCCGCCATAACCGGGATGACCAAGGCTATTTTACCGGTTGTAGGTGTCATGCTGGCCATTTTGGTCTATGAAACTTTTTTTAAATCCATATCAATTACCAGTCCATGGGTAAGTGCGGTCATTGGAATCATCAGCTTTATATTAATTAAAATTTTTAATGTCCATGATGTAATTGTGGTTATTCTGGCGTTAGCCTTTGGGGCAATAGCGCTTAAATAAGGCGGTTTAGCTTGAGCAGGATCAAAATGATTTTTCAAGAATGTACTATATAGGTTATAAATTAAGCTTGGCGCAAGCCAAGTTTTCTTCATGGAGGAGGCAGTTATGACTAAGATTGACAGGGATAATTTAGTTCGCTTTTGCAGTGAATTGATTCAGCGTCCAAGCGTATCCGGGCAGGAACAAGAAGTGGCCCTGAGGGTGCAGACGGAAATGCGGCAGTTGGGTTTTGACGTGGTTTGGATTGACTCTTGGGGTAATGTTATCGGAAAAGTCTCAGGTAACGGGAATAAAAAAGTGCTTTTTAATGCCCACATGGATACTGTAGATGTTTCAAACCAGGAGCAGTGGTCTTACCCTCCCTTTGGCGGTGTGATTGAACAAGGCAGGATTTATGGACGGGGAGCATCAGACATGAAAGGAGCCCTGGCGGCAATGATTTATGCCGCCAAGGAGCTAATTAAAGATAAGCATAAATTAAGCGGCGATGTGTATATAGCGGGCATTGTCTACGAGGAGATTTTTGAAGGAGTAGCTTTTGGCAACGTGCTGGACCAGGTGAATCCAGACTATGTAATTATTGGTGAGGCTTCCGAGCTCAATTTGAAAATCGGGCAAAGGGGCAGAGCGGAAATTTCCTTGACTGCTTTTGGGAAAAATGCCCACTCGGCTAATCCTAAAGTAGGATATAATGCGGTCTATGCTATGCTGAAGGCTGTGCAAAAGATAATGGAACTCAAGCTTCCAAAGCATCAATTTTTAGGTGAAGCAATAATCGAATTAACCGATATCATCTCCTATCCTTTCCCGGGGGCCTCTGTTGTCCCTGATTTCTGTAAAGCAACCTTTGACCGCAGGTTATTGGTTGGGGAAAAGCCTGAGGGAGTGTTGGCGCAAATTGAGGCAATAATGGATGAACTGCGCCGGGAGGATATTCAATTTAAGGCAAAGGTGGAATACACCCGGGGTCGAGGAACTACTTATACCGGTAGTATCATTGAAAGCACCAGGTTTTTCCCCGCATGGCTCATGGAGGAGCATAGCGAAATTGTGCAGAAGTCGCTCCAAGCGTTGCGATCCGCAGGATTAAACCCGGAAATATCCAAATACTCTTTTTGCACCGACGGCAGTCAAAGCGCAGGGATCCGAAACATACCCACCGTTGGTTTCGGCCCTTCCAGGGAGGAACTGGCCCATGTAGTGGATGAATACATAGAAATCGATCAGATGGAGCAAGCTGCTTTAGGCTACTACTGGCTGGCACAAAAACTGCTTAGTTGAAACAGCAATAAGCTATTTTCCGGTAAAAACGGGCTTGCGTTTGGCTAAAAAAGATTCCATGCCTTCCTTTTGATCCGCGGTAGCAAAACAAGCTGAAAAATATGATGCTTCGGCCTGCAAGCCCTGTTCCAGTAGAAGTTGTGCGTTGTAATTAATAGCTTGTTTGGCTTGGGTTAAGGCGAAAGGCGCCAGGTTAGCAAGATTCACGGCCCATTCATAGGCGGCACTCTGGGCTAGTCCGTAGGCTACAACCTTATGAACCAGACCTAATGAGTAAGCTTCATCGGCTGTTATTTTTTTGCCTGTAAGAATTAGTTCTTTAGCTTTAGCTATACCTAAAAGCTGAGTTAGGCGTTGAGTTCCGCCAAAACCGGGAATAACGCCAAGGGAAACTTCAGGTTGGCTGAAGACCGCGTTGGCTGAGGCTATGCGCAAATCACAAGCCAGTGCTAACTCACACCCACCTCCTAAAGCATACCCGTTGATAGCGGCAATCACCGGCTGAGGCAAATCTGTTAACTTTTGCAGTACATGTTGACCGTAACAGGAAAACTTAAAAGCTTCTTCGGGACTTAAGGGCAGCATTTCTTTAATATCGGCGCCGGCAATAAAAGCTTTTTCTCCTGCACCTGTTACAATTACAACCCGCGTATTTGGATCTGTGGCTATAGTATCTAAAACGTTTTCCAACTCCAGCAGCATTTCCGTATTTATGGCATTTAGTGCCTCAGGCCTGTTAAAGGTTAAAGTTGTAACCTGTTCTTCTTTTTTCACTAAGATATAGGCCATTTCTTTCCCCCCGCTTTCAGCTTATCCATTAAATGGTATTGTGCTTTGTTTTTAAATATAACTGGAAAAAACTATCAGGTCAATTCCCCCGGTAAATTGTTTTGCCATGATTAATTGCCTAATATTTGGCATTATACTGCTCATTATTCGGCGTGGTTCCGATATGCCTTTGCAAATTTGCGGCAGCGAACTGCTGCTGAATTTTTGTCAGTATTAAGAAATTTTGTGATAGCAATTTAAATATAGCCGAGTACCTTGGGGAGATGCCGTATGGTATGAATCTTGCATGGAAATTGGTTAAGATTTTTTAAAAAATTAAGAGAATGGGGGAATGGGTATGGCCAAGCCGGTTATTGTTAGTGCAGTGCGTACGGCAATTGGCGGGTACGGAGGCAGCCTCAAAGACATTGACGCTGTTGATTTGGGGGCAACAGTTATTGCTGAAGCCTGTGCGAGGGCTAATCTGTTGCCGGAAATGGTTGATGAGGTCATTTTGGGCAATGTACTGCAGGCAGGACTGGGGCAAAACGCAGCTCGTCAAGCGGCCATAAAGGCTAAACTGCCTGTGGAAGTCCCTGCCATGACGGTCAATAAGGTGTGCGCTTCAGGACTGAAAGCGGTGGCTTTAGCAGCTCAAGCTGTGCAAGCGGAAGAAGCGGAAATAGTGGTTGCCGGAGGCACTGAAAATATGAGCCGGGCTCCGTATTTGCTGCACACTGCCCGTTGGGGACAGCGAATGGGCGATGGATGGCTGGTTGACGGCATGATTAAAGACGGATTGTGGTGCGCCTTTGGTGACTATCATATGGGGATGACGGCAGAAAAGGTGGCAGAGCGCTATAACATTTCCCGGGAAGAACAGGACGCATTTGCTTTGGAAAGCCAGCGTAAGGCTAAAATGGCCCGGCAAAAAGGTTTTTTTGCCGGAGAAATTGTGCCTGTTTCCATTCCCCAGAAGAAAGGGGAGCCGGTTATATTTTCGCAAGATGAATATCCCAGACCGGATTCATCGTTAGAAAAGCTGGCAAGTCTGAAACCCGCTTTTCTTAATGGAGGTACGGTAACTGCAGGGAATGCTTCCGGTATTAATGACGGGGCTGCAGCATTAGTCGTCATGTCTGAAGAACGGGCCCGGCAGTTGGGTTTAACACCTTTGGCCAGCATAGTCGCTTATGCATCCAGCGGGGTCGAGCCGGAGGTGATGGGAGTGGGGCCTGTGCCGGCTGTCACAAAATGCCTGGCCAAAGCAGGCTGGACGCTGGAAGATGTGGACTATATAGAGGCTAACGAGGCCTTTGCTGCGCAAAGCATAGCAGTTGGCATGGAATTAGGATGGGACTGGCAAAAAGTTAACGTGTGGGGGGGCGCAATTGCCCTAGGGCATCCTATAGGCGCAAGTGGGGCCCGTATCCTGGTAACTCTGCTCAGTATCCTTAAGATTAAAGGAGGCAGCCGTGGTCTGGCAACACTTTGTGTAGGCGGCGGACAAGGGATGGCTTTACTGGTGGAGAGGTGAAAAAGTTGGCAGAGAGCGTTTTTATAGCAGGTGCGGGACAGATGGGCAGCGGCATCGCTCAGGTTACCGTTCAGGCTGGGTATTACGTTACGCTTTATGATGTTTCGCAAAAGGCTTTAGAGAAAGCCCGGGCCAAGATAGAGCAGAGCTGGGGGAAACTGCTTGCCAAAGAAAAAATAACCATACGGCAGGCAGAACAATTTGCCCAAAATATACAGTTCAGTGATACCCCGGTCAACGCGGCTTCTGCTTTTCTGGTAATTGAAGCAGTCAACGAAGATCAGCAGTTGAAAAGGCAAATTTTTCAAGAATTAGGGGGGATTTGTTCAGAGAAAACAATTATGGCCAGTAACACATCTTCATTTTCCATCACCTGTTTGGCAGCAGCTTATAAGCACAGTTGCAATTTGATCGGGCTGCACTTTATGAACCCTGTTCCGGTAATGGAACTTGTAGAAGTGATTAAAGGTGAAAGGACTGCCGATTGGGTTTATGAACGGGCTGTACAATTTGTACGGGAGCTGGGCAAAGAACCGGTAACTGTGCAGGATTATCCCGGCTTCGTCTTAAACAGACTTTTGCTTTTAATGATCAATGAAGCCGTATATGGACTGATGGAAGGAGTTGCTGCGGCAGAAGATATTGATCGGGTGATGAAACTCGGGGCAAGGCACCCTATGGGGCCTCTGGCGCTGGCCGATTTAATCGGGTTGGATACTTGCCTGGCAATTCTTGAGACATTGTACAACGGCTTTGGGGATCCCAAATACCGGCCTTGTCCCCTCCTTAAACGCATGGTTAACGCCGGGTATCTCGGGCAGAAGAGCGGGCAAGGTTTTTTCAGCTATTAGGCATGAATTTTATAGCAAGGCAGGATTATTATGGGAAAATGTGTAATATCTTAGGAGGTTGGGGAAGTGGCAAAAAACGGATGCCCTTATGGAACACACCGGGTCTTGGAACCTAAAGGGGTTTTACCGCAGCAAGCATGGAAAATAGATAATAACATGGAAATTTACGATAATGAACTGCTCATTGATGTTGATACACTTAACATAGATGCGGCCAGTTTCACGCAAATTAAAAAGCAAGCTAACAGCAAACCGGAAGTAATGGCACAGATGATGTTGGACATTGTAGCAAGGCGGGGAAAACACCATAACCCTGTAACAGGCTCCGGAGGAATGTTGATGGGGACTGTACGCCAAATCGGAACCGCTTGGGCAGGAAAAACTCCAGTTAAGGTAGGGGACAGAATAGCTACTTTGGTTTCCCTGTCTTTAACCCCATTGAAAATCGAAAAAATAAAAGCAATTCATCTGGAGAAAGAACAGGTAGAAGTAGATGCACAGGCGATTCTGTTCTCCAGCGGAATTTACGCCGTTTTACCCCAGGACATGTCTCCTAACCTGGCACTGGCTATCTTAGATGTTGCGGGAGCGCCGGCCCAAACAGCCCATCTGGTAAAGCCTGGTCAAACAGTCCTGATAATAGGCGGCGGAGGAAAGTCTGGAATGCTTTGCCTGTACGAAGCAAGGAAAAGGGCAGGAATTACCGGAAAAGTTATCGGTATGGGTTCAGGTGAAGCAAGTTGTGCCCGCATGCGGAGCTTAGGGTTGGCGGATGCTGTAATCCAAGCAGATGCCACTGATCCGCTGAAAGTCATGAGAGCGGTTGCAGAGCTGACCGGTGGTCAGATGGCAGATGTTACAATCAACTGTGTCAACATCCCCGGTACGGAAATGGGTTCAATTATGGCAACCAAAGACGGAGGAACAGTTTATTTCTTTAGTATGGCAACAAGCTTTACTGCAGCAGCCCTGGGAGCTGAAGGGATAGGCAAGGATGTAACTATGTTGATTGGCAACGGGTATTGCAAGGATCATGCCGAAGTTGCTTTGCAAACCGTACGGGAGTGTGCGGCCCTCAGACAAATATTCCAGGAAATGTACGCTTAAAATGTTTGAACCTCTCGAATTTTCCAGGGGAGGAAGCATTGCTGTTATTGGAATGGCCAAAAATACAGGTAAAACAGTTACATTAAACTTCCTCTTGAAAATTTTACAACAGCAGGGGCGGCGTGTAGGTTTAACATCCATTGGTCTTGACGGTGAACGTTACGATGTTTTAACTAAATTGCCAAAACCTTCTATTATTGTCCATCCGGGGACTTTAGTTGCGACAGCCGAACGTGCGTTAGAAAATATGGAATGCTGGGAAAAATTGCAACATACTGAAATTTTAACTCCTTTGGGAGAGGTGTTAATTGTCCGGGCAAAGGCTATAACCTCAGTTGTTGCAGCCGGGCCCGGCACAAACCGGCAATTAAAAGTAGTGCTGAGTTTACTTGCCGCCTGGGGAGCGGAATGCATATTAATAGACGGTGCCTTTGACCGGCAATCTTCCGCCGATCCGCTTATTTGCAAGCAGGTTATTCTGGCTACCGGAGCATCCTATAGCACTGATTTGCAGCAGTTGATCAGTGTAACCAAGTGCCGGGTTGAACAGCTACAACTGCCTGCATGCCAGAGCTTTTATCGCCAAATTATGCGGAGCAACACTTCCAAGCTGTCGTTTTTAGTTGATGCGGTTTTACGGGAGGTTCCCGTTGCTACTACTCTGCTTGGTAAAACCGAATGGTTACAGTTGATTACCCAAAAGGCGGAGGTATTACTGGTGAAAGGAGCGGTAGGGGACGGGTTGGGTGAAGCACTGCTCTGTACTAATCATCCTCCGGCGGTTATAGTTCAAGACGGCAGCAAAATATTTATCAATTGTGGATTATGGCGAGAGCTTAAAAGTAAAAAAATTATTTTTCAAGTTGAACAGCCAATTAATTTATTAGGAGTAACAGTTAACCCGGTTTTACCCGGCGGCAAAAGCTTGGATCCTGATGAACTGCTTGCCGGGATGGGTAAAGCTTTATACCCATTACCTGTTGTGGATATAATGCGTGAAGTGCAGTATGAACAGACCAATTGAGGGGGAATAGGTTTGCTTAGCCGGTTACAAGAAGGGGATACTTGTCTTGATTTGGTTTTAAACCATGTGGAAGAAGCAGTTCAAGTAGTTAACCGAGAAGGGATAACAGTTTATTATAACCAAGTGGCAGCTGATATGGATGGTTTAAGCCAGGATGAGGTGCTGGGAAAACATATTTTGCAGGTATATCCTTCTTTGACACTGGAAACCAGCAGCCTGATGCGGGTTTTAGAAACAGGTAAGCCGGTGTTGAATCAGCAGCAGACTATCGTGACTAGCACCGGGAAAACAGTAACTATTTTGTATTCCACTTTTCCGCTATACCGCAACGGAGTTTTAATCGGTGCGTGTGATATTTCCCGGGATATAACTAAGATAAAAGAATTATCAGAACGGGTAATGGAGCTACAAGCCGAACTATTGGACAGCAAAACAAGCGGCAGAAAAAAAACAAAAAATCAGGAAATGGGCAATTTTACCAGATATACATTCAATGATCTGATTGGCAGCCATGAACTGATGGTAAAGCTTAAGGTTTTAGGCCAAAGAGTAGCTGCCAGTTCTTCACCGGTTTTAGTGGTGGGAGAAACGGGCACTGGGAAAGAATTGGTAGTACAGTCCATTCATAATGCTTCGCCACGTAAGCATGGCCCTTTTGTAGCCCAAAACTGTGCGGCTTTTCCCGCTACACTCCTGGAAAGTATTTTGTTTGGTACCGTCAAAGGAAGCTTTACGGGAGCAGAAGACAGGCCGGGGCTTTTTGAACTGGCAGATGGTGGTACTTTATTCTTAGATGAAATTAATTCTATGCCACTGGAACTGCAAAGTAAGCTCCTGAGGGTATTACAGGAAGGAGTTTTGCTTCGGGTTGGCGATACTAAGCTGCGGAAAGTGGATACCAGAGTGATTGCCTGTACAAATGTGGACCCCGAAGAGGCGGTGCGCAAAAAAGAGCTGCGAGTGGATTTATACTACCGGTTAAACGTTGTGTCTTTACGGGTCCCCCCTCTGCGGGAGCGCAAAAGTGATATTCCCGCTCTTACCAGCCATTTTATTAATATGTACAACCGGAAATTAGGCCGCCGCGTTACTCATGTAAGCGAAGAAACCGGCATGCTATTTTTTGCTTATTCCTGGCCTGGTAATGTTAGGGAACTGCAGCATGCTATTGAGCATGCCATGAATGTTACCTCTGGACAGGTTATTGAATTGGAGCATTTACCAGCTCATTTACGTCAGTTGAATAATTCCGGTACAGATTCGGAATCAATGGTGGTTAAGGGCGAGCACAGTTTACCTGAGATTTTAAAAAACGTGGAAAAGAGGTGCTTGCTAGAGGCACTACAAAAATCCGGGGGCAATATATCTAAAGCAGCTGTTCAACTGGGTATTCCCCGCCAAACTCTACAGTACAGGTTAAAAATTTTAGGTTTATTACAGAAATATAACTCCTAATGGGGAGGGCATTAATTTGAATAAGTTGGATCTGGATCATGATTTGATCGCCCGGGGCAGGGAATTGGCGGCGCAAATCGTGGAGCAGGTGCAAACATATATAGATGAGCGTACTACGACAAGCATGGAAAGGGCTGTGTTGCGCCTGCTCGGTGTAGACGGAGTAAACGAGTTTGAAGTGCCACTGGTCAATGTGGTTGTAGAAGGTTTGCGGGAAGCCGGCGTGTTGGGTAAAGGAGTTATGTACTGGGTAGTTAATGCTATGCTGAATTTGCATTTAACCCCCCAACAAGTTGCGGAAGAGGTTGTGTACGGTAAGTTAAGGCTAACGGATCTACCATTGAAACATAGAAATGAGATCGAGAATTTAGCCGTAGAACTGGCAGAAAACGCTTTAGCCCAAATCCAAGCCCGGCGTCGGGAAAGGGATGAATTACAAGAGCTTTTGGGAAAAGGTCAAGAACCATTGCTTTATGTTATTGTAGCTACAGGCAACGTCTATGAGGATGCCCTTCAAGCCCAGGCTGCAGCCAGACAGGGTGCTGATATTATTGCCGTTATTCGGACTACAGGACAAAGCCTTTTGGATTATGTACCTTACGGGCCTACTACTACCGGTTTCGGCGGAACTTATGCCACCCAGGCAAATTTTCGGATTTTGCGGCAGGCTTTGGACGAAGTTAGCCGTGAAGTCAAAAGGTACATTTACCTGACCAACTATTGTTCAGGACTTTGTATGCCCGAAATTGCGGTTATGGGAGCTTTGGAACGGTTGGATGTAATGCTTAACGATTCCATGTACGGTATTATTTTCAGGGACATTAACATGCAGCGTACCTTTGTCGACCAGTTTTTTTCCCGCTTGATTAACGGTTACGCAGGGATCATCATTAATACCGGTGAAGATAACTACTTGACAACTGCCGATGCCATAGAAAGTGCCCATACTGTTTTAGCCTCCCAGCTAATCAATGAGCAATTCGCATTTCGCTCGGGAATGCTTCCCGAACAGTTGGGTCTGGGCCACGCTTTTGAAATTGACCCGCAGCAGTCAAACGGCTTTTTGTATGAGCTTGCCCATGCTCAGCTGGTAAGAGAAGTATTTCCGAACTCACCCATCAAATACATGCCTCCTACCAAATTCATGACAGGAAACATCTTTCAGGGACATGTCCAGGACGCCTTATTTGACGTCTGCTCTATTCTAACCGGTCAAAGCATTCATCTGCTGGGGATGCTGACCGAAGCAATCCATACGCCTTTTATCCAGGACCGTTACCTTAGTATCCAAGCAGCAAAGTACATTTTCTCCAATATGCATGGATTAAATGAAGAAATCAGCTTTCGTACCGACGGTTTTATCAGGCAACGAGCCGGAGAAGTACTGCATAAAGCAGTGGAATTCTTGGAAAAAGTAGCAAAAACGGGGTTGATGCAAGCCCTGGCTCAAGGTTGGTTTGCCGATATAGCCCGTTCACCCGAAGGCGGGAAAGGTCTTGACGGGGTTATTATACGTGAAGCTGACTACCTTAACCCTTTTATTGCGCTGATGTTGCAAGGAGGCCAGCGAAATGGATAAGCTTTCAAATGTGAGGCCCTACGGGGATACTTTAGATGATGGTATGGTGCAGTTATCCTTTACCTTGCCTGTCCCTCTGTCCAACGTGGCTAAAGAGGGGGCTAGGCAATTGGTACTTTCCATGGGATTGGAAGAACCGGCTGTTGTTTGTGCTGAGAGTTTAAGTGATAAATTCAGTTTCTACATTATTTATGCAAAATGCACAAAGACTGTTGATTTAACAAAAATTTTTGTGCCCGAAGTGCAAGTGCAGCTGCTGGATAAAAAACATATTAATGAACGCATTAGGCAAATACTTGGCCGTAAATTGAATGTGCTGGGGGCCTGCATTGAAAGTGATGCACACACGGTAGGAATCGATGCTATTATGAATCTTAAAGGTTTTAACGGGCATAAAGGTTTGGAAAGTTATCATGAAATAAATGCGTTAAACCTTGGAGCACAGGTCAATTGTGAGGAAGTAATCCGTAAAGCTTACGAGACCCAGGCTGATGCTATTTTGGTATCCCAGGTGGTGACACAGAAAAACATTCATATCACTAATCTTACCAAGTTGGTAGACATGCTGGAAGCGGAAGGCTTACGGGAGAAATTAATTTTAATAGTCGGGGGGCCGAGAATAACCCACGAACTGGCAAAGGAACTGGGTTATGATGCAGGGTTTGGTCCTAACACTTATGCTGAACATGTTGCTTCTTTTATGGTTCAAGAGTTGGAAAGGAAAACCCCTGGGATAAAGTTTCGTGAGTCGGTAAGGTAGGGAGGGATGACTGTGGAGGAAGCACTGATTCGGGTCCGGATGAGCAGCTGCGATGCCCATTATGCCGGAGGATTGGTTAATGGTGCAAAAATTTTGGACTTGTTTGGTGACGTGGCGACCGAGCTTTTAATTCGTTTAGACGGCGATGAGGGCCTTTTTGTCGCTTATGATCAAGTGGAATTTAAAGCTCCTGTCTACGCCGGTGATTATATAGAGGCCAGAGGTAGAATTACCAGGATTGGTGATACATCCCGGCAAATGGAATTTATAGCCACTAAAGTAATTGCCTTGGATAAGAACCATGCTCTTCCATCTGCTGCTAAAGTTTTGGAAGAGCCAGTGATTGTGGGCAAAGCAAGGGGGACTTGTGTTGTTCCCAAAGAACGGCAAAGAGGTGTCAAGATTGGATAAATTGATAATTACTGTTGCTCCGGTGGGAGCTGAAACTACTAGAAAAGATAACCCCAACCTGCCTCTGACACCTTTAGAAATAGCCGAGGAAACAGCGCGTTGTGCGGAAAAAGGAGCTTCCATGGTACACCTGCATGTAAGGGATGAACAGGGCAATGCAACCCAATCCAGGGATGTTTTTGCAGAAACCATTGCTCTGATTCAAGAAAGATGTAACCTTATAATCCAGGTTTCTACCGGGGGAGCTTCCTGGATGGAGCCGGAAGAACGTTTACAGCCCGTTGCTTTACGGCCGGAAATGGCAACCTTGACAACGGGGACGGTGAACTTCGGGGATGAGATTTTTTCTAACCCCATGCCGATGGTTGAACGGTTTGCCAGGGAAATGAGAGCCTATGGCGTCAAGCCGGAAATTGAAATATTTGATGTAGGGATGGTTAGTAACGCACTTAGCTTAGTAAAGAAAGAAATTTTGCAATTGCCTTTGCATTTTGATTTTGTGATGGGAGTGCCTGGGGGAATCCCGGGAGAACCACGCCATCTATTACACCTGGTAGAATCTATACCTGGTGGATGTACCTGGAGTGTTGCCGGGATTGGTCGCAATGAACTTCCCTTGGCTGTCATGGCTATTCTTTTAGGGGGCCATGTCCGGGTTGGCTTTGAGGATAACATTTATTACTCTAAGGGTGTTTTGGCCGACAGCAACGCCCAATTAGTGGAACGTATTGCCAGAGTAGCCGGAGAATTGGGCAGGCAAGTGGCTACGCCTGATGAGGCACGACAAATCCTGGGCTTGCAAAAAATAAGATCTGCCAGGCAAGGCCAGCCAGAAAGTACTTGCTGCAAGCATGATAATGGGGGTGAAAAAGAATGGCCATGTTTACTTTCGAAGGACAACCGGGGTTAAGGCTGCTAACCAATGAGCAAATAGAGGAGATGCATGAGAAGGCTCTGCAAATATTGGAAACAACTGGCGTGTTCTTTGATTCCGAGGATGCATTACAGATATTAAAAGATCACGGGGCAAAAGTAAACTTTGAACAAAAAATTGCCAAACTTCCTCCCGAAATGGTTTTAGATGCTCTCAAGCAAGTTCCGGGTTCAATACAGCTTTATGATACAGACGGTCAGCCGGCGGCTTTGCTGGGAGGAAATAACGTACATTTTGATCCCGGTTCAGCGGCGCTAAATTTTCTGGCTTCGGATGGATTAACAGTTCATCCCAGCAGGGCTGAAGATCTGCAAAATGTGGCCAGAGTAACGGCTGTACTGGACAATTTAGCGTTGCAGTCTACTGCCTTAACGCTCAGCGACGTACCCAAATTAATCGGTGACTCTTACCGAGTATACCTTTTGTTGAAAAATTGCCGAAAACCGATAATTACCGGAGCATTTTCAATCCATGGCATTACCCATATGCATGAACTGTTGGCAGCCGTTGCCGGAGGATATGATGAACTGAGGGAAAAACCCAGGGCCGTGTTTGACGTCTGTTCGTCTCCGGCTTTAAAATGGACCGAAATCAGTTGCCGAAACATTATAGACTGTGCCAGGTACGGGCTCCCCATAGAAACTATTTCAGTGCCGATGCTGGGAGCAGCTTCACCCGCTACCCTGGCCGGTTCAATCCTTTTACACACAGCGGAAACGCTAAGCGGAATTACACTGGCTCAATGTGTGAGCCCTGGAACACCCATGGTTTACGGGGGAGCTCCTATGTATTTTGATATGCGCTACAGTACGACTTCTCTCAATGCCATGGAAGCCACAATGATCAGTGCAGCTTATGCCCAGTTGGGCAAGTACTATGGCTTGCCAACTCATACTTATGCATGTTTAAGCGATTCGAAACTGGTTGACAGCCAAGCTGGTCTGGAAAGCAGCGCCAGCGGTATAGTGGCCCTTTTAGCCGGCATTAATGTGATTTCCGGGCCTGGGATGCTCGATTTTTGCAATACCTTTAGCCTGGAGAAACTGGTTATTGATAATGAGATCTGCGGAATGGCCCTCCGGTTGGCAAAGGGCATTGACTGTTCGGAGGAGGCATTGGCCATGGAACTAATGTGCCGTCTGGGACCGGGCGGCGACTATCTCTCTACAGAACACACTTTTAATTGGTTTAAAAGAGAACCCTATATACCTTCAGCGGTTATAGACCGTAGAAGCCGGACTAACTGGGAGGGACAAGGAGCTGAAGATGCTTTTGTCAGAGCGAAAAAGCTGGTTAAGGATATTTTGGAAAAGCGTGATGGGCAGCCGCTGGCTGCTGATAAGGGCGAACTGCTGGATCAAAGGTTGGTCAAAATAATGCAGGAATTAAACGTTACAAGTTTGCCTATAGGACCTAAACTATAGAGCAGTATCTTTGCAAAAGCTTTGCCGCAGGTGACTATCATGCTAATGCCGGAGATTGGGCAAAATGCTGGATTTCCGGCAAGGAGTTTTTTACAAATTTTCAGTATATTCAGCAGGTCCGGTGCTGAAAATTTGGCTACGGCGGATGTATAGTTATATATAATATGCATAATGTATAACTTCCATTTCTTAAAAAAGGTAAACAAAATGCAAAATCTTTTAAATTAGCAATAAATTTCTAAATATTAAGGCATGAGACTTGCATAAAGATCTATTAGAGAGCAGAGGAGGTGAGATGGATTGGCGGAATTTTTAGCTGGTTTATAGATCTATAAAAAATGGAGGTGAGGAATACTTTTATGGAAAACTACGGGTTAGTGTCTGTTTTACCGCCGCTGGTTGCAATTGTTCTTGCTATTGTTACCAGAGAAGTGTATTTGTCTTTGTTGTTGGGGATTTTAGTCGGGACCTTTATCTTAAATGAGGGAAATATTCTTTTAATGTTTACCAAGGCTTTCGATATAATGTTTGAAAAAGTGGGAGATCCTGTTTGGAACATTAGAACTATCATTTATACCTTGATGCTTGGGAGCATAATTGGTCTAGCTGTTAAATCGGGAGGCTCGGAGGCATTCGCCAGGTGGGCCGGTAACAAGATTAAATCCCGCCGCAGCGGCCAGGCTGTAACATTTTTGTCGGGTATAATTATCTTTTTAGACGATTATTTCAACTGTTTAATTGTCGGTTCCGTTTTGCGCCCTGTTTGCGACCGCTTTAAGATTTCAAGGGAAAAGCTGGCCTATATAACCGACTCCACCGCCGCGCCTGTAGTAATTTTAATGCCGATTTCTTCGTGGGTTGCATACATTATCGGTCTTTTAGGAGATCAATTCAAGCAGTTAAACATAACTTCGGTTACACCTTTTATGCAATTTGTCTATACCATTCCTTATAACTTATATGCTTGGCTGACATTGATTATGGTAGGGGTCATCATCTTTACCAATTTGGAATATGGACCAATGGCTAAAGCTGAGAAAAGGGCCATTGTCACCGGTAAAATGTATGAGGAAACTTCTACTGCCCCGCCGGGTGATGATTTCAACAACATCAAGGTTTCATCCAAAGGCAAAGCTGTAGACATGTTTTTCCCAATAATCGCTTTGGTAGCGACAGTAGCAATTTTTATGCTTTATACTGGCAAATATTTCGATGGTGGTATTACAATTGGGCAAGCTTTTCAGCAGACGGATTCGGTTACAGCCCTGGTATATGGAACTTTTGCAACCTTGGTGCTTACCGTTCTTTTTTACCAGGTTAGAGGCGTTGTAAGCATTATTGACTCCATGGAAGGGGTTATACAGGGCATGAAGGCTATGATGGGCGGTTTGGTGATTCTGGCCCTTGCTTGGACAATAGGTGGGGTTACCAGCGAACTGGGTACCGGGGCATATGTAGCAGAAGTAGTAAGCAAAAATCTTCCCGTAGACATAATTCCAGCAACGATTTTTATCGTGGCATGTTTTATGGCTTTTTCCACAGGGACATCCTGGGGAACTTTTGCCATCATGATCCCTATTGCAGTTCCCCTGGCTTTAGCCTCCGGTGCCAGTATGACTATGTGCTTGGCAGCCCTTTTCAGCGGAGCTATTTTCGGGGATCACTGTTCGCCGCTGTCTGATACCACCATCCTGTCCTCTACCGGCGCCGGTTGTCCCCACGTTGACCACGTGCGCACTCAGTTGCCCTACGCTTTAACAGTGGCCGCCTGTGCCTTTGTAGGATTTTTAATTGCCGGCTGGGGATTCACTGGTGAAGGATTCATTCTGCCGTTTCTGGTGGCTTTAGGTTTATTGATTGGGGCCATGTATGTACTGCACCGCTTAAATAAAGACACGATTTTGGAACTTGATCGGCATATTGAAAAAGCGGATCTGTAATTACGAGAACGGGCGTTGTCACTATAAGGCAGCGCCTAAAATTTTGCACTTCCGGAAGCCGGTAGAAATACTTGATACCTTATATCTCTTTTTACAGGTTGAGGAAAGGCCCAAAAATGGGCATTTTCGCCGAATTTTAGCGCCCAATTTTTACGCAGAAGGACATATAGCTTGCCGCACACGCTGGGCAGTGGCTTTCATTAAAGCTACTGCAAACATCTCATTTGACCGGTGCTGGATGAAAACTGTGGCATAAGTTTTGCATTGATATTTTTAGCAAATATTCAGTTAAGGAGCTGGTCAAATGCGTGATTACCGTGATATACCCTTATGGGCGGGGGTCAAAGAAGAAGAGTGGCAGGATTGGCATTGGCAGGTTGCAAACAGGATCACTTCATTGGAAGCATTGAAGCACGTATTGCCTTTAACAGCTGAAGAGGAGGACGGGGTTAAAAATTGTTTAAAAAGCTTGCGGATGGCTATAACACCCTATTACGCTACTTTAATAGATCCTGAAAACCCTATATGTCCCATCCGCAAACAGGCGGTGCCTACTTCCGCAGAACTCCATAAAAGTCGTTTTGACTTGGCAGATCCATTACATGAAGACGCAGATGCACCGGTTGAGGGGTTGACCCACAGATATCCGGACAGGGTATTGCTGCTTCTGACTGATCAATGTTCCACTTATTGCCGTCATTGCACCAGGAGACGTTTAGCCGGTGTGTATGATCATGCCCGCACAAAAGAAGAATTAGAGCGCTGTCTGCATTATGTCAGGGAAACTCCCATTGTTAGAGACGTAGTGCTTTCGGGTGGTGATCCCCTTTTAGTTAGCGACGGTATGCTCGAATACGTCTTGCAAGAACTGCGTAAAATCAAACATGTGGAAATTATTCGCATCGGAACCCGCACGCCGGTGGTTTTACCCCAGCGCATAACCGCTGCTCTGTGTACCATGCTTAAAAAATATCACCCCGTTTATATAAATACTCATTTTAACCATCCCCGGGAGATTACTCCTCAGGCAGCCGAAGCTTGCGCCCGCCTGGCGGAAGCAGGTATTCCACTTGGTAATCAGTCAGTTCTACTAAAAGGAGTAAATGATTGTCCCGAGTTGTTTAAGAAACTTGTTCAGGAACTGCTAAAAATAAGAGTACGTCCATACTATGTCTACCAGTGCGATTTGTCCCAAGGAATTGAGCATTTTAGAACGCCGGTAAGTGCAGGTATTCAAATTATTGAATACTTGCGGGGACATACTTCCGGATTGGCAGTGCCAACCTATGTAGTTGATGCTCCCGGCGGTGGAGGGAAAATTCCTGTAGCGCCACAGTATCTCATTTCGCAAGGTCCCGGGAAAGTTGTGCTGCGCAATTACGAAGGGGTTTTTACCAGTTATACTGAGCCAAAACATGTCATTGATCCCGAGTCTCCTTGCAGTATCTGCGGAGGGTACCACCACCGGACAAAAGTTGGGCTTACTTCCTTGCTCAGCGGCCAGACACTGTCCCTTGAGCCTGTAAACCATGAAGCACATTCTACTGGTGAATTTAGCATGGCTTTGCCTGAGGCGAAATAAAATACTGCCTGAATTTTGGCAAAAGTGCAGCTTAAAATTCAGCAATAGTATATTCTTGCGCTAAATATATTAAGAATATTTTTGAAAATAGATTATGCCCAAAATTAGGCACGCGTTTTTGACTATTTAGATTTGTGCAAAGTGTTACCATGCAGCTATCGTTTAGTTGCGCTATGCAGAGCCATGCTTTCTTTATGATGCCTTGCTGAAATATTTGCCAGGAATTCCTTGCCAATGTTGGCATAAAAATTGCAATGCCAATTAGTATGGCAACAAACTGGCTGAACCGGCTCGCATTTTTGGGCATCTTAAGGAAGGGGGAATAGGATGAAACCTGTGCTGACATCCAAAGAAGCAGTAAAAATAATTACAGATGGAATGTCGGTGATGATTGGAGGCTTTTTAAATATCGGAACTCCGCTAACATTGGTTGATGCGTTGGCAGAGCAAGGCAGCAAAGACTTGACACTGATAAGCTGTACTATGGCTTATCCGGGGCAAGGGGTGGGGAAGCTTCAGGACAGGAGACAGTTTTCAAAATTAATTGCTTCTTGGATTGGAGGCCACCCTGATACCGGCAAACTAATGGAGACAGGAGAACTGGAGGTTGTATTGACTCCGCAAGGGACGCTGGCCGAGCAGATCCGGGCGGGAGGTGCGGGACTTGGCGGCTTTTTGACTCCCACTGGGGTAGGGACGGTGGTTGCCAAAGGAAAGCAAGAGTATACCATTCATGGTAAGACGTACCTGCTGGAGTATCCCTTAACTGCCGATGTAGCATTGGTTAAAGCATATAAAGCGGATACCGACGGCAATTTGCTCTATCGTTTGTCAGCCCGTAATTTTAATCCTTTGATGGCTATGGCAGCAACAATTGTAATTGCAGAAGTGGAGGAAGTGGTTCCCGTAGGAACCTTTGATCCTGATCAGGTTGTTACCCCTGGAATTTTTGTAGATATTCTGGTGAAGGAGGGGAACGAGGATGACTGTCGATCATCGGGCGCGAATAGCGCAAAGGGTGGCAAGGGAGCTGCGGGACGGTGACGTTGTGAACCTGGGGATTGGTTTGCCAACCCTGGTTGCCAATTATCTTCCCCAAGGTGTTTCAATTGTACTTCACTCCGAAAATGGTTTTTTGGGTATAGGGCCTGAACCGGCAGCGGGCCAAGAAGATAGGGATTTGGTAAATGCCGGAGGAAAACCGGTAACAATTTTACCCGGCGGATCTTGTTTCGACATCGCTACCTCATTTGCCATCATTCGCGGAGGACATTTAGATGTAACAGTGTTAGGTGCATTGCAAGTAGATGCGCAGGGCAACCTGGCAAACTGGATGGTGCCGGGCAAAATGGTCCCCGGGATGGGGGGAGCTATGGACCTGGTCGTAGGTGCCAAAAAAGTGATTATCGCCATGGAGCATGTCAGCAAGGACGGTTCCCCCAAAATCGTTAAACAGTGTTCTTTACCTCTTACGGCCATCGGAGAAGTGGATCTAATAGTGACCGACTGGGCAGTTATTAAGGTAGGATTTGACGGTTTGCATCTCTTGGAAATAGCGGAAAGTACAACTTTAAAGGCTGTTTTGGCTGCCACAGGTGCGCCCTTAATCCTGCCGCAGGGGACAATTCCCACTTTTTAATTAAATTGGGCAGGTTGAAGAAATTATAATGCTTATGTCCGAGAGCAACAGTGCGTCAGTATTTTTAATATCTATAACGTTCGGTGCATGTTAGGAGGGAACAGCGTGAGCAAATATTTTACCCGGATGGGTGACGGTTCCGGCGTTTATTTAAGCGCCGAAGATATAAGGTTTGATTTGGAGGAAGGAACCAGAGACGCTGCGGAACGAGGTAAAATACCTGAACTGACTAAAGAAGAATTAGACCATTTGTTTGAAATTATTACTATGCCCGGAAATGTGGTGGGTGTGGAAAGAGGTAATGAAGTGGTAACCACTTCCGATTCGGGAGGCTGTAAAATTACATACCACGCTAATATTGCCATCGACAGATCCGCTGCAGTTCTGATTCATGAAAAAGTGTTGGGGGCAGATTCCCTTGATCTGGGGCATATCGATTACAGCTACAAAGCTGTTAAACCGGTTCTTCATGATGAAGCTGCGCTAATGGAGCTCACTCAGCTCAATTCCGTTATGCCTGTGCTATATGGTTCCATGCCCAATTTGGGGTTATACACCAAGCCTGACGGACCTGTAGATAACTGGTCCGAGCTCTTGCCTATGGGAAAAATTGCTGAGGCCAGGGCTGCACAGGAGGAGGCCGTGGAATATGCAGTCAAGGATATAGTCTATGTAGCCGGTGGGATGCACGCAGCGGGCGCTGACGGCATGAATATTGATACATGCGGTGCTTCGGGGGACGCTGATGTGCTGGCAGCCTTAAAGGCCATAGAAATTATTAAACAAAAATATCCTGACTTGGGAATTGAAATGGGCATGGCCGGAGAATTTATCATCGGTATGCATGGTCAACTGGAGTACGACGGTGTGCGTTTAGCCGGTTTATATCCCCATATGCAGGTTAAGCTTGCTGAAAAGGCAGGCGCTAATATTTTCGGAGCTGTAATTAATACCAACAGCAATATGTCATTCCCTTGGAACCTGGCCAGGACGGTGACTTTTATCAAAGCTTGTACGGAAGCGGCCAGCATACCCGTTCATGTAAATGTGGGCATGGGTGTAGGCGCAATCCCAATGAATGAAGTACCTCCTGTAGATGCAGTTACCAGAGCGGATAAAGCTCTGGTGGAAATAGGCAAAGCGGACGGGTTGTAGATTGGCGTAGGCGATCCTTTCGGTTTAGAAGTTGCTCATGAGCTTGCCGCAGGCATGGGCGGAATTCGCACTGCCGGAGATCTGGTATTGCGTATGCAACTGTCTAAAGGCATGAAGATTCATGAGGCTAAAAAATATGTGGCTGAAAAATTGGGTGTGACCCCTATGGACTTAAGCGACTGCGCCATCATGAGAGAGATAAGGGAGGATCTTAATCTTGGGCGTCCTATGCCCCCTGATGGCGCTGCTAAAGGTATAGAAGCGAAATGTCGCATTGCCCACGTCCTTAATATCAAGATTAATTCCGTCGAGCGTTTTTTAGTAAAAGCAGGTCTAAAATAAGTCGGGCCTATGAAAAATTGACAGGGAGGTCGTGCCAGGTGAATAAAGACCGGATTTTGGAAGAAGCGAAAGAAGCTATCCTAAAATGTGATGCTCAAAAAGCTGTGGCTGTTGCCAGGGAGGCCCTCTCCATAGGAATGGACCCGGTGGAAGTCTTAAGTAACGGCTTTAGCGTAGGCATCAGGATTATAGGGGACCTTTTCGGCAGAGGAGAGGTTTTTTTGCCGGAGCTAATACTCTCTTCACAGGTGATGAAAGAAGCTACTGCTATCTTGGAGGCAGCTATTGAAACTAAAGATACCAAAAAGAAGGGAAAAATGCTCATTGCTACCGTGGAAGGTGATGTGCACGACATCGGAAAAGGCATAGTGGTTTCACTGGTCAAAACCCAAGGTATTGAGGTTATTGATTTGGGGCGGGAGGTGCCGGCGCACACCATCATTGAGAAAGCAGTGGAAAATGATGTAGATATTATCGGCACCAGCGCTTTGCTCACTACAACAATTATGGAACAGAAAAAGCTGGAAGAGGAACTCCGCAGGCATGGTCTGCGTGACAGGTTTAAAACTATGGTAGGCGGAGCCCCTTGTACCCAGCGCTGGGCTGACAGGATCGGGGCGGACGCTTATGCGGAAGATGCTGCTGAGGCAGTCAAAAAAGCATTGGCTCTGCTGGATGCCAGTTAATATTTAGCTCTTCACAATCTAGTATAGGTTACGGTATACATCCGGCGTTTTTTTCGGAAGGAGAGGTGCTAGTATTGAGCAGAAGGAACGTATCAGCGGGAAACGGCATATGTGATGGATTTGGTTTGAGTATCTTCTCCACGGATGCGTTAGACAGAATTCACTGTGCTACGCTGGAGGTTTTGTGGTACGAAGGGATAAAAGTATACAGCGACTTGGCCTTGGAAATCTATCACGGCGGGGGATGTACGGTAGACAAAACAAAGCAAAAAGTGTTCATACCGCCCCACGTGGTGGAGGACTGCATTCGCTCAGCCCCTTCCACCGTGCTTTTAGCTGCCAGGGATCCAGCCAACGATGTAGTTTTGGATGGTACCAGGGTAAATTTTTGTAACTTTAGCAAAGGCGTTATGGTAGTTGACCCGTATACCGGTGAAATAAGGAAATCTACCAAGCAGGATGAAGCAAATGTAGCCGTACTGGTAGATTATTTAGACCAGTATGATGTTTTGGATGTGGCTGTTGAAGCCAGGGATACAGACCCCAAAACTGCTAACCTGGAATGTTACGAAGCAATGGTTTCCAATTCGACGAAGCACTGCACCCAATCACCCCACAGTATAGCGGAGGCAGAAAAGCTCATCCAATTGGCTGCTATTGTGGCTGGTGGCAGGGAAAAGCTTAGGCAAAGACCGATCACTTCTGCCACTGTTTGCCCTCAAAGCCCTTTGTCTCTGGCGGAGGAAACATGCGAACCTATTATCGCTTACGCGAGAAACGGCATACCGATGAATGTGCTGTCCATGGCTATGGCTGGCGGCACCTCACCGGTTACTTTAGCCGGTACTTTGGTCACCCATAATGCGGAAGTACTGAGCGGCATTGTTCTAGCTCAATTGACAAACAGGGGGACTCCCAATATGTATGGCAGTTCCACCACCATTATGGATTTGAAATTGGCTTCTGCTTCTATTGGATGCCCTGAGTTAGGGATGATCAGTGCTGCCGTTTGTAAGCTGGCGCAATACTATAAAATCCCCAGTTATGTAGCGGGAACCTAGACTGACAGTAAATTAGGCGATGAGCAGGCGGGTCACGAAAAAACGCTGACTATGCTCTTGGCCGCGTTAGCAGGCGCTAATATGATTTACGGCCTAGGCATGATTGAGTTGGGGATGACCCTGGATTTTGGGCAGTTGGTGGTTGACAATGAGATTGCCCGGATGGTGCGAAAGGTGCTTGCGGGGATTCCTGTAAACGATGAGACTCTGGCAGTGGATGTAATCCGCAGGGTAGGTACCGGCGGACACTTCCTGATGGAGGAACATACTTTAAAACACATGAAAACAGTACAGTCCCAAAGCACCCTGTTTGACCGCCAAACCAGGCAAAATTGGATTGCTAAAGGGGGAAAAGACTTAGCAGCCAGAGCTAATGAAACAGCTAGGTATATTTTGGAAAATCATGAGCCGCAGCCTCTACCGATTGAAGTAGCTAAAAAAATAAGGGAAAGCATTGAAGAAACCGAGCGGGAATGGGGAATCAGGAAGGGGGAAAAATGATTGGACAGTGCGCCCAAACTTAACTTACAAAAATCAATGGAATTGTACACGGAAGCACAAAAACTTTCACCGGGAGGTATGATGGGCATCCGCCGACCGTATAACTTTGTTCCCGGAGAATATCCAATTTTTATTACGAAAGGATATGGCGGTCATATTGTCGATGTGGATGGCAACGATTACATCGACATGCTCTGTGGTTACGGCCCTATTATCTTAGGCTATAATGAGCCGGAAATTAATCGGGCAGTAATTGAACAAATGGAATCGGGTTTTTGCTTTTCACTGGTACAACCTATTCAAAACCAACTGGAAAAGAGATTGCTTGAGCTTATACCTTCTGCCGAAATGGCTATTCTTGTCAAGACCGGTTCTGACGCCACGGGAGTTGCTGTCCGTATTGCCCGGGGTTATACCGAAAAAGACAAAATTCTGCGCTGCGGCTATCATGGCTGGCATGATTGGTGCGTGGAAGTTCACGGTGGTGTACCCGAGGCAGTCCAGGAATTAACGGAAGAATTTCCTTACGGCGATTTGGATGCCTTAGAGCAGTCACTGGAAAGGAATAAAGGTCAGGTGGCTGCCATTATCATTACGCCCGTAGGCCATCCGTTGGCCCAGCCAGTTATGGCCCCTCCTCCAGGGTATTTACAGGGAGTCAGGAATTTGGCGGACACATACGGGGCAGTGCTGATCTTTGATGAAATCAGGACGGGATTCCGAGTCGCATTGGGCGGCGCTCAAGAACGGTACGGCGTAACGCCTGATCTTTCCACCTTTGGTAAGGCAATGGCCAACGGCTACGCTATCAGCGCCTGTGTAGGCAAGGCGGAGATTATGCAAGTGGCTGAGAAGAAAGTGTTTATCAGTTCTACCTTTTTCCCTAACAGCCTGGAAATGGCAGCTGCCATGAAGTGCATAGATATACTGGAACGGGAGCGGGTGTTGGAGGATATCTGGCAGCGCGGCGAAATTTTTTTGAACAGGGCAGAGCAAATTTTTGCCGATTCAGGTGTCCCTGCCACTGTTTCCGGGATTCCCCCTATGCCGTTCTTTACATTTGATAAGGTGGATGATCTGTATAAAGAACGCCGCCAGTGTTTTTACACTGAGACCATCCGGCGGAAGTTGTTTATTCAGCCATATCATCATTACTACATTTGCTATCGCCACACTGATGAAGATTTAGAATATGCTTTGAACGCAATTTATGAAGCTCTGGAAGTTACCAAGAAAAAATATCCTGTAAAGTAAAATATTATTCTAAATGCTATACCAAAGAAACCACTGCTTGTAACTGCTGTGGTTTTTTGTTTGCTTACCCCTCATTCGGCAAGACTGCTAAATCTGCTAGCTGCATACTTTGCTTTTGCCCGGACTGGTGTTAGAATAGAATAAAATGTCTGGTTAAAAGATAAAACAATTGTTTTTAGGTAAGACAAGCATGTTCCAGGCCGCATGCGCAAGGAGGAAGTAGATATGCTGTACGCAAGCACCAGGGGCGGGTGTGCCACTGTTACATCCGCCCAAGCAATATTAGCAGGTATTGCACCTGACGGAGGCTTATTTGTGCCTACTCATGAAGACTGTTTGGGAGAAGCGGAGATAAACTCTTTATTAAAGATGTCGTACCAGCAAAGAGCCGCTTTCATCTTGAAGCGTTTTTTAGCCGACTTCAGCGCTGAGGAAATTGCTGCCTGTGTGGAGCAGGCTTATCATGTTCCCAAGTTTGCTTCGCCCGCTATCGCTCCACTAAAAGTAATATCTGAGCGACTGGCCGTACTGGAGTTGTGGCATGGCCCCACATCTGCATTTAAAGATATGGCATTGCAAATGTTGCCCCGGCTTTTGGTAACCAGCGCCAGGAAAGAGGGTGACGGGTCGGATTATGCAATTCTGGTAGCCACTTCCGGCGATACCGGCAAAGCGGCCTTAGAAGGGTTTAAGGATGTGACAAAAACCAGAATTCTTGTTTTCTACCCCAAACATGGAGTCAGTGAAATTCAAAGACTGCAAATGGTGACTCAGGAAGGCAGCAACGTGGGAGTAGTAGCTGTAGAGGGCAACTTTGACGATACCCAAAACGGCGTCAAAACTATTTTTAATGATCAGGAATTTAAGTTACAGCTGTCCCAGGCTAGTTTCAAACTATCTTCTGCCAACTCTATTAACTGGGGACGTCTTGTTCCTCAGGTAGTCTATTATTTTTCTGCCTATGCTGATTTAGTTACTACCGGCAAGATTAGGCTGGGTGATCAAATTAATTTTGTGGTGCCTACCGGCAACTTCGGTAATATTCTGGCGGGATATTACGCCAAAACACTCGGTTTACCCGTACGCAAGCTAATCTGCGCTTCAAACCGGAACAATGTTTTGACTGATTTTATCCAAACAGGGGTTTATGACCGTAACAGGCCCTTTAATAAGACTATTTCACCTTCGATGGATATTTTAATTTCCAGTAACCTGGAACGTTTGCTCTATCATTTGTCCGACCGTGATGCCGTTAGAGTTTCTTCCTGGATGCGCGCTTTGCAGGAAGAGGGGAAATACCAGGTGGATAGGGAGACTAAAGAAAAGGTTCAAGAGCTGTTTTGGTCTGATTTTTGTCAAGATAACGAAACCATGGATACCATCAAGCAAGTTTACCAGTCCTATGGTTACGTGCTTGATCCCCATACGGCTGTGGCATGGAATGTTTACCAAAAATATGTACAGGTAACAGGCGATCAAACTCTCAGCGTTATTGTATCCACAGCCAGTCCCTTCAAATTTAACGCCAGCGTAGTCCAGGCTATTTTAGGCGCAGCGGCTTTAGAAGGCAAAACTGAATTTGAACTGCTTGATTTACTGGCAAGTGAAACGGGGCTTGTTGTTCCCGAAGGTTTGAACAACTTAGCCGAAAAAGAGGTTAGACATACTAAAAGCTGTGCCCGGGATGAAATGCTTGGGGCCGTCAGGGAGTTTTTAGGGCTGTAGTATATTTGGTCGGCTAGACCTTTGAATTATGTCCCAATCAGGAAGGCAGGACAGAATGCGGAAATTATACGGTACTTATACGATGATGGTAGCAACAGCATTTTTTTGGGGCAGTAATTTTGTGGCTGGCAAATATCTGGTAGGCTTAGTTCAGCCATTTACAATAGCTGTTTTGCGCTTTAGCATTGCGTCGTTGTGTTTGGCTGTTTACGCTGTGGTTAAACAGGGGTGGCCCCGGAATTTAGGGGTTAAACCCCTCTTATTGTTAGCCGTTCTGGGGCTGGTCGGGACCTTTCTGGCTAATGGCCTGGTTTTTCCCGCTTTGCAGTACTCGACTGCGATCAACGGTTCTTTGATAATGGCCCTGATTCCCGCCGCCACTGCTTTAATGGCATTTGTTCTGCTCCGGGAACCTTTAAGGCTTGGCAATATTTTGAGCATAATTGTAAGCTTTAGCGGGGTAGTCCTGGTTTTGCTCCAAGGCCAGGACTTGGGCCATTTGAAACTGAATTTGGGCGATTGGTTGTTTTTACTGGCCATGTTGTGCGGAGCCTTGAATTATATCCTGGTAAAAGTTGCTTTAAAGTATTTTACGCCCCTGTTTATCACTGCCGGGTCGCTTTTTTTCGGGTCTTTGTTAATGCTGCCCTTTGCGTTGCAGGAGATAGGACAAGGTCAGACGTTGAACCTGCCTTTTAAAGTTTGGGTCTTAATTCTCTACATGGCCCTGGTGACTACCAGCTTGGGATTTTATTTTTGGAATTCCGGCATTGGCCGCCTGGGGCCTGCCAGGGCCTCCATTTTCTTTAACTTAATCCCGGTGTTTGCAGTGATTTTATCGGCGGCCTTTTTAGATGAAACTGTAACTTCCGGTCATTTGGCAGGTTTATCTTTCATTATAGGAGGCATCGCCGGCAACCAATGGTTTTCAAGCCAAGCAAAGCAGGGGAGAGAGCCATTTTCTTATAGAGGGTGAACATGTACAGCGCAAAAAAAAGTTTCTAAATGCTTCACAAGCCGGTTATGCCGGCTTCAGTTTGTAGACAAAGCCCGCATGTATTATTTTGTGCAGCGGTCAGGGGACACGCCTCTTATGCATGTTGTTCACTTTTGCTGAGGAATGTCCCCAATTATTAAGCTCCAACGCCGTTGACCTTTGACAAAGCCGCCAGCCTAGAGGAAACCAGTCCCACTCCATAATACATGCAGGCTGATAATAGTTTATCGACGGTCTGAAGCCGGTTATGCCGGCTTTATTTTTGCTTTCCAGCACATTATAAGTATTGTGCCAGAGTAACAGACAGAAGGAGGAATTATATTGCTTCAAAAAAGGCAGCTGCCGGCTCTGTTAGTAATATTGTTTTTATTCCTGGTATCCTTGGGTTGCAGCATAACTCCCGATGCACCTTACCATGTTGAGCATCCTGCAAATAGCCCGGTGGCGGAAGGGTATGATGGAACACAAAAGACCGGGCACCCTTCAGAGCTAAAAGCGGGAAATTTAAAAGTTCATTTTATCGATGTCGGTCAGGCAGATGCAATTTTAGTACAAACACCGGCGGGTAAAAACATGCTGGTTGATGCAGGAAATAACAGTGACAGTACCATTTTGCTGAATTATTTGCGCCAAGCGGGCGTTAAGAAACTTGATGCAGTCATAGGCACCCATCCCCACGAGGACCATATAGGAGCTTTGGATGTCGTCCTTTTGCATATCCCTGTGCAAAAAATATACCTGCCTGACGCAGTTCATACCTCGCAAAGTTTTGAAGATTTACTTAATGCTATCAAAAAGAAAAAACTGAAAATTAACCAGGCTAAAGCCGGACTTAACCTATCAATTGATCCGTGGCTGAAGGTGGAGGTGCTTGCCCCTAATAGGACGGAGTATGAAGAATTGAATAATTACAGCGTTGTTTTGAAGATTAGTTATGGGAATACTTCTTTTTTGCTGACCGGGGATGCGGAAAGTTTATCCGAGTCAGAAATGTTGGCCAAAGGATACGATCTCCAAGCAGATGTTTTAAAGGTAGGGCATCATGGCTCGAATAGCTCCAGTTCATTGGATTTTCTGCGGGCTGTAAAACCCCGTTACGCGGTGATAACAGTCGGCAAGGACAATGAGTACGGGCACCCCCATCGTCAGACCCTGTCAAGGTTGAAAAAAGTAGGTGCGAGAATTCTGCGTACCGATGAAGTCGGCCATATAGTATTTACCAGCGACGGTGCAAAAATTAGCGTCACAACACAAAAAGCGCGACTAGGAGGGAGATAATGTACGTTGTAGACCGGTTTGAAGGTGAATTTGCGGTGGTAAGTTTCGAAGGCGGCACCTTTAATTTGCCCAGTGAGCTTTTGCCGCCGGGAAGTAAGGAAGGGGATGTGCTGCGGATTGAAGTAAGTAGAGATGTGGAGAAAACCTCGGAAAGAGCCGGTAAATTGTACAATTTAATGCGTGAGTTAAAGAGGTAAATGGAATTTGAAATTGAGAGCATCGCCAAAAAATGAGCCCCGGGCAAATACCTGGGGCTCATTTTGCAAATTACTTTATTTATTAAGCATTTCGAAAACCTGCTGTACGTCTTTATCGCCTCTCCCAGAAAGGTTGACAATGATGATCTCATCTTTGGACATAGCGGGGGCGACTTTTGCCGCATAAGCAACTGCATGGGAACTTTCCAAAGCGGGAATGATGCCTTCGATCTTGGACAGAAGCTTAAATGCCTCCAGGGCCTCGGCATCGGTAACTGCCACATATTCTGCACGGCCAATATCTTTCAGATAGCTGTGTTCGGGACCTACGCCGGGATAATCTAAGCCAGCCGCTATGGAATGGGTGGGTAGCACTTCTCCGTTTGCATCGGCAACTACGTAGCATTTAAAGCCGTGAATTATGCCTGGTTTGCCGGCGGTTAAAGGGGCAGCGTGACGACCTGTTTCAATGCCGTCCCCTCCCGGCTCTACGCCTACGATTTTAACTTCCTGGTCAGCAATAAAGGGTGCGAACAAGCCGATAGCGTTGCTGCCGCCGCCTACACAGGCGGTAATTAAATCGGGTAACCGACCTTCTTTCTCTAAAATCTGGGCTCTTGCTTCCCGGCCCACAACAGATTGAAAATGCTTTACAATGGAAGGGAAAGGATGCGGACCCACTGCTGAACCAAGCATATAGTAGGTATGATCATAGTTTTCCATCAGGTCGTTTAAAGCCTCATCAACCGCATCTTTTAAAGTTCGGGTGCCGCTGGTAACCGGAACTACTTTGGCCCCCAGAAGCTCCATGCGGAAAACGTTTAAAGCCTGGCGCTTAGTATCCTCTTCGCCCATGTAAATTACGCAATCCATGCCGAAAAGTGCACAGGCTGTAGCCGTGGCAACTCCATGCTGGCCGGCTCCGGTTTCAGCAATTACTCGGCGGGCCCCCATTCTTTTAGCCAGCAGTGCCTGGCCCAAAACGTTATTGATCTTATGGGAACCGGTGTGGTTAAGCTCTTCCCGCTTTAAATAGATCTTGGCACCCCCCAGATGTTGGGTAAGGCGCTCGGCGTAGTAGAGAGGACTGGGGCGACCTACATAATCCTTGAAATAATACTCCAGTTCCGCGTTGAAATCAGGGTCGTCTTTATAGGTTAAAAAAGCCTGTTCCAACTGTTGTAAGACCGGTTGAAGATTTTCCGGTACGAAACTACCCCCGAATTCTCCAAAATAACCTTTGTCTAACTCTTTTGCCGCTAGACTCATCTCATAACCTCCTAAACTCAACTCAGTAATTAAAGTTAATAGCCCTTCGATAATTGTATACCACACGCAAGAAGGCTGACAACATAAATTTTATAGGATTTTTTTTAAAAGGTGCAGCAGCACAGTTTAAACAGCCATACAGTATTTGTTAGGTTCCGCAGGATGTATAAATTGCAGCGCCATAAGGCAACTCGGATTCCTCGGTCACCTTAAGGTTGGCACGCCAATTTTTTTATTTCCATTATGTAAATTGCTTGAGCTAATAATTGGTTTAATAGTACAATAGAGTACAACTGGTAAAGGAGTGATGCTAATGCACAAGGCATTGGATATCGGCATCGATTTAGATGGGGTTGTTTTTCGCACTCTGGACGAGGTTGTAAGGAGATATAACCTGGAGTTTAACCAAAATATTACAGTGGAGCAAATCAAAGGCTGGGATACTCATAACTGGATAAATGGGGACCAGCGGATTTACAAGTATTTTCAAGATCCCGAATTTTACCGCGATTTACCGGTGGCAGAGGGGGCGGTGGAGGTTTTGAGGGAGCTGGATGAGCAGCATAATATTTTTCTGATAACCGATACTCCCTTTATTGGTCTTTCCAACCGTATTAGCCAGATCCAACGGGTTTTTCCCGAAGAGTGCTTCCGATTCATGGCCAAAAAGAATATATTCATCACAGGTAAAAAAGAAAAAGTGATGTTGGATATATTACTGGATGATCGACCGGATAATATAGTTAACTTTGCTGCTGCAGGTTACGGCATACCTGTGGTTTTTGATTGGCCTTTAAACCGGCACCTGGACAATTTTTTCCGGGTCAAGAACTGGTTTGAATTCAAAGGCCTTATAGCTGATTTAATTCTGCTGAAACAGGCTAAATAAGAAGGACCTCCATCATGAAACCCTGATGGAGGTCGTTTGGTATTTATGCACTAAGCTGAGCCGTTTTTAAGGTCTTTGGCAATCCAGTCCACACAATTATTTAAAAATTTCCGGAAATGAGGGGTGATGAGCTCCTGGGATTTTGCAATCAAAGCCAAACACTTTTCGGCAGAAAGTCCTAAGCGGTAAATATTATTCAGCTTCCTGGCATAGTCAGCTGCCAGGCATTCCTTTTTGCCGCGGATTTCCAAAAACCTCTGTAAGATCAAATCTACTATCCCAGGCTTGTGCAAATTGCAACCGGCAATGATACTATAAACTTCCGATTTGAGCTCCTGTTGATGAAAGGCTTTTTCAAGTTCGCACCAGAGATAACTGTTAGTTTCATTCAGCATTGTTTCGATGGCCATTTCAATAAAGTTGTGACCACGCCATAAGGCGTGCTCTTGCGGGATACCCAACCTTACTAAATCAGTACATAAGTGGACGGCGTTTTGGAAAGCGTATCCTTCCTTGTCTTCGTAAGCGCAGTCACTATAATAATCCAAACCAGGAAGAAATGAACCGTGGATTAGGTCCCCCAGGATTAAGTCCCGGTTGGTGTCAGGGAGTTTTTTAAAGCTGTGGTTGTGGGCTTCTTTCCAAGTAAGGCCTGCACCCACAAGAATATCCGGTAAGATACTGCCTAAAGCAAGAGCTGGGTTGAGGGATCCCAATACTTGTTCCGTTACATAAAGATGAGTTAATGGGTACATTTTGCTGCCATCCTTATCAGAGTTTTATTATTTATGCTGAGGTTTAAAGTGTTCTTGGCTATATGATATCATAATCTTCTTGAAAAAGGCATTATGTTTATCTAGCCGATATTTCTAAGTTCTTGCAAAGCTTCCCTCGCGTCTTCCAAAGCGGTATACGACAGTTCGTATTTTTTCTTTTCCAGCATATAATTCAACTCTTCGAAAATCAGATCTATGTCACGCACAGTATTCCTTCCGGAAACAATGGCTTCAATGCTGTGGTGCAAATCCTTATTATTTCCTAATAACTCTCGAATTATTGCCAGGGATCGGTTGGTGATAAATGCCATGGTGTTTCTCCTTTAGAATCTGAATTTAATAATATAATTTTAGCATTAATTTTACTAAAAAGTTGCCTAATTCAGAGGAAAAATTATCTTGTCAGGCTGGAAAATATATTATAGAATATTAGTTAAAATATCTAAAAAGAAAAAATTTTCAGAAAAAAAGGAGGGCGAGCCTGTTGCAGATAATTAAAGGTGAGGCTGCTCAACTGCTGATTAGGAGGGGGGCCTTGGCTATTTCTTTTCATACTTTTGAGGAACTGCATAAATCTTCAGATTATGTTGTAACTTTCTATTACGGTCGTAACGATTTATATGCCCTTTCCATAGAATACAAAAATTCAGACAGCGTAATTATTTTTGGGACCAGGCAAGAAATCGAATTGTTTATCAAAGATTTACTTGCTCAGTTTATTCCTGATTATATTCGTTTAGTACTGGATAAATACTATGCCTTGACGGTAAGCTAGCAAAAGCCGGATACAAATGCCGGTTTTTTCTTTTTAGGTAATAGCACAAAGAAACTAAAAAATTTATACCATCTTCTTTATTCTGCAAGTTATAATATAAACAAAAATTACCAATGAAGCATTGTAATTTTTTATTATCTTTATGTCAGGGGATAAAAATGAAAATAATCATTATCGGCGCCGGAAAGGTTGGTTTCAGTTTGGCGCAGCGCCTCTCTGAGGAAAAACACGATATAGTTTTAATAGAAAGGGACAGGGAACGCCGCGAAATTGTTGATAATTACCTTGATGTAATGACTATTGTCGGACATGGAGCCAGCCCGCGGGTCCTGGAAGCAGCAGGGGTTAAGAACAGCGATTTGGTTATTGCTGTTACTGATATTGATGAAGTAAATATGATAGCTTGCATGACCGCAAAACATTTCGGGGCACGGAAAACCATAGCCAGGGTTAGGGACCCTGAGTATGCGGAGTATAGCAAAAGCTTTTTTAAACAGTTGGCAGGGATTGATCTAATAATAAACCCGGAGCTGGTTACTGCCATTGAAATCAGCAAAGTGTTAAAAACACCGGCAGCGCTGGATGTTGAAGACTATGCCGAGGGAAAGGTCCAACTGGTTGAATTAAGAGTAGACCCAGGTTCACCTGTCATTGGCAGGACACTAAAGGAAGCTGTTTTACCGCCGGCAGTTTTAATAGCGGCTATTTTAAGGGACGATAAAATTATTATCCCCAGGGGACACGATACTATCAAGAAGGATGATATCGTTTTCATTGTGGGACAAACGGAAAGCATGGAAGAGGCAGAAATTATTATTGGCACTGTCCGTCCCCCGGTTCAAAAAGTAATGATTCTGGGCGGCGGCAGGATAGGGTTATATTTGGCAAAAATTCTTGAAAGTTATAATATGGATGTAAAGCTTATTGAAAACAACCGTGAGCAATGTGAATACCTGGCAACCCAATTAAAAAGCACGCTGGTTTTACATGGAGACGGAACCGATTTGGATTTGCTGAAAGAAGAAGGCGCCGGCGATGTGGACGCTTTTATTGCTTTGACCAGCGACGATAAAACTAATTTTCTGATTGCGCAGCTTGCAAAGCAGTTAGGGGCGCAAAAAACTGTAGTTCAAGTGAAGCGCTCCGACTATATTCCCATTATGGAACATGTGGGAATTGATGTAGCCATATCTCCAAGGATAATTACAGCGGGCGTTATCCTCCGTTTGGTCCGCCGCGGGGAAATCGTTTCAATTTCTTTGCTGGAGGGAGATAAAGCGGAAGTTATAGAAATGGAATTGACTACACCCGGGCCTTTTTTGGATGTTCCCTTGCAAAAAGCCAATTTTCCGGCGGGTACTCTGGTCGGGGCTATTGTCAGGGAAGGAAAAGTGATTATACCAAACGGCAGGGATGTGTTCAAATTGGGGGACAAGATTGTTGTCTTTAGTTTACCCCAACAGGTAAGCAAAATTGAAAGTTTTTTTGCTCAGAAAGCAAAGCGGAGGAAAAAACGGTGAGCTGGCAAATTATAGGCAACATGCTGGGTAGGTTGTTAATTGTTATTGCCGGTACGATGCTTATTCCTCTTGTTCTGGCAGTATATTATCAGGAGCAAGTTATATGGGCTTTTACAGGTTCTATATTTTTAACTTTAGCTGCAGGTTTGATCTTGCTCCTGGTAATGGGCAAGGGAGGGAGTTTCGGTTTTAAAGAAAGTTGTGCGGTTGTTACGCTAGGTTGGTTATGTGCGGCGTTTTTTGGCTCCCTTCCCTATATTTTTTCAGGCGTAACCTCCTCTTTTTTGGATGCTTTCTTTGAGACCATGTCTGGTTTTACTACTACTGGGGCCAGTATTTTTACGGATTTACATAATTTGCCCCAAAGTATTTTGTTTTGGCGCAGTTTGACCCATTGGTTAGGCGGCATGGGCATCATTGTGCTTTTTATCGCTGTACTGCCCAGTACAGGCAACACTTCTTTTCAACTATTTAAAGCGGAAGTGCCGGGTCCGGTTGCTGAAAGGGTTAAACCAAGAATCCAAGATACAGCCAGGATACTTTGGCTGACTTATGTAGCTATTACAGCAGCTGAAATAGTTTTGCTGGTTATTTTTGGCTTACCTCTATTGGAAGCTGTTAACCACGCTTTTGCTACACTGGCCACAGGCGGTTTTTCAACTAAAAACGCCAGTGTAGGTCATTATACTAATCCAGCTGTACAATATACAATAGCTTTATTTATGATTTTGGCAGGTGTTAACTTTGCCCTGTATTATTTCGTGTTGAAAAATGGTTGGAAGCATTTTTTGAAAGACTCGGAATTTAAATTATACCTTACCATTTTAGCTGTATTTACCCTTTTGATAACCTCAAATTTATACACGCAACAACAGTATGGGCTGGAAGCTGCTTTTCGTTACGCTCTTTTTCAGGTTGCGTCAATTATGACTACTACAGGTTTTGCCACAGCTGATTTTGACAAATGGCCTGATTTTTCCAAATACCTCCTCTTTGTGCTGATGTTCATAGGAGGCAGTGCCGGTTCAACTGCCGGCGGTATAAAGATAGCAAGAATACTAATTTTATTTAAAAACTCAATTCTGGCTTTAAAACAAATTTTACATCCTAAAGCAGTCTACAGCATCCGCTTAAACGGGCAGCCTTTTTCCAGCAAAATCAGCAATACAGTGTTGCAATTTTTCTTTTTCTATATCTTTATTTTTGTAGTAGCCACCATTTATATGAGTTCGTTGGGTTTAAACCTGGTAGAGGCCATGAGCTCTGTAGCAGCTACTTTAGGCAATGTTGGGCCTGGTTTCGGGGCTATTGGCCCGGCAGGAAACTACGCCGGCGTTGCGGCCCCAGGCAAAGTAGTTTTGACATTTTTGATGCTGCTTGGCAGGTTAGAACTTTTTACAGTATTGGTACTTTTTCTGCCTGAATTTTGGGAGCTTAAACTAACCAAGAACAGGAGATGTGCCGGCTTTGGCGATTACTCTTGGCTCGAGCAAAAAACATATAAAACTTAAGCCCTGCCTTTAACAGGCAGGGCTTTAATGATGGCTAGAAGTGTGCCAATACTTCTTTTTTGGTTTGAACCAATATTTTACCGTTTTTAATCACGAAAGCTTTAGTTGCCTGGGTGACAATGGCTTCGCTGGGAGATGCGGCATCAAAGATAACTAAGTCAGCTTTACAGCCCGCTTCGATGCCGTACCTTTCCAATCTCAAAGCCTTTGCAGGGTTATAAGTACCCATTTCAAAAACTTTGTTAAGCTCAGAAGTAGTACCCATTTGCAATACCTGGGCGGTAATCAGGGCTTCCTCCAGCATATCAGCGTTGCCGAAAGGACGGAAAGGATCTCTGATATTGTCGGAAGCGTAAGCTACGTTTACACCTGCCGTTAACAGTTCCCGGACGCGGGTGACGCCACGGCGAATAGGTTGCTTATCGGAACGGCCCATCAGGTATAGATTGCAGGAGGGAAGGGTGATGATATGCATGCCGGCATCTCTAACCTTGGCTATAACCCGGGCCGCTATTTCATCGGAAACAGCGGATAATGAGCAACAATGGCCGGCGGTCACTTTGCCTTCCATGCCTTCCCGCATAGTTTTCTCTGCCACATATTCAAGTGTGGCTACGGTAGGTTCGTCTGTTTCATCCACATGCAGGTCGATCAGCAGATTGTTCTGTTTTGCTAAGGCGAAGATGCTGTCCACCATTCCTTTTGAGTTTTCACACAAGGTAGGAGCGCCTCCGTATAGGCTAGCGCCATGCAGAGGGGCTTGTTCCAACAGTTTGAGGTTTGTTTCATCTAGCGCTTGGCCTTCGATTGTAGCCATAGCAACGATTTGCAGGTCAACTAAATGTGCTACCTCTTTTTTAAGCTCACCTAGCGCTTCAATTGCCATCAAGCCAATTTTATCATCCACGGAAATATGAGTGCGAATAGCAGTGGTTCCATTTTGCACAGCCATTTCCACTACTTTTTTTGCTCTGTTTTTAATATCATCTTTCGTAATGCGGGAATAACGGCTTTTAAAAGTCATGATGGCTTCTTCCAAAGTACAAACTTCAGTACCTTCCAGAGTCAAAACCTTTTCCAGGTGGGTATGGGCATCTACAAAGCCCGGAGATACCAACCTGCCGTTGGCTTCGATTACTTGCGCAGCTTCAGCGTTAATACAGGGTTTAACCTCGCTGATGTTGCCCCCTTGAATGGCAATGTCCACTAGTTCCGACCGATCGGGTAGTTTTGCCTGTCGAATAATTAAATCCAGCATAGTTTTTCCCCCCGTCTGTAAATGTAGATTAATCCTAATTTTTAGCTTAAACTGAAGTTGGAGTTTTGTCAAAAATTTTTATTAATATCAAAAATAGACAGAGTTCATGGCTTTTACGCTGCTCGCCCGGAATCATCCTGTACATTGATACAGTTTTAAAAAGACATACTACCAATAGCATTCAAAAGGAGGAAAGGCAAAATGAAAAAAGAAAAAAAGTTTACTAAGGAACAGGTGCATAAAGCCAGGGACTACCAACTAACTTATTCTGAAACCTATGTAGAACCCCGCGGCATGAAGGATAACCCCATGCCAGAAAAAGAGGAATAAAAGGTCAATTTTGCAGGCCAGCCGTCAAAGGTTGGCTTTTTTCTTATTAATTTTTTTCGTCCCATGATCATAGAAATGTGATAATAAATCTTTTTCAAGGGGAGAGGACAATTAAGAAAAATTGGTTATTATATATTCCCCTGAGTTTTGGCATTTGCTGGTTAATCAGCATGTACCTGCAAGTTTTGACCCCGCAAAACCAGGGTAGTTTTTGGGACGATTTACTCTACTATAGTTTAATGGGTTTGACAGTATGGGGGTTATTACGCACTCTTGTTATCTTTTATTATCAGTCAATGCTGGCCCGAAGTTTAAAAGAATATGCGCTGGAATATATCATTTATACTCTGGTAATAATCACTTGCTTTGCTTGGAACTACAGCAGTCTGAATGCAGCCGCTGAAAAGCATTTGCAACAAGCATTATCGGCTGCCGTGGCTGCTGATGAGCAGTTTTTAGCTGAATATTTTAACCGCTACGGATTCATTTCTGAGAAGCAGAGTTCTGAGATTGCTTTAAGTCTAAATAACAAACAGGGTCAGGCAATTTTGATGGATTTACAACAAGAAAATCGCATGTTCAATATGTTCTATTTTTCAACTATTTCTTACCTGACCATAGGCTACGGGGACTTTTTGCCCATTGGCTTGTTTGCCAGATTTTTAGTTCTGGTAGAGGTATTTTTAGGCCATATTTCCACTGCTGTTGTGCTGGTTGTGGGTATAGCCAAACTGATCAAAGGCAGCTGAAGACAGTTCCCTTTGAAATTAGCTGCGAGAAGGGAATTTGTTTGCCAAATCCATAAGCAGCGGCGCTTTGGCTAACTGGGATTGGTCCACGTTTCCAAATGCTTCCTGGGCGAGATTCACTAAGGTGCGCTTGGTGAGATCTTCATTGAACATCCGGCCTAAAAATACATCCACGTCTACCAGTTCCTTACCGCAAACCGCTATGCCTAAATTATCAATCACATCAAAACGGCTCCACGGGGTAGAGTACTGCCCGCCTTCCCAGAAAATAACCGCTTGTTTAATGCCTTCGCAGAGGCCAACTACGTTGAAAAGGGCCCTGTAAACCTTATTAATATCCACAATGCTTTGCGGCAGGTTATCATGGTATTTCATTCTGGAAGGCTGTGGCAGTAGTCCGAAAAGGTTTTTCATCGTCAAGCTGAAATCACGGCATGAAGGGGAAGACATTTTTACTTTAGCCAGATCAATTAAAGTCTTCCCTTTCAGCGCAAACAGTTTTTCCGGTATGAATCCGTAGAACTCCCGGTGATTGACGGGAGTAAATTTGCTTTCCACAATGCCTTGAATAGTTTCTGCGGGTACGGTACGACCGGCCCACCATTCTTCGGTAACGTTCAAATATTCTGCGTCGTGCTTCTCCAGAACTTGACGGATGCCCAGTTTTTCAAAGTACAGCTTTTCATGTTCCCGAATCCAGTCCCGCTTTGCGTCCATATTGTCAGGCGTAATTTTAATTGATAAGTCATTGCGGGAATGGGAATGGCCTTCTACTACAATTTTTTTTCCTTTTAGCGACGATAAGACTATGTCGAGGGTTTCGGCATCGGTGAAACTTCCGGGTCTGGCATCAAACCAGTTAGGCTTGATAATGTAATAATCGTCTTCCGGAATAAAGTCGGCAATGAAACTGGCAAATTCACCCGGTGTGGTAATTTGCCGGTAATTGACGGCGTTGTTGGCTGTTTTCACTGCAGTCTCTCCTTGTCCTTGTGTTATTCTCTATATTACGTCATAAAAAACCTATAGTTTAATTTAAACAGTTTGGGGAGGGTTTTGGCAAGACCTTATTAGGTCAATGTAAAGAGCTAATATTCCCCCGAGTTTAACCGGGGTTTTTTTATTGCAATCCGCTAATCGGGTGCTATGCGCCAGTTTGAAAATTTAACAAGTGATGGAATATTGTCAAAGTATTAGCAATATAAAATAGTAAAAACAGTAAGGGGGTCAAATTATGCGGCTCATTCGGCTTAATACCAGGTGGGTAAGATTCATTTGTTTTGCATTTGGTTTAGTTTTGGCCTACGGTGGTTATCGCCAATTCCCGTTAGCCTCTGAACCAACCTTAGGGGTTGTGGCTGAAACCATGGGGGACGGGCTGGATCAAATCTTAGGTACTGCCATGCTGATCATAGGCAGTTTTTTGGCCAGTATTTCAACTGCTGTAGAGGGAGTATACGCCTACCAAGGTTGGAACAGAGGAAAGCATTGGTCTAATATGGTAAATTTAATTTTTGCAATACTCCTTTTCGCCTTTGTTGCTTACCTGACTTGGCCTGGTTTCCAGTGGGCCCTGGCGATAGCGGCAATTACTGCTATTGCTATCATAGCAAATAAGTTAGTGAAAAGGAGAAAATAAAGCGTCTCAAAAAAGCTTCCATGTAATGTGGAAGTTTTTTTTCACCTCTCTTGTTACCAATAATTACCTTTTTATATTCCTTTTGACAATACATGAAAACTATAAAACCTAGCCATATTAAAAAATACAACAGACAAAAAAGGAGGCACCTTTGATGAAAGCCGCTGGCATAGTGCGAAGAATAGATGATCTAGGAAGAATTGTGATTCCCAAGGAAGTAAGAAATAATTTGCGCCTCCGGGAAGGAGAGCCGGTAGAAATCTTTGTGGATCGGCAAGGAGAAGTTATTTTAAAAAAATATTCGCCCATTGAGCAGTTAAGGCAATTTTCCCAAGAATATGCCGACGTTTTGCATGCAACCACTAAACACACAGTAATTATTACAGACAGGGATTTTGTAATTGCCATGGCGGGTACGTCCAAAGAATACAGCTTGGGAGATCCTATTAAAGCCGATGTGGAGGACGTCACCACCAACCGGAGAACCACTACCGTCGCTGATAATAAGACAAAAGTGATTGCACCCATTATTGCCCAGGGCGATGTAATGGGTACGGTAATTCTCATTTCCCAGGAAGGGACAACCGTTAATGAGACTGAAATCAAATTAGCTGATACGGCGGCTAGATTTTTGGCTAAAAATATAGAGGAATAGCTAGGGAATTATTAAATAAAAATGATTATTTATACAGCAAAGATCGGAAAACAGGTAGTTGCTGTTACCTATTCAGCTTTTGGACAAAGCCAGCATGTATTATTTCGAGCAGCGGTCAGGGGACACACCTCTTATGCATGTTGTTCGCGTTAGCTGAGGAATGTCCCCAATTAATAAGCTCCTACGCCGTAACCGGCAGCATAGCTGCCGACTGCTGTGGAAACCAGTCCCGCTCCATAATACATGCTGGCTGTTAATAGTTTGTCGACAGGGTAGTCTGAACAGGTATGTTTTACTGCTTGTCTAGAAAATTATACTCGCCTAAATATTAGATAAATATCCTGGGCGTGGTGTTGTTGGCATAAAATGCTTTTGTTTTGACTTATTAGCAGGAACCACGCAGCACCAGCTCTACCGGGAGAAGGACTTTCCGAATTGGTGCAGTTGGATTGTTGATTTGCTCCAGAAGTATGGTAGCTGCAGTTTTACCGATCTGGAAATTTGGCGCCCGCAGGGTAGTTAGTCCGGGGGTAGTATATTCGCTCATAGGAATATCATCGAAGCCGACAATAGCCACATCTTCCGGGATCTTCAAGCCCCTGTCCTGCGCGCACTTCATGGCGCCGATGGCCATGATATCATTAAAGGCAAATACTGCTGTAGGCACTTTTTCTGCAGCTAATATTTCTGTCATAGCCAAGCGCCCGCTTTCCAGTGAATCGTAAGAACCGTGGCAGATCAATTTTTTATCCAGCTCTAAATCATATTCAGCCAAAATATTTTTGATTGCTTTTAAGCGCCTGATTGTAACCAGCATTTTGGGGTTTCCCGGAATTACCCCGATGCGCTTATGACCTTGATGAATAAGATGTTCGATGGCCATCCTGACTCCGGTGATGTCGTCCACGTAAATACAGTTGAAAGTATCCTGCCCCGGAATGTATTCTATAGCAGCGATAGGTATTTTAATTTTGTTTAATGCTTTTTCATAACCTTCCTGGAAGGCGCCGGAGCCGGCAAGGATCAATCCATCAACCCGCCTTTTCAGTATGTTTTCAATAATGCTTTCCTGGCGGGAAATACTTTCGTAAGAGCTGGAAATAGTTAGATTGTAACCGTTTCCGGCTAAAACGCTTTCGGCACCTTCAGCCAATTGGCCGAAATAGGGGTTGCGCAGAGTAGGAACTACCAAAGCGATGGTATTTGTCCTTCCTGTGAGTAAGCCTTGGGCAATGGGGTTTGGGGCATAATTCATTTCCCGTACTATTTTTAGCACTTTTTCGCGGGTAGACGGGCGAACCAGGTGGGGTTGATTGATAGCCCTGGAGACCGTAGCGATAGATACCCCTGCCTTTTCCGCTATCTGCTTAATGTCCACAAAATCACTTCCCGTCGCTTGTCTTCAGTTCAAATTATACCAGGAGCGAATACGTTTTCATAGTCGCAGTTCGTTACGGCGTTAAATTGAGGCATAAAAATAAATATTTTTAAAAAATTTAGGCGAATAGGAGGTTTTTTTTGAATAACGGAGAATACCTATAGCAAACAAAATGAAAAGGTTTACATGTTAGCAAAAGGGGAGTGGGACTTGAAAACCGCCAGTTACAATTTCAGTTTGAATAGAAATGCGGTACGGCTGCTTAAAGAGAAAGTTATACCCCATGCTCAGGCGTTGGACGTGGGAGTAATTAAGCTGGCCAATGGTTCTACTGTTTTGGATATGGGGATTAATTTCCCCGGAGGTTGGCTGGCAGGCAAGTATTTTGTCGAGGTAGGACTGGGGGGATTAGGACAGCTCTCATTTGGTAAAATGCAGCTTAAAAACTATATGGTACCTTCAGTGCGGGTACAGGTTACTTATCCTGCTGTTGCCGAAATGGCAGCCCATGTGGCTTATTGGAAAATACGCTACAAAGGGCAAAACGTAGTTATTTCAGGGCCAATTCGTTCCATTACGGGGACTGATATTTTCGCCCGGGCGGTAGACTACAGGGATACCGCTGCCGGGGAGGCAGTGGCCTTATTGCAGACTACAGAACTCCCGGATGAAGGGTTAGCTGATTATTTGGCTAAAGAAGCGGGAATTTTGCCTGAAAACTTATACATTTTGGCGGCTAAAACAGCTACCATTGTTGGGGCCATTCAGGTTTGTGCCCGCAATGTGGAGCAAACTTTGCCAACTTTGTATGACCGGGGTTTCCCCATGGAATATGTGGTGCAGGCAAATGCGGTAGCTCCGGTTGTCTCTGTTGTAGATGACGAAGAGATTGCATATGGTCGCGTTAACGACTGCTTAATTTATGGCCAGGAGACCAATGTTTTTGTGCGCTGCAGCGATGAAGAGATTATCCGGATGTTGAAAGATATACCTTTCAGCAAAAATGAAGATGTCTACGGAACACAGTTCCAGGAATTATTTGCTTTATGTAACAAGGACTGGGCGCAAGTGCCCAGGGATTGGGATGCACCATGCAAGGTAAATTTCTATAACTTGGTTACGGGAAACACCTTTAGCACCGGTAAAATCGGCTATGAAGTTTTGGAAAAATCCTTCTTGGGCAATTAGGAGGTGGTAGAATGTCGACGATTTTGCTTAAAGCTTTAGAGCAGTCTCATTGTCAAGGTTTTAACGTTATTCATTTTGCGCAAGATTTTAAGGTGCTTGATATGGGGGTAGAGGCGCAGGGGGGTTGGTCTGCCGGTAAAGTTTTAGTCGAAGCCGGCATTGAAGGGTTAGGCTATGTAAACTACGGCGAATTTTATTTAAATGGTTTTGCCTTACCAACGGTGGATGTATATTATGATAATCCAACTTTGACAGGATTGCCCTTGACCTGCCAGTTGGAGGGGCAAGTCCTGTTTACCTTTAAAAATAGCAATTTTAGTTATGCTGAAGTGAATCAGCTGCCGGATAAGGATCTGCTAGAGAAAATGGTGGAATTTGCGCAGGCAGGAGGACAGCAGTCCTTTTTAGTAATAACAAAACCGACTTGCTTGGTAGCTGCTGTTTACAGCGCTGCCCGGGCGGTGCCGCTGGTTTTGGAAGAGCTCTTGGGCAACGGTCTGAAAAGAGAGGAAATTATGTGGGCCTGGGGGACCAGTCCCCTCCCCCCTATCACCGATGACTTAAACGTTATGGCAATTCGGAAAAGTGCAGCACTGCAATATGGAGCAGTCACCAGTTTTTGGGTTAGAGCTGAGGAGTGGAGGATTAGGGAAACGTTAGATAAAGCAGTACCTTATGGTGAAATTCGTATCCACAGTTTAAGTGATGCCAAGACTTTGGTTAAAGGCTCCGTGGACAAAGCAAGGCTACGGGAACTTTTACTAAGCTGATTTTATTTTTTTCTTTAATTTGTAAAGGTTTACAAGCAGCATTAGGGAGGGCAGTCAATGGTAAAAATTCTTGGCGTAAGCGGCAGCCCCAGAAAAGCCGCTACAGAATACGCCTTAAAACAAGCCCTGGAAGCAGCGGAAGAAGTGCCGGGGGTAACTACGGAATTTATTTCTTTAGGGGGCAAAAAAATTAACTTTTGTATTCACTGTGACCGTTGCATCAAGGAAGGGGCTATCTCTTGCGTAATTCATAAGGATGATATGAGCAATTTATACCAGCCTTTTTATGACGCGGATGGTTATATTTTTGCATCTCCTGTTTACGACATGGGCATTACCGGCCAGTTAGCAACGTATTTTAATCGCTTTCGTCCGGTTTACACCTTGTTAAAACAAAATCCCAGGTATTTTAGTTCCAAAGTTGGCGGCGCCATTGCTGTGGGAGGGACTCGTAACGGGGGCCAGGAATGCACCTTAAACAACATCTTGGGTTTTTACTACACTAACGGCATACTGGCGGTCAGCGGCGGAATGGGAGTATACCACGGGGCTTGCGTTTGGAGTCAGGATAGAAAGGCCCAAGGGGCGGAAGAAGATCTGTTGGGCATTAAAAATGTGCGCTTTATCGGCAAGAGAGTGGCAGAAACAGCAGTTATGGTTAAAGCCGGGGTTATGGCCCTGCAAAGTGAAACTAACCGGGCTGGATAGCTTGGTTAAGCGGGCTGAAACAGAGCAAGAGTTAATTACATTACCATAAATGGAGGGAAAAACATGATTAAAGAGGATTTGCTGTTAATAAAAAATATGCAGTTTTGGGGAACCCACGGGCATTGGCCTGAGGAAAACAAGTTGGGGCAGAGATTTGTGGTAGATGTAGAAGTTTCCGTTGATATGCAAAAGATGTGTGAAACCGATGACCTCTCCACTGGACTAAGTTACGTAACAGTCTATGAAATTGTGAAAAAAGTTGTCACGACAGAAGAGCATAAGCTGGTGCAAAGAATTGCCCAGCGCATTGCTGATGAAGTAATTGCCGCTTACCCCATTAAGCAGATCAGGGTTACAGTTAAAAAACCCTCGGTGGCGATTGGCGGTATTGTTGATTATGCCGGTTGTTCAATAGTTAGAGAACCTTAAATAAGATCTGGAGGTGATGGCAGACAGGAATCCCGGTTAAAAACCAAGAGTATCTTTACAAACCCATTTAAAGGAGGACCTTAAAATGCGAACTTGGCACAAAGTGTTGGCTGTCATGGTGGTTGTGGTGTTCACAATGGGCTTGGTTGTTGGCTGTGGAAGTAAGGCTGAGACTGGTCAGAAAAACGAGGGCACAGCAACCGGTCAGGAAACTAAATTTAAAGTTGCTCTGTTAACGGAAGGTGCCGTGAACGATGGCGGTTGGAATGCTGGCGCTTTAAAGAGCCTGAAAATGATTGAAGAACAGTTAGGTGCAGAAATAGCCTATACCGAAAAGGTTCCCCGGGCGCAGCAGGAACAAGTTCTGCGGACTTACGCCCGTCAAGGTTTTAATGTAATTTTTGGTCATGGGTTCCAGTTCAGCGAGCCAATGCAAACAGTAGCTAAAGAATTCCCGGAAGTAATATTTATCCCTGTTAATGGCTACGTAAACGGTGACAACTTATTTTCCACCAATTTCAAGTTTGGTGAGTTGGGATATTTTACAGGAATGACTGCCGGGCTGATGACTAAATCCAATAAAATTGGCGTTGTGGCAGCTATGGATGCCCCAACTGTTAATGCTGACATTGATACCTTTAAAGAAGGCGTTAAAAAAGTCAATGAACAGGCAGAAGTAATTGTATCTTATGTTGGCAGTTGGGAGGATATACCTAAAGCTAAAGAAGCTGCCAGGGCTCAGCTGTCCAAAAATGTAGATGTGGTCTTAGTAATCGGGAATGCTTTCAGCATTGGTGTTTTCCAGGCAGCCCAGGATGCCGGTGCCTATGCAATAGGCTGGGTTGATGACCAGAGCTCTATGGCTCCTGATACTGTAATCACCAGCGGAATGCAGGATGTCTCCAGTTTATACCTGCAAATGGCCCAGCTGGCCAAAGATGGGAAGTTAGAGCCAGGTAAAACTTATACATTCGGCATGAAGGATAATAATGCCCAGTCGTTAGCTCCTTTTAGCAGCAAGGTTCCCAAAGAGGTACAAGACCAAGTACAGCAAGCCATTCAGGATTACAAGGATGGCAAGCTTGTCTTAAATTTGAAATATTAGGCATGTGCGGTTGAATGAGGAGTAACCTCTTCATGAGGTTGCTCCTCACTTCTAAGTATATAAACGGCTCTGTGCTCAAGACGATTAATTGCCGAAGTTAGGAGGGGCAGGGTGAAAGCGCGGTTGGACATAAAAAAGTTTGAAGTAGTTCTCGGATACGTGATCTCCTCAGTTATATCAATAGTGGTTTCCCTGGTGATTTCCGCTGGTGTGCTTTTAGCACAGGGTACCGACCCTATTAGCGCTTTTACTTATTTATTTCAAGGCGCTTTTGGGGATATAGGTGGTTTTAGCGCCAGCTTGGTCAGCGCTACTCCTCTCATGCTGGCCGGGCTGGGGATTGCGTTTGCTTTCCGTGCGGGAATTTTTAATATCGGAGCTGAAGGACAGCTATACCTTGGAGCCATGCTGGCTACCTGGGTAGCTACTTTGCCATTAGGTTTACCAAAAGTTGTCCATCTTCCCTTAGCCCTTTTAGCAGGTATGGCAGCCGGAGCATTTTGGGCGTTCATACCGAGCTATTTAAAAGTGGCCAAAGGTTTTAATGAAGTGATCACTACTATTTTAATGAACTATATTGGAGTTTATTTTGTCAACTACAGCGTACATGGATTTTTACAAGAACCGGGCGGGTATTTGCCCCAGTCGGCTCCGATAGTTGAAACTGCCCGGTTGCCCAAATTGGTGGCAAATACTGAACTTCATGCCGGGTTGCTGGTCGGGTTAGTAGGAGCGGTGGTTCTTTACATCCTTTTACAAAAAACCGATTTTGGGTATCAACTGCGCTGTGTGGGCTCTAACCCCGAAGCAGCCCGGACCTCAGGAATGAATGCTAAACTAACGCTGATTATAGCTATGCTGGTAAGCGGCGCTTTTGCAGGTTTAGCTGGCACTGCAGAAATTCTTGGTTATCAAAATCTACTGCTGGAGAATTTTTCACCCAATACAGGTTACGATGCTATTGCCGTCGCTTTACTGGGCAGGTTAAATCCGATGGGTGTGGTCCTGGCTGCAATTTTTTTCGGAGCTCTTCGCAATGGAGCCAACATCATGCAGATTATGACGGGAGTTCCGGTAACCATTGTCTATATAATTCAGGCAGTGATTATCTTAAGTGTTTTAGGTTTCTCCACGTGTAAAATTAAGCTGGGTTTCCTGCTCGAAAGGGGGAATAAAGTTGCTCTCCACAGTGTTAAAAATGTTAATCGAGCCTGATTTCCTGGCTGCGGCTATACGCTTAACAACTCCTCTGCTTCTAGCTGCCTTGGGAGGTTTGTTCAGCGAAAGATCGGGAGTGCTCAATCTTGGCTTAGAAGGCATGATGCTAATGGGTGCTTTTTTTGGTTATCTTGGGGCGCTTTACACCCAGAATGTGGTAGTGGGTTTGGTAATTGCAGCTCTTGCAGGAATGGTTTTGGCTTTAATCCACGCCATTATGAGCGTCACTGTGAAGGTAGACCAAATTGTAACTGCTGTGGGCATCAATATGCTGGCTTTAGGCATCACTAGTACTGCTTTCAGGGTGATTTTTGGCAATGACTTGCAGCAGATTGAAAGCCCCGGATTAAGAACCGTGAACTTTGGGCCGCTAAGTGAATTGCCTTTTGTGGGTCCCATTCTTTTTAACCAGATGTCTATTGTTTATTTTGCTTTCCTTTTAATCCCGGTTGTACATTTTATCCTGTTTCACACCCACTGGGGACTAAAAATCCGCGCAACAGGCGAACATCCTAAGGCTGTGGATACTGTCGGGACTAGTGTTTACACAGTTCGCTACTGGTCTGTAATCATTAGCGGGTTACTGGCCGGGCTAGGCGGCGCTGCAGTTACCTTGACCGGAATAAACACCTTTTATGACAATATTACCGCTGGCCGGGGTTTTATAGCCTTTGCCGCTATTGTTTTTGGAAAGTGGAATCCGGTTGGAACCGCATTGGCGACTCTGTTATTCGGAGCGGGGGATGCTTTTCAACTGCGTTTACAGGCCCTGGGATTCAAGCTGCCCTACCAGTTCTTCCTCATGCTTCCTTATGTGTTGACACTGCTTGTCCTAGTCTTCTTTATGGGTCCCTCCAAAGGTCCGGTCGCCAGTGGCCAGGCTTATGTTAAAGGCGGTTCCAAATCCAAGGTGAGACAGTCTAAATTAAAGCTGCTCAAGCGGGAGGTGAACCCCTAGTGTCTGAGTTTATCTTGGAAATGAAAGGTGTGCGCAAGGAGTTCCCTGGTTTGGTGGCTAATGACAATGTCAATTTGCAGGTAAAAAAGGGAGAGATCCATGCCCTGCTCGGAGAAAACGGTGCTGGCAAGTCAACCTTGATGAATATCCTCTACGGCCTTTATCAGGCTGATGCAGGCCAGATCCTGTATAAAGGGCAGCAGGTAGAGGTTTCCAGCCCAAGGAAAGCAATTGAAATGGGTATAGGAATGGTACACCAGCACTTTATGCTTATTCCGGCGCTTACCGTTGCCGAAAATATGATTCTAGGCATGCAGGAGGGAAAAAACCCTCTGCTCAATCTCAAAGAAGCTGAAAAGCGCATCCGGGAATTAGGAAAAAAATTCGGTTTGGTGGTTGATCCCACGGCAGTAGTTTGGCAGCTTTCAGTGGGGGAACAGCAGCGGGTGGAAATTCTGAAAGCGCTGTACCGGGGAGCAGAAATTTTAATCTTGGATGAACCTACCGCAGTATTGACTCCCCAGGAAACCGATGAGCTGTTTGCTATTTTACGCTCTTTGACCCAGCAAGGTTTAACAATCATTTTTATTAGCCATAAGCTGAATGAAGTTAAAGCGATCAGTGACCGGGTAACCATTTTGCAGCGGGGAAGAGTGGTTAAAACCGTTAATACTAAAGACACGGATCAGCAGGAATTAGCCCGGATGATGGTTGGCAGGGAGGTGCTTTTAAAAGCGGAAAAGGCCCCCGCCAAGCCGGGTGACAAGGTCTTGGAGGTCAAGGATCTGGAAGTAAAAAACGACAAGAACATATCAGCTGTCAAGGGAGTATCCTTTGAGATTAAAGCTGGTGAAATTTTTGGCCTCGCCGGAGTGGATGGCAATGGGCAATCGGAACTGATCGAGGCTTTAACGGGTTTAAGACAGGCTGTCTCGGGTCAGGTGTATTACGCCGGGGAAAACGTAACTAATAAACCCCCGCGGTATTTGATAGAGAAAGGCATGGCTCATATTCCGGAAGACCGGCATTTAAGGGGAATTATACTGAATATGTCCATAAAAGAAAATATGATCATGGAGACTTTTTACCAGGAGCCTTTCAGCAAGCACCATATTTTGCAGCAACATGTTATCGCCGACTTCAGTAATTCTTTAATTGAGGAATATGATATTCGCACTACCTCCAATGAACTTCCGGTGGGCAACCTGTCGGGTGGAAACCAACAAAAGGTTGTCTTGGCCAGGATGTTACAACGTTCTCCCAACCTACTTATCCTGGTCCATCCTACCAGAGGACTGGATGTGGGGGCTTCAGAATATATCCATAAGCGGATTATAGCAGAACGGGATAAAGGATGTGCCGTTTTGTTGGTATCCACAGAGCTAGATGAGATTTTATCTTTAAGTGACCGGATTGGTGTCATTTACGAAGGTGTAATGATGGGCATTATCAGGCAGGAAGAAGCTGATGTGAATGAAATTGGCCTAATGATGGCCGGGGCAAAAAGACTATAAGAGTAATTGCTTGTTTTTGCACTCTGAGGTTCTTCAGGGTGCTCTTTTAATTTTTACCTATTTATGTTAAAATTACTGCTAGGTCCTAAGACTAACTGTTATTTTAGGAGGAAAAGGTGTTTAATCCATTTAAGAAAACACAATATGTAGAAGTCAACTTGGCCAATACTGTAAGTGAAAGGCCTTTTGAAAAGTGTCCGGCATGCAAAGAGATTTTGATTAAAAAAGAACTGATTAACAATGCCAAGGTTTGCCCGAAATGCGGGTATCATTTTCGTTTAAGCGCTTGGGAAAGAATCGAACAAATCGTAGACGAAAATACTTTTGTAGAATTAAATGGGGACTGGGTATCCACTAATCTCCTCAATTTTCCTATGTATGAGGAAAAGTTGGCGGAAGCAATGCAAAACAGCAAGTTAAATGAAGCTGTTGTAACCGGCGAGGGTTGTATTTATGGCAAGAAGGTTATAATCTGTGTCATGGACAGCAATTTTATGATGGGCAGTATGGGCACAGTGGTGGGAGAAAAAATTTCACAAGCTGTCGAGCGTGCCATAGAACTGCGCATACCTTTGATCATTTTTACCGCCTCCGGTGGAGCCAGGATGCAGGAAGGAATTTTGTCTTTGATGCAGATGGCTAAAACCTCAGCTTTGATTAAAAAAATGGACCGGGAAAAGTTGCTGTATATCGCCGTACTTACTGACCCCACAACGGGGGGAGTTACGGCCAGTTTTGCTTCCCTGGGTGATATTATTATTGCTGAGCCCAATGCTTTGATCGGTTTTACGGGTCCCCGGGTAATTGAACAGACTATTGGGCAAAAGCTGCCGGAAGGGTTTCAAAAGTCTGAATTCCTTTTGGAAAAGGGATTTATTGATCTGATTGTACACAGAAAAGAGTTGAAATCCAAATTGGCAGAACTTATAGCGATGCATTAAGGAAGGCGGCGAAAGATGTTACCTTTTGAACAGGAACTGGAAGCGTTACTGGCTAAAATAAAAGACCTGGAGGATTTTTCTGCCAAATATAACATCGACTTGGAACAGGAAATCAGTGCTTTAAAAGCCAAGGAGCAGGAAATTCGCAGGAAAATATACAGTGATCTCAGTCCTTATGAGCGGGTCCAGCTGGCACGGATGAGCGAACGTCCTAATGCAATGGATTATATTAAACATATCTTTACAAACTTTATTGAGCTTCATGGAGACAGGGCTTTCCGGGATGACCTCAGCATAGTGGGAGGCTTAGCCCGTTTGGAAGGTCTGCCTGTGACCGTGATTGGACATCGCAAAGGCAGAGATACCAAGGACAATTTGAAATTTAATTTCGGAATGCCCCATCCGGAAGGTTACCGCAAAGCATTGCGCCTGATGAAGCAGGCGGAGAAATTTAAACGTCCCATAATTACTTTCATTGATACTCCGGGCGCTTATCCCGGCATAGGCGCTGAAGAGCGGGGTCAAGGAGAAGCTATAGCTCGCAATCTGGCAGAGATTTCCGCTTTAGAGGTGCCCATAATCGCTGTGCTAATTGGAGAGGGTGGCAGCGGTGGAGCCTTGGCATTGCAGGTTTCTGACAGGTTTATCATGCTTGAGAACGCAGTGTTCAGCGTAATTACCGCAGAGGGGTGTGCCAGTATTTTATTTAAAGATGCCGGAAGGGCTAAAGAGGCTGCTGAAGCATTGAAGCTTACAGCCAAAGACCTGGTTGGTTTTGGTATAGCTGATGAAGTTGTACCAGAGCCTCCGGGCGGAGCCCATTACGACCCGGAAACCACTATACAAAGGGTTAAAGCTACTATCCTCAAACACCTGGGAGAGATAGTCAATTTACCAACGGAGCAGCTTTTACAGGAAAGGTTTAATAGATATCGCAGGATTGGTGCTATATAAACTATATAAAAAAGCAAATTACCGGCTGGATTGGACAGCCGGTAATTTGCTTTTTAGTGCAATTAAAGCGCTGAAAAGAATAGCAAAAAAACAATGGTGAGAAGCTAAGCAATAACTTTATGCAATTGAGGTGGTTTCGTGCCATACGTCATAAAAATTCTGCTTGTTTTGCTTATTACCATTGCTGCAATGCGCTTGATGGGCAAGTCGACAATTGTGCAATTGACACCATATGATCTGGTATCCATCATTATTGTCGGAACCATAGTGGCTGAACCACTGGTTACTACCGATTTTATTAAAGCGGTCTACGGTACGGCAGTGGTTGTGGGCCTCCACATCTTGTTTTCGAAATTAACCTTAAATCAGGCAGCTAACAAGTTTTTTCTGGGAGAGCCGACTATTCTGATCAAGCATGGCAAGATAGACGCCAAGAAGCTGGAAAAGTCTCACATTTCATTGATGCAGCTTCTGGCATCTATCCGCAGTGCAGGGTATCCTGATCTGGCAGATGTAGATTACGCTATCTTGGAGCCTATAGGTGCTATTAGCGTTATACCTAAGCAGGAAGCTAGTCCCGTAACAATTAAAGATCTACAAATCCCTGTAACTTACGAAGGTTTGCCTATAGCCCTTGTGATTGATACAAAGATACAAAGAAATAACTTGCAACTGGTGCATAAGGATGAGCAATGGCTTAAGACCATATTATCTGACCACGGTATTACTGACCTGCAGAAAGTGATGTATGCTTCCATCCGTAAAGATGGTCGTGAGCTTTTCATAGCTGGCAGGGACGGGTGGAATAAATTAATTCCTTTAAGCAAAGATGAGGAAAAGGAAGCGGAAAAGAAAAAGGAACAGCAGTTGCAAATCTCCTTGATCACCAAGGGTCGCTTCCAATCTGAAGGCCTAAGCTTAAGCGGTTTATCGCAGGAAAAGATCTTGGCGTTTTTGAAAGAACAAGGAGTTGAACGCACAAGCCAAGTTGAAGAATTAAAGTTGCAGCTGAGTTGGCAGTTTCAACAGGATAAATAGCTGGCAAAACTAATTTCCCCATAAGGGCGGCTGGAAGTCGGCATAAACTGTTATTTAAAGGCAAATCTTAAATTTGAAAAATAATTAAAGCAAGATTCAAAAATTAATACAATCTTAACACAACAACAATCTGGGCTTAACAACAGCAAAATATAATTAAAGCGAAAGATAATTTGAGGAGGTTTTACTGTGTCAAGACGTACAACTTTTAAAGCAATAGTTTTCCTAACAGCTCTGGTACTTATGCTTGGTTTATTGGTTGGATGCGGCAAAGCCAAGTCAGACTCACAAGGGGATGGTCTTAGCGGTTCCATTAACATTGCCGGATCCACTTCCGTACAGCCTCTTTCCGATGAGCTGGCGCAGGCTTTTATGGATGAAAATCCTGATGTAAAAATTAACGTTGTGGGCGGCGGTTCCAGCGCCGGGATTAAAGCAGCTCAGGAAGGAACAGCAGACATAGGCGCTTCATCCCGTGAACTTGAAGAAGGGGAAAAAAATGTTAAAATATTTGAAATAGCTAAAGACGGGATTGCGGTGGTTGTAAACCCTGCAAATGAATTGGATAACTTAACTTTGGATCAGGTAGCCAAGATCTTTTTAGGTGAAATCAACAATTGGAGTCAAGTAGGAGGGAAGGATGCCCCGATTACTGTGGTGACCCGGGAAGATGGTTCCGGTACCAGGGGCGCATTTGAGGAAATTGTTTTAGGAAAAGATAAACAAATCTTTTCCGGGGCGGCAATCCAGAATTCAACAGGAGCTGTCAGAACCGCAGTAGCCAGCGATCCAAATTCCATAGGCTATGTTTCTATTGGGGCATTGAGTGAGGATGTTAAGCCAATTATGATTGACGGGGTAGAGGCTACTGAAGAAAACGTATTGGCCGGAAAATATAAAATAAGCCGCCCGTTCCTTTACCTGACGAAAGAAGAGCCTACCGGGGTGGTTAAAGCTTTTATCGACTGGGTATTAAGTGACGAAGGACAAGCGATCGTCGGTGAAGAATATATTCCTGTAAAACATGTAAAATAAGTCTTTAAGGAAAGAGGGTGGAGTCCGCCCTCTTTCACCCTGTTCTGTTTAGGCTTTTTTAGAGGAGGACACCGGATGCATTATAAAGCAAAAGAGAAGGCTTACGAACAAATTTTATTTCTCAATGCCATAATTGCGGTCATTGTTATCCTGTTGATCGGTGTTTTTGTTTTTAAAGAAGGTTTTCCTGTATTGCAAAAGGTAGGTTTTTGGCAGTTTATTACCGGCAGGGAGTGGTTGGGAACCCAAGGGGTGTTTGGAGTTTTACCCATGATTGTCGGTACTGTAGTGGTAACTGTCGGCTCTTTGATTTTAGGGGTACCCACTGGGTTAGCCACAGCTCTTTTCCTGGCAGAAGTAGCTCCTCCCAAAGTTGCGAAAATGATTAGACCTGCCATCGAACTTTTGGCTGGCATACCTTCCGTAATTTATGGTTTATTCGGCCTGACTATTGTAGTCCCTTTTATCCGGAAGTTGGCCGCTCTTTACTACCGAGGCAATCTTAACCCTGATGTGCAATCGGGCTTTAGCGTCTTGGCAGCTTCTATTATTCTGGCAATCATGATTTTGCCTACTATAATCAATATAGCCGAAGACGCTATTCGGGCTGTGCCAAGAGAGTACAAGGAAGGAAGTTTGGCCTTGGGGGCAACTCACTGGCAGACTATCAGCCGGGTCATTGTACCTGCTGCCCGCTCCGGTATAGTTGCCGGAATTGTGCTGGGTATGGGACGGGCTGTGGGCGAAACCATGGCAGTAATCATGGTTGCAGGCAACAGCGCCGTTATTCCCGCTACCATCTTTTCCAAAGTGCGCACCCTGACCGGCAACATCGCTATAGAAATGAGTTATTCACAAGGGCTGCATACTAACGCCTTGTTCGCCACCGGCATCATTTTGTTCATTTTTATTATGATAATCAATTTAATGGCCAGTTTTATTGTCCGCAGAGGGGTGAATGCCAATGATTAGCCCTAAACTTGCCGAAAAAATTGCCAAAACACTGCTGTGGGTTGCCGCTATTTTTACCGTGCTGGCTTTAATTCTGATCATTGGCTATGTTTTTTACAAAGGAGTAGGTAAGCTAAATTTAGAATTCTTGCTGGATTCACCTAAAAGGATGGGCCGCAAGGGTGGAATCTTTCCTACAATTGTGGGCACTATTTATTTTATTGTGGTTACGCTGGCTATAGCAACTCCAATTGGTGTGGGAGCCGCTATTTACTTGAATGAATATACCCGTGATAATGCTGTGACCAGGTTGATTAGGTTCGGTACTGAGGCTTTGGCCGGAGTTCCCTCCATAGTGTTCGGTTTATTTGGCTACGCTTTTTTTGCTGTTTTATTGAAGCCTTTTACCGGTGGGTGGTCTATTTTATCGGGTTCGCTGACTGCTGCCACCATGATCCTACCAACTTTAATCAGGACGTCGGAAGAAGCTTTAAAAACTGTACCAAGGTCTTACCGCGAAGGCAGTTTGGCTTTGGGGGCAACTAAGTGGCAGACTATCACCAGGGTTATTTTGCCCAGCGCCATTCCGGGTATTATTACCGGTGTGATTTTAGGGGTGGGCAGGGCCATCGGTGAAACCGCTGCGTTGTTATTAACTTTGGGGGGGTCACTGCGTTTGCCTACAACTATTTTCGATCCGGCCCGGACATTATCCATGCATTTATATTTAGTTGCCATGGAGGTTGGAGCCTTTGACATGGCTTTTGGCACCGCAGCTATTTTAATTATGATAATTTTAGGCATAAATTTTACAGCAACTTGGCTGATGAACCGTTTCATTGCCAAACTCTCATAGGGGGAAGAAAAAATGCCTGGCGATAGTAAAGTTACTACGGAAAATTTAAATTTATACTACGGGGAGTTTCAAGCTCTTAAGAATATATCTGTAGATATCAAAAAGAATGCCATTACGGCTTTAATCGGGCCTTCGGGCTGTGGTAAATCTACATTTTTAAGGACCTTAAACCGGATGAACGATTTAATTCCAAACGTTCAGATCACCGGTAAGATCCTGTTGGATGGCGAAGACATTTACAGCGATGCCATGGACGTAGTAAGCTTAAGGAAAAAAGTGGGCATGGTGTTTCAAAGGCCAAACCCTTTTCCTATGTCAGTGTACGATAATGTTGCCTATGGTCCCAGGGTGCATGGGATCAAAGCCAAGTGGCAATTAGATGAGATTGTGGAAAAAAGCCTTAAAAACGCCGCCTTATGGGAAGAAGTGCGGGACAGGCTGCATAAGTCGGCTTTGGGCTTATCGGGAGGGCAGCAGCAGCGTCTCTGCATTGCCAGGCTGCTGGCTGTGGAACCGGAAGTTCTTTTGATGGATGAACCTACTTCCGCCCTGGATCCCATTTCCACCTTGAAGGTTGAAGAATTGATCCAGATGCTCAAGGAAAAATACACGATAATTATTGTAACCCATAACATGCAACAAGCGGCCAGGGTATCTGACGCTACTGCCTTCTTTTTAAACGGTGAAGTGGTGGAGTACGACGATACGGAGCTGATTTTCACCAAACCACGAGACCAGAGGACAGAGGATTATGTTACCGGAAGATTTGGTTAAGAAGAATTTGCTAGGGGGGCAAATAAATTGCATTCCAACAGAACTTCTTTTGAAAACGCGCTTGCTGAGCTGCAGCAAGACATTTTACGTATGGGCAGCCTGGTGGAAGAAGCCATTAAAAATGCTATACTTGCCTTAACAAAACAGGATGTGACTTTAGCTGAACAGGTTAAGGCCAAGGACGATTTAATCGATCAACTGGAACTGGAAATTGAAGCTAAATGCATGCGCCTAATTGCCACCCAGCAGCCCATGGCCAAGGATCTGCGGCGTATCGGTGTAGGATTTAAAATTATTGTGGATTTGGAAAGAATGGCTGATTACGCCTCTGATATAGCTGATATCACTACCGTTATTGCCGGGGAACCCTTGATCAAGCCACTGGTCGACATACCCAAGATGGCTGAGTTAACCCAGCTCATGGTGAAAGATGCGTTGGATGCCTATGTAAAAGAAGATGTGGAACTGGCTGCCAAGATGTGTGCAGATGACGATGAGGTGGACCGTCTGCATAAAAGGGTGTTCGATGACGTGCTGGCTTTAATGACTAAAGATGCAAAAAACATTAAGCAGGGAACTTATTTATTGTTTATCAGCCGCTATTTGGAGCGAATTGCAGACCATGCCACTAATCTTGGCGAAGGCGTAATATATTTGGTAACAGGGGAAAGAAAATCTTTAAATAATTAAGTGGTGGTGTTGAGATGTATCTTTTTAGCGCCGGTTCCGGGAAATATGCTGTTACAGCTAAAGTGCATGTACTGGATGAAGGTGTCAGTGTGACACTTTACGGAGGTGAGCGCAGCCACATCGGTTCGGTGGCTATTGCCGTTCCACGCCTAAGTTTAGCCGATCCGGAAGTTTTAAGCGCCACTACTTCTGTTTACAATCTAGTAGGGCATAAGGATGATGAGGTAGCCAGACCTGCAGCGGAAAAGATTGCGAAAAACATCAACCAAGTGGTGGTTGTAACTGCCGGGATACATGTTGAGGACGCAACCAAAGAAGACATTGTGATACTTTTAAAGAATACAGAGGAATTGGTTGACGCAATAGTAGTGAAGCTGAAAAAAACTTTCCAAAGGGCAAAGAAGCTTTGAGGATCGTTTAAACGTGTAACAATCGTCTGGATATAACTAGTCTCAACCTGTAATTATGAGCAGCTATGTGCTGCTCTTTTTAAATAGCTTGTTTCGCCATAACTTCCGGTCTACTAACAGTTGAAACAGTTTGGTACAATATGCGTAAATGGTAAATTGATAAAGTCAAAAAACCGGAAATGGGTGAAGATCTTGGAGCTATTCTGGCAAGGTATAACACAAGCTTTACATTCCGAAGTATGGCAGGTAACGTCCCTTAGCCTGCAAATCAGCGGGGTTGCTACGTTGCTAAGTTTACTATTAGGTCTGCCTTTAGGGATTACTTTGGCCCTTAAAAATTTTCCCGGACGGAAAATCATCATTAGCATTGTCAATACTGGCATGGGAATGCCGCCTGTGCTGATCGGGCTGGTAATAAGCCTGCTGCTTTGGAGATCAGGTCCTTTAGGTTATTTGCATCTGATGTATACCCCTTGGGCTATCATCATTGCACAGGCAGTCATTGCTTTTCCCCTCATCACAGCTTTGACGGTCACAGCCCTTCAACAGGTAAATCCCAAATTGCGGCTGCAGCTTCTTGCATTGGGGGCCTCCCCATGGCAATTGGTGATGACACTGCTGCGGGAAGCCCGCCTGTCTCTTTTGGCTGCTGTGATCGCCGGTTTTGGTGCAGCCATTTCCGAAGTGGGGGCTGCCATGATGGTTGGCGGCAATATCAAAGGACAGACCAGAGTTTTAACAACCACCATTGCCCTGGCAGTTTCCAGGGGTGATTTCAATTTGGCCCTGGTTTTGGGTTTTGTTCTTTTGGGGCTGGCGTTTGCTGTGACTTTCTTTTTGACTTCAGTGCAACAAAGGGGACACTCAGATGAATACCATTCTTAGTTGTTCAAATATCTGTTGGCAAAAAGGTGACAAAAGGATTTTAGCAGGGGCCTCTCTGGATATTCAGGCCGGACAAACCCTGGCTTTAATTGGCCCGAATGGTGCAGGTAAAAGCAGCCTGTTACAAGTGATGAGCTTTTTGCTTAAGCCGGACTCGGGAACCATCAGGTTTAGAGGTAGCCTGGTTGTAAGCAGTAAAGATCAGCTCCTGGCCCGGAGAAGAATGGCTGTTGTTTTTCAGCAACCTTTGCTTGTAAATGCTACTGTAGAATACAACCTGGCGTTAGGTTTAAAATACCGGAGTACGAAAGGAACGGAAATAAAGAGGAAGGTGGAGGAATGGTCGGGTATACTTGGGATCAACCACTTGCGCAAACAAAACGCCAGAACTCTTTCCGGGGGTGAAGCCCAGCGCGTAAACCTGGCCCGGGCTTTAATTACTGAACCGGAAATCTTATTTATGGATGAGCCCTTTACCGCTTTGGACACACCGGGTAAAGCAATTTTAATGGAAGACCTGCGTAAAATCATCAGGCAAAAAAGGTTATCAGTGGTATTTGTAACCCATGATTATAATGAGGTCCCTTTTTTGGCAGATCACGTGGCAGTTATGTTGCAGGGCAAGGTGGTTCAGACGGGGGGGATTAAGGAAGTTTTTGACCGCCCGAGGCGAACGGAGATTGCTGCCCTGCTAGGTTATGAAAATTTGCTCACAGGCATCATCCAGGAAATTGATTCCGGTGACCTGGTGGTAAACTTGGGGAAAAGCTTGCTGAAAGTTGCGGGCAGGGGAGCAGTGGGACAAAAGGTTAACGTCTGCCTGCGAGGTAGGGAAGTCCACCTGGCTAAAGACAAATCGGAATTTAAAGAACCGGATAATATCTTCCGGGGCCGGGTCCTGCGCATCCTGCCATATGGTGAGCATTTAAAGGTGGAGGTGGACTGCGGTCTAAAGCTAGTTGCTTCCCTGCCCCAAAGTAAATTATTTAACATAAATTTGCAAACCGGGGATCTTGTTTATTTGCGTATCCCGCCAAGGGCACCCCATATAATTTTAGGTTAACTTTCCTTTTACAAGAAAATTATTGTATAATGAGAAACGTTGAATCTTAAACCAGAGGTGAAGGAAATGGCTTTATCCTGTGGAATTATCGGTCTGCCTGTAGTAGGCAAGACAACTTTTTTTAATTTATTGACAAATGCACAAGTAGAGACCAGCCAGTTTTTCAGCGGCAAAACCAGTACCAATTTTCACCTGGCGACTATCCCTGATGATCGAATTGATTTTTTAGCTGGCATGTACAAGCCAAAGAAAACTACTTATGCTACTTTGGAAGTTACAGATGTTCCGGGTCTGGTCAGAGGCTCCAGTCAGGGGCAGGGGGCAGGCAATGAATTTTTAACTGCCATCAGAGAGGTTGATGCCCTTATTCACATTGTACGGGCATTCAGAAATGAAAATGTGCTCCATGTGGATGGGTCTATCGATCTCCTGCGGGATTTGGAAACAGTTAATTTGGAACTTTTGTTTGCGGACCTGCAGCTCATTGAAAAGAGAATTGAAAGAATCAACACTGCCAAAAAGAAGACCAAGGAGCATGAACTGGAATTGGCAGCCATGTTGAAATGCAAGGATACCTTGGAAAGCGAAAAACATATCTATCAGGTAGATTTATCAGAAGATGAACGGCAAGTGCTTCGCCATATTACATTTTTGACGGAAAAGCCCATGATCATTGTAGTAAATTTGGATGAAGAGCAACTGGCAGAGCGAGAGTTTCCCCAGCAGAGAGAGGTAGAAGCCTATGCGCGGGAACGGGAAATACCAATGCTTGCTATCTGTGCTAAAGTGGAAGCTGAGTTAAATGAATTGGGCCCGGAGGATCAGGCTGTCTTCATGGAAGAACTGGGAATTACCGAGCCAGGCATTAAACGTTTGGCCCAAGTGGTGTATGACCGGCTGGGTTTAATCTCCTTCCTCACCGCCGGAGAAGATGAGGTCAGGGCCTGGACTATTAAAAAGGGTCTCAACGCTAAGCAAGCCGCCGGGAAAATTCATTCCGACATCGAAAGGGGATTTATCCGGGCAGAGGTAGTTGCCTTTAATGATCTGAAAGAACTGGGCTCCATGGCAAAGGTTAAAGAGAAAGGATTAGCCCGGTTGGAAGGGAAGGATTATATCGTCCAGGACGGGGACATAATTAACTTCCGGTTTAATATTTAGCTTAATTACTAATATTATTTTTAATCAGTGCACAAATTTGAAGCAATTCAATACGAAAAGAATGGCTTTATCAATTTCTACCCCCAGGAATATGTAGATATAACTTCCTTAAATCAAGGCGCATCCGAAAGTCTTGGTGTTTTTGGATCAAGTTGCTGCGAAAATTGCCGGAAGAGAAAAAAGCTACTCAGATGTTGTTTGAGTAGCTTTTTGCATTATGGCCAGGAATTGTAAGCAACTGCGTAATTTCTTTTTCTCCCAAAATAAATTAGTGTTATAATCATGTTATGGTATTTTGCGGCAGGGTGAAGGGGAGACGATAATGACTGCGAAACATGTATCCCACTGGCTGGTGCTTGCCAATGTTGCAGTAGGAACTTTTATGTCCACTTTAGACGGAAGTATTGTCAATGTAGCTCTCCCTGCAATGGCTAAAAGCTTCGAAGTAAATATTGATGTGCTCCAGTGGGTTGTCACAGCTTATCTTTTGACGATTTCCAGTTTGCTGCCGGTCTTTGGCCGTTTGGCGGATATTTTGGGAAGAAGCAGGGTTTATGCTGCCGGCTTTCTGGTTTTTGTGGCAGGGTCGGTGTTCTGCGGTTTCAGTACAGCTATTTGGGCACTGGTGGTCTCCAGAGTGCTGCAAGCCATAGGGGCAGCAATGCTGATGGCCAATGGTATGGCAATTATAACTTCGGTTTTTCCGCCTGAGGAACGGGGACAGGCTTTGGGTATTTCGGGAACGGTAGTGGCTGCCGGAAGCCTTACCGGCCCAAGCATCGGAGGTTTCCTTGTCGCTGCTTTTGGCTGGCCGTCAATATTTCTGGTTAACCTGCCTATAGGGTTGGCTGGTTTTTTGTTGTCCAGGTCAGTACTGCCGCGGGATTATGCCGGCCAGGAGCGCGAGCCCTTTGACTATTTGGGCGCAGTATTTTTCACTTTGGGGATGTTTCTCACTTTGTTCGGGCTCTCCAGTGGGGAAAGATTTGGTTGGTCATCCCCGGTAATCTGGCTTTCCCTGATTTGCGGCGGTGTGGGTTTGAGCGTTTTCTTTTATCACGAAAAAAAGGCGGTATACCCTATGCTGGACCTCAAGTTGTTTCAGAATAAAATTTTTCTTTTTGGCAATTTGGCAGGCTTGATTTCTTTTGTTTCTATGTTTGCCACTACTTTACTGATGCCCTTTTACATGGATAAGATTTTGCACTTTGAACCCCGGGAAATCGGTTTGATGATGACTCCATTTCCCTTGGCCATGGCCGTTATAGCCCCATTAAGCGGGCGCTTGTCAGACCGCATTGGTCCGGTTATATTGACAACTTTGGGGATGGGCATTAATAGTTTAGGTTTAGTATTATTATCATTTTTAACTCCTAACGCCAGCTATTTTACGATCTTTTGGCGTATGTTCCTTCTAGGCGTGGGTATGGGGTTGTTTCAATCCCCCAATAACAGCAGTGTCATGGGAGCAGTCCCAAGAACAAAGCTGGGCGTAGCAGGAGGAGTCAATTCCCTGGTCAGGAATGTGGGGATGGTAACCGGTATAGCTTTTTCGGTATCACTGTTTGTAGCGCTTTTGGGATTTTACCAGCGCAACGGGTTACCTTACCAGGCAGCTTTTATGAGCAGCCAGGCAACTGTTTTCAGGGCTGCGGCAGTATTTGCGCTGGCAGGATTGTTTTTCAGCACGGTAAGAGGTAAATACTACCGGGAACAGGAATTTCCAGATGCAAGAAATGAGTAAAGACAGGAGTTGAAAACATGAATAATACTGAAGGCTGTTTGATTTGCGGCGAAGAACTGGTCTATGGCTCAGCATGGCGCCTAAATACCTGTTTGTATTGTGGACGAACGCAGCATTCCACAATTTACTGCCCTAACGGGCATTTTATTTGTGATAATTGCCACCGCCAGGAGGCAATAGAAGTTTTGAAGCGGGTCTGCTTGGACTCAAACAGCAAGGACCCTGTTGCCCTCGCCAACAAATTAATGGCCCATCCCTCTTTTAAAATGCACGGACCAGAACATCATGCCTTAGTTCCCGCTGTTTTGGTAACTGCTTATGGAAATATCACGGGCGAAACAGGCGAGTCCCACATTTTAGAAGCTATTGCGCGGGGAGCAACTATACCCGGAGGCATGTGCGGCAATTTTGGGGCCTGCGGTGCCGGAATAGGTGCGGGGGTGGCAATGAGTGTTATTGCCGGTGCGACTCCTCTGTCCACAGGCAGTTGGGGTGAAGCAAACTTGATGACAGCCCACGTCCTTAAGAGCATTGGGGAAAAGGGCGGCCCCCGTTGTTGTAAACGCTGTACCTGGACGGCGCTGACAGCGGCTATGAATTTTTTGGAAGAAAAGCGGGGCGTGCATTTTGATAAAACAGCAACCGAAGGGAATTGTACCCATTTTCAGCGCAATAAACAATGCCAGCGCTCCAAGTGCGTCTTTTTCCCTCCGGCCCGTCAAAAGAGCTGAACAATTAAAAACCCCCTTTGAGGGGGGCAACTGAAAATTCTCTTTTTGTTATTCGTTAGGCAAAATTAAGTTAAGCAGGATTCCCGCCAAAGTAGCGTAGCCTACTTTACCGCTCCCTATACCTATAATCAGGATGATGGCTACAATAATCAGGTTTTTGGTTTTTGACAAATCAGTCTTGGCTTCGATCATGGTACGCATTCCTGCAGCAGCGATCATCCCGAAGAGCAGGATGGAGATGCCTCCCATCACTGCCACTGGTATGGAAAGCAGCAGTGCATTCAATACGCCGCTGAAGCTCAAAAGAATGGCAATGACTGCAGCAATTCTGATGACCCACGAGCTATACACTTTGGTAATAGCCAGTACGCCGATATTTTCACCGTAAGTGGTGCTGGGAGGACCGCCGAACAAAGCGGCTGCGGCTGTTGCCAAGCCGTTGCCCAGAAGCACCCTGTCAAAACCGGGATCCTTGATCATATCCTGCTCAGTTACATTTCCAATTACAAAAATATGTCCCAGATCTTCAATAATGGTAACGAAAGCTATAGGTGCAATTGTTAAAATGGCAGCTACGGAGAAAATCGGCACCGGCAGGTTAAACCCAAAGATAGACCAAACCTGACCGGCGAAGTCTTTTGCATATACGGCAGTAGGGTTTTGCAATAGCGAGGCAGATGCAATTGCGTTCAAGTCGATGAGGTTTTCAACATAGCCAAGCAATTGCAAGACGATAGCAAAAACGTAACCGGCAATAATGCCCAATAAAATTGGGATGACTTTAATCAACCCGCGTCCAAAAATTGTGAAGATAATTGCGGCAATCAATGTAAAAATGGCGATTGGCCAGTTTTTGGAAGCCATGTCATTGACCGCCACACCTGCCAAGCTAAGTCCGATAATCATTACAACCGGGCCAACCACTATGTTGGGAACATATTTATGGATAAAATCAGTTCCAAAGGCTTTGATAATGAAATAAACTAGCACATAAACCAAGCCGGCAATGATAGCTCCCCCCATAGCGGCGGAAAAGTTGTGCTGTTCTTTGACGAACAAGGCCAAGGGAGCAATAAAGGCGAACGAGGAGCCTAGGTAAGCAGGTACTTTATTTTTGGTGAAAAAATGGAAAAGTAGGGTGCCGATACCTGAAGTCAAAAGAGCGACGGAAGGACTTAGTCCGGTCAAAAAAGGAACTAACACTGTTGCGCCGAACATGGCAAAAACGTGTTGAACAGCTAATGGCAAAGCCCTGCTAAAAGATGGTTTTTCAGTAATCCCGATGTGACTCATTGTGATTTCCTCCTTATAATAGTGTACCCCGGAGAAAAAATAAAACTCCTTGCGGAAGACTAACAAGGAGTAAATAACGGTAAAAATCTGTATTTCTCCCTTATTAGTTTCTCCGAACTAATTTAAAGGGTACATTTTTATTAGATTCCTTTGAGAGAATAGCAAAAATGCCCGGAGTTTGTCAATAATATTTTTTCAAAAGCCAACAGAAATTTCCACGGAACCCTAGTTGACAACTTCAATTGCAGGCTTTATAATTCTAATTCCGGAAGCAATTTTAATACAATAGGGCTTTGGAATCACAAGATGATCGCGCAAAGCTAACGCTTTGTGAGGAAAGTCCTGGCTGGCGCAAGCTGCGATGCGATTTACGCAAGGTGTGGAGCCTGCTTGCAGGGAAGGTGCTTGACGCAAGTCAAGGTAGGGCAACCTAACGGCGGGGAAAATATCTCTTTGAGGTATGACTACCCATAAAGTGCTATAGTGACGATGCTACCTGGCGACAGGTAGAGTGAGACGACGTAAACCCCGCCTTGCCAGAAACCCTCTGAGAGGGGAACTTTCCAATGGGAATTGAACCGGAGGAAAGCGCGGCAAAAGCCGTGAGAAAGATGATCATCCACGACAGAACCAGGCTTATCGTGATTCCAGAGTGAAAAATATGGCGGTGTAGCTCAGCTGGTCAGAGCATACGGTTCATACCCGTAGTGTCGTTGGTTCAAATCCAACCACCGCTACCATTTAAGTTGCCGGCAGCAAAGCCGGTATTTTATTTTGTTCAGTTTTAGAGGAATAAAAAATTAAAACTAAAAAATTAAAGGAAACTAAGAAAACAAATTTTATTGGGAATTTGCTGAATATCTGTTATAATTAGGTTGCAAATTTAAGTACGGTTAAGTTTCGAAAAAAGGGTGGATTGCATGGCAAAGGTTGTGTTAATTTCAGGAAGCCCTCGCAAAAATGGAAACACAATGCAGGTACTTGGCGTTTGCAAGGAGGAAGTGGAAAAAGCGGGGCTGGAAGTGGATCTGATTTCACTACATGATAAGAGCATTCGATCCTGTATAGCATGTTATAAGTGTGTAGGAAGCGGTAAATGCTCTTTGGATGACGGCCTTAATGAAATTATTGCCAAAGTAAGGCCGGCGGAGGGGCTCATTGTGGCAGCCCCTGTATATTTCGGTACAGCCAGGGGAGATTTGATGTCTGCTCTGCAGCGCATAGGGATGGTCTCATATAACAATGATAAATTTCTCTCCTGGAAAGTGGGCGGACCTGTTGCAGTGGCAAGAAGAGGCGGGGTATCAAGTTCCTATCAGGAAATGTTAATGTTTTTCTTTATCAATGAAATGATTGTACCTGGTTCAACCTACTGGAACATCATTTTTGGCAAGCAGCCCGGAGAGGCGCTAAATGATGCAGAAGGTATAAATACGGTGAGAAGGTTTGCACAGAATGTGGCTGTGTTAATTAAGAAATTAAATTGATTATAGGGTCCGGTGTAGCCAGCTTATGCCTCTTTGCCTGTTGCTTTGCAAAACGTTTTGAGTAACGGTTTATTCATCGGGACTGTGTTGACATTAGTGCTGGAACATCTAATTTTTCGTAGGAACAATTAGCATATTGGCTTTGTACCCTTGCTCTTGTGGCAAGGGTTTTTTATATCCAAACTTACCTCGAAAAGTGACATTTGTCCCGGACATTTTTAGTACTTTAATCTCCTGACCCAGTCAGGAAAATATTGCAAAATAGAGATGTAGTGCTTGTGACAACAAGTACTATTTGCTGAATTTAAAATAAGGAGGTGAGACGGTGCAGTTAAACAGCAAACTGAATATGGTGAAAAAGGAGGAGAACTGTGTGGTCAAAAAAATATTTTCAGCGCTAATAGTGCTTGCTTTTTTGGCTGGCGTATTTTTCCTGGTCATCCCTCAAGAAGCCAATGCTTTTGAAAACCTGAGTAAAGATGGGAATTGTACTCCTTGCCACACGGACGGCAGAAAAGCTAAAGCTGCTGCTACCGCTAAACCGGCGCCGGCACCTGCTAAAGCAAGCGCAGTTAAGCCAGCTCCTGCTAAAACAGCCCCTGCACCTGTCAAGGTATCCGGCATTAAAGCAGGCGAATTTGCGGAGATGCTGAAAAAAGCTGGTTTTACCGTTTCCGTTGTTAATGGTGAAGCGGTCTTAACCAGGGAGGCTGCCGCGGAGTTTATGGTCAAGACTCTAGGCTTAAAACCCGCAGCAGATACTTCTGTCTTAAAAGCTTTCAAGGATAGCAGTAAAATCGGCTCAACTTACAAAGGTTATGTTGCTGCTGCAGTAAATGAAAAGTTGCTCTTCGGCTATGGCAACAAGACCTTTGTCCCGCAAGGCGGTGTGGACAAAAAGACAGCTGAGGCGCTGGTTTGGAGAATGATGTCCAAACAAAAACAAGCAGCCGCGCCTGCTAAACCTGTTGTCAAAGGTTTAAACGTTAAATTAGGTGTAGAAGGCTACGTTGGCTCCGATACATGCGGCAAGTGTCACGGCGATGCTTATAAATCCTGGAAGGATACTGCCCACAGTAAAATGGGGCAGAAAATCGCTGATGGCTCAGTACTCCAAGAAATTAAATGGGACGCCCAGTTGAGTACCATCCCTCAGTTTGATTTGAATGGAGTTAAGGTTTCGGGTTTGGGTTATGCTCAGAATACAAAACCCATCTTTACAATAGGAAGTGTCCATAAGCAGCGTTTTGTTTTTGACACCAATGCCGATGGTGACGCCAGTGTAATCGATGTCAACGACTTGAAGATTATGCCCCAGGAATGGATTCGCCCTGCCAACGGCCAAGGAGACAAATGGCAAGACTATAGTTCTAAGAAATGGAAAAACTGGAAGGAATGCGCCGGCTGCCATTTCACTGGGGTTAAAGCCGATGTGAAAGCCAACAAGGTACAAGTAGCCGAATTTAACATCGGCTGTGAAGCTTGTCACGGCCCCGGCAAACAGCACGTAGCTTCCGGCGGGGATAAGACCAAGATCTATTCCGGAGCCCAGGCTTACTCCTGCGGTGCCTGCCATACCAGAGGTTATAACGATTACACAACCAAGGAGTTTGAGTTTATTCCCAACCTTATGCCTTGGGATGACCCGGCAAAGGTAGCCGATAAGTATACCCATGCCGGCGAAAATGGCAACGAATTGGATGCTTTCTGGGGTAATGAGCCGGTCAACGGTCCCTCCAAGAAACACCACCAGCAGTATCTGGATTGGAGACGTTCGGGACATGCTACTATCTTTGAGCGGAACATCCAGCTGCCTAATTTCGGCGATTCCTGCCTGAAGTGCCACTCTGCAACAGCTTATATAGCTGCAGAGAAGGCTGAAAAGGTCACTCTGGCCGACTTCAAAGCCGGCGGTAAGTTTGAAAATGACCGGGCCGGCGTCACTTGCGTGGTTTGCCACACTTCCCACGCTACCAAGACTGCCAAGCCAATCGGTTCTGCTAACCTGCGCAAGTCCAGGGAGGAAACCTGTACTCAGTGCCACGTTGAGTCTGGCCTGATGTTCAAGGGCGATGTAGCTGCCAAGATGAAAGGCAAGTCAGTGGTGGCTACCAGCATCCCCAGCGACACTACCCTTACTTGTGTAGACTGCCATATGCCTAAGGTGGCAAAGAGCGGTGTAGACGGTGACTTAAGCAGTCATATGTTCAGGCCGATCACTAAGGAAGAAGCTGCTAAGCTAGGTATGCCTGCTACAGCAGTCTATGTTGAACAAGCCGGAGTTGAGAAAAATAGGGAACTTCAGGTTAAAGTTCATGAGTTAGAAGCTAAGCTTAAAGAAGCTGAAGGAAAATTTGCTGCTTTAGACAAGAATAGTGAGCACTATGCTAAAGCAAAAGAGCTTCTTGACGGCGCCGGTGCAAACTATTGGTACCTGCACAAAGATCCGGGAGCCGGTTACCATAACCCGGCCTTTGCCCAAGAGCTGCTGGATAGAGCAAACAGTAACCTGGCTGAGTTTGAAAAGCATATCCAATAAAAGGAAAAGCCGACATTGTTCGGCTTTTCCTTTTATCACGCTTGAACAAATTGCAGGGATAATGTAATGTAAAATTGTAATACCATAATCTAAGGATGGTAGCATGTCAGCCTTATATGAATTTTTCAGTACAAATCTGTCCGTTGTTTATTTTATATATGGATTGGTTTTTTTTCTGATGGGTTTTGCAATTTTTCTGCAAAACAGAAGAATGAGCAAGATACCTTTGGCCAAACACCTTTGGCTTTTGGCATGGTTCGGGATTATACATGGTTTATCAGAATGGGGTTTTGTCTTTATACCTATTCAGGATGAAAAGTTATACGAAAGCTCGGTTATTCTACTACGTTTTATCATTGCCCTTTCTTTCTTTTTTCTTCTGCAATTTGGTATGAATCTTGTGATAAAGGATTCACTAAAACGGCTAAAATTGCTACCTGCGCTGCTATTTACAGCCTGGTTCGGCGTGTTTTTATTTTATGTCCTGTCTAGCCATAATTCAAACAACGAGCATCTACTCTTTTGCGAAACTCTAGCCCGATACTTTTTGGCTTTGCCGGGAGCAATTCTTACCGGTATTGGTTTAATAAAGCAAAAAGAGCAAGTACAGTTTATGAACGGTCGGTTAGTTAATAACCTGCTGGGGGCGGCTCTGGCGTTTTATATTTATTCTATAGTTGGTGGATTTTTTGTGCCGGGATACAACTTTTTTCCCGCTAATAAGTTCAATTCAGAGTTTTTTTTTCAGGTAACAGGTATACCAATTGCTGTGTTGCGTACGGCATGCGGTTTGGTAGGAGCTTATTTTATTATTCGGGTATTAGAAATTTTTGATCAAGAATACAGCATCCGTTTGGAAGCAGCGGAAAAAAACCAAGCTGTTCTGCTTGACCGGGAAAGAATAGCCCGAGATTTGCATGACGGAATAATTCAGTCCATTTATGCCGTTGGTTTAAATTTAGAGAACACCCGCTACCTTTTGCAGGAAAATCCTGTTCAGGCAGAACAGGAAATAACGTCTATTATGGAGAAATTGAATAATATTATTGTTGATTTACGCCAATGTATTTTAAATTTGCGCCCTGTACAACTTACTGACAGCGAGTTTCAAAAATCGATAATCAGTTTAATTACGGAATTTAAACGAAACACGGGGATTTCTACCGATTTCAGCGTGATTCGTCAAACGGACGCGCGCCTGCCGCAGGGAAGTTTGAGCCATATTTATTTTATCGTCAACGAGGCCCTGAATAATATTGCCAAGCATGCCAATGCAAATCAAGTTAAAGTACAGTTTATTTTTAGGCCAGAGTACCTGGAACTCAGTATCAGTGATAATGGCAAAGGGTTTTCCTCTCCCGACAAATTCAAATACGGCAGCCTTGGACAGGGCCTAACCAATAAGCAGATCGCCCAGCAGATATTTTTAAGTGAAAAAACGGTACGTAATTACGTTAGCAATATCTTGAGCAAGATGGGGTTTAGCAACAGAGCGCAGGCAGCTGCATATGCAGCCAAAAAAGGAATTTAACTAAAAACAGATATATTACAGATAAAGTGAGCTTGAGAATTATTAATAAATGATAGCGATCGTAAAATGCCATAGGCAGAGTGACTTTCTGCCTATGGCATTTTTATATTTTAAGCAACCCTGGCAGTGGAACCTTTTCCTTCCCAAGTCGGATTTTTTCCTTGCCGGAAATGTTTTTTAAATATAAAGTAATCAAGTCCTATTCTATAAGAGTTTATCCCTGCAGCCAAGAGCAAAATTGCTGCTGTATAAAGAATCGGGTTTGTGCTGGTTGTTCCGGCCAGCATAAAGTTTAAATTCATTAAAGCCCCGCCCAGTAAGGCCAGCGTAGTTAAGCAGCCTAAGACAAGACCAAGCCCTACGGCTAATTCCCCAAAAGGTATGATATAGCTAAATAATTTAGCGTTAGGTAGAGCAAAATTTTGGATAAAAGCAGCATACCAACCTTGAACAGCAGGGTGCTCGCCGCTGGCTAATTTAACAGCATTGCCTAGAAATCCGCTTATGGCTACGCCAGCTTTGTCTCCGGTCCAGACCGGGTTGCCGATTTTGCTCAGGGCTGCTTCGATCCACTGTGCCCCGAGCCAAATGCGCAGGATAGTCCAAACTACCGCCAGCTTAGGCTCGGAAAATAACCTTTTCATTGTTACTACCTCCTACACAAATTAGTAGATAAATCGTATCTTAATTATCCCATTTGTGAGTTATTTTGCAAATCCCTTTAGCTGAAGATTTCGCCGTATATATTGCCCTAGGCATTATAGCAGGCTTCTTGCAGGTGATAGCGGAAAAATGCTTTTAATTAAAGCTTGTCTAACCACACTGCTACGGATTGGGTTATTTAGCATTTTTGTACAGCAGGATTTTTCAGAAATAAAGCGAATTTAATTATAGTATTAGCCTATGCTCAAGCTACTTCGTGGCTTAAATCGGCAAAGGATATGTTTTTATATGGGGTGAACTAAATTACACTGATAAGAAAGTGGTAGGAGGAACTTTGCGGGACATTTTTTTTCTTAGTGATTTGGCAGCAGTAAAGGCTATAGCTGATCCACAACGACTCAGAATTTTGGAAATTTTTATTCGCCAAAAGGCTACGGTTCAGCAGGTGGCGACCATGCTAGAAGAGACGCCGGCAAAAATTCATTATCATGTAAGGGAACTTTTGAAGCATGGCATGATTGAACTTGTTGAAACTGTAGAAAAGAAGGGTATTTTAGAAAAATACTACAGGGCGGTTGCACGTAATTTTTACATTGACCAGGCTTTAGGTGAATATTTTGAGGATAATGAAGCAGCGGCTTTAGAAGTTGTAACCAAGGATATTTTGTCCTGGCGAAGGCTTAAATTTTTGAAAGTTGATATTAACCGGGTAGCCGATACCTTAGTTAACACTTGTTTAAGGATCCAGCCAGGAGAAGTTGTTTATATTCAGGGCAGTACCGATGAAACGGATTTGGCGGAGGCGTTATGTTCGCAACTTTATCAGGCTGGTGCCTACCCTCATCTCCATTTAATTTCTCCTGAACTGAAATTACAGTTGCTGCAAAAAACCCCCTTGGAGCAACTGCCACATAGCCTGAGTTATCTGGCTAACTGGATGGACGAAGTGACAACAATGATCATGCTGGAACATATAGTAGATCCTTTGGAAGTTAAAGAGGTGGAGCCAAAGCGGGTTGAACTGTTCAGGCAAGCCTGGGCTCAAGTCAGAAATAAAAGGACTGAACGGGGCATCAAATGGGCCTTTGTAGGTTACCCCACTGAAAAGCAGGCCCAAGCAATTGGAGTAAATTTTGTTCGCTTTCACGATATTTTTTGGCGAAGTATGGATATAAATTACGAAAAAGTAGGCCTCTTAGGTCAAAAAGTAGCCCGGTTTTTGGAAAGTGGACAGGAAGTACAGTTAAAATCAAGCAGTGGTACAAGTTTAAAGTTAAATATAGCCGGGCGTAAGAGCTTTATAGAAGATGGAATTATAGGTGCTGAAGATATTGCCCAGGGTAAACCGTTTATAAATTTTCCCTGTGGAGAGGTTAGTATAGCTCCCATAGAGACTTCAGCCCAAGGAACAGCAGTTTGTGATTTTACATATTACAACGGGCAGAGAATTACAGGCATTCTCATGGAATTTGCCGAAGGCCGTTTAGTGAAGCTGCAGGCTGAGGAAAACGAAGAATTGCTGCGGCAAATTCTTTTGGAAGGAAACGATGACCGCGACCGGATAGGGGAATTGGGAATTGGTTTAAATCCTATAATCGAGCAGCCTCTAGGGTATCCGGTTTACGACAGTAAGGCTTTTGCCCGTGTGCATCTATCTTTTGGTGAAAACCGCATGTTCGGAGGCAGGAACAAGGCCGCTCTTAACTGGCCCATGGTTCTTGATAAAGTCGATGTTACAGTGGACGGACGACAGCTGATTCAGGCTGGGAAGTTCGTTTTTAAATGATTTAACGATAAAATTTATTTTATCGTTAAACTAAAATTTATCAGAAGCGAATGACTGCAAGCTTGAACAAGTAGGCAAAGGGGGTGTCTATTGGGGGAATTAATAATTCTGATAACAAATATTATGTAGAGAAGAAAAATTTAAGGAGGTTAAAGTTTGATGTGGAGAAACCGTAAAATGTTTGTTGTCCTAGCGGTAGTCTTAATGTTCAGCTTTGTTCTTACCGCCTGCGGAGGTGGGAATAAAGCAGCCAATGAGGGAAATAAAACAGAAGAGAAAGTCATTACTTACAATCTTGGTACCGAACCTGAAACCTTAGACGTTGCTACTGCTACCGGAAAACCGGAAGCTACCGTTCAAATGGCCATGTTTGAAGGTCTGACCCGCTTGGATGCCAATAACCAGCCTGTACCAGGCATGGCAGAAAAATGGGATATTTCTCCTGACGGATTAGTTTATACCTTTCACTTGCGGGATGCCAAATGGACAAACGGTGATCCGGTAACTGCAGAGGATTTCGAATTTGCTTGGAAGCGTTTATTAAATCCCGATACTGCGGCTGAATATTCATACCAGGCATTTTACATTAAAAATGGCGAAAAATACAACGCCGGTGAAGTTTCCGCTGACGAGGTAGGGGTGAAAGCTTTAGACGCAAAGACATTGCAAGTAACACTGGAAACACCGACTCCTTACTTTCTGAGCTTGACTGCTTTTCCTAACCTTTATCCTGTTAATAAAAAAGTTGTAGAAGCTAATCCTGACTGGAACACTAAAGTTGAAACTTTAGTCGGGAACGGTCCTTTTAAAATCATAAACTGGGAACACCAGCAAAAAATTGAGTTAGTTAAAAACCCGGATTATTGGGCTGCTGATGATGTGAAAATAGATAAAATCATCATGACTATGGTAGAATCCGAAGATACGGAGTTAAGTATGTTTGAGTCGGGGCAAATTGATATAGCTGAGAACCCGCCGACCCAGGAAGTTCGCCGTCTGTTAGATGAAAAAATAGCCACTATGTATCCAGATTTAGGTATTTACTATTATATGTTTAACGTCAAACAGGAGCCTTTTGATGATCCACGGGTGAGAAAAGCTTTTGCTATGGCTATTAACCGTCAGGCGATTATTGATAACGTGACCCAGGCTTTCCAAAAGCCGGCCTTTGCAGTAGTACCATACGGCATACCTGATGCGGTACCCGGTGAAGACTTCCGTGAAAAAGGCGGCAATAATTATTTCACTGAAGACGTTGCCAAGGCAAAAGAGCTCTTAGCTGAAGCGGGATACCCAGATGGAAAGGGATTACCTGAAATCAAGATTCTTTATAATACCAATGAAGGTCATCAAAAGATCGCAGAAGCCATCATGGAGATGTGGAAGAAGAACTTGGGTGCCAATGTAACTTTAACTAACCAGGAGTGGCAAGTTTACTTGAACACCCGAGCAGCCGGAGATTATCAGGTTGCCCGTGCCGGTTGGGGTGCTGACTATACTGACGCCATGACTTTCCTGGATATGTGGATGACCGGTAACGGCAACAACCAGACTAACTGGGGCAACCCGGAGTATGACAGGTTGATTAAAGAAGCTAAGTCCAACCCTGACCCGGCTGTAAGGATTAAAGCAATGCACGATGCTGAAAAAATCCTGATGGATGAAATGCCTATCATGCCGATTTATTTCTATACCAACGTCAATATGTATAAGCCCTGGGTAAAAGGTGTTATAGTTCCTATGGTTGGCGGTTATCAAGAATTTCGTTGGGCTTATATTGAAAAATAAGCTATATGCTTAGAAGCCTTAGTTTATAATCTTAAAAGAGGTATATATGGCGAGATCGGCCATGTATACCTCTTGCTGCTTGAAGCCTTAACATGAAATATTTTACAGAAAGGAGGCTATTAAACTGGTACGATACTTGCTGCGAAGATTTGTAGCCATATTTTTAGCTTTGGTGTTTATTAGTACCTTTACTTTTTTTGGGATGAAAGCCATTCCCGGCGGCCCTTTTGCTTCAGAAAAAAAGCTACCGCCCAAAGTGGAAGAAAATTTAAATAAGAAATATCATTTAAATGATCCGCTGCTAAAACAGTATAAAGACTATATGTTTGGTTTGGCTAAAGGAGATCTGGGGCCTTCTTTCAAATATCCCGACCGTACAGTTAACGATATTATCAAAGACGGTTTTCCGGTATCGGCTATTCTGGGAGCCATATCAGTTTTATTGGCTTTGTCAGTTGGTCTTTCGGCAGGAATAATTTCCGCTTTGAAACAAAATCACTGGCAGGACCACGTAGCTATGATTCTCGCTACAATTGGTTTTTCGGTCCCAAGTTTTGTGTTGGCTGCTTTATTGCAATTTGTTTTTTCTTACAAACTTAATTGGGTTGTTCCTGCCATGTGGGGCACATGGCAGCAAACTATTTTGCCGTCTATTTCCTTGGCAGCACTTCCTTCGGCAACTATTGCCCGTTTAATGCGGTCCAGCATGTTGGAGGTATTGCAGCAGGACTATATCCGTACTGCCAAAGCCAAAGGATTAAAAGATAGGGTAATTATCTATCGTCATGCTGTCAGAAATGCTGTAATGCCGATTATTACTTATCTCGGTCCTTTAATTGCAGCGACCTTTACCGGCAGTTTTGTAGTTGAATTTATTTTTGCTATACCAGGGTTAGGCAGGTACTTTGTTACCAGTGTATTCAACCGCGACTATACTTTAATAATGGGCTTAACGATATTTTATAGTGTTTTTCTGATGGCCATGAACTTGATTGTTGACCTTAGCTACGCCATAATCGACCCAAGGGTGAAATTAACGGGTGGAAAGGAGTGAGCGATGAATGAGTATAAATTTGAATTTATCCTCTGAAATGTTTAAGCCAGTTGATCAAGACAGAAGAGATGCGGAAATAATTGCTCGCCCCAGCACTACCTACTGGCAGGATGTGTGGAGACGTTTAAAAGCAAACAAAGTAGCTATGGGCAGTTTGTGTTTGATTGGCTTTTTGGTGATTATGGCTCTTGTTGGACCATACTTAAACGGCTTTTCTTATTCAGACCAAGCTCTGGAACTTAAGAATTTGCCCCCTAATAGTCAATATTGGTTTGGCAGTGACTCCCTTGGCAGGGACCTTTTTACACGGGTTTGGTTTGGTGCCCGTATGTCTTTAGCCGTAGGTTTTACCATCGCTTTTGTGGTGTTGATTATCGGTGTGATCTACGGGGGGATTTCCGGACTGGCAGGCGGTTGGGTTGACGAGATTATGATGCGGATTGTAGAAATCCTCTCAGGTATCCCCTTTGTGCTGTATGTAATTTTGATTATGGTAATTCTAAATGATAATAATTTTTTTACTATCCTTTTTGCTTTGAGTATTATTTATTGGATTCCTATGGCCAGGCTGGTACGGGGACAGATTTTATGGTTGAAAGAGCAGGAGTATGTACTGGCGGCTCGCACTTTAGGTGCCAGTCCTTTAAGAATTCTCCTGAAACACCTTATCCCAAACACGATGGGGCCAATTCTCGTCTATATGACTATGGCTATTCCGGAGGCTATTTTTACGGAAGCTTGGTTAAGCTTTTTAGGGCTGGGTGTTTCAGCTCCTTTTGCCAGCTGGGGAACTTTGGCCAGTGACGGCGTAAAGGGCTTGCGCTCTTATCCTTGGCAGCTCCTTTTTCCAGCAGTTTTTATTAGTTTGACGATTCTAGCATTTAACTTATTTGGTGATGGTCTAAGAGATGCTCTGGACCCGCGCACCCGGAAATAGGAGGTGTGACGGTGAATACGCTATTGGAAGTAAGAAATTTGGAAGTATCATTTTTTACCCACGCTGGGGAAGTGAAGGCTGTCCGAGGTGCCACTTTTGCTGTGGAAGAAGGGGAAGCAGTAGCCCTAGTGGGAGAATCGGGTTGCGGCAAAAGTGTGACGGCACAAGCTATTATGGGATTGATTCCCAACCCTCCCGGAAAAGTGGTCAGCGGTTCTATTATCTTTAACAACGAGAATTTGGTATTGAAAAGTCAACGGGATATGGAAAATATTCGTGGTAAGCAGATTGGCATGATTTTTCAGGACCCCATGACTTCGCTGAACCCTACCATGACCGTAGGACGCCAACTGATTGAAGGCATCATTAAACACCAGCGTTTATCAGCTACCGAAGCCATGCTGAAAGCTGTTGAAATGCTAAGGCTCGTAGGGATACCGCAACCTGACCGCAGGGTTAAACAATATCCTCATGAGTTCAGCGGCGGGATGCGGCAAAGGGTAATGATTGCCATGGCGTTAGCCTGTGAGCCGCGCCTTTTAATTGCCGATGAGCCTACAACGGCCCTTGACGTTACTATTCAGGCCCAAATTATAGAGTTAATGAAGAGCTTGAAAGAAAAGATCAGAACTTCCATTATATTGATTACTCATGATTTAGGTGTTGTTGCGGGCTTGTGCACCCGGATTTTGGTCATGTATGCGGGCCAGATAGTTGAAGCAGGAGATGTAAGGGATATTTTCTACCAGCCTCAACACCCCTATACGTGGAGTTTGCTTAAAGCGGTGCCCCGCCTTGATGCGAAAGAAAAAACCAGACTTGTTTCTATCCCGGGACAACCTCCGGACTTAATTCAACCACCCAAGGGCTGTAGCTTTGCTCCCCGGTGCGAGTATGCTATGCAGATTTGCCTGGAGCAGCCTCCCCAGGAAGTGATTACCGGCGATAAGCGTCGTGTATCCTGCTGGTTGATTCATACTCACGCTCCCAAAGTTTTGCTGAGAGGGGTGAGGTAAGATGTCAGTAATTGAGCCGCTGGTAGAGGTAACAAATTTAAAAAAATACTTTCCCGTCCGGACAGGCTTCTGGGGCGGAAAAACATTTTTAAAGGCGGTAGACGGGGTTAGCTTCAGCATTGGGCGGGGTGAAACTCTAGGGTTAGTTGGTGAAAGCGGCTGCGGCAAAACTACTGTGGGCCGAACCCTAATAGGTCTTTATCAAGCCACAGCAGGGGAGTTCAAATTTCAGGGCGAAAATGTTTTAAAATACCGCGGGAATAAGCTGCAGGCTTTCCGGCGGCGGGTACAAATGATTTTCCAGGACCCATACGCTTCCTTAAACCCACGCATGACTGTGGGAGATATAATCGCTGAACCACTGGAAATTCATGGCATTGCCCAAGGTACGGACAAAAATAAAAGAGTGCAGGAACTTTTAAATATGGTTGGGCTTTTGCCGGAGCATGCTAACCGTTTCCCCCATGAATTCAGCGGCGGCCAAAGACAGCGAGTGGGGATAGCCCGGGCCTTGGCGGTGGAACCGGAGTTCATCATTTGCGATGAACCGATCTCAGCCCTTGATGTTTCTATTCAAGCCCAGGTAGTTAATATGCTGGAGGATTTACAGGACCAGCTGGGCTTAACATATCTGTTTATTGCCCATGACCTGTCCATGGTGCGGCACATCAGCGACAGGGTTGCGGTGATGTATCTGGGCAAGATGGTAGAAATCGCAGCTAGCAGTGATATTTACGAAGAACCCAGGCATCCTTACACTAAAGCTTTGCTTTCAGCTGTACCTATTCCTGATCCTGATTTGGAAGCAGCAAAACAGCGGATTATCCTGGAAGGGGATGTCCCCAGCCCTTTGAATCCGCCAAGCGGCTGCCGTTTCCGCACACGCTGTTCTTGCGCCAAGGAGATATGTGCCGAAGTTGAACCTGAGATGAAACAAGTTGGCAATGGCCACCTGGTTGCTTGCCACTTGGCTTGACGACCAAAAAGAGAACTGCTCTTCGTTTAAGAGCAGTTCTCTTTTTAAGGATTGCTAATTAAACCGTAAGCTATGAGTGCCTGAATTGCTTTCTCGCGATAGTTCCCTTCCGGATACTTATTTAAATAATTTTGGAAAGCCTCAGCTACAAGCCTCAGCTGTTCTTCCTCGGTCCAGAGCACATTGATTTCTTGCCCGTAATATTCCAGGTGAGCATAGGCTAAAGCAATCGAGAAATCCACTTTTTCCGCCAAATCAGGGGAGAGGGTGGTCGCAGCCAATTCCTGAAACATTTCTAAAGCCTGGTAATAGTTATTATGCTCTTTCAGGTAGTTTTGCAGTTCTGCTTTAACCTTTGGCTGTTCCCTAATTTCATTGATATGTCCCAACCAATTGTAATAAATCCTGTTGCCTTGCCACAAATGGTTATAAAAGATGTAGGTATCATGGTAAATAAGGGACGCAAGCTGATAGCGCAAGGGAGCCGATTCTTGCGCGTTTTCGATTTCGGCAATTTGTTGGGCATAAGCTGACAGCTCAGTTATTTTCGCCTGCTGCTCCTTAACTTTAGACCAAAAGTCCCAGCTGTTTTGGGTCTCGGAAAGCCCGGTAGGTTCAGCAACTTTGTTCAGCACAAAAATATCCTGGTTGTCATATTGCTTGATAAATGCCTGGAACTGTCGCACCGCATTCTGGTATTGACCGGCACGGGCCAGTTTTACAGCCAGGGAGTATTCCAGCACTGGCTTTAATTCCGCTTTGAGTTTAGTGGAGGCCAGGGCTGCTTTTAAAGCTTCAACGTCCATTTTTACATCTATTACGTACAACAAACGCCCCTGGGCATCGTAAGCAATAGCCCCGTTAGGGGAATTAATGGCTGTAAAAAACCAGTTAAGAGCTTGGATATAATCACCTGTGATTTCATAGGAACGTCCCAGCCGGTAAGCCGCACTGTCTGTAGCTAAATGACCGGGGTATTTTTGCAGCCAATCAAGCCACCCGGGTATTTCTTTGCCGGGGTTATACTGCCCGTCGCCGTAATTCCGTGCAAATCTCTTGGCATCGATGTCGAAAAAGGGCTGGCCGCTGATTTTTTCATAAGCCCTGATTCCTTTTGCGGTAATACTTTGCGGATATTCCTTGTAAATTTGTCTGGAAATTTCCCAAGGCAGGGCCACGTATTTGCCGTCAGGGTAAGCAGCTAACGTAAATTGTTCCAGATGTCCGGCTAAAGCTTTTAGAGCCTCTTTTTCTCCTGCCTGGACCAAAGCAATCAAAGCGTCTTGGGCTAAAGGAAGATTGCTGCTTTTTGACAATTCCCTAAAAAAGCTTGCAAGCTCTGTTTTGTTATGCTGCCCGAAAAAGAGTTTGTTCTTTAGTTGGTATAAAACGGCTCTTTTAAGCTTCCACTGGTCAACCTGCTTAAAAATTTCGATTAACAAAGAACCATCATCATTTATTAATTCAGGGCTGAATAAAAGCTCATTAATTTCCTGTTCTGTGGTAGCAGCTTGGAGTCCCTTTACGAGTTCATCAAGTGCGATATACTCCGGGTTAGCAGATGTCTTATGTCCAACCTTACTGGCAGCTCCTGCCGTTAAGGGATGGAGGGCTAACAAGTTGAAAGAAACAATAACAAGAAAAGCTGCAGTTACAAAAACAGCGAGGGGCCAATATTTTTTAGTCCTTTTAGGTTGTTCCAATGATCATCACCTCAATACACATGCAACTAATATATATAGATATATAGACGCAAGGAGCAGTAAAAAAGTTCATTTTTAATATTCACTAAAATTGTAGTTAGCTAGATTTCGTTTAATTCCTGCTTAATAGCAGCTTGTGTACAATTATATACTTTTTTGCACAACTTGTCTGTAGCAACAACTTTTAGCAAATATAAATCTTTTTTCGGGAGCATGAGGTTTAACGGTGCGGGGAAAATATTTCTACCAAAACAATTGGGGGTGAATGATGTGGAACGATTTCAACCGCACCGAGTCTTAATTGAGGAACGGGCGCTGGATTATGAACTAGGGCATAACCTTTACAATTATTTTAGTCAAAAAAGAGTAGAACTTAAAGTAATTTGTTCCCATAACAGGGTGACAGGAATACCGGGGAAAAATCCCCGGCAAAGTTATCTAGAAGCAAAAAGAACTTTGGTTATAGGTGTTAGACAAAGCAAAGATTTTCAGACATGCAAGCCTTCCGCCCATTACCAGTTGCCTCTTGTGACGAGTTGCCCGGGTAAATGCGAATATTGTTACCTGCAGACAACCTTGGGGAAAAAGCCGTATATTCGGATTTATGTTAATTTAGACGAGATACTGGAACGGGCAAAAAGCTATATCGCAGCAAAAAGGCCGGAAGTTACAATTTTTGAAGGGGCTGCTACTTCTGATCCTCTGCCGGTTGAATACCTCACAGGGGCGCTGGCTAAAGCCATCGATTTTTTCGGCAGGGAGCAATTTGGACGTTTTCGGTTTGTGACCAAATTTACTGATGTGGAAACTCTGCTTAAGGTCAATCATCAAGGACATACTACTGTCCGCTTCAGTATTAACAGCCCCTATGTTATAAATAATTTTGAGCATGCTACACCTCCTTTGGCAGAACGGATCGCGGCAGCAGGTAAAGTAGCTTCTAAAGCCTATCCGCTGGGGTTTATTATTGGCCCGATTTTGCATTATTCTGGGTGGCAGGAGGATTACGACAAAATGCTAGCAAACCTGAGAATAAAATTGCCTGTCTCAACTGATACAATAGCTTTTGAACTAATTACCCATAGGTTTACGACCAGTGCTAAAAAAAATATTCTTGAGCTTTACCCCCAGACTAAGCTGCCGCTTAATGAAGAGGAACGCCAGCTGAAGTATGGTCAATTTGGTTATACCAAGTATGTTTACCCTCAGGAGATTATGAGTGAACTGCGGGAATTTTTCTTTGCCAGGATAAAAAAATATTTTCCCCAAGCGGAGATATCATATTTTGTTTAAAGCTTGATACAAAACTTTGCCCTGGCTGCAGGATAACAAAAAACTTTAACTAATATTATGTAAGTTGAAAGAATAGAGGAAGTTTAAACAGTTTGCTCTGGTGAAGAGGTGTTGGTGGTGAATTATTTGTTTTTGGCGCTTACTTCAGGTTTGTTGATAGGTTACAAGGTAGACCTAAAGAAACGATGGGAGCATATGGTTGCTCAGTTGTTTAATCTGGGATTTGTGGCTTTACTGGCTGCATTGGGAGCTAAAATGGCTGCCAGCCCAGAGGTTGTTTTAAACCTGGGCAGTATTGGTTTAAGCGCTGTATTTTTGTCTTTGATGACGAGTATTGGAGCGGCCCTTTTTACTTACTTAGTGCTGCAGCTCAAGAAAATGGAGCAGAATGAAAACCCGGGGGCGGAGGAAGTTGGCCTTGCCACGGAAAGGGATAAGGTTGCCCAGAGCAGCTTCAAAATGGCAGCAATTCCGGTTATGGCACTTGCTGCCGGTGGAATTTTCGGGTACTTTACAAAGAACTCTTTTCGACCGGATTACGATTTTTGGGTAATGTTTTTTTTAAATATTTTAATTTTAGGCATCGGTATTGACCTTGGAAAAAGCAGACAAGGTTTGAGCCATTTCAAAGAGATGGGTTGGATGTCTTTGTTAGTACCATTGAGTTCCCTGGCTGGCAGTGTTTGCGGGGGGATCGCGGGGGGGCTGTTTTTGGGATTGCCGCTCCCGGTTTTTCTGGCAATCGGCGCAGGGTCAGGTTTTTATACTGTTACCGGTCCGCTGGTTACAGAAGTAGCCGGCGCGAAGTTTGGGGCACTTGCTTTATTGGCCAATTTTTTCAGAGAAATTTTAACTATTGTGCTCGTACCCCTTGTGGCACTCCGTTTTAAAAACTTTTCACTAATTGCCTCCGGAGGGGCAACGACTATGGATACCACCTTGCCGGTTTATGCCCAAGCCTTAGGGCCTAAAGCCGCCGTGCTGGCTTTAATTCATGGCATCCTCTTAACCTTTACGGTGCCGGTTTTGATTCCGTTGCTGCTTAAATTATGATGTTGAAACGACTTGAAAGAGTGGAGGAAGCACTTTGAATGCTAGAAAAGTCAAACCGGAATATATATTATTAGTGGTGAGGTGAAACTATGAAAAAAATTATTAAATTGCTTAACCCATCTATAGTGGAAATGCGCAATGACCCTGCTTTGACTGATTACATCCGGGCCCAAGTGGAGGAGATCTGTGAAAGAGATCAAATTGAACGTTTTGTGGAGCCGGTGGAAAATAAATCAGTTTCCTATGAACGGCAGGCAAAAGTGCTGGAAACTTACAAAATAATTAAAGATATTGATTACATTAAAATTCAGTCCAAAACAGGCTCGGGCAGTGTCCCGGTTTATTTAATAGGATGTGTGGAATTTTTTGTAGAGTTGCTGGAAGGTGATCATATCCTGACTTTTCTTAACCGTCAAGGGGACGTTTTGGCCTTTATTCCAGAGCTTGCCGGTTGTGAAGTATCTGCTCACAAAAACCAGCTGATTTTCACCATCATAAGTGAATAACAGAAACAAGGAGCTAAACCCGGTTAATACCGGGTTTTTATTTTTTATGCACTTTTCGACAAATTGGCACACAATATATTGTATTCGACAAAACTTTTAACCCTAAATGTGGTATCTTTTGGGGATTTTCAGCAGGTATTAAAAAGCCGCTGCTAGAATAGATTATGTAAAAATATGGGAGAGGGGTGAGCGCATTGCGGTTCAAGGTCGTATTTTTGGTTGCGGTACTATGTTTATTGTTATTGTTACCCGAGGCGGTGGCAGAGGGGGATGTAATTGGCCTGGTTTTCCAGGGCAGACTGACGGAACTATCTGGTAGGGTCGAAAAAGGCGTGGCAATGGTTGATCTGGAAGAGCTGGTTAGATTCCTTCAAGCGAAAATAATTACCAGGGATCAGCATCAAATTACTCTTTTATCTGGAAAAAGCCAAGTTAGGCTGTCGATTATTCCAAAAGGCCGGGAAAAGCAATTGGTTCTTTTGCGAAGTTTGGGAGAACAATTGGCGGAGAAAATAATTTGGGAAGGCAAGACTAAAACAGTGCTTTTTGCTGAACGAGAAGAGGCGAGCCTTTCTGAAAAAGATTATGACCTCTTGAACAGACTGCTGGCTGATGACTGGATGCGGGCCGAAAATAAGGTTGAGCTATATAAGTATTTTGCGCCGCTTTTGGCTGGAGAGTTACTGGAACAAGTTACGGAGAATAGCTGGGAATTTGTTTCCCAGCCGACAGATTGGGATGCCAGGTATTTTTTGGGAGGTGTAAAACCCGTGGCTGCGGGTGAAAGCTGGCGGGCGGTACTGGCAGAAATCATTGAACAGAGCGAGGGAAGCAGGGAGAGGGTAGGACGAGGCTTATTCATTTTCACCAGACAGTCCGACGGAGAGTGGCGGATTACTGCTATGCGGTACAACTGGCCTCAGGACAAGCCTTGACAAAAAAATTGTTTTGCCTTATAAACTAAGTTGGAGGTGACACGTGTGCCAACTTATGAATATAAGTGCGAAAAATGCGGGGTTTTCGATTATTTCCAAAGCATCAAGGAAGATGCTTTAACGGTTTGTCCGCAATGCGGCAGTGCAGTAAAAAGGCTCTTGAGCAGGAATGTTAATGTAATCTATAAAGGCTCAGGTTTTTATACTACCGAATATCGCAGCAGCGAGTACAAAAGTAAAGCCGGTGAGGAAAAAAGCAGCGGGACAACAGCAGCAGCTGCCGCAGCTGAATAACGGGGTGAAAACATGTGTGAAAGAAGCGGCTTGGGCGCAATTATCAGGCAGGAAATTGAGCAAAGGGGTAAGATCAGTTTCGCTGAATATATGGCCCAGGCCTTGTATCACCCTGAACTGGGATACTATACGCGCCCTGGGGTTAAAATAGGACCCGAGGGCGATTTTTATACCAGTCCTATGGTACACCCTGTTTTTGGGGCCTGCCTTGCCAAGCAATTTAAAGAAATGTGGGACGCTTTAGGAACTCCCGAAACTTTTCTACTGGTGGAGTATGGTGCCGGAAACGGGCTTTTAGCCCGAGACATCCTTGAATATGCCAAAGTGGCCCTGCCTGACTTTTACAGTACAGTTCAGTACTTTATAGTTGAAATTAGTCCTTTCCATCGCAGTTTGCAACGGGCTGCCCTGCAGGGTAATTACCCTGTTTATTGGACTGAAGATTTACAGGGTATCAGTCAGGAAGTGGTTGGATGCGTTTTTTCCAATGAATTTCTTGATGCTTTGCCTGTACACCGGGTTGCGTTGCAGCATGGGGAATTAAAAGAGCTGTATGTTAGCACAGCGGGCGAAAGGCTGGTAGAGGTGATGGGTGCTCCATCAACCCAGGAGCTGGCGGTTTACCTCAAGGAGCTCAATCTTACCCTTCAAGAGCAGCAGGAAGTGGAGATTAACCTGGAGGCTTTAAAGTGGCTGCAGCAGGTAGCAGGCAAATTAAAAAAAGGCTTTGTGCTTACTATTGATTATGGTTATAAAGCCCGGGAACTGTCCATGCCTCAACGTTTCCAGGGGACTTTGCTGTGCTACCGCCAGCATCAGGCAGTTAAAAATCCTTACCTCAATATAGGGGAACAGGATATTACCGCCCATGTGAATTTCACTGCGTTGGAGCAGTATGGCGAAAGATATGGACTTAAAATTGCGGGCTTCACCACTCAAATGAAGTTTCTCATTGGTTTGGGCATTATGGAATTTGTGGAGAGCCGGGAGCTTACAGCGGTGGAACGGCAAAAAATGCTCTTAGCAGTTAAACGCCTGATTATGCCTCAGGGAATGGGTGAATCCTTCCGAGTTATGATACAGTATAAAGGTTTAGAAGGCCCAATCAATTTAAGCGGTCTGAGGAGTCTTTAAATATTTTCTTGTTTAAGGGTTGTTAGTGTTATATAATTATAATTAAGTAAGTAAGATAGGAATCTCAGAAGAGGAGTGATGGAGAGCAGCTGAGCTGAGGTAATTTTGATTTATGATTTAAAAATATTAATTATGAGGTGAGCTGAGATGAGTTTAAGGGATTCTATTCAAGTGGCCTTATTGTTGGCTATCGGAACTATTTTACATCTGGTTGTTCCCGGGTATGGGAGCGGTATGAAACCTGACTTATTGTTGGGGATGTTTTTTATTGTACTGTTGCTGAAAAGGGATTTTCGTTCAACTTTGTTGGCCAGCTTGCTGGCTGGGCTGTTAAGTGCTTTTGCGACAACTTTTCCTGGTGGACAGCTGCCTAATATTATTGATAAGTTGATTACAGGGCTGGTTGTTTTTGCCATGGTGAAGCTTCTTTATGGCAGGATCAATAATTACGTACTTACCGGGATAATAGGCGTTTTAGGAACTTTGGTCAGCGGTGCAGCCTTTTTAGGCAGTGCACTGGCGATTGTGGGCCTACCGGCGCCGTTTATGGCTTTATTTACGACGGTAGTTTTGCCGGCAGCAGTGTTGAATACGATTGCTGTAATTATTTTATACCCGGTGGTATTATTCAGTAAAAACACAATCGAACGGTCTTCAAACCGAACTGTATAAGGGATTGTATAACAAAATGAGTCAGACCGCGGTCTGACTCTATGTTTTTTACGCTTCTTCAATAAGCCGTTTTTTTAGTTCAACTGTTTCAGGGGTATCAGGCTCCAAGGCTATAGCCATTTTAAAACGTTCGATGGCAAGGGTGGCTGACGAATTAGCGTTGATGTTAATGTTAGCTGCTCTTTTTTTGTATTGTTCCAGATTTGACAGAAAAATCACCTCTGCAGTTATAGTTTGTGCCTTTAAATTAAAAACTATTTTTAGTATGTTACCATAGCCTTGCTAAATATGAATCCGGACAGTAACAAAAATTTCCTTGATTTTCAAAATCGTATGTAGGTATAATATCTATTGGTTTGTGTACAAGGTCAAAAATTTTGGAGGTGTTAGCATGGAAGGTGTCTGGTTTCAAGAACTGCAAACCAAAAACCTGTCTATTGGCTGTTCTGTCAAGGAAGTATTACTAAAACAACAAACTGATTTCCAAAAGCTGCAAGTTCTAGATACGGATATTTGGGGCAGGATGCTGGTACTGGACGGGGCCATTCAAACTACTATTGAAGATGAATTTGTATATCATGAAATGATCACCCATGTAGCCTTAAATACCCATCCTAACCCGAAAAGAACGCTGATTATTGGTGGCGGGGACGGTGGAGCTATCAGGGAAATGATCAAGCATGACACCGTTGAAAAGGCTACCCTGGTGGAGATTGATAAGGCTGTCATCGAGGCTGCCAAAAAATATTTGCCGGAAATCTCGGTAGCTATAGCCGGCAACAATCCAAGGGTAGAGGTACTGGTAGAGGATGGAATAAAGCATATTAAAGAAAAAGAAAATTATTATGACATCGTAATAGTAGACTCCACCGACCCAGTTGGTCCTGCAGTAGGTCTCTTTGCCAAGGACTTCTACGCTGCTATTCACAGGGCGCTGAAAGACGATGGTATTTTCGTAGCGCAAACTGAGTCGCCATTTTATAATAAAGACCTGATTCGCAGGGTGTTTAAAGATATCAGTAGCCTTTTCCCCATTACCAAGCTGTTCACTGCCAATGTACCTACTTACCCTGGCGGCTTATGGTCCTTTACCATGGGCAGCAAGGTTTATGACCCTGAAAAGCTTGATATGTCTAAATTAAGAAAATTAGACACCAAATATTACACTCCTGAAGTACATAAAGCTTCATTTGTTTTACCTAAGTTTGTGGGCGATTTATTGAAATAGGGGGGATACGAATGCCTCTAACGGAGCGTACCGGAGTTTTTATGGGGAGTTCCGATGACTACGACACATCCAGATTTGTACTTATAGGAGCCCCCATGGATTTTACTGTAAGCTTTCGCCCCGGCTCCCGTAACGGCCCCCAGTTTATCCGCATGGTCTCCTCAGGGTTGGAGGAGTACAGTGTCTATCAGGATAAAGAACTGGCGGATTATAACTATTATGATTACGGTGACCTGATTTTGCCATTTGGCAACGTGAAAGAAAGCTTAAACAGGATAGAATTGGCGGCGGGTGAAATTGTGGAACACGGGAAGTTTCCTATTTTCCTGGGCGGAGAACATCTAATCTCATTGGCTGTTATTAAGGCTATGGTGAAAAAGTATCCTGATTTGGCAGTTTTACATTTTGATGCCCACGCTGATTTGCGCTGTGATTATATTGGTGAAGTGGAATCTCATGCTACTGTAATGAGGTATGCTTCGGAGCTGCTTGGCAAAAAGCAGCTTTACCAGTTTGGTATTCGTTCGGGAACCAGGGAAGAGTTTGAGTATGCGCGGGAGCACACCAACATGTTTATAGATGAACTGCTTGGTCCGCTGGAGCAGGTTGTGGAGAATTGGAAAGGCAGTCCAGTCTATATTTCCATCGATATTGACGTAGTTGATCCTGCATTTGCGCCGGGTACAGGCACTCCTGAGCCGGGAGGATGTACTGCCAAGGAAATTATTAAGGCTATTAATATTATGAGCAAGTTGCCGGTAGTGGGAATGGATATTGTAGAGGTTTTGCCTATGGTCGATCAGTCTCAGCGCACAGCCTTGCTTGCGGCAAAACTGGTACGGGAAGCTATCTTAGCGTTTTAAGGTCCCAGTTAAGGGTTAGTGTTTGACTTTTGTTTTTAGCCCATGCTATAATAGGAACTGTTCTGAACGGCAAAGTGCGTAGAATTACCGTAGAATTACGAATAAAAAATTATTGACAAGTTAGCCGGAATGAGATAAAATAAGTTCTGTTCCGGTAAACAAGGGCGATTAGCTCAGCTGGGAGAGCGCTTGCCTTACAAGCAAGATGTCGGCAGTTCGATCCTGTCATCGCCCACCATGAGGAGCCGTAGTGTAGCGGTTAACATGTCGGCCTGTCACGCCGAAGATCGCGGGTTCAATTCCCGTCGGCTCCGCCATAGTTTTGCCTCGGTAGCTCAGTTGGTAGAGCAGAGGACTGAAAATCCTCGTGTCGGCGGTTCGATTCCGCCCTGAGGCACCATTTAAAATACCAGGCAGGGATTTGGCCTTGCCTTTGCTGATGCGGGAATAGCTCAGTGGTAGAGCATCGCCTTGCCAAGGCGAGGGTCGCGAGTTCGAATCTCGTTTCCCGCTCCATTTTATGTGGCGACGTAGCCAAGTGGCTAAGGCGGAGGACTGCAAATCCTTTATTCCCCGGTTCAAATCCGGGCGTCGCCTCCAAATAAATATTGCCCGGGTGGCGGAACTGGCAGACGCACAGGACTTAAAATCCTGCGGGACCTCAAATCCCGTACCGGTTCGATTCCGGTCCCGGGCACCAGATATGTAAGGGATTCGTCGATTTACGAAATTGCACGAGTCCTTTTTTATATGGTTAATCCTGTCAGTGTAATACACAGGCAACACGAGCAGCCTCCAGCACCTGCAGTAACTTTTTTCCAAAGTTTTATCTTCATAGCTGCGCATAGATTGCCTCTTTTTTGCAACTTATAAAAAGACATGATCATACATCCATTGGTTATTTATTGAGGATTTTCTTCTAATTTTATATTAAGATTAACTTTTTATGACAGGAATTTTGGAAGAAATAGGAGAGGGTTCCGGATTTTATCACAGTTTTTGGAGTATTCGTCTTACTGCTGATGTTTGCAAAGCCAGGAGGTAAAGATGAGGATTACGCCTATGGAAAAATATTGAAGATTAAGTAGAGTTATGCTAGAATAATTTTAAAGAAAATTAAATATCTTTTAGCGCTAGGGGAGCTGGGTGAGGCCGGCTGAGATAAAGATCCGATGATATCTTAAACCCTTATACCTGATCTGGATAATGCCAGCGGAGGAAAGTCAGCTAGTGTATCTCATTTACGCATCTTCAGCACGAATCCTGAATCAGGGTTCGTGCTTTTGTTTCCCGTTCTAAACTCCACAAGCCTCCTGCTTATCTAAGTGGAAGACAACGGAAGTTTTGAACCCGATTGGTTTAACCAGCATAAGTGGGGGGAAAATACTTCCACTGATGAAGTTCACTGGCACCCCCTGCCTGCAGCGCTAAAGGTAAAGAGGAGGAGAAGTTGCATGAAAACCAAAAGCCTTACTTTATCTGCCATGCTTGTGGCTATCGGCACCTTGTCTGCCCACCTTATCTACATTCCTGTGGGAGCAGCTAAAGTTTTTCCCGTGCAGCATGCCATCAATGTCCTGTCAGCGGTACTCTTAGGGCCCTGGTATGCTGTTGCCAACGCTTTTGCCATTTCTCTTTTGAGGAATATACTGGGTACCGGCTCTTTGCTAGCTTTTCCAGGCAGCATGTTGGGGGCATTCTTGGCAGGGCTGCTCTTTCGAGGTACCCACAGCAATTTATGGGCCGCTCTGGGCGAAATATTTGGTACGGGTATTTTAGGAGCCCTTGCTGCGTACCCCATTGCTAAACTCTTACTGGGTAAGGATGTAGCCGCCTTCTTCTATGTAGCTCCCTTTTTAATGAGTACGGTAGGGGGAAGCATAATCGGCTACTTGGTCTTAAGTCTTTTTGAAAGAAACAAAGCATTAAAGGAGCTCACGAAGGGAGAGGTATAAGTTGAAAAAAGTGTTAACTATTGCGGGTTCTGATTCCAGCGGCGGTGCGGGGATTCAGGCTGATTTGAAAACTTTCTCCGCCCATGGTGTTTTTGGCATGAGCGTAATTACTGCAGTAACGGCGCAAAACACCCAAGGGGTGTGGGCTGTCCAGGATATAGAACCGGAGATCATTGGAAAGCAGATAACTGCGGTATTTGAGGATATTCAGGTAGATGCGGTTAAAATCGGCATGGTTTCACAAGAAAATGCCATTAAGACAATTGCCCATGGGCTGGTGAAGTTCGGGGCTAAGAACGTGGTGCTGGATCCGGTGATGATCTCTAAAAGCGGCTTTAATCTCTTGCAGCCGGAAGCTAAAGAAGCTTTAATTGCGGAACTGTTGCCATTAGCAGTCATTGCTACCCCTAATATTCACGAAGCCCAGGCTATTACAGGGATGGAGATTAGAAATATACAAGAAATGGAAGAAGCTGCTGAAGTGATTTTTCAAATGGGCCCTCGTAACGTATTGGTCAAGGGGGGGCATCTGGATGAAGAGGCCGTTGATGTGCTTTTTGACGGTAAAGAGATGCATCATTACAAATCCCATCGGATCCATACTAAAAATACCCATGGCACCGGTTGCACTTTATCCTCTGCTATTGCCTCTAACTTGGCACTGGGGTATTCCGTACCGGAGGCAGTAGAGAAGGCTAAACAATACATCACGATTGCTATTGAGCATTCTTTGGCTATTGGAAAAGGAGTTGGGCCCACGAATCATTTTTATATTTTATATAAGAAAGCAGGTGTGTTGTAATGAATATAGAGGGACAAGGCAGTTTGTCGGTGTTTAATTTCTTTTTGCTGTGGTTTGGTGCAGCCATCTCCATTGCGGAAATCATGACTGGGGGACTTTTAGCCCCTTTGGGGTTGAGCACTGGACTTTTGGTTATTCTCTTAGGACACGCAATCGGCGTTGGCATTTTGGCTCTGGGAGGGATAATTGGTGCCAATACAAAGGCCCCGGCTATCATGTCAACCAGGATATCCTTTGGGATATACGGCTCTTATCTCTTTTCCATTTTTAATATGTTACAGCTTATCGGCTGGACGGCGGTGATGATTATTTCCGGAGGTCGTTCCGTGAACATCATCGGCAAAATGCTGTGGTCTCTTGACAATGTTACTTTGTGGAGCATTGTCATCGGGATGCTAATTATTCTTTGGATCATGCTCGGCCAGACAGGTTTTAAAAAGCTGAATGCGGCTGCAGTGATATTGCTCTTTCTGCTGACAATTGTACTAAGTTACGTGGTCTTCAAAAAGGGAGAGCTTTTTACTGCTCAAGTAGAGGGAGAAATCAGTTTCGGAACTGCTTTAGAGCTTAATGTCATTATGCCCCTGTCGTGGTTACCGCTGATTGCAGATTATACCAGGTTCGCTAAAAATACCAAGGGAGCTGTGCTGGGCAGTTTCTTGGGATATTTCCTGGGCAGTTCCTGGATGTACCTCATCGGCATGGTGTCTGGGATCGTCTTTGCCAATCCCGAACCGGGGGCCATTATGATAGCAGCTAACTTAGGATTTACAGCGCTGGGCATTATTATTTTATCCACAGTGACCACTACTTTTCTGGATGTTTACTCTGCTGGGGTAACGTTTTTAAATATTTTCCCTAAACTTAATGAGAAAAATGTAGCTATTGTCATGGGGATTATAGGTACTATTATTGCTGTGATTGTACCCATAGAGCAGTATGAAAATTTCCTTTATGCAATAGGGTCAGTTTTTGCTCCGCTCTTTGCAATACTATTTACTGATTATTTTATCACCAGAAAAAAACGGGAAATCAGTGAAGAGCTGCTGATCAACTGGGGCTCTATGCTAGTTTGGCTAATAGGAATTGGGTTGTATTATATGCTGATCAGATTTGACTTTATTTTGGGGACTACTGTTCCCGTGATGGTTCTGACCTCAATAATCTACGTTGCTCTCTTGGGGTGGGTTGGAAATTGGAAATATATGAAAAAATCGCAGCAATCTTATCAAGCGTAAGAAAGGAAAGGCCCCTAATACACCACCTTACTAACTATGTTACGGCTAACGATTGCGCTAATATAGTGCTGGCTCTGGGCGGCTCCCCCGTTATGGCTGATGACGTAGGGGAAGTGGAGGAGATGGTAACTCACGCCGCAAGTTTGGTCCTAAACATTGGTACTTTAAATAAGGGCAAAATGGAAGCCATGCTTTTAGCGGGGAAAGAGGCAAATAAGCGGAGAATTCCTGTGATCCTGGACCCCGTGGGGGTAGGGGCCACAGCTTATAGGACAGAAGCTGTGGAAAAGTTGTTACAGGAAGTAAAACCAGCGGTGATCAGGGGCAATCGGGCAGAGATCAAAAGGCTTTTGGGCTTAAACTCAAGGCTTCGAGGGGTTGACTCCCTGGAAGAAGCCGAAAACAGCCCGGAGCTTGTCTTAAACTTAGCCCAGCGTTTAGGCTGCGTAGTGGCTATGACCGGGGAGCGGGATGTTATTTCCGATGGCAAAAGGTTGTGCTTCATTGAAAATGGGCATCCCATGCTGACCCGCATTACAGGCAGCGGATGCATGAGCACTTCCCTCATCGGTACCTGTTGCGGTGTTGCTAATGATTATTACTTGGGTGCAGTAGCAGGAGTTGCAATCATGGGGCTGGCCGGGGAGATGGCCTACATGAGCTTAAGCGGTACAGAAGGCGTAGGAACATTTAGGGTCAGATTGCTGGACAGTATTTATAACCTTACGGAAAAACGTATTATAGAAGGTGTCAGAATATCACCCTTAGCCCCTTAAAACCCGTTAGCTTAGCTAGCGGGTTCATTTAATTCTGTAATTCTTTTGGATTGCAAAAGGAAAACCGTGTTATTCATTAGTCATCGTTAAATTGAGAAATTCCTTATGAGTAGATAAAAGGCTAGTATTTATGCTGAGTCGTACGGGGGCAGCGGGATTAATTTGATTTGTAATTGCAGGATTTCTCAAGGAAGTGAGGAATTAAATGATTATTCCCGGCTGAGTTTTTCATATCTTTGTTTTAAAGGAAAAGAAAAATGCAAATTAGAAAAGCTGCATATTTTTTTGCATTAGGATGAACAAAAAGCCATTGGGGCTTATTTTACCATTGGATTAGAGCATTACACGCAGAATGGAGTCTTATAACTGATGAGCAGAAAAACTCAAGGCTTAAGCAGCATAGTAATTGGAATCTGGTATAGTATTCTTGCATATCTGCTTTGGGGTATTCTCCCTTTATATTGGAAAGCCTTGCAACAGGTACCGCCAAGAGAAATTTTGGCCCATCGTATCTTATGGTCTTTAATATTTGTTTGCATAATACTCATTTTTAATGGGCGTTGGCATATTGTCAAAAAAGTACTTTCAAATGGTTCCAATAGAATTGGTATCTGTCTCGGGGGACTTTTGATCAGCGCCAATTGGTATACTTATATTTGGGCTGTAAATAGCAACAGGGTTGTGGAAGCTAGTTTGGGCTACTACATTAACCCTTTATTTACTGTTGCCTTAGGTCTTTTAGTTCTTAAAGAGCAGTCTGACTTTTGGCAAATTGTCTCTTTTTTGCTGGCATCTTTTGGCGTAGCAGTACTTGCAATCGAGTATGGCAAAATACCATGGGTTGCCCTTTTGCTTGCTGTAACTTTTGGTCTATACGGTTTAGTAAAAAAACTGGTGAATGTCGATTCTATTATAGGACTTGCTTTAGAAACCTTTTTTGTTGCCCCAATAGCGATGATGTACCTCGCATTTGTACATGTTAAAGGAATAAGCTCCTTTGGATCAATTTCTAACCAAATTACATTTATGCTTATGGGCGCGGGTGTCGCAACTGCTCTGCCCTTACTATGGTTCGCAGAGGGAGCTAAACGTGTACCATTTTCAATTTTGGGATTTATCCAATACCTTTCCCCCAGCATTAGTTTATTTTTGGGTGTTTTTTTATTTAAAGAACCATTTACAAAGGCTCATATTTTAAGCTTCGGATTAATCTGGTTAGCAATAGCCCTTTACTCTTTTTCACGACCCGGAATGGTTCTAACTAAAGTTTTTCAGAAACAATGAGTTAATCATCTGTTGGAAAGCCAGGTGTGACTGCACAATTCAACTTTGTCTGGTGCCGGAAGTACTAACCCCTTTGCCTCGGATAACAGCTAGTATTAACAGCAAGAAAGGGATACCGAAAAAACCGATTATGGCTAAATCTCTAACCTTGGAAATGGCTAAAATAGTATCATGCAAAGAAGCCGGGATAAAAGCCAGGGCAAATATGATAATAGCCCCTGGTAAAATAAGTGGTCGGTAGTCAGGCAGCTTGAAGAAGTCGGCTAAGAACCGGCAGAAACCGTATAAGCCAAAAGAGATCCAAATGTAAGCCGAGACAACCCAAAAAATCACAAAAATGGCTTCTATTCTTTGCAAAAGCGACCCAGGTAAACACTGCGGGCCATCACGTAAAGGGGTATAAAGGGTTCTTGGCCTACCACGGCGGGGAAACTAAGGGTATAAGATAATACTGTTATAAAAAATATAAAGGTTACCAGCCCAATACTTTTATAACCTATTCTTTTTATTTGTTGGGAATAGAATAGAAACGGCAATAGGTATATAACGGTTATCTCAAATAAAAATGAGCTTTGGAATATTCCCTGTTTTAATGTTTGTATAACCCCATTTCCCAAAAGGGGAAATAGCCAGTCCGTTCTCCACAGGCTGTACGTCAAAGTAATCATTAAAACAACAGAGCCTAATAAATAAGGAAAAGCAAGAAATGATGCCCTTGCAATAGTCTGAATGCCTAAATAGCTGATTATGATTGTGGTTATTACAAAAATAATCATAATGAGGCTTATGGGAGTTTCTGGCAATGCTACAACGATTACTAGTTCAGCAAAACCCCTAAGGTTTAAAGCAATCATATATAACCAAAGTGTCAGCACAAGCAAGACTACAAAGCTACCGAAGAATGGCCCTGTAATTTGTTCCACAATTTCGGTAAAAGTCAAACCTGGGAATCTCTGCAACAACTTCTGGATAAACCAAAACATTAAAGAAGTAAAGAGGCATGAAATTAGCACTACCAGCCAGGTGGCACTGCCTCCGGAGCTTACAGCCAGGGAGGGATAAGATAGAAATACTTTTACCGAAATAACTGTGACAATTAGGGCAATGGCTTCACTTTCACCAATTTTTCCTTCTCTAATCAACGTACCATCCTGCCTTTACCTCAATATATTTAATATATAGATACCTAGCGGAATAACCACCGTTAGCAGTGCCAGCAAATAAAGCCCGAAAGCACCCCGTTTATTACCCTGTTTTCTTGCCCAACGGCCATAGTTAATAGTTTTGATAGCGGTAGGTGTGGTTAAAACCAAAATTAATACTTCAAAGATCACTGCGAGTTCTCTCCTTCATGAACACCTTGAGCAGGATTAGCAACAGGCATAGTGCGCAGCAGTGTGCCTGTCCTTCTAATTAAGTAATTGACCTCGATGTTTACGGTGGCATTTTCAAATAAACTGTCCCAATTTAAGCCTTGCCATTCCTTTTGCGTTAATGCCAACCTACGGGCTTTGATTCCAAAGCCTAAGATATCGGAGTTAAATTCCTGCTGTGCCCTTTTTACCAGTGCGTCAGCTTGTTTTTTAATAAACTGAGCAAAAGCCTTTTCCAATATGGCCCTGTTTTCAGGCAGCCCGTAATCAATTAGACTTGTGTTCCCCAGCACATTCCCCTCCAGATTCAGTTTGGCATCGACAACCGCCCCTTGTCCCGTCAGTTGAATTTTAATCTGAGGGTGTTTGGCCTGGGAGACTTCCATGGCAATAATATTACCTTTTTCGATGGGGTCACGAAAAGAAAAAATACCCCTTTGAAATTTTCCCCGTAACATAACTTGGATCGTAGTCTCATCGCCATTCAGCTTTCCAACCATCCTGCCTTCGCGAAAAGCTGCTGCTCCCATTGCTTCAATGGGGACCCCTCCTTTCTTCAGTAATTCACCGGCTACGTAGCTGCCTTCTGTGTGATACTGTCCTTCACCTTTATCTGGAGGTAATTTTTCATCAGATGCAGCTACCAAGATAGAGGCAGGATCAACACCTTCAACTTTTAACTCGTTATAGAATTCCTGCAGCTGGACATTGGGAATAAATCCTGTAAAATTTTGGGTGGATGCCAAAAGTTCAATATATTTAGCCGGGTTCGGTTCAATCACCGGTTTCATTTTCTCCAGGATCTCCTCAGGTTTTTCCTTGCTGATGGCAAGGAACATGGTGTTTCGTACTTCTCTAAACTGGGTAATAGCGGGAATAAATTTTGCCATAAAACCATCTTTGGCCATAGTTTCGGAAAAAATGAGACCCTTGGCGTGCATCAAAGAAATTTTCCTGCCAACGTAGGTATTGACCATGTTCATAGAAGCATAGATGCTGGGGGCTTCTATGGTTGTAACAAGGGAACCTTTTCCGTTTCCCCCGCCACCGCCTCCACCTGCGTCTTGGCCCCCACCGGCTATATCTTTAGGGATAGCGATCAGGTAGGTCACCCGCAGCAGGTTCTGGGCGCCGTGATCGATCCCCAGCAGCAAAACGTAGGCCAGTTCATCGGGCTCATAATTACTGCCGCACCCTGCTGTAAACAGAGGGAGGAGTAAAGAAAGAACTACAATTAAAAATAGAAACCTATTACCTTTCAGCAACGCAGACATTAGATGATCCCTCTTCTTTAAAACTCTTATTAATGTTTTTTTCTTTCGTTATCTGGGTTTTGGGATGACAAACCTCTGCTCCACTTCCGGCTGATATTTGGCTGGCGCCGAACGTCCAAGGTCTGCAAATAATCAGGCCTGAGTTCCTGATTCCACTCTGGGTGACGCACTATCAAGTCGTAGCTTGGTCCCGTTCTGGGAGCGATGGGGGCAAAGAAAGGTACCCCAAAAGATTTCATGCTGACTACCGTGCAAAGTAAAACAAATAAACCCGTTGAAATACCAAAAAAGCCCAAGACAGCTGCCAAGAAGATGAAAAAAAAGCGCATGAACCGAAAACCAAATGCAATGTTATAGTTAGGTATGGCATAAGAGGACAGGCCGGTTACCGCTACAATAATAATCAGTACAGGGCTTACAATGTTTGCTGCTACTGCAGCCTGTCCCAAAATCAAAGTTCCCACGATGCCCAGGGTGGGCCCGATTACACCTGGCACCCGGACTCCAGCCTCTCTGACTAGTTCAAAAGAAAATTCCATCAAAAGCATTTCGACAATGGTGGGAAAAGGCACCCTTTCTTTAGAGGCAGTAATAGCCAGCAGCAGGTCTGTGGGTATCATCTCCTGATGAAAAGTTGCAATTGCCACATAAAAAGCTGGCAGCAGTAAAGTGATAAATATAGCTGCTATACGGATAATCCTAAGCCACAAACCATAGGGAAAGCGGATATAGTGGTCTTCAGGGCTATGCAAGAAATCAAAAAAAAATGCAGGCACCAACATGACAAAAGGGTTGTTATCTACTAAAATTGCAACCTTTCCTTCTACCAACATGGATGTCACCCGGTCAGGGCGTTCGGTTTTAATTGTCTGCGGTATAAGGGAAAAAGGATGGTCTTCAATCATCTCTTCCAGTATTCCTGTTTCTGGTATGTAATCTGTTTTAATTTGGGTAATTCTTTTCTTTACTTCCTTTACAAGTTTCGGGTTGGCCAAGTCTGCCAGGTACATAATGGCTAAATTGGTTTTGTTCCGTTCTCCCACTTCTAAAAATTCTGTAATGAGATTTTCGGAATGGATAATCTTCCTGATCAAAGAGATGTTGGACCTGATGTTCTCCACAAACCCCTCCTGGGGCCCTTGCACAACTTGTTCCGTTTTGGCAGCTTCAACACTGCGGAATGCAAAACCTTTAGTTTCTACAGCTATGGCCCACTCACAGCCATCGAAGAAGATGACAGTAGAGCCTACAGTAACTTCGGAAAGCACTTCTTTAAAGTCAGTTAGCTCTCTAACCTGGTTGCTGGGCAAGTAACTTTGTAATATTTTTCTGCAGATATTTAATTCTGGGCCCTCGTCCCGGTCCAAGTTAGAAAGGAGCATCAAGGGCTGGAGAATAAAATTGTTAATCGTCTGTTTATCAGCCATACTTTCAATAAAGACAAGAAAAGCTCGTACTGTTGGTTGTGTGGCTAGGATAAATTCTCTAACTACCACATCTTTGTTCAGGGGCAGGTGAAAGAGTTCTTCAATTCGTTTCCTATTTTTATCTAGGTCCCGTTGTATTTTCCATTGCCTTTTTTCCTCCGATAAGTTTTTAAAATGCCCTAAATCGCTTACCTTTTTAGGTTTTTTTACTACCCGCCGTGGATTTTTGCCGGTAACCACATCCCCTTGTATGTCGCCATCGGACGCCAAAAGCTGTTCATCTTCCGTTTCATCCAGGGTAAAGGTATTTAAGGCAGGGGGACCATTATAACCCAAAATTTTAGCTGTCAAATCCTTTAAATTCATCGTTTCATCCTCCTGCCTTGCATTATTTGCCATCCTTGGCATATTTATTCTTAAAATAAAGCTCATTAAATCCATACTTTGTATGTAAAAAGCAAAATTTTTTTGCAAATGCGCAATATGTGTCATTCACTGTCATACAACATGCATGACGACAAGGCAAAGAAAGTTGATTATTGAAATTAACTCCCGCGATCAATGACGCTGCGCGGGAATAGCAACTGCGCTGCCCTTATTATGGTTTGCAAATCTAAAGTAGTAGCCGCCTCGAGCCTTAGTAAAAAGCTGAGGCGGCTTTTTGTTATGACGAGAATCTAAGCATTGTTGGTTTGTTGCGGCTGGTTTGTACCTACTTCTGTTTCTTTGGGTTCAGCGTGAGGCACCTCTTTTGGAGCTTCTTTGCTTTTAACTAGCTCTTCTTCTAAGCTCTTAACCTGCTCTTTTAATTCTTTACGCAGTTTAAGGCTTTTTAAGGAGTTAGTCAGTCCAAAGAGAAAGGCGGCTACTGCACCAGCCAGGGCTGCGCCTAAAATGATTACAGCAAGGGGAAATTCCGGCAACTGCCAAAAAAATAATTTGATAGCTATTAATTGGGAATTTTGGATAGCAAACACTGCTACCACGAGGGAAAATATCACGGCTAAATAGAAATAAAACTGCATTCTCAATCCTCCCGTTTTCGGCATTTTATGTAGCTTCTTTCTATGCAGGTTTTTTATTTCCCTGCTTATCGACTAAAAATTACCTAAGCCATTGTCTTGATTTAAAGTGCGATTAGATAAGCACTTTGTAGTCTTGGATATCCTCCGGGCAACGCTTCATTGTTTTCTGCAAGTTACTATTGACTGAATTAAGTCTCGAAAGACTTATAATTTGGCATAACAAAACTCGCTCATGCTGGCTTGAATTCGTTGTGTATCCCCTTTTTAGCAAAAGCAGAAAAGGTTTTTTCTTTTTTAAACGGAAGCGCCTTTTTCAGGCACGGAAATTGCTTATTTATGCTTACGATAAATAAGATTGCAGTAGTAATTAAGGAGCGATTGAAAAAACAGCCATGTACTGTAAATTTAAAAACAGTGTTGGTTAGAAGTTTTATCAAAAAACTAGGGAGGGAAGGGAATTGAAACAATTGGAGTCATATTTCTTGTGAGCCGACGTCAATTAAATAAAATACCAATAATAAAAAGGAGAGGATTAGCATGGATGAGCAAGTTCTAATAGATTCTTCAATTAAGTTAGAGCATATTGGTAAAATCTATAAAATGATTAGTGAGATACCATGTTTCAGTGATAAAAATGCCAGGATCAATCGGATTGAAGTATTGCCAGGAGGTCTGACCAATTTTAACTTCAAAGTTACTATTGACGGGGTTACGTATGCTTTGAGGATTGCCGGCGATGGAACTATGGAGTATTTGGATCGTCCGGGGGAAAAGCACAACGCCCAGATTATGTCCGATCTCGGCATTAATGCGCCTATAATCTATTATGATGAGACCACGGGTAACCAAGTTTGTAAGTATATAGATGACAGCATAACATTGCACATCCCGGATATGCAGCAGGAGAAGTATTTGAGTAAAGCTGCCAAAGTCTTTAAAAAATACCACGATTGCGGCAAGCAGTTTAAAGCTCATTTTGACCCGCTCAAAGAAGCAGATGTTTATAGAAAGCTACTGATTGAAAAAAATTTTGATTTTTATGAGGGCGCAGAAAAAATGGAGGAATACCTGGAGCGAATTAAAAAGGCATATGCCAAACACCCCCCAAAACTTGCGCCGTGTCATAACGATCCCCTTTGTGAAAATTGGCTAGATGACAACAAAAACTTTTATTTAATCGACTGGGAATATGCCGGTATGAATGATCCCATGTTTGATCTGGGAGCCTTATCTCTGGAAGCCAGCCTAACCCCCGAACAGGAAAGGTTTCTGCTAACTGAGTACTATGGGCGGGATATTACTGAACAAGAATATGGTTCGCTGGTAATCAACAAATTCCTCTGCGATGCTTTATGGTCTTATTGGGCAGTATTGCAAATAGCAACAGGAAAGTCCAGGGAAGAATATTGGCCATATGGACTAAACCGTTTTAACAGGGCTTATCAACTAATCCATGACGGCAGTTTGGAAAAAGCCCTCATAACTCTTGAGGATGCTGAGTGCGGAGCTGAAATTGCCTAAAAACAATCTGCTTATTACATGAAGAATGTCCGGTCGATACCGGACATTTCAGACCGTCGACAAACTGCTATCAGCCCACATGTATTATGGAGCGGGACTGGTTTCCACAGCCGTCGGCAGCGGTGCTGCAGGTCAAAGGCGTAGGAGCTTGTCCAGAGCGAAATAATACATGTGGGCTTTGTCTACAAGCTGGAATGTCCGGTTGATACCGGACATTTTTTATTACACATTAATTAACTAAAAAGAGGAAATTGTAACGCATTTAATGAATAAATATGTTGACACTTTTCGACAGCTGATTTTATAATTAGCTTATCGGGTAAAGTGTAACTTTATTTAATCTAAACTTATTAATTTTTACTTAACTGAGGTGCTAGCATGAAGAGTGAGTACAATCCTTATGACCAAATGCTTTCCACGCTGGAAGAAGCAGCAGGAATGCTAGGCTTGGAAGAAAGCGCTTACAGTTTTTTACGCTATCCGGAGAGGGAGTTGATTGTTTCTATTCCGGTGGAAATGGATGATGGCCGGGTAGAAATTTTTAGAGGTTATCGCGTCCAGCACAGCAGTTTGCGCGGGCCTTGCAAAGGCGGTATACGCTATCATCAGGATGTTGACCTTGATGAAGTAAAAGCGTTGGCTGCTTGGATGTCTTTAAAATGCGCTGTCGCTAATATCCCTTACGGCGGGGGAAAAGGCGGCGTCAAAGTAGACCCGAGAAAATTATCCCATAGGGAACTTTTGAAATTAACCCGAAGATATACTGCAGCGATTTTGCCTTTAATAGGTCCTGAAAAGGACATTCCAGCCCCTGATGTCAATACGAATTCGGAAATTATGGGTTGGATCATGGATACTTACAGCATGTTTAAAGGCTATAGCGTTCCTGGAGTTGTAACCGGAAAGCCTCTTGACGTGGGAGGCTCCTTAGGTCGAAAAGAAGCAACTGGCAGAGGGGTAATGTTCGTAACACTGGAGATTTTAAAAAGGTTAGGCAAACCAGTAGAAGGTACCAAAGTAGCTGTCCAGGGCTATGGGAACGTTGGACAGACTGCAGCCACTTTGCTACATCAAAAAGGTTGCAAAATTATAGCCGTTAGCGATGTCTCAGGTGGTTTGTATAACGAGGCAGGCTTGGATATCGAAGACATTAACCGGTACTTGCATGGGAACCACAAGAAACTCTTGGCGGGCTATGAAGGTGCAGGTGTCCAAAAGATTTCCAATAAAGAGTTACTAACCTGTCCTTGTGATGTTTTAGTACCCGCTGCGTTAGAAAATCAGATTACGGAAGAAATAGCAGAGCAAATTAAAGCCAGGATAATTGTCGAAGGAGCTAACGGTCCTACTACTGTGGAAGCCGACAAGGTCTTGAGTTCCAAGGATGTTATAGTTGTACCCGACATTCTTGCTAACTCCGGGGGTGTTATTGTATCTTATTTTGAATGGGTGCAAAACATTCAATCACTAATGTGGGATGAGGATGAAATTAACAGGGCTTTAGAGAAGATTATTATCAGGAGTTTTAATGATGTCTGGGACAAAGCGGAAGAGAAAAAGGCTACCCTGCGCATGGGTGCATACATGGTAGCCATTGAGAGGCTGGTAACGGCCAAAAAAATTAGAGGGATTTTCCCCTAAAATCAAATCTCACAAAAATCTTTTTAAATGCGCAAACTTAAGCGGTTTTCTACAGCAGATGACCGCTTTTTCTTTTTCCCCAGGGGTAAAAATAAGTTTTACTTTTTTATTGCAGGAAAACGGCGGCACATGTTGTATATTCTAGAATAAAAATCATCTAGCTTTTACGTTAATCCCGATTCAAGTAAGAACTATTGGAGGCTCATAACCAGTGTTTGAATAGAAAGAAAGCAAGAGATGTCTTACGATTCAACTAAAGGAGTGGGAGTATGATCCGGAGGAGTATGCTAGTAACTAACCTTTTAATCGCAGCAACTTTGGCTGCAATTTTTTTCAGTAAATTAGCAGGCATTATGATGGCGTTGCTACTTTTAGGGTATTGCAATCTTGCCTTGACTAAAAAAGCTGAAAAGCAGTGTTCTGAGCTGGAACAAGTAATGGAAATTGTGAAAGGGGATACAGCTACGGCTCCAAATTTCAAGTCGCCGGTATTACGAGAACTGGCTGCTTTTGTCGGTGATTCTAACAAACAGATGTTGAAAGCCTCCTGTGAGGTGTTAAAGACCAATTATCAGTTAAAAACTGCCTTTACGGAACTGGTTTCCGCTTCAGAGGAGATCAGCAGCACGATTACTAATATTGCCAACGACATGCGCGAACAACAAAATAAAGTGGAAACAATTTCTCATGCTTTAAATGGTATGTCTGACGCCATTACGCGGCAGAATGCCACAGTGGACCAAGCTGAACAAGTTACTTCTGAAGCGGTTCAAGAGGTTATACAGTGCGAGAAATCCTCGCTGGAAATGAACGGGCAAATGCAGTCCATTAACAGGTCGGTAAATGAACTCTTGACAATCTCCATGGCGCTAAAGTCCAAGGCCGCCGGCATTGCCAGCATTGTTGAAACAATTACCACTATCGCAGAGCAAACTAACCTCCTGGCTTTGAATGCCGCCATCGAGGCTGCCCGTGCCGGCGAGCATGGGCGGGGATTTGCCGTGGTAGCCGATGAGGTGCGTAAATTGGCAGAACAGGCCAGGGTTTCGGGCAGCGATATTATTGGCATTATTAGCGAGATTCAAGAGGATATTAGCAACTCGGTGGAAAAAATGCAGGAGGTACATAAAGGAACTGAACTTGGCAACCAAGTGGCTGCGCAAACCGGTCACGCACTAACCGGAATCAAAGCCACCATGGAAAAAATTTCCGAAGCTTTCGCGGCTGTCCATCACACCAGTAACCAGTTGAATGCCAGCAGCCAGGAAGTAATGCGGCTTGTGGAACCGCTGGCTGCTATTGCAGCGCAGACTGCCGCTGCCAGCCAACAGATTGCTGCTTCCACGGAAGAAACCGTTTCGACACTGGAGTCAGTTGACGGTTTAATCGGAACTCTGCATGAAGAAAACCTTAAACTTCAGCAGATTATTGGCGACCGGGCTGTGGAAAGACTAATGATAAACACTGGCAAAAGGCTGCAGCAATTGGATTGGGAACGGGAAATTAACCAAAGTAATATCGGAGAAATTGCCAAAGAGTTAGGCGTTGATCTGGTAGGCATTACTGACGAAGCAGGTACTTTAATCTATTGTACGCTGGAAAAAGAGATTGGACTTAATATACCTTCCCTGGGAGATCATTATCAAGGTCTGTTGGACCGTACAAAAGATTATGCGATTTCGCCGATTAAAAAAGCCGAAAAGGACGACAGCTTTATGAAGTTTGCCCTCTTTCCCAGGTTAAAAAAGAAAGGTATAGTACAAATAGCCCTTAACATAGACAAATTGCTTAACTAACATATCTACAGGCTGGAACGGTCCGGCCTTTCCCGGAATATTTTTCCTGCAAGTTGGAAAGGGAGTTTGAAGTATTTTGTGATGACAATACCAAAATTACCATGAGGTGGACAGCGTGCGAAAAACTACCTTCCAGCCGGGTATAAGACTGGCGTCCATACTGTTGTTTATTGTTTTTTTATTTACTCCTTTGCAGGCTAATGCGCAAAACCAGATTTACTACCAGGACCAGGCTGTGGTACTAATGTACCACCATTTGGATCCGGAAAAAAAGAGTTCCGCAACAATTACTCCTGAGCTTTTTAAAAGCCAGCTGGAGATGCTGAAAAAGGAAGGTTTTAATGTAATACCCATTGAGGAGCTGGCTGCGTTTTATAAAGAAGGGAAGAAACTTCCGCCTAATGCGGTGGTGCTAACCTTTGATGACGGTTACGAAAGTTTTTATACATATGCATACCCCGAGTTAAAGTCTCAAGGATTTGTTGCTACAAATTTTGTTATAGTCAGTCAGGTTGGCAAAAAAAATGAAGGAATCCCAAAATTGGACTGGGGTCAGATGCGGGAAATGCAATTGGAGGGAATGAGTTTTTACAGTCATACCTACGATTCACATTATTATACCCAAATTGATGCTGCGGGTAGACAAGCCCCGGTACTGGCTGCGCAACGTTACCTGCCGGAGCTAAACAGGGTGGAGACCCCGGTGGAATATAGAAAGAGAATTATAGAAGATATGAGAAAATCAAGGTTGATTCTGGAACAGGAACTGGACAAGCCCGCCATATTTTTAGCTGTTCCTTTCGGTCGTTACGGGTCTTCATTGTCTTACTGGGCCAAATATGCGGGTTTTGAGTTTGTTTTATCTACCAACCCAGGGATAAATGATGCCAGTACAGACTCTACCAGGATTTATAGGGTTAATGCCGGTAGTCCCGAGATAACCCCTGAACTTTTAAAGCAAAAAATTTTACAAACGATAAAACCAAAAATTAGTAGAGGGAGCAAGAAATAGGGCACTGCATTGGCAGTGCCTTACATTTGGAGGAAGCTTAATCGTTGACACTAGGGCGAAACATGTCCAATACTCCTAAGACTACATGGGCGAGGCCAAAACCAACCACACCTGCTCCTATACTCCCTTTGAGCAACGTTGCCCCTACGCCCGTTACCGCAGCGCCAAGCCCGGTCACTACCAAGCTTGTTGTGTTAGCATTCATATTTTTAAGCACCTCCTGTATTAATTTTTCCCGCGTTAGCTGTAATTAATCAATTTTAAAATTAATTTCTAAAATTAATTTAGAAGGAAATTGCTCTACACTACTGGTAAGTAGAAAAAAATGAGTTATAATAAAAATATGGTTTAATATAAAAGGTCCGTTAGGTGAGGTTACTGCACAAACAGATGCTACTGCCCTGAAACATCGAGAGATGCCAAAGGGTTAGCAGGTAATATCGGCTTAAGGTGTTACCTAATGTAGCTGGTTTAACCTACGTTGTGCAAAGCCAAAGCTGTCACGAGTGGGGAGTATGCTCCGGTTTTTGCTCTTCTCCACCCAGTGGGGATTTTTTATTTTCGAATTCTGTCAAAAATGGAGGTGGCCAAGCATGGACGACCCTGACGCGGACTTAAAAATTATTTTTAGGGAACAATTGAATAGCGGAGGGCCGTCTTTGTCAACTTGGTTGCTGTAAGATGGCCCTCCTGATGGGAGGGAATATAATGATTGAAGTATTTTACACAGTTGGAGATGAAACAATAACCACCACCAGCTTGCAAGAGAAAGGCAGCTGGATTAGATTAACTGAACCAACGAAAGAAGAACTGCTCCGGGTAAGCGCCGAAACAGGTGTATTGCTGGAATTTTTGGAAGCTCCCTTAGATGACGAGGAACGGCCCAGAATAGAAGTTGAAGATGGACAGGTCCTGATGATTGTCAATATACCTATCGTGGTGCAAAACGGGACTGTAAAATATGATACGTTGCCTTTAGGCATAATAGTCACAGAAAATCATATTATCACCGTTTGCCTGGAAGAGAATGCGGTTATCAATGACTTGGTAGCCGGAAGGTTAAAATCCTTTTACACTTATAAAAAAACTAGACTTACACTGCAGATCCTCTATAAAACTGCGACTTACTTCCTCAAGTATTTAAAGGAAATAGACCGTAAATCCAATGAGATTGAACAAGCGCTGCACGGTTCCATGCAAAATGAGGAACTGATTAGGTTGCTAAACCTTGAAAAGAGCCTGGTATATTTTACTACTTCCCTGCGTTCTAACGAGATTGTCATGAAAAAGCTTTTGCGCACTAAAGTTTTGAAAATGTATGCGGAAGATGAAGATCTTTTGGAAGATGTAATTACGGAAAACGCCCAGGCTTTGGAAATGAGCGAGGTCTATAGCAACATAACGAGCGGGATGATGGATGCTTTTGCTTCAATCATTTCCAACAATTTAAATATTGTAATGAAATTTTTAACCTCTATAACGATAATTTTGGCAGTACCAACCATGGTTGCCAGCTTTTTTGGAATGAACGTGCCACTGCCTTTTCAGAATTCTCCCCATGGCTTCCTAATTACTATAGTTATTTCCCTGTTTTTAGCCATGGTAGCTGTTTTGGCTATGGCTCGGAAAGAAATGTTTTAAGCTCGCTGTTGCGAGCTTATTTTTTTACGTCAACCCTTTTTCAGAAGGTAAAGGAATGAGCCAAGCACCTGCCGCATATCTATTTTTTAGTATTGGAAAATCCAAGTGGAGAAGACTTTCGGGAGTTGCGGGGTGTTCAAATGTCTCCAACGAACATTATAGTTATTACCAGAAGGCAATTGCTCTCCTTTTGTCTGCTGATGACTCTGATTTTTAGTTTGGTCATCTGGAGCAGTTCTAGAAAAGTATGGCCAACTGTCGGGGGAGCCCAAACAGGAAAAGCGCCGGTAATTCTTGATGCAGGACACGGAGGGGTGGATTCGGGGGCAAACTCTAGAGAGGTGAAAGAAAAAGAGATAACGCTGGATGTGGTGCTGCGTATAAGGAAGTATTTGGAAAAGAAAGGTTTGCCGGTGGAATTAACCCGTGACAGTGATGTGGACCTAGGCGGAGAACTGACCAGGGGCAGACACCGCAGGGATTTGGAGGCGCGTCTTAAGATAATTAACAAAGGACAAATTGCAGTCAGCATCCATGTAAATACTGCAAACGCTGCTTCTGAGCAGGGGGCTCTGATTTTATATGCCTGTAATTCGGAAAAAGGTAAGAAATTGGCTGAAACCATATTGCAGGAACTGCAGAAAGTGCAAAAACTAAATCATCCGAAGCCCATTCCCAGGAGTAACATTTTTTTGCTGCGGGTGTCTGAGGTCCCAACGGTTTTAGTGGAGCTTGGCTTTATATCCAACCCCGAGGAAAAAGCCAAGTTGATGCAACCCGAATTCAGACAAAAATGTGCCGAAGCAATAGGCAAGGGAATACTCAACTATTTTAATATAACTTAATTGTCTTTAAGTGGCTTATTTGGGCAAATTTAAGCGCATGCTGTTCAAATGCAGAATCAGCTAACCGCCAGCTCACTTTGCTTGAAGTAAATAGCCCGTGCTTCGTTAAGTGCAACTTGCTCACAAGGCTGCAAACAGGTAAACTTTAGTTAAGTTCAGGGGAGGTGGAGACGCTTTCAGTACTTTAACAGGTCTTGTGAGAGTACAGAAGGGCAGATTTAAGGGATTTACCGGAAAGGTAATAGGTGAGAAGAAAGGGAAAATAATTATTCAAACTCTAGACAGAATAATTTACGTGCCAAGTGGCTATATTACTTTTGTGTAACAATGATCAGGCCAAAGCCTGATTGGCTTACAGCTAATCAGGCTTTTTTTACATTGTGGGTTAAAAGTGGGTGAAACCGGTTAAACTAGCGTTCCTTTAGCAACCGGAATAACGTGGCCGCCAACTTCAATTATTATACTTTCCTGATGTTTTTCGCCTTTCAAATAAAGCAACGATTTTCTGCCAATTTCGAAGCCTTGCTCTACTTTAATATTAAAAGTTGGGGAGTTAAAATAATTGTATTTTACCAGATAGCCCGTCAGACAGCCATTGGCGCTGCCTGTGGCCGGATCCTCCGGAATCCCTAAAGAATCAACAAAGACTCTCACGTTTAAATCGTTCCCGGAATAGTATGTTTCCGGGCAAAAGACCAAAATATCTTTAGCCGGTAGATGGGCAATCAGTTGCCGATATAATGGCATATTTAGCTGAATAGACCTGACAGCCGCCAAACTTTTTAGAGGAACAATAATGAAAGGCAAACCGGTGGACACTATTTGTACGGGAAAACGCCCATCCAGATCGCTAGGTGTCAAACCCAATGCTTGTGCCACCTCTTCCCCGGGCAGTATTTTTCCAAACTCCGGTTGGTTCTGACGCATTGTGAGTAGCTTAATCTTTCCTAGCTCGTACTCTACATTCACCGGAATTTTTCCCACCGGTAAGTCGAGGTATAAGGTGGGTAAGGGTTTCTGCAGCCATTCTTGCAAGAGCACGTATGCCGTGCCAAGAGTTGGATGTCCGGCAAAAGGGATCTCTTCTTTAGGAGTGAAGATTCGTACTTTACAGCTATCGTCATTGCTCTCCTCGGGAAAATAGAAAGTTACTTCGGAGTAGTTCATTTCTTTAGCAATTTGCTGCATTTCAGCATCGGAATAAAGATGACCGTTCATAAATACTGCCAGCTGGTTACCGGCGTATTTCTCCTCGGCAAAGACATCAACTATAAAAAAAGTCTTCTCAGACATTTTAGCACTGGCCCCCCATTAACTAAAATGAATTCCGCTTCTCCAATATATTCATTATTCTCTTTTAACCTATTTTTTCCTTTCATGAAAAGAAGTATCAATATAAATAAAGCTACAGCAGATTATGAAATTTATGCATTCTAGGATAACAAACTAAAACCCCGGCCACTGCCGGGGCTAAAAGAAAAACTGCCTTAAAAATCGATAATATTCCTGCTGTAAAGCGTGTATAGTTTTTTGAGCTCAGCCATTTTTTCTGCCATTTCCAGCTGTAAGCATGATACAGTATCAAAATCGCTTTGCTCAATGGCATCCTTAATCCTGGTAAAGAGTGATTTGCTGGTTAAAGTATCTTTTGCTAGATAATGTCTTAATTCGTCGATTCGCGACCATCTTACCTGATCAAGGTCAGCGGCAGTTTCAGGCTGGTGCAGTTGTTTAAAGCTTTTGATCAAATCCAGATTTTCAGGTATAATCCGGTTGCAGAGTTCAGTAATCCAACGAATCCGGGCAGCTAACGAATAGGAGGCGATAATCCTATCGTCAAAAACACCCCCGGCCAGGAGTACTTGTTTCTTCTCCGGATATTTTTCGAAACTTGCAAGGTTATCCCACACCGTGGCAGGTGGATTGCCAAATAGCTCGTTCCGTTCCTGCTCGTTATAATGTTCGAAAACATCCTTTTCGCTGCGGTAAGCCCGGCTTTTCTCCAGGTAAAAACTCTCTTGCCCGGCAGGTTTAGAAAAATCGGCTTCCAGTTCCTTAGAACTCTTGCCGGAAGTAACGGCTGCTTTAATGCCGTCAAGCATAGCCTGGTACAAGGCGGCTAAAGCCAGGTAAGTGTTGGTATGGGGGTTGGGGGACCTTACCTCAAACCTGGTAGCAAAAGGATTGTTTAAATCCCTGATCAAACCTGCCAGCACAGTCCTGTTACGGGACGGGGTGGCTACATTATGCCCAACGGAAGCTACAATACAGACCGGAGCTTCAAAACCCGGTTTTAACCGGTTTAAAGCATCGTTAGTAGAACTGATAAAAGGATTAATAACCTCGTAATTTTTCAGAATACCCATCAAGGCACCCCAGCCAATAGGGCTTAGGAAGTCTGCAGTTAAATCCTGGGGTGCAAAAAGATTGCGCGCTGAACCATTTTTAAATTTGGCTATTGCTCCTACATGGGTATGTTTACCGTTGCCGGCTACTCCCTCTATGGGTTTGGCCATAAATGTCACTTCCAGGCCATGGCTTTGAAAAGTTTCTTTAATAATTGTCCGGGCTAATAATTCATTATCGGCAGCTTGCAATGCCTGGGCATATTTCCAGTCGATTTCCAGCTGCTCCATAATGTGATTGAGCTTGCCTTCAGCGTTAATTTTAGCTTTGACGCCGCCTACTTCTTTATGCCCCATTTCTGGCACCAGGCCATATTTATCCAGCAGGAGCAGCGATTTTTCCAAAGCGGTACGAACTAAACCTTTGGTCCGCTTCCAATATTGTTCCTGCATGACCTGAGATGCCGAGAGCTCTTCAATGTCGGCTTTATCATCGGGTGTTTTTACCCAAAATTCCAGCTCGGTGGCAGAGGTTAATTGTATTTCGGCTATATTTTCAGGGTCGATCTGCAAGCTCTCGGCAAGAGCGGGGTGATCTTTCAGCAGTTTAATAATTTCCGTCTGAAAGCGTTCAGTTGCTTTCTGCAAAATAGATCTGGAATCAACCCGCACCCCGTTGTGATTCAAAAAAGATGGAATGCGCAAGGTGCCAATAGGGCGTCCTGTGGCCGGATCCGGATGTTCGAAATTATAATCAATAAACCAATTAACGGTAGAATCGGCAATAAGATCCACTTTACCGTCGTTCAAGGTAGCAATGCCTGGCAAAACCACGCTGGAACCGTCAGTTTGTACTCCACCGCTTAAAAATTCCTCAATATCTTCAAGGAAAATTTCAATGGGGATTCGTTCATCGGTATCGTTGCCCCCCAAGTCCACACCGACCAGGGAAACGAATTTTATTTCCGGATGCTTTTTGAGCAAGTCGATCAATTCACCGGTAGTAAACTGTCCGCTGGGGATAAAGAAAAGCAAGTCGTTGCAATGTTCGCTGTTAAGAATACCGGTCATTCATGAGCCCTCCTGATAAAATAATTACCTTAATACTATACCATATTATCAAATATTTAGGAGAAAAATGTTCAGGTGGCCAAAGTTTGTTTTTCTTCGGCCTAGGAGGTGATTGCCAATATTTTTATTTGATCCGATCAAAAAAATGATTCAAAATGTAGATGAGGTTGAAGTTTTAAAATATTTAGCAGGAATCCGGAAAAGAATGGCGAATTAAAATAGCTAATGATGTCAAACATCCAGACAACTGGATAGCCAGGGTCAAATCATACTTAGTCCTACTCGAACCCAAAGTTATATGCAGATATAGCTTTGGGTTTTTATTTAGGTTAAGTTAATTTATTATTTGCCAGGAGGGGTTAGTAATGGTTAAATTTACACTTAACGGACAGGTGGTGGCTGCGCCCGGCGATACTAACCTAATGGAATACCTGCGGGATGAAGCCAGGCTCACCTCGGTTAAAAACGGCTGTGCAGAGGGAGTGTGCGGCGCCTGTACCATTTTGGTAGACGGAAAAGCTACCCGCGCTTGTACCCTGACTGTTGCGAAAATCGAGGGTAAAGAGATTTTAACAGTTGAAGGCCTGAGCGAAAGGGAGAAAGAGATCTATTCTTGGGCTTTTGCCGAAGCAGGGGCTGTGCAGTGCGGTTTTTGTATCCCCGGTATGGTAATGAGCTCCAAGGCTCTTTTGGACAAAAATCCTGCTCCCAGTCCGGAAGAAGTAAAAAAAGCACTGCGCAATAATATCTGCCGCTGTACCGGTTATGTAAAAATTGAAAAGGCTGTAATGCTGGCTGCTCAAGCGTTCAGAGGAGAAGTTACCCCGGGCGAAAGCGTTGCGGCTAGTGTCGGCGCCCGTTTCCAACGGGTGGATGCCCGGGTAAAAACATTAGGCACCGCTGAATATGTGGATGACTTGCTTGTTGAAGGCATGCTTTATGGGGCAGTGCTCAGAACAAAATACCCAAGGGCATTGATTAAGGGTATTGACACCAGCAAAGCAAAAAAACACTCTGGTGTTAAAGCTGTGCTGACTGCCGAGGATATACCAGGCAACAGGATGCAGGGTTACCTTATCAAAGACTGGCCGACACTGGTTGCTGTAGGAGAAGAAACCAGGTATGTTGGCGATGCTCTTGTACTTGTTGCAGCTGAAACGAAAAAAGCGGCACGGGAGGCCCTGGAACTCATCGAAGTTGAATATGAAGAGCTTCCCCCTGTTACTTCTCCCGCTGAAGCTCTCAAGGAAGATGCACCTAAACTTCATCCCAAGGGTAACCTGTTAAGTAAAACCTATGTCAAGAGAGGTAACCCGGAAGAGGCTTTGGCCAATGCAAAATATATAGTTACTAAGACATACAAAACCCCGCCAACTGAACATGCCTTTCTGGAGCCAGAAAGTGCTTTGGCTGTGCCGGATACTGACGGTGGCTTAACGGTTTACGTGGGTACACAAAGCGTATATCATGATAGGCATGGTATTGCGGATATTTTGGGGTTACCTGAAGAGAAAGTCAGGGTAATCAGCAAATATGTCGGAGGCGGCTTTGGCGGAAAAGAAGACTTAAGCGTGCAGCATCATGCGGCACTGCTGGCTTGGTTCACCAAAAAACCTGTAAAATTAACCTTGTCCCGTAAAGAAAGTTTGTTAGTTCATCCCAAGCGCCATGCCATGGAGATAGAATTAACGACCGGTTGTGATGCGGAAGGAAATCTCACCGTAATGATAGCTAAAATTGTTTCCGATACCGGGGCTTATGCTTCCCTTGGAGCGCCGGTACTGGAAAGGGCATGTACTCATGTGTCCGGCCCCTATCGCATACCAAATATAGAATTAACAGGGCTGGGGGTTTACACCAATAACCCGCCGGCGGGGGCGTTCAGAGGCTTCGGTGTGGCTCAATCCGCCTTTGCTTGCGAATCGAACATGGATCTTCTGGCCGAACAAGTTGGTATCTCTGCTTGGGAAATCAGGTATAAAAATGCCTTAAGTCCCGGAGATACCATGGCCAACGGGCAGATTGCCGATGAAAGTACAGCCATTAAAGAAACACTTTTGGCGGTGCGCGATGTGTACAATAGCTATCCCTATGCCGGGATTGCCTGCGCACTGAAAAATGCAGGCTTGGGGGTTGGGGTTCCTGACTTTGGTCGGGCCAAGCTAAAAATTTCAAATGGCAAAGTACTGGTTTTGACTGCCGCTCAGTGTATTGGACAGGGGCTAGGAACGGTAGTGACCCAGATCGTTTGCGAAACTACCGGATTGCCCGAGGAACTGGTAGAAGTTGGCGCCCCTGATACCGCGCTGACGCCAGATTCCGGTCCGACCACAGCTTCCAGACAAACACTGTTTACAGGCGAAGCGGCCCGTCGGGCAGCTTTGAAACTGGCGGAAAGCCTGCGCTCATCATCCCTGGCTGAACTGGAAGGACAGGAGTTCTACGGGGAGTATGAAGGGGTAACGGATCCCATTGGTTCAACAAAAGCCAATCCTGTTAGCCATGTAGCCTACAGTTATGCCACCCATGTTGTAATATTAAACAACGAGGGCAAGGTGGAAAAAGTTGTCGCGGCCCACGATGTTGGCACTGCCATCAATCCCACTACCGTAGAGGGACAAATTGAAGGCGGCGTGGTGATGAGCCTCGGGTACGCACTAAAAGAGGACTTCCCGCTCAAGAACTCTGTGCCAACGGCTAAATTCGGTACCTTAGGTTTATTCAGGTCTACCGATGTACCGGAAATTGAAGTGATTTTAGTGAACAACAAGCCGTCAGAATTGGCTTACGGAGCTAAAGGGATCGGCGAAATATCCTCAATTCCTACCGCCCCGGCAGTAGCTTCTGCCTATTACAAATTTGACGGAGTGAGGCGCTACAGTTTGCCTTTAGAAAATACAGCATATAAACCCAAGAAATAATTCGTCATGGAGAACTAATGTTAGTTGCGTGTTTTTAGTTGTTGGTTGCTAGTAATGAACGATTCATAATCAGTTTAACTGGCAACCAACAACTATCAACTAACAACCATGTCAAGTCACAACTATTAGTGAGGAGGTAACATGATGTTATTAGTTGGAAACGGAATCTTAATTACCCGGGATCCGGCCCAGCCTTTTTTCCAAGACGGCTGCGTGGCAATCCAAGATAATTTGGTGCTGGAGGTAGGCAGCACTGCTGAATTAAAAACAAAATATCCGCAAGCAAGGTTTATTGACGCCAAAGGCAGAGTGATCATGCCTGGTTTGATCAATACCCACATGCATTTCTACAGCACTTTCGCCCGCGGTATGGCTTTAAAGGATGCCCCGCCGACAAACTTTAAAGAAATTCTGGAGCGGCTATGGTGGCGACTGGATAAAGTGCTCACACTGGAAGATGTTTATTACAGTGCTTTAGTGCCAATGCTGGATTGTATCAAAAACGGCACCACCACTGTTTTTGACCATCATGCCAGTCCGGGAGCAGTCAGAGGTAGTCTCTTTGCTATAGCCGATGCAGCTAAAAAAGTGGGATTGCGCACCTGCTTATGCTATGAAGTTTCCGACCGGGATGGGGAAGAGATAGCTGACCAGGGTATTGCCGAAAACGCAGAGTTCATTAAACATTGTGCCAGCGCTCAAGATGATATGCTCAAGGGAATGTTTGGGCTACACGCTTCTTTAACCCTTTCGGACCGTACCCTGGAAAAATGCCGGGAAGCCAATGAAGGCACAGGAGTAGGTTTTCATATTCATACCGCTGAAGGGGTGGAGGATGTGGAAGACAGCCTCGCTAAATCAGGTAAGCGGGTAGTAGAAAGGTTGGCTGATTTTGGGATTTTAGGTCCTAAAACCATAACCGCTCACTGTGTACATGTTTCCGAAAAGGAAATTGAATTGTTAAAAGAAAGCAAATCCAATGTGGTTCACAATCCTGAATCCAATATGGGGAATGCGGTGGGCTGTGCCCCTGTCTTGAATATGATGGCTAAAAATGTCCGGGTTGGATTAGGTACCGACGGTTATACTTCGGATATGTTTGAGTCATATAAAGTGGCAAATATTCTGCATAAATTTAACGCTAAACACCCAAGTGTAGCGTGGGTAGAGGCGCCAACCATGCTGTTTGAAAATAATGTTGCTATAGCCGCTGAGTATTTCCCGCGGACGGTAGGGAGAATTGTTCCTGGCGCTTATGCGGATGTGATCATTGTAGATTATAATCCGCCTACTGCTATGGGACCAGATAATCTAAATGGGCATATTCTCTTTGGCATGAGTGGACGCTCTGTAGATACCACAATAATCAATGGAAAAGTGGTTATGGAAGAGAGACAGCTGGTAGGCATTAATGAAGCAGAAATCATTGCCAAAAGCAGGGAACTGGCCCAAAAAGTTTGGGAAAGATTTTAATAAAAAAAATTACCCATTGCAGGAATTTTGAAATCAAGCTAGAATATATATAAGCATCGAAGAGATGTTTGACATCTAGACAATATTCTTTGCAAGTTTATTCCAACGTAAGGGGTTTGCATAAAACCCCTTAGCAAAAAGAGAAGTTGTTTGACATCTAGACGTGAAACAAATGTACAACCAAGCCGTGGGCAGATCCCTGAATGTTGGCAAAAATGAGCGAGGTGAGGTTATTGGGAGTCTTTCAAGCCAGGCAGCCGCTCTACATTGAGATAGCTACCGAGATTAAGCGCAGAATAGTTGAAGGGGTTTATCCTGCAGGTACTCAGCTCGCTTCTGAGCCGGAGCTGGCCAGTGAATTTGGGGTGAGTCGCGGTACTCTCAGAGAAGCTCTGGGTATCTTAGAAAAGGAAGGTATGATTTGCCGCAAACATGGTATTGGTTCTTTTGTCGAAACACCCTCTAAAGTGGTGGCAGGAATTGAAAAGCTGGAACCTTTGGTTTCCACAATACGCAGGGCGGGCTTTGCAGCGGCAGACAAAGTGCTTAAAATCTATGAAGCTCCGTGTAAAGGATCTGTTGCTGAAAAGTTAAATATTGAAGAAAAAAGCATTTGCTATATAATTGAAAGTTTGCGTTTAGCTGATGGAATACCGGTGATTTATTGTTATGATGTGTTGCCGTCCTGGCTGATCAATGACCCCGCCACCTTGCAGTTGAGAAAAGAATGCGAGTGTATGGTGGAATTCTTGCGGCAATATGCTCAGACTAAACCCTTTAATTATGTTTCCACAGTGACTGCTGTAATTGCAAAAAGTCCAGTGGATGAATTATTACAAGTGAATAAAAGAACGCCTCTGATTATGATGGAGGGTGTGATGTACGACGAAAACGGGCGGCCCTTAAATTACGGACGACAGTACTTCCGCAGCGATAAATATCAGTTTACACTGGTCAGACAATAAACTATAAACCGAGGTGATAGGATTGAGTTTACCTGCTTACCAACCAACACAGGAAGTTAAGGCTGGCGAAAATACAGTTGCAGGCACTAAGCATCCTTATCGTTGCCAATGCGGTCAAGTACTCTTCAAAGCCTACAAGAAACCTGTAGGACTGCAAATTAAATGCCCTAGATGTAAAACATTGGTGGAATATTAGGGTCATGCACTTTTAAGCTAAGAACCCCAAATGCTGTACTTAAACTTAAAGTACGCGTTTAGGGTTTTTGTTTTAGCACACGGGGAAACAAAGGGGGTTGTGGCGGAGAAGCACAGCTTTCATTTTAGCTAATTTACCGCTCAGTATAAACCATTTGAGGAGGAAGGAAGAATGAGTTTGGATTTCAAACAAATTTTGGCCAAAGCAGAAGAATACAAGTCCGATATGACCAAGTTTTTAAGAGATATGATAGCTATCCCCAGCGAAAGCTGTCAGGAAAAAGAAGTAGTTTTGAGAATTAAAGAAGAAATGGAAAAAGTGGGTTTTGACAAAGTAGAAATAGACCCAATGGGCAACATTTTAGGTTACATTGGTAATGGTTCCCGCCTAATTGCCATGGACGCTCATATTGACACCGTTGGCATTGGCGATATCAGCCTTTGGGAGGTAGACCCATATAAGGGCAAAGAAGAAGGCGACGTTATCTATGGCAGAGGCGGCAGTGACCAGGAAGGCGGCATGGCCTCCATGGTTTATGCCGGGAAAATCATTAAAGACTTAGGGCTGCTGGATGATTACACCTTAGTAGTAGTAGGTTCCGTACAAGAGGAAGACTGCGATGGGTTATGCTGGCAATATATCATCAACGAAGACAAGCTGAAGCCAGAATTTGTTGTAAGCACTGAGCCCACTTCCTGCCGTATTTACAGGGGCCACAGGGGGAGAATGGAAATCAAAGTAACTGTTAAAGGCGTAAGTTGCCATGGTTCCGCCCCGGAAAGAGGAGATAATGCTATTTTCAAAATGGCTCCAATCCTGATGGAGTTGCGGGCATTGCATGAAAACTTAAAGGATGACCCCTTCTTAGGGAAAGGCAGTTTAACAGTATCTGAGATCTTTTTCACTTCTCCGTCCAGATGTGCGGTTGCCGACAGCTGTACAATTTCTATTGACAGAAGATTAACGGCTGGTGAAGATGATAAACTCGCTATACAACAGATTAAAAACTTGCCTTCTGTAAAAGCGGCTAATGCGGAGGTAACAATGTACACCTATGAGAGACCATCTTACACAGGTCTTGTATACCCAACTGAGTGTTATTTCCCCACATGGACTATTCCGGAAGACCATCCGGCTTGTCAAACACTGGTTGATGTTTACAAAGGTCTATTTGATGAAGAGCCTGTTGTAGACAAGTGGACATTCTCCACCAACGGTGTATCCATTATGGGAAGATACGGAATTCCTGTTGTTGGTTTTGGACCAGGCCATGAAAAAGAAGCTCATGCTCCTAACGAAAAACAGTTTAAGAGCCATTTAGTAAAAGCTGCTGCCATGTATGCCGCTATACCATTAATGTATGTTAAAAAATACGCTAAATAATTAGCTCAAAAAGCTATTATTAAAAATAAATAAAAATCTTAAAAAGGAGAGGTTGAAATGCAAACATCATTCAGAGGCAAACACCTTATCACCTTGCAGGAGTGGACAAAAGAAGAAATTGACACCCTATTAGACGTTTCCTATGACTTAAAGAGAAAATTTGCCATGGGTCAGCGTACCCCATATTTACAAGACCAAACTGTTTTCCTGATGTTCTTCGAGCAGTCCACCAGGACAAGAAACTCCATGGAAGCAGGTATTACCCAGTTAGGCGGCCATGCTCACTTCCTGGACACCAGCAACATGCAAATTGCTCACGGAGAGTCGGCCAAAGATACAGCTATTATTCTTTCCAGCTATGGCCACGCCATCGCTTGCCGTAACTGCTTCTGGGAACAGGGCAACAAATATCTGAGAGAATTGGCTAAATGGTCAAGAGTTCCTGTAATCAATATGCAGTGCGATTTATATCACCCATTACAAGGTCTTGCTGACTTGATGACCATTCAAGAGAAGTTTGGAAGAACAGAGCGAGTTAAAGTTTCCATTATCTGGACTTATGCCACCAGCCACAAGAAGCCAATATCTGTGCCATTAACACAGTCTTTGCTTTTCCCAAGATACGCTATGGATGTAACTCTGGCTTATCCGAAAGGATACGAGCTACCGGATTGGGCAATCGAGCAAGCTAAGAAGAATGCTGAGGAAAACGGTGGTACCTTCAGGATTACCCATGACCAAGAAGAAGCTTACAGAGATGCAGACGTTGTTATTCCCAAGAACTGGGGTAGCTGGGTAACCAACCAGAGCACTCAAGTAGTGGATGACCTCTTAGAGGCTAACAAGCATTGGAAATGCACCGAAGAATTAATGAAGCTGACCTCTAAGAACAGCATTTACATGCATGCACTGCCTGCAGACAGAAACAACGAGGTTGAAGACTCAGTAATCGACGGACCCCATTCTGTAGTTTATGACGAAGCTGAAAACAGGCTGCATACTGCTAAAGCTGTAATGCTCTTAACCATGGGTGGCAGAAGCTAACAATTTCGTTTGCTTAATCTTTGATACTGTAATAAGGCAAAGTGAACTAGTTTTGCTTTGCCTTATTACACATTAGGATTAAAGATTTAGCGGTTTTAGTGCGTTTCGTTTTACTTTCTTTTTTTGGGGAGGGAAAAAGATGAGTGATAAAATGAGAGCGATCCCTTTTAAGAAATTGTTAGACTGGGTATTCGAAGAATATCAAGAGTACGGGACTATTTTCGGCATACCCAAGGACAAGTTCTATAAAAAAGCAAGCGACAAGCAGATAAAATTATTCGGTGAATCCATTGGTACTCCCGTAGGTCCTGCAGCCGGCCCCAATACGCAACTGGCGCAAAATATAGTTGCTTCTTACCTTACCGGAAGCAGGTTTTTTGAGCTTAAGACGGTACAAATACTTGATGAACTGGAGTTCCCAAAACCATGTATCCGCGCAGAAGATGAATGCTATAATACGGAGTGGTCTACTGAGCTCTCCATCCAAGGTGCATTTGAAGAGTACGTTAAAGCATGGTTTATTGTTCACATTTTGCAGAAAGAATTATTTAACTCCGATGAACGCACTTTTATGTTCAACATGAGTGTGGGCTATGACTTAAAGGGGATTCAAACACCTAAAGTAGACAACTTCATCGAAGGCATGAAGAATGCTTCGAACACCCCGATCTTTCAGGAGTGCAAGCAAGCCTTAAAGGAAGCAGTCAGCAGATTTAAATTTGTTGATGAAAAATATATCGACAGCATTTCCCCTAATATTTGTAATTCCATCACTCTGTCTACCATGCACGGTTGCCCGCCGGCGGAGATCGAGGCTATTACAAAATATTTACTCAGCGAAAAGAAACTGCATACTTTTGTGAAGATGAACCCCACTTTGCTGGGATATGAGTTTGTCAGAAATACTTTCGATAAGATGGGTTATAACTATATTCAATTAAGAGAAGAGTCTTTTACCCATGATTTGCAGTACGATGACGGCGTTGCCATGTTAAGAAGACTCAAAGCATTTGCCAAGGAGCACAACAAGGAATTCGGGGTAAAACTTTCCAACACCCTGCCTTGCATGATTACTAAAGGAGAACTGCCAGGCGAAGAAATGTATATGTCAGGAAGGTCCCTCTACCCTCTGACTATAAATTTGGCTTTGAAATTAGCTTCTGAATTTGACGGGGATCTGAAAATCTCCTATTCCGGAGGAGCAGACTTCTTTAATATCGCCCGCATCTTGGAAACGGGGATTCAACCGATTACCGTAGCTACAACATTATTGAAACCTGGCGGCTACTTCAGATTTAAGCAGTTGGCAGAAGAATTGGAACCTTATCTGCAAAACAGCGAAGCTGGCAGGATAGATTTGGAAAAATTAAGAAAACTTGCTGAAAGCGCTTTTACAGATGCCAACCATCTCAAAGAAAAGCGCCTTGCCGGCAGCAGGAAGACGGAAAGGAAACTGCCGCTCACTGACTGCTATATTGCGCCTTGTACTTTTGGTTGCCCCATCAACCAGGACATTCCCGAATATATCAGGCTGGTGGGCGAAGGAAGATACAATGAAGCATACGAAGTTATTGTATCCAAAAACCCGCTGCCATTTATCACGGGAACAATTTGTAACCATAACTGCATGACTAAATGTACCCGTTTAGACTATGACGAATCAGTGCTGATCAGGGAAATGAAGAGGATTGCAGCCGAGAACGGCTATAAAGCATTCCTTGATAAAATTGCACAACCGGTTACCAAGAGCTCTGCCAAAGTTGCCATTATCGGCGCAGGGCCATCGGGACTGGCAGCCGGTTATTTCCTGGCCCGGGCGGGAATGGATGTGACCATTTTCGATAAGAGGGAGAAAGCCGGCGGGACGGTGGAATACGTTATCCCTGACTTCAGGATTTCCAGAGAGGCAATTCAAAAGGACATTGAACTTATTAAGAAAATGGGAGTTAAATTTGAATTAGGGGTAAATGCCGACTTCTCCATTGAAAATCTGAAAGCCCAGGGCTATGACTATATCTACCTGGCTATCGGCGCAGGAAAAACCAATTCCCTGAAGCTGGAAGGCGACAGTGACCGTGTGATGGGAGCTATCCCCTTCCTGGAGCAATTCAACAAAGATAAGACTGCCATCAAGCTAGGCAAAAATGTGGCTGTCATCGGCGGCGGAAACTCTGCCATGGATGCAGCCCGTGCAGCTCTGCGGGTAGACGGTGTGGAAAATGTCTATATCGTCTACAGAAGAACCAAAGAGTTTATGCCAGCAGACAGGGAAGAATTAAACCTGGCTCTGCAGGATGGTGTGATTTTCAAAGAGCTTTTAGCACCTCTATCGTTAAAAGACGGAATATTGAAATGCCAGAAATTGGAACTAGGTGCACCGGACGCTTCCGGAAGGAGGAGCCCTGTGGCAAAAGAGGGTGAATTCGAGGAAATACAGGTTGATACAGCCTTAACTGCCATCGGCGAGTTAGTGGATTACGACATTCTGAAGCAGAATGGCATAGCAGTTGATGCAAGAGGCAATATTTCAGTAAATCCCGACACATTTGAAACAAATGTAGAGAACGTATTTATCGGCGGTGATGCTCTCTTTGGGCCTTCCACCGTAGTGGAAGCAATTGCCCATGCTACAAAAGCCAGTAACGCCATTATTGCTAAAGAGAATCTGCCAAAAACTAAAGAGGCGGTCAAGGATATTGCTTTTGACAATGAGCGGAGACTGGCCGAGATTGCCGCTAAAAAAGGTGTGTTACAAGCAGTTACAGGGGAAGAAAAAGAGGCCGACAGGTGTCTGGAGTGCAATTACATCTGCAATATCTGCGCTGAGGTTTGTCCCAACAGGGCTAACATTGCCATCCAACTTGAAGATGGCGTTTTCAAGAACCTCAACCAGATCATTCACGTGGATGGAATGTGCAATGAGTGCGGCAACTGTGCAACCTTCTGTCCCAACAGCGGGGCTCCTTACAAGGATAAACTGACCCTGTATTGGAGTGAAGAGGACTTTAACGACAGCACTAATTCCGGCTTCCTTTTGGTGCAAGCTGGAGATGAGCCTCTCTTTAAGGTTAGGATTGAGGGCAAGATTTCCGATGTTAAATTTAATGCCGGCGGCAAAGCAGAAAGTGATTTGGATCCGGGTCTTGCTGCCATGATCTGGACTGCATTTAAGAAGTATCGTTATATGTTTTAAGGGATGAACAGGAGGATTTTTGTGAAGACAGTAGTTGTAGCTTTAGGCGGAAACGCCATACTCCAACCTAAACAAAAAGGAACTATTGAGGAACAGCGGGCTAACGTGGAAGTAAGCGCTCAAAACATTGTCAAGCTGGTCCAGGAAGGTTTCCGGGTTGTAGTAGCCCATGGTAACGGGCCGCAGGTAGGTAACATCCTGCTGCAAAACGCAGCTGCCAGGGAACATGTGCCTGCTATGCCTTTGGATGTTTGCGGCGCTGAAAGCCAGGGGCTGATCGGTTATATGATTCAACAGAGCATCTATAATGAGCTTAAGAAGCTCGGCATTGATAAAAAGGTAGTGACCTTGCTGACGCAGGTTGTGGTTTCCAAGGAGGATCCGGCTTTCCAGAACCCCAGCAAGCCGGTCGGAGCTTTTTATACTAAAGAGGAAGCAGAAAAGGGCATGGCTAAAGGTGAAAGCTGGATTGAAGACAGCGGTCGGGGCTGGAGGAAAGTTGTACCGTCTCCTAAACCGCAAGAAATTGTGGAACTTGATTTGATCAAAACTTTAGTTGATGCAGGAGCTATCGTTATTGCCAGCGGCGGAGGCGGTATTCCAGTAGTAAAAGAAGGAGATAAACTGGTAGGCGTCGAAGCAGTAATTGATAAGGATTTGGCTTCCAGCTTGATGGCTAAGCAGTTGGGTGCCGATATCCTAACTATTGCCACAGACGTTCCTTATGTAGCGATAAATTATGGCAAGCCTGACCAGAAAAACCTGGAACGTTTGACTGTGGACGAAGCCAAAAAATATTTGGAGGAGGGACAGTTCGGCAAGGGCAGCATGGGCCCGAAAGTTCAGGCCGCCATCAGTTTTGTGGAAAACGGCGGGGAAGCTATTATCGGCGCCCTGGCTGACTTGAGGGAGGCAGTAAAGGGAGAAAGAGGTACGAGGATAGTAAAATAACAGCTTAAAGTGGTTCCAGTAACCCACTCTAATAAACTTGGAAGTTTATTGGGGTGGGTATTTATATTTTAGGGAGGGTAGAAGTATGACATCTTTACTGATTAAAGGTGCAACAGCCATTGTCACCATGGATGCCAAAAACAGCATCTATCGGGATGCAGACCTCTATATTGAGGAAGGTTGGGTTAAGGCTATCGGCAAAGATTTGTCTGGACAAAAATATGCTGCCGATGAAACAATCGATGCTCGGGGTAAAATAGTCTATCCTGGCTTGATCAACACCCACCATCATCTCTATCAGGTGTTGACCCGTAACTTACCCCGGGTACAGCAAATGGAACTTTTTGACTGGTTAAAGACTTTGTATCGTTTGTGGCGGGGCTTAACGGGCGAGATGGTCTATACCAGCGCTCTCGTTGGTCTTGGGGAATTAATCAAATATGGCTGTACTACAGCCAGCGATCATCATTATGTTTTTCCCCAGGGGCAAACGGAGTTGATAGACAGGCAGATTATGGCCGCCAGTGAACTAGGGATACGTTTTCATGCTTGCCGGGGGAGCATGTCCCGGGGAGAATCGGATGGCGGGTTGCCACCCGACAGCTTGGTGCAGAGCAAGGAGGAGATCCTGGCCGATTCAGAGCGGCTGATTAATGAGTACCACGACGCCTCACCTGGTTCCATGTGTCAGATTATCCTGGCGCCTTGTTCCCCATTCTCAGTTACACCTGACTTAATGCGGGAAAGCGCTGAACTGGCACGGCAATACGGGGTACGTTTGCATACTCACTTGGCTGAGACCCTCGATGAAGAAAATTACTGTTTAAGTACTGTAGGCATGCGTCCTTTAGAGTATATGACGAGCCTCGGTTGGGTAGGCAGTGACGTTTGGTTCGCCCATGGCATCCATTTTAACAGCGCTGAACTTGACCTTTTAGCCCAGACCAAAACAGGGGTAGCCCATTGTCCCGCATCGAACCAGAAACTGGCCTCGGGAGTTGCTAAAATTACGGAAATGCTGCAAAAAGGGGTTCCGGTAGGGCTGGCTGTGGATGGCAGCGCTTCCAATGATTGCTCCAACCTGTTAGCAGAGATAAGATACGCTTACCTGATGCACCGCCTGGTAAATAGCGCTGCTGCGCCTGCAGGTGCCCAAATCCTCTCCTTGGCTACCCGGGGCAGCGCAGAGCTGCTGGGCAGAAATGATCTTGGTTCCTTGGAAGTTGCTAAAGCTGGGGACTGCTTCCTGGTGGATATCAACTCCCTGGAATTTGCTGGGACTCTTGATGATCCTGCTGCTCTACCGGCTGTAGTTGGTATTAATCGTCCGGTGGATATGACCATTGTGGCAGGCAAGGTCGTTTACAAAAATGGAGTACTATTGGGTATTGATGAAGAAAAAGTGGTACACGAAGCTAATAAAATGGCTTTAAAGTTAAGGGAATATGCGTAAGACAGCAGGTAATAAAACCTAGTAAGAAGCACGATTGGGAAGATTGTCGACAAACTATATTAGCCTGCATGTATTATGGGGCGGGACTTGTTTCGCTCTAGGCCGGCAGCAAAGCTCTCGGTAACGGCGTGCCAGCTTGTCCAGAGCGAAATAATACGTGCAGGCTTTATTTAAAACTAACCCCTGCTGTTTGAACCCTAGGGTTTCTTTCTGACTTCCACCCTGCAGTCGTAGAAAGTTGAGCCTTGCCCCATATCCGCTACCGTATCGCTCGTCAGGAAATTGGCGCAGGCCCCATCAGCGTGCCACCAGCCTTCCTCTAAAGATACAGCATCGGGCCTAAGGCCTGAGTTCAATCTTGCTTTCAGGGTTAGGGCGCCACGGAGAGATCTTATTTCAACCCAATCTCCTTCAGCAATGCCCCTTGCCATTGCTGTATACGGGTGGATGTCAAGTCTGGGTTCCGGATTTAGGGTGCGAACCGCCATAATATTGGCAAACTGGGAATTAATCCGGTATTTGGAATGAGGTGTTAGTAAATAAAGTGGATATTGCTCTTCATCTACCTTATCTCCTGGTTCCATATATTCGGGCAAAGCAGGTAGTCCGTCCTTCAGCGCTTGCTTGGAATAAAATTCAAATTTTCCTGTGGGAGTATTAAATTCCCTTGTGCTCCACGCTACCTGGTTAGCACCGACCGGACGTACCGGGCCTTCAGATAATCTTTCCATAGTTACTCCCTGCGTTTTGAGCGGCTCTATGGCATATTCAAGCCATTCTTCGATTGTCCGGGTAAAATATTGACCCAGGCCCATTCTTTGGGCCAGTTCAGAAAAAATCACTTCATCAGGTTTAGCTTCACCTTGAGGTGATATTACTTTTCTGCCCAGGATAATCATGTTATGCCAGGAGTTTTTATAAAGATTGTCTTCTTCCAAGTAAGTGGTGCAGGGTAAAACTAAATCAGCCAGTTGGGCCGTGTCGGTCAAAAACTGATCAATGACCACTTTAAATTCAATTGAGTTAAAAGCCTCTACCACCTTGGAGGTATTTGGCAGCTGGCAAGCCGGATTGGCCCTGGTTACAAATACTGCCTTAATTGGAGGGTTGTCGGCCTTTAAAATACGGTCAGCAATAGCTGAATAAGGAAAGTGACGGCTGTGTTGGGCAAGCTCAGCACCGCTTAGCCCCGGATTCCAGCTCCGTACACTGTTAGCAAAATTCACTCCGCCGCCGGCAACCCCGATGCTCCCTGCCAAGGCGCCGAGAGCGTCTATGGCCCGGATGGTTTGGCCTCCGTTAGCGTGACGCTGCAGACCCCAGCCTAGTAAAAAGGAAGCGGGCTTATTTCCCGCCAGGATGCAGGCCAAGGACTCAATGTTTCCCACAGGTATCCCGCTCACGTCACTGGCCCAGGCAGGAGTATATCCGTTCACCATCCTTTGAAATTCTGCAAAACCGTAGGTATGCCCTTTGATAAATGTCTCGTCGTAACGGTTCCAGGTTATGAGGAGATTCGCTACGGCCAGTGCGATAGCCCCGTCGGTGCCCGGTTTTGGCTGCAAGGTCAGTACAGGATTAAGAGGTGTCTTAACAGGTAAAGGATTGATTACAACCAGTTTGGCACCCCTGTCGCCTGCTTTTTTTAAGACGGGCAGCAAATGCTGGTTGGTTTTTTCCGGGTCCCTGCCCCAAAGGACGATAACGGAACTATTCAGTATATCCTCAGGGTCATGGGCTGCGTTACCTCCAAAATCATAGCGCTGTGCAGCCAGCCCCGCGGAAAGGCATAGGCCTCCGGAAGGGTAAGTGCAGCCGCCTAAGGCGTTAAAGAACCGCCGGGCTAATGCTTTGAGAGCCCCCGAGGAGCCATAGTCATCGTAATGCAATATAGCCAAAGGTCCGTTTTGTTCTAAAATCTGTTCTAGCTTGCAGCAGATAAGGCTATAAGCTTTCTCCCAGGAAATTTTTTCCCAGCCCGATGCAGTTTTTCGCAAAGGCCAGAGTATGCGGTCCGGGTGATAAACTCTTTCCACATAAGCTTTGCCTTTGGCACATAACCAGCTGCCTGTCTGGGGATGGGCCGGGTTGCCCCGAAGGGAACAGAGTTTTCCATTTTCTACTTCGGCGAGAACCGCACAGTTGTCGTAGCAATCCTGGGAACAACCGGTTAATCGTATGTCGGCCATCAGGTCACCTCGAAATTTTTCTATAAAATTTTAAATCCCCTGCTACTCATTTTATCAAAAGAAGATTAATTTGCTCCACTCTTTTTGGAATTTTATAAGGTCGGTTATCAACCGTGGTAAAAGATCATAGACTAGTTAAAGCTTCTTCTCTATAATAGTAATGGTAGAATTGGGGAAAGGGTTGGCCAAGGAGGGCGTGTACAGAAATGAAGGTAGTCAAGCTGTCTGCTCTTGGTGCATACCAAATAAAATATGAGTTGTTTCGCTATGGTAATTACTATCAAAAAGATATTGCGGAAAAAAACCGGTTTTTTGATAAGTTGTACGTTTGTATCAATGAAGAAAATGACATCCTGGCTGCCGCTTATATGGGGCAAGAAAAAGGCGCCGTTTACTTTGATTGTATGTCAGTACGTAATGACTTAAAGGGCAAGGGGATAGGTACTTTTTTTGTGTCGGAAATAAAAAAAATATTTCCTACCATGCCTTTAAAAGCATTACCCCAGGAAAATTCAATGTCTTTTTGGCTGAATAACGGCTTTAAACACCAGCCCAATAGTTTTATTTTGGTTTATAACCCAACAAAAGAATCAATAGAAGCGCGGTAATTGCGCGTCATTGCTGAATGGCCTAGGGAATATAATTGTAAATAACAACCTATTTCAAAAACAAGTATAGTGGTATAAAATTTTAGATGTTAGTGAACAATTTCACTTTTAGTTAATTCAGTTTAAGTAACAGTAACTCACTGTGATCCCTGATAACTGTTTTAATTCACCGGCAAATTGTTGGATTTTCTCGTCATCAGCCTCCAGATGTAAGCTAATAATGCCGTTATGTTTGTTTAAACTAGGAGTTCCCATGCGACCGAAAATGATGTTGCCGTATTTAGTGATGATCTCTTGCATTTCCGGGGCATTCTCGGCCCGATTTTCGATCAGAATGCCTAAGACAGCAATTTTTTCCATTACGGTAACCACCTTTTTAAGAATTACTACTTTTATAGCATTTTTGTTTACCACTCTATTTATACCTTTGAAAACATAAAAGACGTCTAGACATACCAGCTGGTTGAGAGAGGTTATTGAATGAGCTTAGCTGCAGCAATTCATATCGCAAAGGAGCATTCCTGTAATGAATTAAAATGAGCTTTGAAAAAAGAAGTACCTCCTGTTAACATACGAGGTGTCGAGGTGTCGATTAACTAGCGACCCTTAAATAACAGAGGAGGTACTCAATATGAAGTATAACCAGAACTCAAGAATTTTGCAAATAACAGAAAAGACTTTAATCATTGGTGTAGATGTAGCTAGCGAGACAAATTACGCCAGAGCTTTCGATTACAGAGGCGTAGAACTAGCTAAGCTACTAAAATTCAATAATGACAACAACGGCTTCAAGACATTTTCTGAGTGGGTAAAAAGTGTGGCAAAACAACAGCAGAAGCAGCAGGTAATGGTTGGGATGGAGCCTACGGGACACTATTGGTTTACCTTTGCCCAGCATCTTAAGGATCACCAGCTGAAAATAGTACTAGTGAATCCGTTTCACGTAAAGCGAAGCAAAGAATTGGATGATAATAATCCGACCAAAAATGACCGAAAGGACCCAAAACCATTGCCATGCTGGTAAAAGACGGTCGATACATGGAACCGTACATTCCCGAAGGAATTTACAGCGATTTACGAAATGCAATGGAAACCCGCTTAAGATTAGTGAAGCAGCTTAACAGCATCCGAAACAGAGTTAAACGCTGGATAAGCATATATTTCCCGGAGTTCAACAGAGTCTTTGGGGATTGGGAAGGCAAAGCAGCAATAGTAACGCTAAAAGAGTTTCCAACACCGGATAAAGTACTTGAAAAAGGCGTCGAAGGCATAGTTGCCAGCTGGAGAAAAGAAATCAGCAGAGCTGTTGGAGTTAGACGAGCCAGCCAACTAGTTGAGGCAGCAAAGATATCAGTAGGAGTACGAGAAGGATTAAGAGCAGCTCAAAATGAACTTGCCACACTACTAGAAGAATATGAAATGCTGCAGAGGCAATATGAAAGGACAATGGCTCTAATAGAAGAATTAGCCATGCAGATTCCCGGTATTGAAGAAATGCTAAAAATCAAGGGAGTAGGCCTCATAGCAGCAGCAGGGTTTATAGCTGAAGTAGGGGATATTACAAGGTTTGAACATCCAAAGCAGGTACAGAAGCTGGCGGGACTAAGCCTGAAAGAAAATAGCTCAGGAAAGCATAAGGGCCAAACAACTATTAGCAAACGAGGGCGAAAAAGGCTAAGATCGTTGTTATTTCAAGGGATTATGCCCATAGTGGCTAAGAACAACGAATTTAAAGAACTACACCAGTACTACACAACAAGGCCACAGAACCCGCTCAAAAAGAAACAGTCGCTAGTACTCTTATGCTGTAAGCTCATAAGGATATTTTACACCTTACTGAGAAAAGGCGTAGCTTATGACCCACAAAAAATGATGAGTGATATAAGAAGGCAAGAATTACAGGAAGCCGCCTAAAAAGCGCACCGCAACTGACAATGTTACATTTCATCCGTTTGCCAGTCAAGGGTAAAGACTGCGTCGCCGCTATCGCGGCCCCTTGACAGTCAAACTCCTGCAATGTAACAAGCAATCAAGCGGTGCTGGAAATGTAAAAAAACCTTGCTTAATTAAAGATTACGTTCATTGACAAAGCGAGCCGGAATAGTCAGGTTGAAATTTATCCATAAGGGCATTTGACCCAGCAAAGGAGCAAGGCTGACATCCACCTCATGGGCAGGCAGTACGAAGGAATTTAGGGGCACAGACCCTGTGAGACATGGGAGGTTTGCCACCGGAGAACAAGTGGATTACATGGCCGAAATACGTTTAAAAGACGCATATTCTGTCGGTATACACTTGTTAATCCAGATATATACAAAAATAGGCATATTGTCCAAGAGGATTGACTTTGTACAAATGAAAATCTAAGATTAAGCGAGATTTTCAAAGAAAATTAAAGATTATAGAGGGAGGAGATTAGTTATGGCAATATCTGAACTAGCGAAAATTCGTCGTGACGTTTTTACCGAGATAGCGCGGCTTGCTTTGTCCGGCAGGTTAAAGGAAATGCCCGATGCAACGAAAAAGATTATACCTGATGGTCCGGCCAGGTACCGTTGCTGCATTTATAAGGAAAGAGCTATTGTGGAGGAACGGCTGGTTTTAGCCAATGGAGGCAGAAACGGAAAAGGGGAGGAAATCAGCGCAGGGCCGGTAGTACAAATCCTGGAGACCGCTTGTAACGGTTGTTCCCTGGATAAGTTCACCGTTACCGACGCCTGCGTGGGCTGTGTAGCCCACCATTGTAAAAGCAACTGTCCCAAGGATGCCATCATGATAGTACAAGGCAGGGCCTATATTGACCAGAGCCGCTGTGTGGAATGCGGCAGTTGCCGGAGGGCATGTAAGTATGGGGCCATTATTGAGCTGGCTCGTCCCTGTGAGAGGGCTTGTCCGGTCCAAGCTTTACATGTAGGCGAAGGACGTCTGGCCACAATTGATTACGATAAATGCATATTCTGCGGAAAATGCGTAGAAGGATGTCCTTTTGGTGCGGCTGCTGACGTTTCTTTTGTAGGACCGGTCTGCGAAGAGCTATATAAAAAAGAGAAAAAGCTATATGCAATCCTGGCACCATCAATAGTCGGGCAGTTTGGTGTTAAAGTCACTATCGATCAAATTAAAGCGGCATTAAAATTACTTGGTTTTGCAGGAGTGATGGAGGCAGCCTGCGGGGCCGATGCTACCGTGATCAGTGAAGGGGAAGAGTTTCTGGAAACAGTGCCCAAGTCAAGGCCTTTTATGACAACATCCTGTTGCCCTGCCTTTGTGGAAGCTATTGCTAAGCATTTGCCGGAACATCAGAATAAAGTTTCCCATACCCCATCACCTATGGCTTTTGCGGCTAAAATGTTTAAAAAGGAAGATCCGGATGGGTTGGTTGTTTTTATAGGGCCCTGCATAGCTAAGAAACATGAAGCAACTAAAATTGAAGAAATGGACTACGTGTTAACTTTTGAGGAATTGTTTGCTATTTTCCATGCCGCCCAGATAAAGCCAGAGGAAGTTGTAGCCGAAGTAGCAAGCCTCGATGAAGCTTCCCGCGATGGGAGGGGTTTTGCCAAAGCCGGAGGAGTGGCCAAAGCAGTAGAAAATTACCTGCTGGAACGGGATAGCGGCCTTGATATTCACGTTATTGCCTGCCAGGGCATTGCGGAATGCCTGCAAACCCTCAAGGACATTGCTGCAGGTAAAATTTTTGCCAATTTAGTTGAAGGCATGTCCTGTACGGGTGGATGTGTGGGAGGGCCCGGAGTTCTCAACCGACCGCAGATTGTAGGCAAGCAGGTGGAGAAATTGATGCAGGATTCATCTCTGCACAGCCCCTTGGAAAATACCAGAGCCTTGGAAATTCTGCATGATGCCAAGTAATAAGTTAAATGACAGCAAAAAGGAGTTTGGTTTTAGGACCAAACTCCTTTTTGCCATGCATCCCCCAACTTGCAGAATTACAACTCACTTACGATTTAAGAGTTTTCTGCTGTAACTGCTATTTCTTCCTGGTGGCTAGGGTAGGAGATGGGGTAATTCAAATCTTTGGCAACTGGGAACCATGTTTTAAAACCACCGCTCAAATTTTTTACCCGGGTATAGCCTTTTTGCAGCAGTATCCTGGCTGCCACATAAGCCCTTAAGCCCACCTGACAGTAAATAATAATTTCCTTATCGCTGGGTATTTCCGCTAAACGCTTGCGCAGCTGGCCTAAGGGAATATTGATGGAGCCGGGAATAAAGCCAGCTTCTTGCTCTGCCTTTTCTCTGACATCTAAAATAACTGTGTCCTCCCGGTTAAGATTAGCCAACTGGTGCCAGTGAATAATTTCCACATCGCCCCGCAGGATATTGCCGGCAACATAACCGGCAATATTGACCGGATCTTTAGCAGAGGAAAATGGAGGAGCATAGGCCAATTCCAACCCGCTTAAATCATCTACATTGGCCTTCAGTCTCAGAGCGGTAGCTAAAACATCGATGCGTTTATCCACGCCGTCCTGGCCGATTACCTGGGCACCCAAAAGCTCACCTTGCTCGCCAAAAAGAAGTTTAATGGTTAAAGGAGTGGCCCCCGGATAATACCCTGCATGGGAATTAGTATGGGTGAAGGAGGCAAAATACTTAATCCCTTGGCTTTGTAGCGTTTTTTCATTTTTTCCCGTGGATGCTACCGTAAGATCAAACACTTTGGCAATAGCCGTACCTTGTACACCGCCGTAAACTGTTGAACGCCCGGCGATAATGTCGGCGGCTAAACGTCCCTGGCGGTTAGCGGGTCCGGCCAGCGGCAGCCATGCTGGCTGCCCCGTGGAGAAATCGAAGGTCTCTATGGCATCACCAACTGCATAAATTGAAGGATCGGAGGTTTGGAAATATTCGTTTACCTTAATGGCTTCTTTTTGACCTAATTCCAGACCGGCATCTTTTGCCAGCTGAGTATCGGGCTTAACACCAATAGCCAGGATAATTAGATCGGCTAAAATCTTTTTGCCGCTTTGTAAGATTGCCATTGTGCGATTTTCCTGAACATTAAAAGCTGCTACCCCGTCTTGCAGGATGAGATTAACCCCTTTCTGGCGCAGGTGGTTATGAACAATAGCTGCCATTTCCCTGTCCAAGTTAAGCATCACCTGTTCTGCCATCTCTACTAATGTAACTTTAAAACCACGCAGATGCAGATTTTCAGCCATTTCTAAGCCGATAAAACCGCCGCCTATAACGACCGCTTCACCGCAGGTCTTATTATCCACAGCTTGGATAATGGCATCCATATCTGCCATATTGCGCAAAGTAAAAATGCGGGGACTGTCGATACCCGGAATTGGCGGGCGAAGAGGAGCAGCTCCCGGAGACAAAAGCAGAATATCGTAATTTTCCGTATAGGTTTTGCCGTTCACGTGGTTCAACACGGTTACCTCTTTCTTTTGCCGGTCAATGCATAGCACTTCGCTTCTTACCCGTACATCGATACGAAAGCGGTTTTTCATGCTTTCTACTGTTTGAACCAGCAACTGCTGCCGCTCTGTAATGACTTTGCCCACATGATAAGGCAGACCGCAGTTGGCAAAAGAGATGTATTCCCCTTTTTCGAACACAATAATCTCGGCTTCCTCATTCAAACGACGCAACCTGGCGGCAGCGCTGGCACCGCCAGCTACGCCTCCCACAATTAAAATTTTTTGCATCAAGTTCTCCTCCTCATTTTTATTACACTTAATCTAAGGCATCAGTTCCGACTTCCCGGTTATATGCTGCAACTGTTTTTGACTGAGGTCCAACTGGGGACTGTAAAAAGCTAGTTAAAAAGAGCCGAAATCAACTTTCTTACTTGCTCATCGGTTATGCTATAATAAACCTCAATACCTTGGCGCTGGGCAGTAATAAGACCGGACATGCGTAATTTGGATAAATGCTGGGAGATGGTAGACTGTGGCAAATCAAGACAATATTGCATCTTGCTGACGTTGCATGCTCCCGAATCCAGCAGGCCCTTGAGGATGCAGAGGCGTACCGGGTGAGCAATAGCTTTCAAGGTTTCCGCCTTAGCAGTGAGCATTTCCAGTTCATTTTTAACGTTTTCCATAAGATACACCTCACAATATGCGGGAATGCATTTATTTCCGCTTATCTAATTATTATAATACAACGATACACGTGAAAGTACAATCGTTCACATAAATTCTTCAATCATTTTTCATATATCCATTAAAATTTATTTTAAACTATGGCCAGGATTATTATATATTATAGGTGATACTCCGATGTTAGCTGATTACATACAATTTCAAGATAAAGGAGACCGGGGTTTTGAAAAGCTTTGCTGAACTAAGAAAAGGAATTGAAAACTGCACTAAATGCTCGTTATATAAGACCAGGACTAACGTTGTTTTGGATCGAAAGCCGCAGAAAACTGTTTTATTCCTGCTGGGTGAGGCTCCGGGGGGCCATGAAGATATGGTTTCCGGTGAGCCTTTCTCCGGAGAAGCCGGAAAAATTTTAACCGACTTTTTAGCCCAAATCGATTTGGACCGCAAACATTGTTATCTTGGGAATACTGTAAAGTGCCGTCCCACCAAGCCTTCCAGCCGGGGTAGATTCGGCCCCTATGCCAATCGCAAACCAACCTCGGCGGAAATTAAGAGTTGCTCTTCATGGGTAGAGGCGGAAATAGGCCTCGTTAAGCCAAAGGTAATTGCCACGTTGGGCGGTGTGCCGCTAAGTACGATTTTAGGCAAACAGGCACGTCTCGAGGATTACCATGGGAAATATTTTTATTCGGCGAAATATGGATGCTTTATTTTTCCCCTTTATCACCCTGCAAGCATTATTTACCGCCGTCAGTTAGCCCAAACATATGCCCAGGATGTTTTCAAGCTAAAAGAATTTTTGCAGGAATTAAAAAAGCAGGGCAATTAAACCCTGCCTTTTTAATGTATTTTTCTGTTTTCAATAAGTTTAATCAGCATGCTGACTAAAGCTTCCTGCTCCTCAACGCCACCTACCGTCCACATTTCTTTTAGCAGGCGGTTTTCCGGGATGTCGGGCTTAATATTCTCCGCCAAAAAATCCCCGAGTTTTGCTGCTGATTTGCTGATTAGTTTATTGGGTAGGCCAGCCGCCTTAGCTTTTTCCAGGGCAGTGCCTAGAGTATCCAACCATTGGTCAAAATTATTTATTTCCAAAAATGCAGCCTCCTTTTTCCCGTTTAAATTATTTTGTTACTTCTGCGGTCAACTATGCGACAAATATTTCACAAAAAGTAAATAGAAAATCACGAAAAATGTTTTAAAACCAGCGAAAAATAGCAAAATTATAAGTAAGGAGGGAAAATAAATGCTGACTAGAGAAATGGGCGCAGTTAAAGTGAAGGCGATGGGACAATACATTCCTATTCCTCAAAAGAAAAGAAAAAAGCAACTCCCTGCCGTCGTAAAGGAGCGTTTAAATTATCCAACGGTAGAATCCTATTTGGAAGAGGTAGTAAACCCAGTACAAGATGATAATATATAATCCACCTTTAACTGGGCAATAGTTTAAATTGGCTTCATTGTAAGTTACAATTAGTTAGGGGTGGTTAAAAATGTCCGTGTTGGAACAATTGAACGAAGATTTAAAAACGGCTATGAAAAGCGGTGAAAAAGAAAAGGTATCTACAATCCGTATGGCCAAAGCAGCAATACAAAATGCAAAAATCAAAAAAGGCCAAGATCTAAGCCAAGAAGAGATTATAGAAGTGCTGTTTAAAGAAGTCAAGCAGCGGAAGGATGCTATACCGCAGTTTTCCGGACATCCCGACAAAGTGGAAGCTTTGGAACGGGAAATAGCAATCTTGAACCAGTACCTGCCACAGCTGATGGGGGAAGATGAGATTATGCGGGTGATCAGGGAAAGTATTGCTGTTCTTAATCCTGCCGGTCCCAAGGAAAAAGGCAAAGTAATGGGCTATTTGATGCCGAAGCTAAAGGGCAAAGCGGACGGGCAGGCAGTAAGTAGACTAGTTGATAAAGCTTTAACCGAATTGTAAGTTTCTAACAAGACCGGCTTTGTTATGCCGGTCTTTTTTCTTTTACAGCTTTTCTAAGCCCCTCTCTCCAGCCGTTACCAGGCAAATTAAGTTTCCACTCAAGCACTTTTAAGCTGTAGGTGAATAATATGAGTTTAGGCGTGTAACAAAAATGCAGCTCTGCAAGGAGGGATAGGTTTGTACATAACAATTACAACCGATGTTTTAATAATTGGGGGCGGCAGTGCAGGTACATATGCAGCCATTAAGGCCAAAGAAAAAGCCCCCGAGCTTAATGTCTTAGTACTGGAAAAAGCCCATATTGAACGTAGCGGCGCTATTGCCAGGGGGATGGACGCGGTGAATAACGCTGTTGTTCCCGGCGTGGCAACACCGGAAAAATACGTGGAGGAAGTCACCAAAGCCAACGATGGTGTGTTGGATCAGGAAACTTGCTATGTTTTAGCCCGGCAAAGCTACCCGATGTTGTCGGAACTGGAAAGTTGGGGAGTCAAGTTTCCTAAAGATGAAAACGGAAACTTTATAGTCCACCATATTCATCCCGAAGGCAGATATACCGTACCTATGGATGCGGAGGACCTGAAAAAGATCTTGGCCCGGGAAGTTGTAAAACGGGGTGTGGAGGTTTTAAACAGGCATACCGTGACCAGCTTGCTGACCAGGGAAGGCAAAGTGACAGGGGCAACCGCGCTCAATACCAGGACCGGAGAATTTGTCGTTGTCAACGCCAAAGCGGTAGTTTTGACAACAGGCGCTGCCGGGCGTTTTGGGCTTCCTGCATCCGGTTACTTGACGGCTACCTACGAGTTTCCGGGTAACGCCGGGGACGGCTATGCCATGGCCTACCGGGCGGGGGCGGAGTTAACAGGTTTGGAATGTTTTCAGATTAACCCTCTTATTAAGGATTATAACGGACCTTCTTGTGGGTATGTGGTCAGCCCTTACGGGGGGTACATGGCTAACGCTTTTGGCGAGAGGTTTACAACAACCGGTTACTGGTCTGGACACCTTTTGAGCAAAATAAAAGAGGAAATTGATGCCGGCCGCGGGCCGGTATATTTAAAAATGAACCATTTAGATGAGGAGACAATCCGTACCCTGGAAAATATCCTTTATGTTAATGAGCGACCAAGCAGAGGAAAATTCAACGCCGGGCGCCGGGTAGATATCAGGGAGCATATGGTGGAGTTACATCTGAGCGAACCCACTTTATGCAGCGGTCACAGTTCTTCAGGTGTTTGGGTTAACGAGCGGGCTGAATCATCGGTGCCGGGATTGTTTGTGGCAGGTGATGTGGCATGCGTTCCGCATCAGTATCTGGCAGGTGCTTTTGTTTTCGGAGGTATAGCCGGGAGTAATGCAGCTGAATGGGCTAAAGAATTTTCCTGGCTTGAGCCCGACCCGGGGCAAATTGAGCAGGAAAGAGACAGGGTTTTTGCTCCGCTGCAGAGGAAGGAAGGCATCAAACCCGCGTTAATGGAGTATAAATTACGTAAGACAGTCAGCGACTACCTGTTTCCTCCGAAAACCGAGCATCGTTTGGATATTGCCTTGGAACGCTTCCGTCGTTTTGCGGAAGAAGATTTGCCGATGCTCTATGCTGCAGACTTCCATGAGCTGGGGAAAGCATTGGAAGTGGAATGCATTCTGGATTGTGCTATTATGGCTGCGGAAGCTTCCAAGTACAGAAAGGAAAGCCGTTGGGGATTCCTGCATCTGCGTGCCGATTACCCTGAACGGGATGATGCCAATTGGCTAAAGCACGTGATAATTAAAAAGAACCCGGCAGCCGGCAAAATGGAAATTTATACCAAACCGGTACGGGTTAGGGGGAGGTAACATTATGAGCAGTAATTTCAAAGTGAACGAACAATGCAACGGCTGTGGGTTATGTGTGGAGATTTGCCCTATGGATGTACTCCGCATGAACGATGACAACAAACCCTATATGAAATACGACGAATGCTGGTATTGTGACGCTTGCGAAAAGGATTGCCCTATGCAGGCAATTACCGTGGAGATTCCATACTTAGTCAGATAACGAGAGGGGAATGGTATATGTACCGGCGAAAATTTAGTTTACTTTTAACCGTTGTACTGTGCCTTATTCTCCTCACAGCGGGTTGCGGCAGCAAGCAACCCGCTTTATCCACCGGGCCGGGTAACCAACCACAGCAGGCCCAGGGCAAGGTAATCATCGGAATCGGTTATCAGGCCCCTACAGCCCAAACCTGGGGAGCATTAATTGTCAAAAACCTCAAGTTATATGAAAAATATCTCAGCAAAGTAGCCCCCGAAACCCAATTTGTAGTGGAATGGTTCAACTCCCCCTCGGGGCCGCCCCTGACCAATAATATGATTGCGGGTAAGCTGCAGCTTTCCTTTATGGGCGATATGCCCATCCTGATCAATGGGGAAAAAGGTCAAACTATGCGCAACTATCAATCGGTTTTTATTGCCTTTGACGGAAAAGGGGAAAAAGGCAAAAACCAAGCCTTGGTAGTTCCTAAAGACGGTGTTACCAAAGTAACGGATTTAAAAGGAGCTACAATTTCTACGGTAATTGGCTCCAGTGCTCACCGTATGCTTTTGGAAGTGTTGGACAAATACGGTTTGACAGAACAGGTCACCATTACCAACCAGGATGTCACAGTCGGCATGACAAGTATAGAACAGAATAAAATTGCCGCCCATGCCACCTGGGAGCCCTACCCCGGTTTGATGCTTTTCAAGGACAATGGCCGGATCCTAATCGATGGTACTGAAACTCAGGTTGATTATTTGGATGGAATAGTGGCTGACCGCCCCTGGGCAGAAGCAAACCGCAGCTACGTAGTGGCTTTTTTACAGGCTTTAATTGAAGCTCATAAATTTATTCGGGAACAGCCTGAAGAAGCTGCCCGAATTTTTGCCGAAGAATCGGGATACCCATTGGAAGTAGCTAAGCAAATGGTCAAAAGTATCCGTTTTGATGCAGCTATTTATGCTAAGGACCTGGAAACACTGCAAGGCAGCCGGGATTTTTTAATTAAGCTTGGAAAGCTTACCTCCCTTGACCTGGAAAAATTTGTAGACACCAGTTATTTGGAAGAGGCAGTCAAGAATTCGGGCCTTGAATATTTAACTGCAGATGAGCTTAAAGGCCAATGGGTTAAAGATAAGCTGTACTAGGTCCTTGGAGGGTACGGAAATGCCAAAAGTTGTTTTGCGCTTTATCAAGGTCAGTAGAAAATTTTGGGGAGTCGCCATCTTTCTGGCGACGTGGCAGTTGCTGGTTAGTTTCAACGTCATGTATCCTTTAATGTTCGGCAATTTACCGTCACCTGTACAAGTGGTAACTGCTTTATTAAAGCTGCTACAGGATCAAGGTTTCTATTATCATATTTTTAGCAGTTTCATCAGGATAGCTCTTGGCAGCGTTGCAGCTTTAGTGATAGCAGTACCGCTGGGGCTGTTCATCGGTCTATCTGGCTGGGGGAGAGAAGTACTGTTTCCTGTTTTTGAGATGCTTCGCCCTATACCTCAGATTTCCTGGATTCCGGTAGCTATCTTGCTTTTTCCAACGGTAGAAGGCAGTATCCTGTATATAACGTTTTTGGGTGCCTTTTTCCCTATCTTAATCAATACAATTGCCGGGGTAAAAAGCATACCCCAGGTATTGTTGGATGCAGCTAAATCTATGGGGGCAAGGCACCGGCAAATTGTAACCAGAGTGGTGTTTCCGGCCGTTCTGCCTTTTATCTTTACCGGTTTTACTGTTGGCACAGGAGTATCCTGGATGAGTGTAATCGCTGCAGAAATGATCTCCGGTAAGTTTGGTATAGGCTATTTCACTTGGACTTCCTACACATTAATGGCCTATGCCGATACCATTGTGGGCATGGTTGTCATTGGGGCTATGGGTTCCCTCTGTTTCTCCATGATCCGCGGCGCTGAACGAAAGCTTGTGAAGTGGCGCTACTAGGCAAAGAGGTGAAATGAATGGCCATTAAAATTCATAAGGTTACAAAACACTACCCCTTAAAGAATAGACAAAAAAATATAACTGCTTTGGAAGATGTTTCATTGGAGATAAATGACAAGGAGTTTATCTGCTTATTAGGTCCTTCGGGATGTGGCAAAAGCACTTTGCTAAAAATTCTGGGAGGTTTGGAAAACGCTGATTCTGGTCAGATCATAATTGATGGCAGAGAAGTAATCGGGCCCGGTCAGGACCGGGGTATGGTTTTTCAAGATTATGGTTTATTCCCTTGGAGAACGGTGCAAGGCAATGTGGAATTTGGCCTGGAGTTACGCAAGCTAGGACGCCGGGAAAGACAGGACATTTCCTCCAAATATTTAACCATGGTGGGATTAAAGGGCTTTGAGCATGTCTACCCTTACCAGCTTTCCGGGGGGATGAAACAGCGGGTTGCCATCGCCAGGGCCCTTAGTTTAAATCCCAAGATCATTCTGATGGATGAACCTTTTGGTGCCCTGGATGCTTTCACACGCATGCAAATGCAGGACGAAATTACTTCTATTTGGGAAAAGGAGCAAAGGACTGTAGTTTTTGTAACCCACGATATAGATGAAGCAGTCTACCTTGCCGACCGGATTGCAATTATGACACCTTCACCCGGTCGAATTAAAGCTGTGATTGGGATCCCGCTACCCAGGCCACGGGACAGGGCGAGTGTGGAATTTGCCGAGATCAGGGGAAGAGTATTTGCTCAATTTGAACAGCTGGTTAAAACAACGAAAAAAGAACTGACAGGTAATTTAGCTCCTGCTAAGAATAAAGCGGGCCACGGTTGGCGGGAAGTGTTGGAGTTTCCCCTGGCAGACAGGCAGGCTAAGCCTAGGGACAGCGGTCTAACTATGGTGATCGATACCGGTTTATGCCTTACGGAGACGAAAGAGCTTTTGGACATGGCTGCCAGGTATATCGATTTATATAAGCTTGGTTTTGGCACTTCATCGCTGTACTCAACCAAACTATTGGAGGAAAAGATCTCTTTGGTGCGTTCTTACGGTGTGGATATCTTTCCGGGGGGAACATTTTTAGAGGTAGCAGTCATGCAGCATAAATTGGAAGAATTCCTGGAATTGTGCCATTACATGGGTTATTCCTACATTGAAGTTTCCGATGGTACCATCGAGATGGATAGTGCCACCAGGTCTTCAGCCATTAAACGGGCAAAAGAGGCCGGGTTTAAAGTAGTATCAGAAGTGGGGAAAAATGATCCTAATAGTCCGGCATCAATTGCGCAAATTATTCGCACTATCGAATCCGATTTGGAAGACGGTGTGGAAAAAGTCATTATCGAAGGGCGTGAATCAGGTCAAGGGGTAATAATTTATGACTGTTACGGGAATATCATTGAGCCGGTGCTTGATTCCCTGATTTTGGGCGTGCGCGATTTAAACACCATTCTCTGGGAAGCCCCGTTAAAAAGTCAGCAGCAACATTTGATTGCACGTTTTGGATCCAACGTTAACCTGGGCAATATTCACCATCATGAGGTCTTGGCTGTAGAAGCTATGCGGGTAGGGTTACGAAGCGACACGCTCCGCAATGTTAGAACATAAAAACACAAAAGCCTCTGGAAAGCCAGAGGTTTTTATGTTAGCTGTTTACAGATTTTTGATGCTGGATATAATTTTTCACTTTTTTTATAAAATAACGATGAAAAGTCAAATCCTTAGTCAATTCGGGGTGAAAAGAAGTTGCTAACAGATTTTCCTGTTCTACAGCGATGATTTTCCCGTCCAATTCTCCCAGCACTTCAACTCCTCTACCTACCGCTTCAACGTAAGGGGCGCGAATGAAGACCAGAGGTATTTTATTGGGGCTTATTTTGGGGAAAACTTGATAAGCTATAAAACTGTCCAGCTGGCTGCCGTAGCCGTTGCGCCGAACTGAAATATCCAACAGGTCCAAGTGGCTTTCAGCCTGATTTACTATTTTCTTCGCCAGAAGAATAAGTCCGGCGCAGGTCCCCCAGATTGGCAAGCCCGCTTGGGCGCACCTTTTGACAGGTTCTTTCAGGCCAAAGTCATTCATCAGTTCGCCTATAGTTGTACTTTCACCCCCGGGGATTATTAACCCTTGAATGGCGTTAAGTTCTTCTGGCTTTTTAATACTCTTCGCTTCAATTCCTGGTAATTGCTGCAGCATCTGGAGGTGCTCCTTAACTCCCCCTTGCAGGGCAAGGACACCGATAGTTAACATGTTTACCACCCTCTTTTGGCCATCCGGTTTTCTTCAATAATTTTATCTATTTCAATGCCAACCATGGGTTCACCCAAATCCTCAGAAACTTCTGCAATAATTTTAGGATCGTTATAATAGGTAGTTGCTCGCACAATGGCTTTGGCTCTTTTGGCAGGGTCGCCTGATTTAAAAATGCCTGACCCTACAAAGACACCGTCGCAACCCAATTGCATCATTAGTGCTGCGTCAGCCGGCGTGGCTATACCGCCTGCTGCGAAGTTTACCACAGGCAGTCTGCCATATTCAGCCACATATTCTACCAGGTGGAAGGGAGCTCCCATTTCTTTGGCAGCAGACATTAACTCTTCCTTTGGCATTAATTGCAGCTTACGTATTTCCGAGAGCATGGTACGCATGTGGCGCACTGCTTCTACCACGTTGCCGGTGCCGGCTTCTCCTTTGGTACGTATCATGGAGGCACCTTCTCCAATACGCCGGAGAGCTTCTCCTAAGTTCCGGGCGCCGCAAACAAAAGGGATTTTAAAATCACGCTTATTGATGTGAAACATTTCATCGGCCGGAGTTAACACTTCGCTCTCGTCTATGTAATCAATGCCAATTTCCTGTAAAATTTGGGCCTCTACAAAATGTCCAATTCGTACTTTAGCCATAACGGGAATACTAACTGCTGCTTTAATTTCTTTGATCAATTTTGGATCCGACATGCGGGCCACGCCGCCTTCTTTGCGGATGTCGGCCGGAACCCTCTCTAAGGCCATAACGGCTACTGCACCTGCCGCTTCCGCAATTTCAGCCTGCTCTGGAGTGGTCACGTCCATAATAACCCCCCCTTTTAACATTTGGGCTAGGTTTTTGTTTAATTCATAGCGGTCTGTCACAATATTTACCTCCTTTAAATACTAAAATTTGACAACTCCTTGAGATTTTGTTACAATGTATGTATCGATACAATTGCAATACATCTTGTTGCCAATACAATTATGACACCGATGAATTGTATTGTCAATGATATGGTAGGTGAAAACGTGGATTTGATTGAATCGATTCAATTAAACAAACAGTCAGATCAGCCTCTCTATTTGCAGTTATACGGCAAGTTGCAGAAATTAATCGAGAATAAACAGCTGCATGCTGACTACAAGCTGCCGCCCATTCGCAAACTGGCGGAACAATTAGGTGTAAACAGCATTACTGTGGTCAACGCTTACAAGCTTTTGGAACAAAATAATTATGTTTATTCAAAAGTAGGTAGTGGCACCTATGTAGCGGAGTTAAAAGCAGGCATTAAAATGAATGCAGAAGAACTGACAGACGAGTTGCAGCCTGAAGAATTAAAACTCATGGATCAAGGTCAAATCCGGATAGGCCCCAATACCATCAACTTTGCCAGTGCCACCCCAACGCCGGAGCTGTTTCCGGTAGAAGATTTTAAAAATGTTTTAAACGAAGTGCTGGAGAGGGACAAGGGTTTTGCTTTTGGATATCAGGAAAGCCAAGGTTTTTACCCGTTGCGGGAATCAATCGCTGTTTACCTGCGGGATTTTGGGAGCAGCATAGACCCGGGAGATATTCAGATCATTTCGGGCGCTCAGCAGGGTATTGATATTTTGGCCAAAGCGCTGCTGAATTTTGGCGACTATCTGGTGGTTGAAAGCCCAACTTACACCGGAGCTATCGCCGCCTTTAAATCCCGGGGGGCGCAAATTATTGAAGTCCCTATCGAGCAGGATGGCATAAATATAGATTTACTGGAGGATAAGCTGAAAAAGCATCACCCGCGCTTTATTTATGTGATGCCCCATTTTCAAAATCCTACCGGATATTCTTATTCTTATGTTAAGAAGCGGGTTCTATTGGAACTAGCCAATCGTTATGATACGCTGATTATCGAGGATGATTATTTAAGCGAGCTGGATTACAGCGGTCAGGAACTTGCACCTTTGAAGGCGCTTGATGAGCAAAACCGGGTGATTTATATCAAGAGCTTTTCCAAGATCTTTATGCCCGGTTTACGTTTGGCGTTTCTTTCAGTACCTCAAACTATTTACGGGGAAGTGCTTGCTGCCAAACACACTTCCGATATATCTACCTCCGGTCTTATCCAGAGAGCATTTGATTTGTATTTGCGGAAAGGCATTTGGCAAAAGCATATTATGTACATGAGGGAAATTTACCAGGAACGCTACAATGCCATGGCCCAGGCACTGCAATCTTATTTGCCCCGGGAAATAGAGTTTTATCTTCCTGGCGGTGGGTTAACTTTTTGGCTGGCGTTGCCCCAGGGCTGCTCAGCCCAGGAACTATATCTGGAATGTGCCAGACGGGATGTCTTGTTTGTGCCGGGTTCGGTATTTTACCCCACCTCCCGCTCCAGCAAGTATTTCCGCCTGAGTTTTGCCGCGGTTTATCCGGAGGCTATCGAAGATGGCATACGCATTATAGGTAAAGCAGCTGAAAAACTGCTGGGTATAAATAATACAAAAGCGGAAGGTGCAAAAGGTTTTGCGCCGCTACTCTAACCTGAAGAGCAGGATGCTAAACGTCATTGGCGGCGTTTAGCATTTTTTTTAAACTTCAGACGGAATGGTTGGAGATAAACGGAATAAGGAATACTAAACAGAAATTCTTTCAGTAGGAGTCGGGTAAATGAAAATAAGTATTCCTTATGGTAAAGGCTATGAGCAGGCTGAATTGCCTGCCGGAGTTGAAACAGAAGTTATAGATCTCCCGCAGAAAACAGGGGGGTTAAATAAGCGAGAGTTAATTGCCCAGGCCTTAGCAAATATTGATTTTGAAAAAATTGCTTTGTCTGATTCCCTGGCGGTGGTGGTTAGCGATGTATCGCGACCTGTGCCAAATGGGGAAATTCTGGAGCAGCTTTGGTCCCAACTGGAAAAATGGGGAATGACCAGGGAACGTCTGACTCTTTTTATTGCCTGTGGACTGCACCAAGCCCCCGGCCAGGAAGAAATAAAGCAGATAGTTGGAGAGTATGCCGCCCAAAACTTCAAGATTGTGGTACATGAAGCTGCTGAGCGCTATTTGCAGTATATAGGAAAAACCAGCAGGGGTACGCCAGTTAAAATCGATGCACAATTTTTGCAGGCTGAAGTCAAAATAGCTATTGGATTGGTGCAGCCTCACCAGATAGCGGGTTTCTCCGGCGGGGCAAAAAGCGTTGCCATTGGGCTGGGCGGAAAGGAAACCATAACTGCTAACCACGCTTTATTGGATCACCCTGCGTGTCGAGCCGGCAATATTCTGAACAACCCTGCCCGCCAGGAAATCGAGGAAATTGGGAGAATGAGCGGGTTGAATTTCCTCATTAACGTAATTACAGATTCCTTTAAGCAGCCTGTATTTATAAATGCAGGCTGCTTAGTGGAGAGTTACACCGAGGCTGTGGAGTTTGCCAAGCAATTTTACCGTGCGCCGGTGCAAGGAAAAAAAGACCTGGTCATTGTTTCTGCGGGCGGCTACCCTAAAGATTTAAACTTGTATCAGGCACAAAAAGCGTTAAATGCAGGGGTTCAGATCTTAAAGCCTGACGGTGTTGTTATTTTAGTTGCCAAATGCGAGCAGGGAGCAGGCAACCGAGATTTCATGGACTATCTAGGTAGATTTTCCTGCCCGGCTGAGCTAATAAAAACTTTTAAGCACGAGCCATTTTGTATTGGCCCCCATAAAGCCTATCTCTGGGCTAAAAAAGTAGCCCAGAACAGGGTGATTTTAGTATCAGCTTTAGACAGTGCTGTCACCGGAAAGCTGATGGTGGAGTGTGCCCGCTCTTTGCAAGAGGCTTTGGCTAAAGCACAGGATAAACTGCGGCCAGGAGGCAAAGTAGGTATAATTCCTCACGCTTCCGGCATCCTGCCGGAACTTTTGATAAGTTAGCTTTACTAGAGCTTGATAGGAAGGAAATTAAGAAAAACCGGGGAATATGATGATTTAATCATTATAGCTTAGGACAGGCGGAGAGAACAATGGCAATCTATGCACTGGCTGATTTACATCTTTCCTTTGCTCAAGATAAACCAATGAGCAAATTTGGGAAGGCTTGGGAAAATCACGCGGAAAAAATAAAAGTTAACTGGTTTAACACAGTCAAGGCGGAGGATACGGTTTTACTCTGCGGCGATCATTCCTGGGCACTGAAGTTGGAGGAAGCTGTACCTGATCTGGAATTTATCGGCCAACTCCCTGGGCGCAAAATCCTGATTAAAGGCAATCATGATCTGTGGTGGCAAAGTTTAAAAAAAATGAAGCAGGTTTTGCCTGGGAGTATTGAGGTGGTGCAAAACACTTTCGAAGTAGTTGAAGGAAAAGCTATCTGTGGCAGCAGGGGGTGGATTTGCCCCAACGATGACAATTTTACCGCCCATGATTTGAAAATCTATGAGCGGGAGTTAATACGTCTGGAAAATTCTCTAAAAGCAGCTAAAGCATCCGGTGACAGGGAAATAATTGTGATGCTCCATTACCCTCCTTTTAATAACAGACAGGAACCTTCCGGCTTCGTGGAACTTATGCATAGGTACGGTGTGCAAACTTGTGTTTACGGTCACTTGCATGGGGAAGTACAGCGGAGTGCAGTAACGGGGAATATCGGAGGTATAGAATATCATTTAGTAGCTTGCGACTATGTGAATTTTACCCCGGTGCTAATCACCGCAGGCTAGCATTCAACAGCAAAAGGTGCCTTGCGGCACCTTACAGACCGTCGACAAAGTATTATTAGCCCTCGCAAAATTGTAACCCTTGTACCGCTGCTCCAAAGACTATCGCCAAGAGCGCTTGCTGCTTAAGCGTTTGACTTCCAGCGGCACGCGGTGACGCGACGTCCTATCGCTCCACCGCTCTCGCGGCGTCCGTGCCGCTCGTCCGCTTCCAGTCAAACTCTTCGCAGAGCGCTCTAGGGCTTGTCATAATGTCGCAGCTACACACAATGGGTTATAATTTTTGCATTTGTCTACAAGCTGAAAGGTGCCTTGCGGCACCTTATTTTCTTTTTTTGAATAATTTAAAGAAGAATGCCCCGGCAGCAAAACCGCCGATATGGGCCCACCATGCTACCATCTGTGCATTTCTGCCCACCCCAAGAGCTGTTAAACCATTCAACACCTGCAAGATAAACCATAGAAAGAGGAAAAAGACGGCCCGCACTTCGGTAATGGTCACAAAAAAGGCAATAGGAACCAAAGCCAGCACCCTGGCTTTGGGAAAAGCGAGGAAATAGGCCCCCAACACCCCGGCAATGGCGCCGCTGGCACCGATTGTGGGGACGCTGGAGTCGGGGTTGAAATAGATATGGGCCAGGCTTCCCGCTATACCGGCAATCAGATAGAAAAGCAAGTACCTGAAATGCCCCAGTCTGTCTTCCACGTTGTCACCGAAAACCCAGAGATAGAGCATGTTACCTCCAATGTGTAAAAGGCTGCCATGAAGAAAAAGTGAAGTGACAAAGGGAAGGAAGGGTTCCCACTGCCCGCTCAAAAGCAGCCAAGGGGAGAGTTCAGCCATTTTAGCGGGGATGACACCGTAAGTTTGCAAAAAAGGCTCGAGCTCATCCGGGAAGAGCTGCAGTTGTTTATAGAAAACATAGATATTTAAAATGATAAGCGAGTAGTTTATAAAAGGAAAACTCTTTGGTCGTACACTGTCGCGCAACGGAATCAAAAATGCCAACTCCCTGCAGCTGATTATATTTTAGGATATGCAATTACCCGAATTTTATTGATTATAGTCTGTTACTTTAGCATAACCAAAAATTGGCGTCTTGGCAATCACTTGTTATTCTTAGAGCTTTTTGCTTTGTACTCTTTTTTTCTCTATAGGTCATGACATTGGAATACTTCTCATTCTAAATTTTTAAGTTTTAAACTTGGATCACAGATATTTTGACAGTTCAACCTTTAAAAAAGCATAAAAGTCCTGTTATCCACAATTTAGGCCTGTGAATATCTTTTCTAAAATTTATTATTCACTTATGATAGTGGCTAAACTGCAGCTACCAAGCTTCTCATTTTATCTGCCTGCTTTTCTTTCACTCGTCCTAACGCCATAGCTAACATGACACATAATGCTAATCCACATCGCATTTTCATCTTGGCCATGCCCCGGATCGTATGCAGTTCAAAGCCAAATGATACGTCAATACGGCTGTTTACTCGCTCAACGCTGGTGCGCTTATCGTATTCTTTTTCCCACTTTTGGCTTGCTCGATCGATCGGCGTAAAGATTCTCCGATCTTCTGAAAGGGGTATACGTATCCCTTGTGCTACTGGGCATTGTTCCCGGCCTTTACATTCTATTCCGTAATGTTCGGCACAGCATAGCTTCTTTAGTGTATTACGGTCTTTTTCAAATCCCCCACTGGGCATCTCCCGCCGGGTATTTGTCTTCGGGCAATAGCAGTATACATTACCTTTGTAGTTATAGACTACGTTTTCCTTTCCGCTCAGCAACCGTGTTTCTTCTCCGTCTTTCCACATATTACGGATATCGATGACCGGTTTGATTTGATACTTATCCCAGCACTTTTCAATAAGCTTTGTGTCATCATAACCCTTGTCTGCTGCTAGGGTCTCTGCTGTTTTCAATATCTCTGGTTGCCTCCGCTCTATTTGTTCAAGCATGGCATGACCTTCTTTAATATCCGAAGCCGAGGCTTTGGTAACTTTAAAGGCTACTGGTAGTTCATAAGTTGCATCTACGACTAAATGTAACTTGTAGCCAAACCATTTGATGATCTTTTCCCATAGTCTGCCATCTTCGGTTACACCCTTGTATTCTTTTTTGCCATAATCGGCATCAGTATCTCGCCTGCCATCAGGTGTTTGATTCTTATTCTGCTGCTTAGCGTAAGACGAGATCGCTTTACTGTCGATGGCTAGACGCTTGCCGAATTCAGGCAAAATCTCTTGCAACTGCTCAACGAGGCGATCTAAAATGTTATCGAGCTCTTCAGTATATTCGACTATGCTCTTTAAAAAACGTGTATAAACCCAAGCCGGAGGTACTGCCGTACCTTTAAATCCACACATATCACGGAGTTGCCCGTTCCGGCCCAGTTCACGCCGTAATTTTTCTACGCTATCATGTTGAAATACTATTCCTGCAAGCACTGAATTCCACATCGCCCGCACTGGGTAATCATCCCGACCCTTTCCTCGCTTTGCTTCCAATAGCCGCATCAATTCTTCATCTGGCATGTACTCTAGTACGAGCCGCAATCGTTCTAAGTCACCCAGTCCTTCAATTTCGTTCCAGCTAAATAGCTTGAGTTGTGGTATAATAGCCATGCAGGCAACCTCCTTTTTGGGTTAATGATTTGATCACTTACATTTTACCACTTAGGGGATTTGCCTGCCTTATTTTATTGCTTAGCTAAGTCTTAGGACATGAGGCTATAATTAGCCTTTATGGCATGTATCTTGGGAGAAAATATATTTTTGTGTTTCTCTCATTCCTTGTCCCATCTGACTCCTGGAACATCGCAATTAGCTCTCTTAACAAAGGTTTAATCAAAACAGGAAGGGTTTTACTGCATTTAAGTCTAATTTAAGTAATCAGTTTAAGGGAAGGAGAGTTTACCATAAAAAAGAAATTTATTGAATACTTAAAAATCACCATCGGTATTTTTATCCTCGTGTTAGGGGTACAAGGGATAATTATCCCTACTCACCTGACATTGGGCGGGATCAGCGGCATTGCTATTTTGCTGCATTACTTGTTCAATACTCCCGTTGGTCTGGTTAACTTGCTGTTAAACATCCCTTTGTACATTTGGGGATATTTTACTATTAATCGCGAGTTTATCTTTAAGACTTTATATGCGGTTACTCTGTTTTCAATCTTAGTTGATTTACTTCAAGGGATAGACTTGATTAAAACACCAGACCCGTTTCTGGGCGCCGTATTTGGGGGTGTAGTAGTAGGGATTGGAGGGGGAATTTGTTATTCCCAAGGGGGCTCGGCAGGTGGTGCGGACATTATCTGTAAAGCCCTAAACCGTAAATATGGAATTGGCCTCGGCCAAGTTGGCATGCTCATCAACGTTGTTGTAATGGCCATGGTTGCTTATTTCGTAGGTCCTAAAGTAGCTATGTACACTCTCGTATCTTTTTTTGTCAGCTCGAAAGTTATCGATGCCATTCAGACCGGGCTGCCAACAAAAATCATCTTTATTATTTCAGAACGGGGTGAAACCATTACCCAGGCAATTGTAGGGGAAATTGGACGGGGTGTTACCGTTTTGAAGGGTGAGGGGGCATATACTCACCAGGCTAAAGAAGTGCTGATGTGCGCTGTCCATTGGGCGGATATCTACCGTTTAAAAAGGCTGGTTTCCGAAATCGACCCGGAAGCATTCATAATTATTGGGGAAGCCAGCGAAATTTTGGGTAAGGGATTTAAACCTGCAATACAGAAATAAATCAAAAAGTTACTGTGAGGACTGGCTCAGCAGGGGTGGGCATTTTAACAATTTTCAAGAAATCTACAAGTTTGTTCCCCGAGTTGAATATGATAGCTGTGATATAATGATAGTGTGCGGCAAGCCGATAAAGCTTTTGGCAATTTTTTAATTAAATATGGGAGGGGAAGCAATTGAAAAAAGGATTAATTATTTTTGGTATAATTATCCTGGTCATTGGGTTGTTGGTATCTTCAGTTTTTGGCAGTTATAACAGCCTGGTTGCTTTGGAGGAACAGGTCAACGGCAGTTGGAGCCAGGTGGAAAACCAGCTGCAGCGCAGGGCTGACTTAATTCCTAACCTGGTTGAAACGGTGAAGGGTTATTCCATTCATGAACGTGAAGCTGTTCAAGCAGTAGCTGATGCACGGGCAAAGCTAGCAGGAGCCGGCAGCGTTAAGGAAAGGATTTCTGCAGAAAACGAGCTTTCCGGCGCCCTATCCCGCCTGCTGGTTGTTGTGGAAAATTACCCGAACCTGAAAGCCGATGCTAATTTCCGCCAGCTTGCCGATGAGCTGGCAGGTACAGAAAACAGGATTGCTGTAGCCAGGAAGGACTATAATGATGTTGTAAGAGTCTATAACAGCAAGATCCGGAGTTTTCCCACAGTCATATTTGCAGGTATGTTAGGTTTTGACAAGAAAGATTACTTTGAAGCTGCACCCGGTGCGGAAAGTGCTCCCAAAGTTGATTTTACTTCGAAATAAAAACACTGAAGTAGGGAGAAAGATATGAAAAAATTAAAACTGTTGCTCCTACCCCTGCTTTTCATTTTGTTGCTTTCTTGGCCTGCCTGGGCCGCAGCTCCAATTCCACCGGCCCCGGACGAGAATGTTTATGTTCACGACTTTGCCGGGATGCTGGAAGCTGACCAAGCCCGTGACATCATGGCTGTGGGAGCGGCTTTGGAGCGGGCCGGCGGGGCAGAGGTGGTCGTAGTTACCGTTGACAGTTTAGGTGGCTACCCTATTGAGGAATATGCTAATGAGCTCTTTCGCTCTTGGGGCATAGGTGACCGGCAAAAAAACAATGGAGTTTTACTATTGGTCAACAAGGAAAACGTGTTGGCCGGACGCAGCGGCAGGGTAAGAATTGAGGTAGGGTACGGCCTGGAAGGGGCAATCCCTGATGGTAAAGCGGGCAGGATTCTGGATGAATATGTGCTTCCGGCCTGGGAACCCGGCGATTACAGTACCGGTATCTATCAAGGGTATATGGCAATAGCTAAGCTTGTGGCCGATGAATACGGGCTTGACTTAAATAAAGAAGAGGCTCTTGCCCAGTTGGAAAGGTATAACGTAGACAGCGGTGGTGATGGGGAAGGCGGTTTCCCCGTGGAGATATTGATCTTTATCATTGTCTTAATAATTATCGTCTCTATGAATAACCGGGGCGGCGGAGGACGGCGCCGTTATTTCAACAACGGTCCTTTCTGGGGTGGACCTTTTAGCGGTGGAGGTTTTGGAGGCGGCAGCTTCGGCGGGGGAGGAGGCTTCGGAGGCTTTGGCGGAGGCTCTTCCGGAGGCGGAGGCGCAAGTCGTTAACAGCAAATCTTGGCCTTTGGGAGTTCCCAAAGGCTTTTTTTCATCTATTAGTCTATTTGTTTATTATTTAAGGCATTTTGTGTTAAAATGTAGATATTCAAAGAAAACGGTTGCAATAAGGAGAAATTATGGAGTTATTTGCCATAATACCGGAAAGACTGTTCAGCCTCCTGGCCAGTCCTTTGAAAGAGGACTATGCGGCTATCCTTTTCCGGATTTACGACCAGTATCAGATGACCAGTTTTGGCATGGAGCGGGAAGTAATTCTGGACATTATCCAGGATTACTTGGAAACAAGGGGAGCCCAGCCCAATTTTCTGGAATCCCTGGAAGAGGAACTTGCGGGGGGAGACGGGGATTCTTCTTTGCGCTCTAAAGCAGGGACTTTGTTGCGCAAACTGGAACAAACAGGTTGGGTGAAAATTGAAATCTGGGCTAATTACAAGCAGTATATCAATCTGCCCGACTATGCCAGTAAAATTCTGGATACCTTGGATAAAATCCGGCAGAACAAACAGGTGGAGTACCAGAGCTATATTTATGCCGCCTACACCGCTGTAACTTCGGATGAAGCACTGCGCCAACCCCATCTGGCTTTGGAGAGAGCTTTCGAGGTTACCCAGGAGCTGGTCAATCACCTGAAGGCTTTGAACCATAACATTAAGAGGTATATGGAAAGAATGCTGGCCCAGGACAGGGCGGCAGATATTTTACGTCAGCATTTCCATGAGTATAAGTTGGAAGTGCTGGATAAAGCATATCACCGCTTAAAAACTGCTGATAACGTGTCTCGCTACCGTCCGAAAATTATATCCAAAATCAATGAATGGCTTAATGACCCGCTATGGGTGGAAGAGGTAGTGCGCCAGGAAGTACGTATGGAGAGGCAGCCCAATGAGGAGGAAGCCCGGGTTGAAACTTACCGTAAACTGGAAACCATTATCCAGGTTTACAGCGGTATGGATGAGCTGCTGGAAGAAATCGACCGCCGGAACAGCCAATACGCCAGCGCTTCACTGCGCCAGGTGGAGTACCTGCTGAGTTCCGGCAAAAACACGGAAGGGCAGCTGCTGGAGATCTTGAAATTTTTGGCAGCTTGCCAGCGGGAAAGGGAATTTGACAGCCAAAATATGGAGGATGTTAATAATGTCTTTAATTTGTTCAGCCAAGGTTTTTTGGACATAAACTCGCTGGCTGTGCCCAGAAGCCCGGCCCGGGAGCATGCCGGCGGTGAACTGCAGGAGCCGGAGGAAGACCCGGAAGTAAAGGAAGAGCGGCTGAAATCCTACCTTGAGCGCATGGCCAAGAGGATCACTAAAGAGAAAGTTAACGCCTGGATTTTGGAGCGCATGGGGAACAGGCAGGAAATTATGGCTAAGGAGCTGAGTATAGCAAGCATAGAGGATTACATTTACCTGATTTATACGGCTATTTTTGCAAACTCGAAAAAAGTGCAATACAAGATTGACCAGTGGAGCAAGGAGCAAGTTTTCTCCCACGGTTTTGCCTACAGGGATTTCCGGATTAAGCGGAAAGGGTTGAAAGTGCTATGAATATCGGAGAAGCTTTTCATAACCTGCGGAATCAAGAAAAAGAGGATTTTATCCGGGTAGCCAACCGGCTCCTGTCGACCACCTTTATTACCCGGAAAAATGAGCAAAACAAAAAGGATTATTATTTTTTGGAAAGGCACTACGAGCTGATGCGGGAATACTTTTCCCTTTCCGGTTGGGAGTTAATCCATGATCGTCCCCTGGGTGTTTTCCAGCTGGTGAACACATACGGCTTCAACCGGGAAAAATTGAAAATGGAAGAAAGCATAATCCTGTTGATTATCCGCCTATGCTACGAGGAAAAAAAGCGTACCGAGTTAAGTTTAGCGGAGAATGTGCTCTTAACCACCAGGGATATTCAGGAACGTTACCTGGCCTTGAAGATCAGGGAGAAGCCTTTAGACCGCAAAGTTATACGGGAGACGATAAACATGTTAAAACGCTATAATATCCTGCAAAACCTGGACAGCGATCCTGCCGATCCCGACTGCCGGCTAGAGATTTTCCCCAGCTTGCTGCTGGCCGTCAGAGTTGAGGATATAAAAGAGCTATATGACAAACTGGCTGCCTACGGCAGTGGCGAAAGCGGTATTCCGTCAGGAGGGGAGGAACCGGCATGAAGGAATTGACCAAAATCAAACTCCTTAACTGGCATTACTTCACTAATGAAACAGTAGACATCAAGGGCTCGGTCTTGTTCACCGGCGACAATGGCTCAGGCAAATCTACCATTCTAGATGCCATTCAATACGTATTGGTAGCCAATTTGAACCGCATTCGCTTCAACGTTTCCGCCCATGAAGAAACCCGACGCAACCTCCTTGGGTATTTGCGCTGTAAAACGGGGAGCGATACGGAAACAGGGGTGCGCTACCTGCGGCAAGGGGATGTCACTTCCGTAGTAGCCCTGGAGTTTTATGACACTGTGAAGAAAAAATACTTTATTGTGGGTGTTGCAGCAGATACCAGGGAAAATGATTCCCAGGTGGACAGCAGGTTCTTTAAAATTGAAGATGCCAGAATTGAGGACAAGCTGTTTACCGAAGGAAGAAAAGTCTACAGTGCCCGAACTTTGAAAGCACGTTGGGCTAACCTCAAAGCCGATGTTTATCCAACGGTGGAAAGTTATCAGAAAGCATTAACCCACAAGTTAGGGATGCTGAGCGACCGCTTTTTTACATTGTTTGTCAAAGCTATTTCCTTCAAGCCCATCGTTGACCTGCGCAAGTTTGTCTATGATTATGTCTTGGATGAAAAGAAAATCAACATCGAGGCTATGCAGGAGAATTTCCGTCGCTACCGGGAATACGCGGAGCTGGCCCGGGTTACCAGGGCCAAGCTGGAATACCTGGAAAAAATATTTAGCCTGGGTGGGCAATTGAAAAACGAGCGGGAAAAAATTCTGGTGCAGGAATACATTATCCGGCGCGGGTATTATGAGGAGACCAGGCGGGAGTTGGAAAGCATCCGGAAGGCTCGCCGGGATACGGAACTTGCTTTGGACCTTACTGAAAAGCGCATTCAAGATTTGCATAAGGCTATCGAAGAAGGGGAAAATCTCGTTACTGAATTGCAGATTAATTTAAGCAGAAACGAGGAGTATGTGGCTTACCAAAGCCTGGAGCAAAACCTGCGGGAGCAGGAAGCAAAGTTTGCGGAAGTCAGCAGGCATGTGGGCATGCTGCGCCGCATGAGCCAGGTGGAAAACGAGGCATTGAGCCAGGTGCAGGAGCTTTTCGGTTCTTTACTGAATGAAGATGATCGTCTGGCCCTGGAGGAAGGGCGCAGCTTTTTCCAGCAAATGGCCCAAGGCTTGGTTCCCGAAGATGAAGGGAAAGTTTTGAGCAGTTTAATCCGGACCCAGGAAGTGCAGAAGTCCTTGGAAAATAGAATGCGCCAGGAACTCTACACACTGGAAGCGAAGCTCAAAGAATTGGGCCAGGAAGAAGAGCAGATCCAAACTGAACTAAAGCACCTGCGGGAGAAAAAATTAGTCTTCCGCAAAGAGGTTACAGCATTAAAAGAGCTTTTGCTCCGGAAACTTGGCCCCAAGGGCTGCAATCCCCAGGTGCTGTGCGAACTTTTGGAAATCCCCAACGAAAAATGGCAGGATGCGGTGGAAGGGTATCTCAATACCCAGCGTTTTGATTTGATTGTAGAACCGGAGCATTTTGACGGAGCATTAAAACTTTATGAACGTTATAAAAGGGAAAAGCAGATCCATGGTGTGGGTCTCGTCAATACGCAGCGCATGTTAGCTTATTTAAATGCCAGGGAGCGGGGATCGCTGGCGGAAGAAGTAACTGCCTCCAATCCCTATGCCCAGGGGTATGTGAATTTGCTCTTGGGCAGGGTGATGAAGTGCGAGCGGGAGGAGGACTTGAAAAAATATAAGCGGGCCATTACTCCTACCTGTATGACCTATGGCAACCATACCGCCCGCCAGATAGATTTTAAAGTTTATGAAACTCCTTTCATCGGCCGGCGGGCCTTTGCCCGGCAGATTGAGCTCCGGGAAAAACGGCTGGAGGAACTGACTGAAGAAAAGCAGCAGTTGGAGCTTGCCAAAGATACTTTCTTTCGGGGAATCAAGCTGGTCAGCGGCAAGGAAGAAGGTTACTTCCAGGTTAAGCAGCACCTGGGCGCATTCCGGCAAAAGGCTGAGCTGGCAGAAAAAATTGCTCAAACCCGTCAGTCCCTGGAGAACTTTGATTTAAGCGGTATAGAGACCCTGCAGGCCCAACTGCAGCAGGCTAAAGATGAGTTGATTAAACTGAAAGGTCAGCATGCCAAATTCATCCGCGAAGCCGGACAGTTGGAAAATAATCTAAAAAATTATCACCAAAATGAAGATGCTATATCCCAGCAAATGGCCTACAGGGAGCAAGAATTGGACAGCTTTGTCCAGGAGAACCCTGATGCTGCGGCCAGGGGCCTGGCCCGTTACCCCAACGAGCTTAAACACAGGTCACCTGGTCAACTGGCCCGGGATTTCGAAGCCAACCGCAAAACACTGGAAACGAAATATAACAATCTGAAAAACGAACTGGTTAAAGAACTGGCAGGTTACAACAATGCCTATCATTTTGGGGGCTCCTTAGACCCGGACAACCTGGCTGATTTTGAAGCCGAAAGGCAGAAGCTGCTCGAGAGCGAGCTGCCTGAATACGAGGAAAGGATTAACCTGGCTAAAAACAATGCCGAACGGGAATTTAAGGAGAGCTTTATTTACAAACTGAAAGAGAATATCGACTTGGCCAAAGCTGAATTTGCTAAATTAAACCAGGCTTTGGCGGGGGTGCAGTTCGGGCAGGATAAGTATCATTTTCAGGTTATGCCCTCAACGGAATACAAGAAGTTTTACGATATGGTAATGGATACTGAGCAGTTGGATGCCGGCGGCTCTCTTTTTGAAGGGTCCTTTCATGCCAAACACCAGGAGGCCATGGACGAGCTCTTTGACCGGATTTTGCACCAGGATGCGGAGCAAATCAAAAGCAGCCTGGAATTATTCACCGACTACCGTACTTTCTTGGATTATGACATTAAGATTCACCACGCTAACGGGGAGACTTCCACCTATTCCAAAGTTTGCCGGGAAAAGTCCGGGGGAGAAACCCAAACACCTTATTACGTAGCCATTGTGGCCTCGTTTATGCAGCTGTACCGGGTGCGGAACAGCAATGACAGTATCAGGTTGATGATGTTTGACGAGGCGTTTAACCGCATGGATGGGGAGAGGATTGAAGCCTGCTTGAAATTTATCAGGCAGTGCGGGATGCAGGTGATTGTGGCTGCTCCCTCGGATAAGTGCGAGGTCATAGCGCCCCATGTTTCCACCACGGTGGTAGTCATGCGGGAAGGTCACGACACTTGGCTGACTGACTACAGGCAAATGCAGCTGCTGGAAGAGACCTGGCAGGATGAACAAAAGGAGAAGCTCTCAGCTGCGAGGTAAGGTTAGATGGATTATGGTAAAAAAATCCTCAATTTGTTATTGGATAAATATGAGCGAAGCAGCCAAAGAATTAACGAAGAAGCGGTTAAACGCAGCATCAGCATCAAAGTGAAGGAAACCTTCCCTCTTTATTATGACGACAGTACACCCCGTTATAAAGAGGAAATAAATGAGGCCGCTTTAGGTTTGGAACAGCAAGAATTGGTGCAGCTAATTTGGCAAAAGCATGAGGAAGGGAATATCCTGGAGAAGATCAGTTTAAATGCTCTGAACCTGGACAAAGCCTATGCGTTTCTGGGCAGGGTCTCCCGGGCAGATAAGGAGGGAGCCTGTTTAAAACTTTTAGACAAATATCTGCCGGATTTGGAGCCCTGGGCGCGGCAATTCGTACAGGAAATAAGTACAAGGATAACAGAAGGAAAAGGGATTGCCGCTTATGTTGATTTGGACGATTTAGCGGCTTTTGAAAAAGTGCTCAAGGTTATGGCTGCTTTGCCGGAAATTAAGGAAGAAATCCCCAAGCGGGTTTTTAGCCTGCAACTGCTGCAAAACTCCAAGGCTTTGGAGCAGGTGGAAAATACGGTGATCAGAGTCCTTAAAGAATATCACCCTGCTTTGGCCGCTTGGGAAGAAAGAGAAGATGATAAAAAATCAATTTTGGCTGAGTTTGGAATAATCGACAGCCTCCAGTATGTTTATTTTCATGGGCCATTAAAGGTAAGAGCCTCCGGTCAGGAAGCTGATTTAAACCTGTTCCAGCCGGCTGTAGGCTTGCCGGTGGAGTTTATCAAAAACATGGAGATAACTTATTTGGGAGCAAAAGTAGTATTAAGCGTGGAAAACCTGACCTCCTTTTACCAGCTGGCTAAAGCTCTACCGCCGCAAGTTTTTATGATTTACCTGGGAGGCTACCACAACCGTTACCGGCGGGAGCTGTTTTTTAAATTGCAGGATTATTGCGTAAGAATGCAACGTCAGGTTTGCTTCGCCCACTGGGGAGATATTGATTACGGAGGGTTCTCTATTTTGGCAGACCTGCGACATAAAACGGGCCTGCCAATCAAAGCCCTGGGGATGGACAAAGGTGCTTTGCAACAGCACCTGGCAATGGCAAGTCCGTTTACAAAAAGCTACGGCAAGAAATTGGCAAACCTTTTGGAGAAGCCTGCGTTTAATGAATTCTATCCCACCATACGTTTTATGCTGGAAAAAGGAGTGCGGCTGGAGCAAGAGGCAATTGACATAGGATTTATTTTAGAACGCCTTAAAGAATTGTGTTAATGATCCTTTTTATGGTAGCTAATCATGGAACTCTATATGCAAATTTGTTGAGTAAGGAAATATACTACTGGTGGCAATGGTAGCTATATACGAGGGGTTTTTAATAATAGAAGATTTCAAGGAAGGGTATTTAACTGCCTTTCCTTTTTTGTTAAACTTTAATGAAGTTTCTGTGTAAAAAGTTGTTGAATTACAAAAGAAAAAGGAATTTCAGGAAGGAAATAACAGCCCTATGAAGTAATACTAATACCACAGTAGAGCTGTTTAAGAAGGTAACGGAAAAACATATAACAAGGAAAAGATAAAAATGGCTATAAAATGCTATTCCTTTAAACACGGAAAATGGCGGGGGGAACTATGGAATATTATGCACATTCCGACAGTGAAAAAGATAAAAGCCAATGGCATTTGTTAAAAAAACATTTAGAGGACACTGCGAAACTGGCCGCAATGTTTGCCAAATCTTTCGGAGCGGAAAAGCTAGGATATATAGCCGGCCTTTTGCACGATATCGGAAAATACTCATATGAATTTCAACAACGTCTACAAGGTGCCAATAATAAAGTTGATCATTCTACGGCGGGAGCTGTAGAAGCAGAAATACAGTATAAAATTTTTGGCAGAATACTGGCTTATGTGATTGCAGGTCACCACGCGGGCCTTCCCGATTGGGGCAGCAAAGTCGATGAATCTTCCTTGGAAGGCAGGTTGGCCAAAGAATCGTTACCGGATTATAGTGCTTTTAAAAATGAGATTGACCTTCCAAAACCTGAAGAACTGTTTTTTCCTATAACTAAAGCACCTGTGGGCTATGGTTTTAGTGTCCAGTTTTTTATCAGATTTCTCTATTCAGCCCTTGTGGATGCAGATTTCCTTGATACGGAAAAGGAGCTGAACGTTGATAAATCATTCCTGCGTAGCAATCGAGCCTCTTTGGCGGATATGCTACAGGTTTTGGAGGCGTTTCTGGACAGGAAGTGTCATGATGCTCCTGATACGCTAATTAACAGGCACAGGGCACAGGTTTTAGCCAAATGTAGGGAGAAGGCTAGATTAGGGCCTGGGCTTTTTACTCTTACTGTGCCAACGGGAGGAGGGAAAACACTTTCTTCAATAGCTTTTGCGTTGAAGCATGCGGTTATGCATGGTATCGAGAGGGTCATCTATGTAATCCCGTATACTAGTATAATCGAACAAAACGCGGCTGTTTTTAGAGATATATTTGGTGACGACAAGATCTTAGAGCATCACAGCAATTTTGCCTATCCCGAAAGTTTGAGGCAAACAGAAGCAGAGTACAATTCTACAGCCTCAGAAAAGTTGAAACTGGCTTCCGAAAACTGGGACATGCCTGTTGTTGTTACGACAAATGTCCAGTTTTTTGAATCTTTGTTTGCGTCAAGAAGTTCTCGGTGCCGGAAGCTACATAATATCGCCAAGAGCGTAGTGATTATTGATGAGGCACAAATGATCCCAACTGGTTTCTTAAGGCCATGCATCAACGCTCTGGCTGAACTTGTTGTCAACTACAATACCACGGTGGTTTTATGTACGGCTACTCAGCCAGCTTTTAGCAAATTTCTCCCCCCAGAAATCAGGCCACTGGAGATAATAGATGATCCGGAAGGATTATATACGGCTTTGCAAAGGGTGAGAATTAGACACCTTGGAGAGCTATCTGATGATTCGTTGGCTAATAAACTTTTATCTCATAAACAGGTATTGTGCATAGTCAATTCGAAAAAACATGCTAGGATTATATTTGAAAAAGTACGTAATGAAGGAGTCTTCCATTTGAGCACTCGCATGTGTCCCGCCCACAGGTCAAAAGTGCTTCAAACTATAAAGGAAAGGTTGAAAAAAGCACAGATATGCAGAGTGATATCCACCCAATTAATTGAAGCTGGAGTTGATGTTGATTTTCCAGTTGTTTACCGCAGCTTGGCAGGAGTTGACTCGATTGCTCAGTCAGCGGGAAGATGCAATAGGGAAGGTTTCACGGAAAAAGGCGAAGTGTATGTCTTTACGCCGGAAAAACATGGTTTGCCTGCGGGCTGGCTCAGCAGGACGGCAGCAGTAGGAGAAGACGTTTTAAGGCAATATGAAGATCCTCTCAGCCTGGACGCAGTTAAGGATTATTTTACAATACTTTACAACATCGAAGGAGAAAAGTTGGATAAAGAAGGAATAATGGCCGAAATTAAAGAGCAGGAGAAGCTGTTAAAGTTCCCTTTCCGTTGCATTGCTGAAAAATTTAAGTTGATCGAAGATAACACAACTGCCGTAGTAATCCCATGGGACGATGAATGTAAGAGATTATTGGAGGAAGCCAGGTGGAATGATTTTTCCGGCCAATACATCAGAAAACTGCAGTGTTATACCGTTCAGGTATACGAGGATGAATTTAAGGAGATGCTCCGGCTCGGAATCCTCGAGGCTATTGTGGGCAAGTTTTTTGTCCTTAGCGAAGAGGGTTATAAAGCTAATTACAGTATGGAAACAGGACTGCTACCCTGCACCGAGAGCATGTTACTTAAAGAAACTTTGATTATTTAAAAGAAAAGGGGGGAGATTGGCGTGGGTTATGGTATTCGCCTTTTGGTCTGGGGAGATTATGCCTGTTTTACCAGGCCGGAAATGAAGGTGGAAAGGGTTAGCTATGATGTCATGACTCCTTCTGCCGCCAGGGGGATCTTGGAAGCTATTCACTGGAAACCTGCAATCCGGTGGGTAGTTGACAGGATTCATGTGTTGAATGAAATTCGTTTTGACAATATACGTCGCAATGAAGTTGGGGACAAAATACCTGCTGGAAATGTGAAAAAGGCTATAAAAGGAGAAATTGTTGAACTTTGCCAGTACGCCGCGGATGACCGGCAGCAGCGGGCCACCCTTTTATTAAGGGATGTTGCTTATGTTATAGAAGCTCATTTTGAGCTGACCGGTAAGGCTGGACCCGGAGATAAACCGGAAAAGCATTACAACATTGTGCTGCGTCGAGCCAGGCAGGGGCAGTGTTTTCACCAGCCTTACCTGGGATGCCGGGAATTTCCTGCCAGGTTTCGCCTTATAGAGGATGATGAGCCTTTTCCTCACTCACAATATCAAGGCAAAGAAAAAGATCTGGGGTGGATGCTTCTGGATATTGATTTTGCTGATCAGATGACTCCCAGATTTTTCAGGGCTCTTATGAAGGATGGAACCATCGAAATACCCCGGATGGAGGAAGGGGGGATAAGCAAATGATTATTAATGCTCTTTTCCAATACTATGAAAGGTTGTTGGAAGACCAGGATTCAGGGGTAAGCAAGCCAGGATACAGTAAGGCCAAAGTTTCTTATGCTATAGTGCTTTCTCAAACCGGCAAACTGGTTAACCTTGTAGATTTACGCGTGGAAAAAGGTAAAAAGCTTGTTCCACGGGATATGGATGTCCCACAGCAGGTAAAACGGACTTCTGGGGTATCAGCCAATTTTATGTGCGATAACTGTACGTATATACTAGGTCTGAAGCAAAAAGGGAAAAAGGATAAAAGTGAGAGGCTGAAAGAGGCATTTGATGCTTTTGTCAATCTACACCAGAAGATTCTTGAAGGAATAAACGATGCGGGAGCAGTTGCTGTATTAAATTTTTTGCGCAGTTGGGATGTAGCAAATGCTATAAACCACCCTAAAATAGTAGAAGCTTTGGATGACTTATTGGAAGGCGGTAACCTGGTATTCAGGCTGGAAGGGACAGAAGGCTATATCCACGAACGACCGGCTATCATGGCAGCATGGAATGCATTTTGTGGGGGCCAGGATTCAGAAGTAACAGGTCAGTGTTTAGTCACTGGTCATAAGTCGCCCATAGCCAGATTACATCCAAGTATCAAAGGGGTAACAGGGGCCCAGTCGAGTGGTGCTTCTTTGGTATCTTTTAATCTTGAAGCATTTACATCATATGGTAAGTCCCAAAGTTATAATGCACCGGTAAGCGAGCATGTCGCGTTCGGCTATACAACTGCTATCAATTACCTGCTAAACAGCGAAAAGCATAGGATACGCATAGGAGATACAACAACGGTTTTTTGGGCTGAACGTTCAACTAATGGTGTGGAGGAAGACCTACTGGGAGCTTTGTTTTTCCCCGCTGAAGGTATGAATAAAAATAATGAGGATGCTGAGCAAAAACAAATCATTAGAGATCCGCAGACAGTGCAGTTACTTCATGATATTTTTGCTAGAATTCGGGCGGGGACTCCGGTTAGTGCAGGCTTAACAGGTGTCGACCGCAATGTAAATTTTTATATTTTGGGACTTGCTCCCAATGCCAGCCGTCTTTCAGTCAGGTTCTGGCATGTTGATCACTACGGAAATTTTTTGGATAAAATAGGCCAGCACTATATTGACATGGCAATAATAAAGAGTTTTGCAAACGACCCTGAGTTTATTTCAATTAGCATGATTTTAAAGGAAACAGCACCTTTAAGGGACGCAAAGAGGATTCCACCGCTTTTAGGTGGTGTATTGATGCGTTCAGTACTGACAGGTATGCCTTACCCTCAGGTATTGTATAATGCAATTCTCTCCCGCATTAGGGCAGACCAAGAAGTTAATTATGCCCGAGCAGCCATTATTAAGGCCTTTCTGGTTAGGAAGCAGAGATATTACAACAGAGGAAATGAGGTGAAGTTTACGATGTCTTTAGATCCGCAAAACACAAACACAGCATACAGGTTGGGGAGGCTATTTGCCCTTCTGGAAAAAGCCCAGGAAGATGCCAATCCAGGTTTGAATGCCACGATAAAAGACCGGTATTTTGGTGCTGCATCGGCTACACCTGGTTTTGTTTTTCCAATATTAATCAGACTGGCACAGCACCACCTAGCAAAAGCCGAGTACGGTCGTGCTATGGACAAACGTATCGAGGAGGTAATTGGCGAAATTGACACCTTCCCTTCCCATTTCAATTTAGAGGAACAGGGACTTTTTGTGTTGGGTTATTATCACCAGCGTCAGGCGCTTTTTACAAAAAATGAAAGAAAAGAGGGATAATAGATGGCTGATATGATTAAAAACAGGTATGAGTTTGTGCTTTTGTTTGAGGTGGAAAATGGCAACCCTAACGGTGACCCGGACGCCGGCAACATGCCCCGCATTGACGCCGAGACTGGCCTTGGTCTGGTAACTGATGTCTGTCTGAAACGTAAAATCAGGAATTATGTGGATATTGTTAAGGGCGGTATAGAGGGTTATGACATTTATGTACGAGAAGGGGCAGTTTTGAACTCCCAGCACAGAAAAGCCTACGCTGCTGTAGGAATTGAGCCTAACACTAAGGATAAAAAAATGCCTAAAGATGAAGAAGAGGCTAAGAAAATTACCAAGTTTATGTGCCACCACTTCTTTGATATTAGGGCTTTTGGTGCAGTGATGACTACGGAGGTGAACTGCGGCCAGGTCCGGGGTCCTGTTCAACTTAATTTTGCCAGAAGTATAGACCCTATTGTTCAGCAGGAAGTAACTATCACTAGAATGGCTGTAACTTCAGAAAAAGATGCCGAAAAGAAAGACAGGGAAATGGGACGTAAATATATCGTGCCCTATGCACTTTACAGGTTGGAGGGCTATGTTTCATCCTATCTAGCACAGAAAACTGGTTTTAACAATGATGATCTTGAACTGCTCTGGGAGGCATTGGTCAATATGTTTGACCATGATCATTCTGCCGCCAGGGGTAAAATGGCTACCCGCAAATTAGTTGTGTTTCGGCATGAGTCAGCTTTGGGTAATGCGCCCGCGTATAAACTATTCGATCTAGTACAGGTTACCAGAAAAGTTCCTGTTCGCCCAGCCCGTTCCTATGATGACTATGAAGTTAAGATTAATCGCTCTCAGCTGCCCACCGGGGTTGATCTAATAGAAAAATGATGAATTATGATACTTATGATGACGACAGCCTGCTGATGTTATCAGGAATACAGCACTTTGCCTTTTGTGAGAGGCAGTGGGCTCTGATCCATATTGAAAATCTGTGGGAAGAAAACATAAGGACTGTTGAAGGTAAACAACTACACGATAGAGTGGACGACCCCTATTTTACGGAAACACGAAACAGTGTCAAGGTAGAGCGATCAGTCCCTTTGGTATCCAGATCCTTGGGTTTATACGGTGTGGCTGACGTAATTGAATACTATCAAGATTCGGGCTCAGATGATTCTCTTAAAATCATTATTATTGAATATAAAAGAGGTAAACCAAAACCCGATGATAGAGATGAAGTACAATTGTGTGCACAGGCGATCTGCTTAGAGGAAATGCTAGGATTAAAAATAGATTATGGGTATTTCTTTTATGGAGAGACAAGGCACCGCTACAGGGTTGATTTTAATGAGGTGTTGAGGGCAAGGGTTAAACAATTAGCAACCAGAATGCATAACTTGTATGAAAGAGGGGTAACTCCGCCGGCAGTAAAAGATAAAAGATGCAAGGGTTGTTCTATGGTAGATTTGTGTATACCTGCTCTTGCTAAAAAAAGAAATGTAGCTGACAATTATCTGAAACGTCTGGTGAAAGAAGCGGAAGAAGAATCAGCGGGAGAATAGTGTATGAGAAAATTGTTGAATGTACTTTATGTTACAACTCCAGACGCCTTTTTGGCTAAAGACGGAGAAAACTTGGTAGTCAGATTACAGGACAAGGAAGTATTTCGCACACCCATTCATTACTTGGAGGGAATAGTGACTTTTGGCTATATGGGTAGCAGCCCGGCTTTATTAGGTTTGTGTGCAGAAAGAGGCGTTTCTTTAACTTTTCTGAACGAGCATGGTAAATTCCTGGCTAGTGTTTCGGGGCCGGTAAAGGGTAATGTACTACTAAGGCGCAAACAATACAGAATGGCAGATTCAGCAGGTGATTGTACAAAACTTGCTGCTCGGTTTATTATGGGGAAGATTGCTAACAGCAGAACAGTTTTAAGGCGTTTTATTAGTGACCATGGAGATAAATGTAATTTAAGTAGAATTGAGCGGATAAGCAAAGGGTTGGCCAAAAACATTGTCAAGGTAAGTAATGCTACTTCCCTGGAAGAAATTAGGGGTATAGAAGGAGAAACGGCAAGAGATTACTTTTCGGTATTTGATGATATGATCTTAAATCAGAAGGAAAGCTTTTTCATGAAAGAGCGAAGCCGCAGGCCACCAATGGATAAAGTAAATGCCTTACTTTCTTTTTTTTATACCCTGCTAGTTAATGAAAATAGGTCTGCCCTTGAAGCCGTTGGACTTGATCCATATGTAGGCTTTTTACACCGTGATCGACCGGGAAGGCCAGGGTTGGCCTTAGACTTGATGGAAGAATTCCGCCCTTATTTGGCGGACAGGCTTGCTTTGAATCTTATTAACCGTCGGCAAATAACAGGGGAAGATTTTGTAAAGAAGGAATCAGGAGGGGTAATTTTAAAAGAAGAGGCCAGGAAAACAGTTTTGGAGGCTTGGCAAAAAAGAAAAAGAGATGAGTTAACACATCCTTATCTAAACGAAAAAATACCCGTTGGTTTATTGCCATATGCCCAAGCTTTGCTATTGTCCCGATATTTAAGGGGTGACCTTGATGACTATCCGCCCTTTGTCTGGAAATAAGGAGGATTGACTCAATGATGGTACTAATTACTTATGATGTGAATACAACAACAGAAGCTGGAAAAAAGAGACTCAGACATGTTGCCAAGCAATGTATCAATTATGGACAGAGGGTTCAAAATTCTGTATTTGAATGCTTGGTGGACCCTGTTCAATTTGCGCAATTAAGGCACAGGTTGGAGGAGATAATAGATAAAGAAAAAGATAGTTTAAGGTATTATTATCTAGGTAATAACTGGAAAAACAGGGTTGAACATGTTGGAACCAGAGCAACTTTTGATCCTGAAGGGACTATTATAGTTTAGGTAATAGTTTGTGCGAACCTGATGTTCACACGTTTTTCCACGGGCATCGCACTAATGTAAATTGAACGATGTTTCTATTAAAACATATACGAGCTTATATCTTGGGGTTACGTTGATTAAGTGTTTCGCTATTATAGAATAGCTAACCCTTGAGATAAGTTGCTTACTCGCAGGCGCAGTCGCACCCCACGCGGGTGCGTGGATTGAAACAATTTTCAGATAGACCCATAGGGGTTGTTGTTTGGTCGCACCCCACGCGGGTGCGTGGATTGAAACATACGAAGATTGGTAAGATTCTAAGTCTTGGGCTAGTCGCACCCCACGCGGGTGCGTGGATTGAAACAAGTGAGCGCACATAAACGTAATAGGGAATATTTCGTCGCACCCCACGCGGGTGCGTGGATTGAAACTAAGAAATGCATTGAACTTGACCTTGACAAAGCAGTCGCACCCCACGCGGGTGCGTGGATTGAAACTTTGGCCCCGGTATCTTAAACACCGCTGGCGGAGGTCGCACCCCACGCGGGTGCGTGGATTGAAACTGTTGGAGCATATTTCATTTTAATAAACCAAAATTGTCGCACCCCACGCGGGTGCGTGGATTGAAACATACCAGGTATCATCAATTGTTTTGCCAGTTAATTGTCGCACCCCACGCGGGTGCGTGGATTGAAACCGCACAACAAAGGTAAAAAAGGTGTTGGTGGTTGGGTCGCACCCCACGCGGGTGCGTGGATTGAAACAAGTAGCTTTCTTTGAATTGCTTTAGCCATGCATGTCGCACCCCACGCGGGTGCGTGGATTGAAACTTTTGGAAATGGCACATCAGCAAATAGCTCTTAAGCCCCCTAACTAGGTTGGACATCGTTTCTTAAGAAATGATAAACTTAGTGTAGGGGGAATTTTTATGACCAGGAAAAAATACAGCGATGAATTTAAACAACAAATTGTCAAAGAAGCAATTGAAACTGGCAATATGTCCTTAGTGGCCCGGCAGCATGAAATTGCCAAATCAATGGTTGCCAAATGGGTAAAACAATATAAAAACCCTCCTGTGCCTAAAAATAATAAGAAAAAAACTATTGATAATAGTTACTATAAAGAACTTGAAACCGAGAACGATAAACTTAAAAAGCTCCTCGGCGAAAAAGATTTGGAAATAGCCATACTTAAGGATTTGTTAAAAAAAACAAACCTTCGATAGAAGATAAAGTAAGTATCGCCAACAAATGGATTAGCCGTGGTTACAAAGCAGTTTTGGTTCTAAAAATAGTAGGCCTTAGCCGCTCTACGTACTATTATCGTATTTCAAGAACTGGCCTTACCAAACGTGTGGGAGGAGGAAGACCCTGCCCAGGTTACTCGCTAGATAAAGCCAACAACCAGATCAGCGATGAACAAATTAAGGAATGGCTAACAGAGCTTATCGCGGATGAAGGTTATGCCTACGGGTATCTTAAATTAACCTACGCCCTAAAGCGAAATTTCAGGCTTATAATCAACAAGAAGAAAGTCTACAGGCTATGTAAAGAACTGGAAATTCTTAGACCACAAAGAAAATTTAAACCATCGTTTCCACGCAAAATAGCTAAAAACCGGGTTATTACAGGGTCTAACCAGCTTTGGGAGATGGATGTTAAATATGGTTATATTGCGGGTGAAAATCGATTTTTCTTCCTGTTGAGTCTTATTGACGTAGCCGACAGAAATATAATTGACTATCACCTTGGTCTTAGTTGCACAGCAGAAGATGCAGTCAGAGTGGTTAAATCAGCATTATTAAAACGCCAGCTTTATCAAGGTGGAAATAAGCCTGTAATTCGCTCAGATAACGGGCCGCAATTTATCAGCCATGTATTTGAGAAAGTATGTGAGGAACTAGGGATAGAACATGAACGGATCCCTTTTAAAACTCCAAACAAAAATGCACATATAGAAGCTTTTCACCGACTTTTAGAAGATGAATGCTTTAGCCGCTATGAATTTGCGGCCTATGCTGAGGTATATGAAGTAGTAGCACAATATATCAAGCGTTACAATAAGCAAAGACTTCACTCAAGCATCGGGTATGTGCCACCTGAAGAATTCTACAAATACCTTAGAGATGGCGAAAAAGTCTTGAAAATTACAATTTAAAACTATTTGTTTAACCTGTAAGAATAAAATCTTATGGTTTAAGAAAGGGTCAAGGTCGCAACGCGGCGAAGCGAAACCTTGACGCACTTCTTAAACCATAAGAAAATAATCAACAGGTTAAACAAAGATGCAATCGTGTGAAATCGTGAGAAATTAAGAAACTTTGTCCAAAATTCGGGGGTCAATCCGATAGTTTTGCTGTCGCACCCCACGCGGGTGCGTGGATTGAAACCTCACAAAACCAAGCTGGGCTAATCTTTTCTCTATGTCGCACCCCACGCGGGTGCGTGGATTGAAACCAGAAAAAGAAATTGTGAATGATATACCAAGCAATGTCGCACCCCACGCGGGTGCGTGGATTGAAACTGGAAGTGTCCGGAATGTAAAGGGGAGTGGTGGCGTCGCACCCCACGCGGGTGCGTGGATTGAAACATTTTGTGTTTTACTGTGTCTACAACGGTGTTGTGTCGCACCCCACGCGGGTGCGTGGATTGAAACTCCTGGGTGCTAGGACTTACATATACCCTGTATGCGTCGCACCCCACGCGGGTGCGTGGATTGAAACGTTGTACGTGTATAGCTCCTGGGGGACTTTGCTTTGTCGCACCCCACGCGGGTGCGTGGATTGAAACCAATCCTTTGGAGTAGCAGGTGTTTGATCCAATTGGTCGCACCCCACGCGGGTGCGTGGATTGAAACCTGAAAATAAGCTACCAACTGTTAACACCTTCAAGTCGCACCCCACGCGGGTGCGTGGATTGAAACTACTGCTACGGTAAAATATTTTTGCTCGACATGAAGTCGCACCCCACGCGGGTGCGTGGATTGAAACGTAGATACAAATGGGAATTACATTGGTTATACTTGGGTCGCACCCCACGCGGGTGCGTGGATTGAAACCTCAAACGGGAAACTATTTTTGCCCTATCGCATGGTCGCACCCCACGCGGGTGCGTGGATTGAAACCTGTCGTATAAAAAGAAGGAAAAAAGGAAAAAATGGAGTCGCACCCCACGCGGGTGCGTGGATTGAAACTAGATGAACGTTTTTCCGACGACTCTTCGACGGAGTCGCACCCCACGCGGGTGCGTGGATTGAAACGCAAATAGGGCTGGTTTTAGGACAAAAAGGACTTTGTTGCACCCCACGCGGGTGCGTGGATTGAAACAATCATCCCAAGGGCATTTTGTTTGCTGTTGTACCCTTTACTACCATCAAATGAGCTGGCAACTGCATCTGGCGACCATTTTTCGTGCAGCTTTTACCTCTTTCGTATAGTTTGACTAAAACTTTGACAAAACGTATTTTAGACCCCATTCAACTTCTCCTATACTTCGCGAATTTTAAATCAATTCATCTTTTCCATTGCCAGAAAGCGAACTATATAGGAGAATAGAAAAAGTACCCTTAAATTTCTCAGGCAGCTTACGTATAATATTTATAACGCTTACTTGTGCTGGAGGGGTATGATGAAATCTTTGATAAAGTTTGTAGCAGGCCTAGTTACAGGGATTTTTTTTACCGTATTAATGATGAATTCCGGCTGGGCGGCGGGTTTTATACAGGAGATCAAGGTGCAGATTTTGCCCCTAAAATATTATTTTGATGGTATGCAAAAGGGTAATTCCGATGGGCAATATTTTAACGGCAATAAAAATGTACCTTTGGGATTTATTTACGATGGCACTACATATGTACCTTTAAGGTTTATTTCAGAAGCTTTGGGGAAAGCGGTTGGATGGGATGCAAAAACAAATACTATTTGGGTTGGTAAGAAACCTGAGATTAGACCGAGCTTACCAGCTACATTGATGCAAGGTACAAAAAATGTTGAAGCATATATTGGAATTTCAACCAAGGCTTTAGTTGAAAAATTAGGGGAGCCCCAGCGTAAAGACCCGGGGGAATATGGGTTTGACTGGTGGATCTATAACAAAGATTATAAAAACTACCTTCAAGTCGGAGTGAAGGAAGATAAAGTAGTTGCTTTATATACTAATTCCTATAACTGGACAACCAATGGAATTAGCTTGGGGAGCGCAAGAGCAGACATCGAGCAAAAACTGGATTTGGTAAATAAAATAAATTTTACTTATCAAAACGCTGATTTTACTATAAGTGAGAGTGCAGAACAATTTCAAGAAAGGCCTATCAAAATTGAGAGTAATTTAGTTACTGAGTTTTTCTTTGATATTCATGATAATAACAGACTTGCCGCTGTACGGGTCCTTGATTTATATACTTTTATGAGTATGGCTGCAGGCAATTATAACATGCAGTGGACCTATTTCGGCAAGCAACCCTCTTTCGGAAAACCAAAACTTTCGGATGCCCAATTAGACGCTGTTGAAAGGGCTTATGAGCAACAGATTTTTGATTTGGTCAATGCGGTGCGTGCTCAAAAAGGACTGTCGCTGTTAAAATGGGATGAGAAAGTTGCTGATGTCGCCCGCTCCCATAGTAGAGACATGTTGGAACACAATTTCTTTTCACACACTTCACCTAATTCAGGACATTTAAGTGATAGGATGCAAAAGGCAGGAATAAAATACAGGATAGTTGCAGAAAACATTGCTTACAATTATGTTGATGCCATTGCTGCCCATGAAGGGTGGATGAACAGCTTAGGCCACAGGACCAATGTTTTAAACAAGGATTTTAAACATTTAGGGGCTGGCGTAGAAGGAAAATTCTATACGCAAAATTTTGTGACTTATTAAATACTACTAGGCCTCCTCAAATTTTTTTAAGTCCAACTTAAAATCTACCAGTGCAAAAAGCAGGATAATGTAGTATAATATCGAATGGGAAATATGTTATGAATTTGGCGTTGGATCAATTTAGGCAAGTGCATAACTTCTTGTATATCCTCGGTAATATGGTCCGAGAGTTTCTACCGGGTAACCGTAAATAGTCCGGCTACAAGAATAACTTGCCCTAAGCTGTTTAGCTGTTGGGTAGAGGATTTTTGAAGTCGCTCTTACGGCTTACCCACTTTTCTTAATAAGCCGGAGAAAAGGTATTATGTTATTTACTCCGTAATTAGCAATACAAGGGTCATCCCAGTACTCTTCGAAAACGAACCCCAAAATTTTCTTTAGGATAATTAGGGGGTTTTTATTTTTATTTTCAACCCTGACTAAAAAAGGGGGTTGGTTTCAAGAGATTTCATATGTAAATTTGCTCAGAAATCAAGAAATGGAGGGGAGAAAATGACCTATTCAGTAGTCGGAAAAAGCATCAAAAGAGTTGATGCAGTTGCAAAAGTAACAGGTAGAGCAAAGTATGCTGATGATTTTTTTGAACGAGATACGCTGGTGGGGAAAATCCTGCGGAGCCCCTATGCCCATGCCGTGATTAAAAATATTGATGTAAGTAAAGCAAAGGCTTTACCAGGTGTAGAGGCGGTTTTAACTTATAAAGATGTTCCCCAAACCAAATTTGCCACAGCAGGGCACCCATATTCGCTTGACCCAAAGCATAGGGATAAGGAAGACCGTTCTATTCTGACTAATAAGGCGCGTTTTGTGGGCGATGCCATTGCTGCAGTAGTAGCAACTGATGAGTTAATTGCTGAAGAAGCATTGAAACTCATTGAGGTAGAGTATGAAGTCCTGGAACCACTTCTCACTCCTGAAGATGCGATGAAGGAGGGTGCACCCCAAATTCATGAAGGATGTGAGCGCAACATCCTTGCTTCTAATGGAAATGAATATGGAGATCTGGAGGCGGCTTTTCAAGAAGCGGACCATATTTTTGAAGGTGAGTATGAAACCAGCATTGTTCAACACTGCCATTTGGAAAACCAAGTAGCACAAGCTTACGTGGATACGGATGGGCGTATAGTAATTATTACTTCTACCCAGATCCCTCATATTTGTAGAAGAGTGGTGGGACAAGCGCTAGGTATTCCTTGGGGCAAGGTGCGCATAATCAAGCCTTATGTGGGCGGCGGGTTTGGAAACAAACAAGAAGTGACAATCGAGCCATTAACTGCTGCCATGACTTTGGCGGTCGGTGGCCGCCCGGTGAAGTTAGAACTCTCCAGGGAAGAGGTAATGATTGACACCAGGACTCGCCACGCTTTTAAATTCAAAATCAAAACGGGATTGACAAAAGACGGCAAGCTGCTTGGTATTCATATTAAAACCATATCCAATACCGGGGCCTATGCCTCCCATGGACATTCTATTGCCATGAGCGCAAGCAGTAAATTCCGGCCCTTGTATCCGGTAAAAGGTTTCAAATACGAGCCGTTAACTGTCTATACCAATCTGCCTGCAGCCGGAGCAATGCGCGGTTACGGTGCCCCTCAAATATTCTATGCATTTGAATGTCATCTGGACGACGTTGCCAGAAAGCTGAATATGGATCCTATTGAACTTCGCAAGAAAAACTTTGTTGAAGTCGGCTTTGTAGAACCCGTAAGCAAAAATAAGGTACTAAGCTGTGGGATCCGGGAGTGCGTAGAAAAAGGCAAAGAGTTGATTAAATGGGAAGAGAAAAAAGCCCGGTATGTCAACCAAACAGGTACTAAACGTCGTGGTTTAGGTATGGCGTGCTTCAGCTATGCTTCGGGAACCCATCCGGTCAGTTTGGAAATCGCCGGGGCGAGGATTGTTTTGAACCAGGATGGCTCTGTGCAGCTCCAAATCGGCGCCACGGAAATAGGTCAGGGCAGCGACACTGTCTTTGCTCAAATGGTGGCCGAAGTATTAGGAATTCCAATGGATATGGTCCATGTTATTTCCACGCAGGATACAGATATTACGCCATTTGATACGGGCGCATACGCCTCAAGACAGAGTTACGTTACAGGTATGGCTGTCAAAAAAGCGGCTTTAGAAGTCAAGGAAAAAATCCTCGATTTTGTCTGGGGTATGACAGATATACCTGCCCATATGCTGGATATTAGAGATGCCAATATAATTTACAAGCATTCCGGGGAAATTGTAATGCCTTTGGAGAAAGCCGCAATGCAAACTTATTATGATACTGTTTTTGCGAAGCCGATCACCAGCGATACTACAAATAACGCCAGGATCAATGCTTATTCTTTTGGTGTAACGTTTGCAGAGGTAGAAGTAGATATAAAAACAGGCAAAATTCAGGTCCTGGAAATCTTTAATGTTCATGATTCGGGACAAATTTTAAACCACCAATTGGCGGAAGGCCAGGTCCATGGCGGTGTAAGTATGGGGATTGGGTACGCGCTTTCCGAGCAGATGCTTTTTGATGAAAAAACAGGAAAGCCTCTCAATAATAATTTACTGGATTACAAATTGCCCACAATCATGGACACCCCTGATATCGGTGTGGCATTTGTTGAGACCTTTGATCCAACAAGTTCTTTCGGTCATAAATCTCTGGGTGAACCACCGGCTATTTCACCTGCACCTGCTATCCGTAACGCTGTTTTGGATGCCACCGGGGTCGAGTTTAACCGGCTGCCCATGAACCCGCAGCGGGTGTTCGAGAAGTTTAAAGAAGTAGGATTAATCTAGGAAGGCGGTGACACATTAATGTATAATATTCAAGGGTACTATGACCCAGAAACAGTAGATGAGGCAGTAGCGCTTCTCGCCGATAATCCTAGCTTGAAAATCATCGCAGGCGGGACAGATGTTTTAATTAAAATGCACGGCGGACAACTGGAAAAAGCAGAGCTTTTAAGCATTAGAAAGCTAAAGGAGCTGGAAGATATAAAAAAACTAGAGGACGGTACTATCATTATCGGTCCTTTAGCCACTTTCAGCCAAATCTATAATGACCCGGTGATCAAGAAAAACATTCCGGTTTTGGGGGAAGCAGCTATTTCCATGGGAGGACCCCAAATCAGGAACATCGCAACTATCGGCGGGAACATCTGCAATGGCGCAACCTCTGCCGACAGTGCATCCACCTTGTTTGCCCTGAATGCCAAGTTAAAGCTAAGAACTAGTCAAGGGGAGCGGGTAATTCCCATTCAGGAGTTTTACCTGGGACCCGGCAAGGTTGATTTAAAACCTGGGGAGGTACTGACTGAGATAATCATTACGCCCGAAAACTATCAGGGCTTCGGTGGGCACTATATTAAATTCGCCATGCGCAATGCCATGGATATTGCTACTTTAGGCGTTGCTGTGCTGTGTAAAATCACAGAAAGTAAGCTGATCGAAGATGTGCGCATTGGCCTTGGGGTAGCGGCTCCTACGCCCATTAGATGCCAGGAAGCGGAGAGCTTCGCTCGGGGTAAAGCAATTTCTGAGGAAATTATTGCGGTAATCGGTAAACTAGCAGTAAAATCGACCAAGGCCAGAACCTCATGGCGGGCTTCAAAAGAATACCGGGAGCACTTGGTGGAAGAGCTTACCCAAAGGGCTTTGAAGGCGGCCGTTCGTAATGCAGGAGGTGGGGAAGTTGCATAAAAAAATATCCTTTACTGTAAATGGCAAAGCGGTAAGCTTAGAGGTGGACATTCGTCAATCCCTTTTAGAAGTCTTGAGAAATATCCTAGGATACACCGGGGTCAAAAAAGGATGTGGTGTGGGGGAATGCGGGGCCTGCACCGTGCTGGTTGACGGTACACCTATTGACTCCTGCATTTATCTGGCAGTCTGGGCTGACGGGAAGAATATCACAACCATTGAGGGTTTAGCCAAAAACGGTGAGCTGACCAAAGTGCAGAAAGCGTTCATTGAAGAAGGGGCCATCCAGTGTGGCTTTTGTACACCGGGCCTGGTGCTGACTACCACTGCCCTGGTCGAGAGCGGGAAAAAATATACCAGAGAGGAACTCAAGAGAGAGTTATCAGGTCATTTCTGCCGCTGCACAGGCTATCAAAATATCCTTAAGGCGGCTGAAAGGGCACTGGAAGAATAGGGCTTGATGGGGGGAATTGCGCCCCCCTTATTTTTTATTCAGTCCAGCTACCACTTCCGTAAAATTTAACGTATAATAATTATGGAAAAACACTGGAGGGGAGGGGAGCAGGTTTGACAACAGTTCAAAACCGTCATTGTTATGCCCGCCTTTATCTGTGTGAAGAATGCCTACAACTGGCCGGGAAAAATCATGAAGTTTACTTGGTCCCAATGGATAAAAAGCTAACAGGAAGATGCGAAGTCTGTGGCGAAACGAAAAAAATACAAGAGGTGTTCACCACTGCTTTTCATTACGGCATATAGTATTTAAGCCCTTAACCTTTATAGTTAAGGGCTTAAATAGTTATTGTTGCTGGCCTTCTGGGGGTAAGCGATAAATAATAGGGTGCATGAAAAAGATTAGCCCCGGCACAGCAGCCTTTGCCCGTACCGGAGCCCAGATAATCTATATATTTAACAATTTTTGTTATGACAATAATCAGGGAGATTCTCGGACCAAGGCATTAAGTCCTCAAGAAGCGAGGGACAATTCTTGAAGTCAAGTGTTGGCATTGTGCTGAAGATATGTACCAGATATTTAAAAATATTGAGTTTGTTAGCTTTGGCTGTCTCGACAATGCTGTAAACAATGGCACTGGCTCTGGCTCCTTTGGTTGTGTCGGCAAACAGCCAGGATTTCCTGCCGACTACAAACGGCCTGATTGCGTTCTCAGCCCGGTTGTTGGACAATTCGATGCGCCCGTCTTCAAGAAATACGCCTAGTGAAGGTTTTTGGTTTAAGGAATAAGTTATGGCCTCGGCAAGTTTTGAGCCTTGGAGAGGGTTCACGGTTTCAAGCCACGACAAGTAAGCCTCAAAGATAGGCCTGGACTGTTCCTGACGCTTAAGTTTCCGTTCTTCCGGAGTAAGTTCTGTTAAATTCTTTTCTATAGCAAAAAGTTGGTTGCAATATTCAAACCCAATGGCAGCAGTAGAACCCCGGATATCTCCGCTCCTAGGCAGCGCTTCCTGGTACTTGCGCTTTAGATGGGCCCAACAGCCGCATCTAGTGGCATTCTGTACCTTGTCGTATCCGCTGTAGCCATCGGTCTGCAGATAACCGCTGAATCCCTGCAGGAAGCGCCGGGCGTGTTCTCCGGAACGTGTGGGCTGGTATTCATAAAGTATTATCGGGGGATTTCCGGTGTTGCCCGAACAATACACCCACATCCGCGATTCGGACGATGGTTTTTTACCTTCTTCCTTAAGTACCTGGATCACAGTCTCATCCGCATGAATCACAGGCTCTTTAAGAAGATAAGATTTCATCCTTTCCCAAAGAGGTTCGAGCCAGTCAGTTGCTGCCCGGATGATCCAATTAGCCAATGTTGCTCTGGATAAAGCAATACCTTGATTTTCCCAATCTTTTTCCTGGCGGTACAGCGGCATGGCGTTCACATACTTCTGATACATGGTGTAAGCTACGGACGAGGGAGAAGCAAGACTCTTTTTTATAACCGGAGCAGGAACGGGCGCTTTCATGATCGTAGCTTCTCCAGTCTCCTTCTCACAGCTTTCGCAGACATAGCTTTCCCGGACATAGCGTAAAAGCCTCGTCTGGGCTGGTATGAACTCCAATTCTTCCCGTACAGTTTCTTTGCCGAGGATTCTCATTTTCCCGCCGCATTCCCCGCAGACACGCTTTTCTTCATCCAACTCACAGAGAATTTCGGTCACAGGAACATTGGCCGCCAGCTCTTCTTTGGTCCGTTTGTTTTTGCGAACATGCCCGGAAACAGTAATTGTTTCAGGCTCTGGTGCGTTGCGGTCAGCCTCGGCTTCAGCTTCGTTGAAAAGAGAAGGCTGGTTTTCATCTTGGCCAAGCACATATTTTCTCTTTTCACTGGACTGCCCATACATGGCCTTTTGAAAGTTGGCAAGTATATTCGTAAGCCGATCTACATGCACTTTCAGGTCTTGCACTTGCGTTTCCAGGGATGTTATGTATGCAGTTACCTCAGGCGCTAGGCCCGTTAAATCAAATGTTCTCATACTCTCATTATAACACAAAAAGACCCAAAAACCTAGCAAAATCAAGGTTTTTGAGTCCATTTTTCCAAATAATCTTTGAATATTTCGTTCTTATTTGTTTTTAGTAAAAATCTCTGGCTTTAATATCGCCAAAACCTTTTGGGGGATCAATAGACATTCCTTCCATGAGCAAGCTAAGCTGTTTAACCGTTATGCTTCTCATATCGTCTGGCTTTTGGGGCCATATAAACTTAGCTCCTGCCCCGTCCAGCCTTTTGTAATACAAGATAAAACCGTTGCGATCCCAGCTAAGGGCTTTTAACCGGTTGCGATTTTTATTGCAGAAGAGAAACAAATAGTTGCCGAAGGGATCTATTTTGAATTCTTGTTTTACCGTTATAGCCAGACCATCGACGGACTTGCGCAGGTCCGTGGCTCCGCAAGCAAGATAAATCCCGTCATAGCTGTTGATGTCCTTCAACATAAGCTATTCACAACTTTCAGCACGTCTGCAAGCAACGCCAAGTTTAATCCGGGATCAGCATGGATGGTCCATTTGCCGCAGTTTAACTTGATTCGGCCCGCAACCTGTTCTTCTTTCGGCAACGTTACAGCAGCCCACTGCTGTTTCCCGTGTTCTGTTACCATTTGATTTTTCCTGTTAACTTTGCTTGCCCAGGAAACGTACTGCCGGTATTTGATCCCTTTTTGTTCACACCAAGCCTTTGCGGTCATTCCACTAGCTCGACATTCGGCAACCAGGACCTGCCGTTCTTTAGCGTCCATCTTATTATCCTCCATTTCCGTGATTTTATGGAGATATTATGGCACGCTTGGAACCAGTCGGCCAGGCACCCTATTATTTATCGCTTACTTCTGGGGAGAATACCTTGTACTGTGGTTCTTGCTGCTCAATATAATTTACCCTGCCTTGCAGGCCCTGGCAAATTCCTTCAAGCTGCTTAGCATAGTCCGAAAACATTTGCTTGGCACCTTTATCCTGGGTTTCCAAGGCAAAAGTTTTTAAAGTTGAGGTAGCGCTTTCCAGGCTAGACAGGGTTTGATGCATTTTAGTGCCAACAGTCATGGTAAATCCTCCTTAGATATTAGTTGCTCAGCAGTAATAGTGTGGGTAAAAATAAAGCAATATATAATAAATAAATTCTATAAATTATGCCAAAAAATGACTCTTAGCCAATTTGTTCAAGGCAAATAATTTAAGGGGAGGATTTTGACAGCAATTCCCGAATACATAGGGAGTAGTAGACTCGGAAATATTCCAGATTGTTAGGAGGATTAAATATGCATAGCCTTTATTCGGTGGATAATGCTTTAAATCTCTCGCGTAAGGAAATCCGGGAGATGTTCAAGGAATATGTTAACCCTGGTCTGGCAAACATGTTTTCCCTTTTGAATTTTGATAAGCAGTTTGTGAAGGCTCAAGGAACGCAGGTTTGGGACAGTGAAGGAAATGTTTATCTGGATTTCTTGGGAGGGTATGGCGCACTGAACTTTGGTCATAATCCTCCGGAAGTGATGCGCGAAGTGGAAAAGGTTAAAGAGTTACCAAACATTTTGCAGGCATCCATAGGTACATTGGCTGCTGCTTTAGCACATAATTTGGCGCAAATAACTCCCGGGAACCTGAAAAGATCTTTTTTTGGGAACAGTGGCGCTGAGGCTGTCGAAGGAGCATTGAAATTAGCGCGGGCTGCAACTAAAAAGAGCAAATTTATTTACTGCCATGGTTCTTTCCATGGTAAAACCTTTGGAGCTTTGTCAGTAACGGGCAGAGAAAAATACCAAAAAACTTTTACACCACTTTTGCCCCAGTGTCTGGCTGTACCTTACGGCGAGGTAACGGCTTTGGAAAACGAGCTGAAATCCCAGGATGTAGCAGCGTTTATTGTGGAGCCAATTCAAGGGGAAGGGGGAATCATTGTACCTCCGGCAGGTTATCTAAAAAAAGCTAAAGAACTCTGCAAGCACTATGGAGCTTTAATGATTGTAGACGAGATCCAAACCGGTTTTGGCAGGACGGGCTATAATTTTGCTTGCGAGTTTGAAGATGTTGTACCTGATATAATGTGTTTGGCTAAATCCCTCGGTGGTGGAATTGCGCCTATTGGGGTTTATATCACTAACGAAAAAATATGGGAAGAGGCTTACGGAGGCATGGATAAAGCATTGCTGCATACTTCCACTTTCGGTGGCAATACCAGGGCAGCGGCTGCTGCAATTGCATCTATAAATTTGTTAATTGAAAAGAACCTGGCGGAAGAAGCACGGGAAAAAGGGGCTTATTTAATCAAGCGACTGGGCGAATTCAAAGCTAAATACCCTATGGTCAAAGAAGTGCGTGGCCGGGGTTTGATGCTTGGTTTGGAATTCGAAAAACCGGTCCAAGGACTTCTTAATAAAATTACCGGTGGGATGATTAGTAAATTGTCGGAAGAATATTTAGGAGCTTTGGTGGCGGGAGAATTACAAAATAAGTATCACATCATTACTGCCTATACTTTGAATAACCCAAATGTTATCCGGCTGGAACCGCCGCTCACGATTTCCTACGAAGAGTTGGATGTTCTCGTGGCAGCGTTGGAGGATATTTTCCGGAAACGCCACGGGTTTATGGATATGGCTGTTGCCAGCGGGAAAACAGTGATCAATACGATTTTTAAACGAGGCTAAAAAAGTATTCCGCACGGCCCAAGGCTTTGGTATTTCGTTGTTGAATTGCAGCGCGGATAAACCTGATTGCAAAATCTGTTTAAATTGGATTGAAGGAAAATGCACTGGAATGCAAGTCGCGCGAAAAATTGATTAACCTGCGTTGTTAAGTATGGAAAGGACGAGCTGATTGATTATTGTAAATGCCGCATGGACCTGCGGCTTTTTTTTTCGGCCGAAGTAAAAAGTTTGGAAGGTTTTTCCCGATTGCGGGCTAAAAGCTATTTTCAAACTGCAAAGCAAAAGGTGGTCTTTAAAATAGACTTTAGTCAGGGAATTAAGTTGGTAAGTTTGGAATTTTACGCCTTGGATTTGTAAAAGTCGTTGATTGGTTAAAATTAAGTTTGGTCTGCCCTTAAGTTTCACTATGGGGGTCTCATGTCTTTTAAGCAGGTGCAGCAAGAGGCGCTCTTCCTGGACTGAAAGCCATTCCATAATGTAATTAGGCATATTGTCACCTCTATTATTTTTAGTACGAAAATAAATTTGAAATATTCTTTAACAACTGCATATGGCAACCAGGATAACCCGTAAAAAGGTAATAATTAACTAGCCAATGCAGATCTTGCATCAGTGAAATTAATTCTTTTGGAAAAACCATTGTAGCTGTTAAGCAACCTCGTGGGGTTCTATCACCTCCAGACCTAGTTTCTTAGCTTCAGCAATAATCCTTTTAACTCGGAACTTTTCCTGTTTTTGTTTGGCTTTTTCAAAGGATGTTTCATCGTAATCAGCATCATTTTTTAACAGGTTGTATATTATTACGAGAACTTTTCTGGCTAATGCAACAAGAGCTTTTTTGGCGCCACGGCGTTGTTTGATTTTCCAATACCAGGATGATAAGTAGCTTTGACGTATTCGGGTGATGCACCAAGCAACTTCACATAGGATCCGTTTTAAATAGGTGTTACCGTTGGTGGTACGAGTGGACTTTTTTTTCCTGCACTTTCATTGTTACCGGGGCTTAAGCCCGCCCAGGAACAGATATGTTCAGCGGTTTTAAAACGACTCATATCAATTCCGATTTCCGCCAAAATGGCTGCTGCTGCAGTTTTATCAATGCCCGGTATGCCGTCTAGTTGCTCTAGTTGTCTTTGATACTGAGCCAGTTTTTCTTCTAAGTTTTGCTCTACTTGACGGAGATGCTCGTAATGCTGATCTAGCCAACCTAACAATAGCTTTAGAAACTCTCTTTGATGAACATCCATTTTGCCATTGACAGCCTGTTTGATCTCATGGAGCTTATTCTTAGCACGCCCCTTTACAAAATTCTCTACTTCCCGGGCGGATATTTTCCCATGGTGGCTAAGATGATCCATAATCGCCCGGCCCGATACGCCGAAGATATCGGTCAGGAAGGTAGAGAGCTTAAAGCCGCAGCTTTGTAAGTGTTTTTCGATCCGGTTTTTCTGTGACGTAATTTCCTCGATGATACTTTTGCGGTACCGGGTCAGATTACGGACGTCCCGAATTGGTTGGGGAGGAACAAAACTTGCTTCTAATAATCCGGCACGCAAAAGGGTAGCTATCCATTCGGCGTCCTTCATGTCGGTCTTTTTACCGGGTACATTTTTCATATGCCGGGCATTGGCAACAATCAAAACCATACTGCCGTCAAAGGCTTCTTCCAACACGTTATATACAGGCTGCCAATAGATGCCGGTGCTTTCCATTGCAACATGCCGACAGTTCTCATTTTCTAGCCAAACTTTCATTTCATCTAGCCCGGCAAGAAGGGTGGAAAAGGTGCGGATGGTTTTAACCGGTTCCCCGTCAACATTGCCTTTTAATAGGCAGGCTACAACCGTTTCTTTGTGGACATCAAGACCACAACATATTTCCAGGATGTCTTGCATGTAACTCACTCCTGCTCCAAAGAATTTCAGGGATGATTGCTCGAGAAATAAAGATTTTAGTACCCGTGCTGTTCCCAAGTCCTTAAGAACAAGGGGCGACAATTGGCTGTGCTCAAAAGCAATCAAGTTAGGTTATTTAACGAGGTTATACCATCAAAATAAAATCAACCTTTGTCCCTGATAATTTCAATGTAGCAAAAAATCCAACCTTTGCAATAACTTAGCTAATTTTCATGATTGGTTGTGCCTTCCAGGCATGGGTGGTTATTTAAGTAATATTTTTAATATTCTCTATGAACCCTGCTAAATCCTGGTTATTTTATAAAGAAATAGAAACGATCTTCAAATTGTATCCAATAATAAATTTTTTGCGTTTAATTTTTAAATCGGGCCAAATAGGCTTGTGAACATATCTTTAATATGATAAATTAAATTTAATAATACTAAAAAAATAAGACAGTACGAGGGGGAGCCATGGAAAGCGTTGGCAGAAGGATTAGAGCACTAAGAAAGAAAAAGGGGTTAAATTTACAAGACATGGCCTCGAAGTTGAATTTATCCGTTTCTTACTTAAGTCAACTGGAAAATGGCCGTGCAAATATTAGCGTAGCGTTGTTAAAAGACATTGCCTCAATTTTGGAAGTGCCTTCAGTATTTTTTTTACTTGAAGAAGAGACCAAGCCATTGGTCAAAGTGATTCGCAAAAATGAGCGACATGAATATATACGTAACAATGAAAAAGTTACTATAAATGTTTTGTTTGCCACGGAGAATGAGAAGTTGCAATCTAGTATAATTAATATTCCACCGGGCATGGATACAGGTAAACCAAGCTGTCATTATGGCGATGAATTTACCTATATAATTGAAGGAGAAGTAGAAGTGGTGCTGGATGAGAAGGATGTTTACAGATTGAGTCAAGGAGATGTAATTTACTATCCGGCCCATATACCTCACCGCTGGGTAAATGTCGGTGATACAATAGCCAGAGTTATGGCTACCGCTACTCCTGCTAGTTTTTAAAAAAGTTAAGGACACTCTGAATAGGGTGTCCTCTGTTATTTAGTTTTTATTTGTTTGTATTTTCCGGAATGCTTTGAGTTGAATAGACATCCGTGGGATAATAATAATCGGTAACTTTAATTGGGCGGGCTGCTTCCGCAATTTCAGCCCATAATTTCTGTTCCAACCAATCTTCATGTAATTCCAGCCCGGTATCGGGTTCGCGCGTGTAAAATTTGTTGGTAGGCAAACCTAACTGTTTTGCCCATGTTTTATCCAAAACGATGGTCAACTCCACCGAGTTATTATTCTTGGCAGCCATAACTTCATACGAACCACTGGTATTAAAAAGCGATTTTATGGGCATGCTTTAACCCTCCCGTTGAGATTACGTTATTAACATGCCCAATAACTGCAGTGATTAAACAAGCCGAGTAAACTGAGGGTTAAATGGTAAATATGCTAAATTTCGGCGGCATAGTTCAGGATACGCTGGTAAATTTTTTCCCGGCACGAATTGATTTTATTAAAGTCCATATTGGGAATATAATATTCCTCCAACTTGTCGTGGTTTGCTTTAGCCCGTGCAATGTAAGCTACAGCGCGGTCAAAAGCGCTTTGATATCTGCCCTTTGCCTCTGCTAAATCTTCCTGGAAAGGCGACAGGGCTGCTTTGTTAACGTAGTCTGTTGTATTCACAACGGTATCTGCTGAGTTGGTTTGGTAAAGATGCGGTTCGGAACTCGTCACGATAGCTACTCCTAGTTCGGGAATGAGCAGGTGCTCCAGCTTGGAAGGAACTAAGGAACAGTGGTAGGCCTCCACATCATAGCCAAGCTGTAATGCAGTGCGGTAAATCTTTTCTACAATTGTAGATTTTCCGGTACCTGGTTCTCCGGTCAGGACGTACCGTTTGTTCATACCGTTGAAGATTGTTTCAAAGTAATTGCAAGGGCCTTTAGGGGTGATACCGGAGGCGAACAGGTGGCGCTCCTTTGGTATAAGCCCGGCTGAAACGCCCGGGAAGATTTCAGAGATGAGTTCCAGGGCGATTTTATTTAAACCGGCTATGTTCAATGCGCCGCTGTCCTGGTAGTAGCTTTCAATTTCATCATTCAGCAGTTTGGCTTGAGCCAAGTAACCGTAAGCCCTGCGAAAACATCTAGCCACTTCTTTATTGATGCGCAAAATCGCTTCTTTATTTTTGCGCATTTTTTCTTCATTCCAATAGTCACCTAGGTGGATAATCTCATCAACTGCACCTGGATTTTTAGGGTCGACAATATGAGGAGCGGTGCCATCGATTAAGGCAATGCCGATTTGTGGGATTACAACTCCATCAATGGAACCGTTATCCGAGGAACAGCAGTGATATTCCACATTGTAACCTTGTTCTAGCATTTGCTCTCCGAGGTATTTCATAAACGTAGATTTCCCTACACCGGGACCCCCTTTAATAACCAGGATTCGTCTGGCTTCAGGGGAAATTATGTAGTTATAGAAAGAGTAAAAACCTTCCGAAGTGTTTCCCCCCGGAAAAACTTTTTTCAAATGTCCTCTTTGCATAATTGAAAAACCTCCATTTCTTTTTTATGGGCAAGATTTTTACCTCTAGGTAATTAATGTGCACTAACTATTTCTGCTTTATATTATTAACATAAGTTAAGTAATGTGATAGCTGCTAATAAATTTTTTGCTTACTTTGCCATACATCACAGCTCCAAAGCTGGTGGGCACCTTCAACAGTTGGCTTTATGTCACAAATGTAGTAGTGTATAGGGCTGAGCTGCCAAACTCTGTTGCCCTATGCTCCATGATGAAAAGCCGTCTCCTGCTTAGATTTTTTTAAATCATGAGTCGGCTTTTCTGCTTTTCTCGTCAATTTTTCTGCTAAACTGGAAAATTTTTTACCTACCGACATTGACGTTAATTCCTTTATCGGCAATGTGCGTGAGAGGTATCACTTAGTCTATCAGTACAATATGCAGAAGAGGGTGCGGTGGTCACTAAAAGTACAGTAAATTTAGCTGCTAAAAATGCTGCAAATTATTTATTACTTAGCAAGCCAAAATGTTTCTCTTGTCAAGGTATGATAAAATAATATGAATAAGTATTTAATCTGGTTAGGTGGTTAAATGTTCGGGTTAAAGGTTGTAGTTGCAGATCACGACGAGGGACATCGCGTTAATATCAAAGAGAATTTAAGCCAGGCAGGTGCTATAATTGTGGGAGAAGCAGATGACGGGAGAAAGGCGGCGCGGCTGATCTTCGAGCTGCAACCCGATTTGGCTGTCATTGATACCGACCTGCCTTTACGGGATGGCCTTGAAATAGCCCGAGTAGTAAATGAGCAAAAAGGATGCCCGATAATCTTAGTGACGGGGAATTTCAGATGGGATTTGCTTGAGCAAGCTAAAGAAACGGGGGTTTATAGCTTGCTAATTAAGCCAGTGGCGCCAAACAATTTACTAATTGCGGCCGAATTAGCTGTAAATTTACATTTGCGTTTTGTTAACATTGAGCAAGAAAAAAATAGATTAGCAGATAATTTGGAAACCCGTAAACTGGTGGAAAAAGCAAAAGGTTTGCTAATGCTTGCCAAGAAAGTTGGTGAAGAAGAAGCTTATCATATGATGCGGAAACTTAGCCAAGATAAATCTAAATCAATGAAACAAATAGCCAAAGAAGTTATAAAAATTTTGGGATCAAAATATGATTAAAAATGATTAAAAAATACTGTATGGTTCATTGTAAAATTAAATGCAACAGGTAAAATACAGTAAAAAAATAAACAACCATAGTGAGAAATCATGTATGATTTAGGTGTCTACTCCAAACATACAGGAGGTCTCTACTATGGCTGTTCAATCCAAGTCTACCACAACTGTACGTTCTTTTAAACACCTAAGTGTTTTTGAACGAGGTCAGATTGCCGCTCTCTTAAAAGAAGGTAAAACTCAACGTTATATTGCTAACAAGTTAGGTCGCTCACCAAGTACAATTAGTCGCGAAATTAAAAGAGGAACCACAATTCAAAGGCGTTCGGATTTATCAACTTATGAAGAATATTTTCCCGAAACTGGACAGGCAATATATAAGAAAAACCGTATGAACTGTGGGGCAAAGTGCAAGCTGGCTCAGGTTGAAGATTTTCTGAAATTTGCAGAAGATAAGATACTGCACGAAAAATGGTCGCCAGATGCAGTTGCCGGTTCTTGCAAACGAGATCCTAAATGGCAAGATGCTACCATTGTTTGCACCAAAACTTTGTATAGTTACATAGACCAAGGGTTGCTAACAGTCCGAAATATTGATTTAAGCCTTAAACTTAGATTAAAGCCTAAAAGTAAAAGGGTTCGTCAGAACAAACGCATCATGGGAATAAGTATTGACCAAAGACCAGAAGAAGTACAACAACGCCAAACTTTTGGTCATTGGGAAATTGATACTGTAGTAGGTAAACGAGCAAATGATTCAGTTATTTTAACCCTAACTGAACGAAAAACCCGCCACGAGCTGTTATTTCTCTTGGATACAAAAGACAGTAATGCTGTTAATAATGCACTTTTAGAGCTTAAGAATTACTACGGTGAGCAAATTTCCAACGTATTTCGTACTATTACAGCAGACAACGGTTCCGAATTTAGTGAGCTATCCGAAACCATGAAACCATTAGGAATTGAAGTTTACTTTTCTCATCCTTATTCCTCCTGGGAACGAGGAACCAATGAACGTCATAATGGGCTTCTACGCCGTTTTGTACCTAAAGGAAAAGCCATTAAGGAATTTTCAGCAGCAACGATAGAGCGCATACAGCACTGGCTAAATAAGCTTCCACGTAAAATATTAGGTTATAAAACGCCAGAAGAATGTTTCCGTGAGGAGCTATCCAAAATAGCTTAAGCCCTCCTTCTTGGGGGATTATAGAGCTCATTTGATGGTAGTCAAGGGTAAAGACTTCGTCTTGCCTAGCGGCAACCCTTGACAACCCTCTGCATTCGCTCAATAAAGTAGCCAAGAAGGGCTTAAAGATGGATATTATTCTTTAAAACCTAAAATCATGATGATTCTCACTAGAGGTGTTGCATTTAATATTGCAATTTAGAAATGATTAAAAAATACTGTATATATAAAAAATAGTTGCATATTTTAATAACTTAAATTATACTAAAAGCAAACGGTATAGAAAAGGGCGACGAAGCCTTAAACAGGTAGCTGTTGACTACCTGTTTAAGGCTTTATTATTTTTTATCCGCCTAAAAAAAACTGGCTTGTAAAGGATGGTCAAGTTGTTTTCTAAGGAAGATGTTTTAAAAAAAGCGGAAGAATATCATGTGAAATTTGTCAGGCTGCAGTTTACCGATATTTTCGGAGTTTTGAAAAATGTAGCTATTACGGTAGAAGATTTGCCAAGGGCATTGGATGGTCTGATACTTTTTGACAGTTCAGCGGTAGACGGAATAGTGACTGAAGGAGAAACTGATATCAGACTTATACCCGATCCCGATACTTTTGTAATTTTCCCCTGGCGCCCAAGGGAGGGTGCTGTTGCCCGACTCATATGCGATGTAGCTAAAATTGATGGTACTCCCTATCCCGGATGTTCAAGGGGTATCTTAAAGCAAACACTTAAGGAAATGGCTGATAATAATTTGAACCTCTATGCCGGGTCAAGGGCCGAATTTTTTATGTTTAAGGTTAACGAGTCAGGACAGCCAACAATAATACCACACGACCTGGCGGGCTACTGCGATCTTACTCCGCTGGATTTGGGAGAAAATGCCCGCAGAGAAATGGTGCTTACTTTGGAAGAGATGGATATTGAAATTGGCTCTTCCCACCATGAACTGGCACCCGGGCAGCATGAAATTGTTCTAAAAGCCGATGGAGCTCTGGCAATGGCTGATAAAATAGCTACCATGCGGTTTGTAGTAAGGACTATCGCTCAGCGACACGGTCTCCATGCATCTTTTATGCCTAAACCCATTGAAGGAGTCAGCGGTTCTGGGATGCATCTGCACTTAACTCTTTTCAGCGAGTTTACTAACATCTTTTTCGATGCTGGGGTCAGCAATAAACTTAGCGACAACGCGCAACATTTTATGGCCGGTATTTTAGAGCATGCAAGGGCTATAACTGCTATCACCAATCCTTTAGTCAATTCTTATAAGAGGTTGATTCCCAATGATACTGCACCACGTTTGCGTGGGTGGTCTATAGGAAACAGGGCTACGATGTTAAGAGTGCCTGGTGAAACGGGAGGTGAGGTTTGGATTGATGTACGCACGCCCGATGGGGCATGCAATCCATATTTGGCATTAGCTGTGTTGGCTCAAGCTGGCTATGAAGGAATGAGGCAGGAATTGCCTTTAAGCAAACCATTGGAGTGTAAGCCTGGTTCCTTGTTTAAGACACAAAATATCTTTTTACCGTTAAATTTAGGAGAGGCTTTGGAATCTTTGCATAAGGACAAGATGATCAGCAAAGTGTTGGGGAAGCATGTTATGGGATTTATTCAAAAAGTGAAACAGGCGGAGTGGAACCGGTATCAGGAAGCAGTTCATCCTTGGGAGGTCAATGAATATTTGAGCAGGTACTAAAAAATTATCATAATAATTTGGGAGAGTTAAAAAGGAGACTGGAGGAGATAAGGTGAGTTTTAGTAGAGGTATTAATGCCAGTGAGGCCACTAAAACAAAAAACAGAACAGGGAAGGATGTATGTCCCTATAGTGGGATGTGTGTTACTTGTTTGGACGGTTGTATAGGCTGGTGTGAAGTAGGTAAATCAGCTGTGCGAGGTAAAGAAGTACTTTACCCCCAGCCTTTCGGTACTACAACTTCTGCTTCTCAAAAGGATTATCCTGTGGACTATTCCCATTTTAATGTCATGGGTACTGCAGTGGGCGCATATGGTATTGAAGCAGATAGTGATAAAGCTATCTTTCCTGCAGTCGATATAACAAGCTCCATTGGAGCCCAAGATAAAATCAGGCTTCGGGTTCCTGTAGTTATCGCCGCTATGGGTTCTACTGCGGTTGCAGCTGATAACTGGGATCACCTAGCAGCGGGCGCAGCTTTAGCGGGGGTGGCAATTGCTATCGGGGAAAACGTTTGCGGTATGGATCCTGACCTGGAATTAAAAAACGGACGGGTAAAACATTCTCCTAACCTGGCGAAAAGAGTGAAAGCCTTTAAGGATTATTATCAAGGCTATGGCACCATTGCGGTACAGGCAAACGTGGAAGATACACGCTTGGGAGTTCAGGAATATGCCATTGAAAAACTTGGAGTAGAAGCCGTAGAAATTAAATGGGGCCAGGGAGCCAAGGATATTGGAGGGGAAGTAAAGTTAAACTCTTTGGAAAGAGCCCTCCAGCTCAAGAAAAGGGGTTATATCGTGCTGCCTGATCCTGAGGATAACCGCGTGCAAGATGCATATCACAGCGGAGCTTTTAAGGAATTTGAGCGCCATTCCAGAATCGGTATGGTCACGGAAGAAGGTTTCCATGCACGGGTCGAAGAACTAAGGCGGGCCGGTGCCAAATATATATTTTTGAAAACAGGTGCCTATAGGCCTGCCGATCTGGCCAGGGCCGTTAAATTTGCTTCCGATGCAAAGATCGACTTATTAACTGTCGATGGTGCCGGTGGAGGTACAGGTATGAGCCCCTGGCGGATGATGAATGAATGGGGTGTACCTACGGTATATTTACAAGCTCTTTTAACCAAATATTTGGATAAGTTGCAAGCCAAAGGGGCTTTTATACCCAGCGTAGCCATTGCAGGGGGCATCGCCCTGGAGGACCAGATGTTTAAAGGATTTGCCCTTGGGGCTCCTTATGTAAAAGCTATTGGTATGGCCCGTGCACCTCTTACAGCGGCTATGGTCGGCAAGGTAGTCGGCGAAAAGGTTAAGGAAGGAGCTATACCTGCCGAGTATAAAAAATATGGTGATAAATTGGAACAGGTGTTTATTCTGGCTTCGGAGCTGAAGGAAAAACTGGGTGAAGATTTTGAACGCTTACCGGCTGGGGCTATCGGTGTTTATACCTATTTTGAACGTCTTGGCCAAGGGCTTAAACAATTTATGTGCGGGGCCAGAAAATTTACTTTAGACTATATTAGCCGCAATGATTTGGCTGCATTGACACCGGAAGCCGCACAACTAAGCGGAATTAGGTATATAATGGAATTGGACCACGAAGAAGTGGAAAAAATACTGGCTTGATGGAACTAGACAAAACTGACTTAAGTCTGGCATAACAGCTGCTAGGCTTAATTTTTTTTATAAAAGCTACATTATTTTTTATCTAAATTTTATAACTAGAAGCAAAGCAGTTAATTTTTGGATAAACAGAGTTGCATGATGAAACGGATAGTGCTATACTAAAGTCAGCTTTAAGGCAACGAAGCCTACAAGAATGGACTTACCATTCTTGTGGGCTTTTTATTTGCTTTTTCATTTAAGAAAGGAGGCAGAATATATGACCAACGAAGAAGTTTTAAAGTTAGCCGAGGAGATGGAGGTTAACTCTATCCGGCTGCAGTTTACCGACATCTTTGGCATTTTAAAAAACGTTGCCATTCCCAGGGAACAGCTCTCTAAAGCGCTGGAAGGAGAGCTAATGTTTGACGGTTCATCCATCGACGGTTTTGTTCGAATTGAAGAATCGGATATGTACCTAAAACCCGATCCCAACAGCTTTGCTATTTTTCCCTGGCGTTCTCCGGAGGGCAACATCGCGAGACTAATTTGTGACATTTATAATTCTGACGGCACACCTTTCGAGGGCTGTCCACGTTACGTACTAAAAAGGGCGCTGGCCGAGGCAGCCGAACTTGGTTACTCCATGTATGTAGGCCCGGAAGCTGAATTTTTCCTGTTCAACACTGATGAAAAAGGACATCCCACACTGCATACCCAGGATAATGCCGGTTACTTTGACTTGTCACCGGTTGATTTAGGGGAAAACTGCAGAAACGATATTTCTGCGGCGCTGCAGAAAATGGGTTTCGAGATTGAAGCTTCTCATCACGAAGTAGCGCCAGGTCAGCACGAAATTGATTTTAAATATGCTGATGCGCTGACTACCGCTGACAATGTTGTGACGTTTAAATTTGTGGTCCGGACAATTGCCCAGCGTCATGGGCTGCACGCCACATTTATGCCAAAGCCCATAGCGGGCATAAATGGTTCGGGAATGCATGCCAACCAATCCCTGTTTAAAGATGGAGCAAATGCTTTCTACGATCCTGAAGGCCCATTAGGTTTAAGTGAAGTGGCTTACTATTATATCGGAGGGCTCTTAAAACATGCTCGGGCTATGGCGTCAATTACCAACCCCACCGTCAATTCTTACAAACGGTTGGTGCCAGGCTATGAAGCTCCGGTTTATCTAGCTTGGTCAGCTTCCAACAGGAGCCCCTTAATTCGCATCCCTGCCAAAAGAGGCGCTTCCACAAGAATCGAACTTAGAAACCCGGACCCGGCCTGCAACCCTTACTTGGCTTTTGCAGTGATGTTGAAAGCAGGACTAGATGGGATCAAAAACAAGATAACCCCGCCGCCGGCCGTGGACACAAATATTTACAACCTGGATAAAGCTACCCGGGCGGATTTAGGCATTAGCAGCCTGCCGGGGGATTTAAACGAAGCCATCAAGGAACTTAAACAGGATGAAGTTATCAAAGAGGCTCTGGGCTCCCACGTTTATCAGCGTTTTGTTGAAGCAAAACAAATCGAATGGGAATCCTATAAAATGCAGGTACATGCCTGGGAGATTGAACAATACCTGACAAAATTTTAATTAAAACTTGTGAATATTTCCCGCCTCCCGACGGAACCGTGAGGTATACTGAATTAGTACACCCTGGTTCCGTCTATACCTTTCAGTTTATACTAGTACTAGATTTTAAATGCTTCCGGTACTTCATTCTCTTTGAGTGTTGGACTTTGAGGGTAAGGGGTTTTTTTATGGTGTTGCATAAAATATTCCTGGCTATTAGTGATACGCGGACCGCTAATAAAACTAAAAGTTTACTGCAAAAAAACGAATATGCTATCAGCGGAGAAGCCAAAGATGGGCCGGGCGCAATACGCCTTGTCCGCGCACTCCTACCCGATTTGGTTATCCTGGACAGTGAACTTCCCGGACTTAGTACTATACAAACGCTGGAATCTTTAGCCGACTTAGATATACCTATAGTATTACTAGTGAGAGATTGGCGGCAGGATTTGATCCAGCAGAGCCGAAATTATAATGTTATGGCTTATTTAGCGCGACCGGTCGAAGAGCTCACTTTGCTGCCAGCGGTAGAAACAGCGCTGCTTAATTCCCAAAAAATAAAAGAACTTGGTCAAGAAATCAAAAAATTGAAGCAGGACTTGCAAATCAGGAAGCTAGTAGAAAAAGCGAAAGGTTTGCTAATGCATAAATTCAAGCTTACAGAAGATGAAGCGTATGTCTTAATGCGCAAAAAAGCTATGGATAATTCCCTGACCTTACGTCAAGTAGCAGAAGCAATAATAAAAAAGCTGAATGTAACTAAATAAATCTAACGGTATTGATTCTCTTCCAGACAATAGCCGGTCGGATTAAAAGTTACGCACACTTTCTGGAATAGCATATTGTAGGATATATTTCAGCCCATAAAATACAACGTTAACCTGTGTTAAATGTTAATACACAAAAACATTTAACACAGGTTAACTTTTTGTTTTTTATTGCATATTTATATAACAGGTCACTGCAGTGCCTTGGCTGCGTTGCCAAAAGGAAATGGTTTTTAAAATTGCACAGCAGTTTAAAGGGGGCTGAAAGAATATGTGTGGTATAACCGGCTGGATTGACTGGGAAAATGACTTAACCCAGCAACGTCAAATTATTGAAAAAATGACTTCCACTTTAATTAACCGTGGCCCGGATGCCGAGGATATATGGCTTTCCTCCCGCGCGGCTTTGGGTCATAGGCGTCTCTCAGTCGTAGACCCTGCAGGAGGATCCCAACCAATGGCTCGCCAGATGGGTGACCGAAACTATATTATTGTTTATAACGGAGAACTGTACAATACTGCTGAGTTACGGCGGGAGTTGGAAATGAGAGGGCATACCTTTCGCAGCCAATCTGATACCGAAGTGCTGCTGGTTTCGTACATTGAGTGGGACAGCGGGTGTCTGGAACGTTTAAACGGCATCTTTGCCTTTGCTATCTGGAACGAAAGGGAACAAATTTTATTTATGGCCAGGGACCGTATGGGCGTAAAACCTCTGTTTTACACTGAAAGGGCAAGTGCTTTCCTTTTCGCAAGTGAACAAAAAGCCCTCTTAGCCCACCCAGCTGTTCAGCCAGTGGTGGATGCTGACGGATTAGCTGAAATATTCGGATTAGGTCCGGCACGCACGCCAGGTCACGGAGTTTTTAAAGGTATTTCGGAACTGCGTCCTGGTCATTGTTTAACATATAAGCGTAATGGTATCTTTATTAGACGTTACTGGAATTTAGTGAGTCACCCCCACGAAGACGATCTGGATACCACCATCCGGAAAGTTCGCGAACTGGTAGAGGACTCTATCACAAGGCAATTGGTAGCTGACGTACCCGTTTGCACATTCCTGTCGGGAGGCTTAGATTCCAGCGCTATCTCGGCTTTTGCAAGCCATGCTTTTAAAAGTGAAGGCCGAGCACCTCTGCATACTTACTCAGTAGACTACCAGGATAATGAGCACTACTTTAAGGCCAATGATTTTCAGCCCAACTCAGACGCGCCATGGGTAAAACGGATGTCTGATTTTCTGGGCACCACACATCACTATATCACTATTGATACTCCGCAGTTGGCCGGAGCCTTAAAAGCGGCAGTCTTGGCTCGTGACTTGCCGGGCATGGCTGATGTGGACTCCTCACTATATCTTTTCTGCCGGGAAATAAAAAAAGAAGCTACAGTAGCCTTGTCGGGTGAATGTGCCGATGAAGTGTTTGGCGGTTACCCTTGGTTTCACCGGAAAGAAGACTTAAGAGCTGATACTTTTCCCTGGTCTCAGTCTCTGCGGAACCGTGCTTTATTGCTTTCTCCTTATTTACGACAAAGAGTCAACCTGGAAGATTATGTGGCGGACCGTTACCGGGAAACCCTGGCGGAAGTACCCCTTCTTCCTGGTAAAGACCCACAGGAGGCCCGCAGGCGGGAAATGCTTTACCTAAACATGGTTTGGTTTATGCAAACCTTACTGGACCGCAAAGACCGCATGAGTATGGCAACCGGCCTGGAAGTGAGAGTGCCTTTTTGCGACCATCGGCTGGTGGAATATGTTTGGAACATTCCTTGGTCAATGAAAACCTGCGACGGTATGGCAAAGGGGATACTGCGACGGGCTCTGATAGGTATTTTACCCCCGGATGTGCTCCAGCGGCCTAAGAGCCCTTATCCCAAAACTCACAATCCGGCCTACCTGGATGTAGTGAGCAACCTATTGCTGGATATCCTCAATGAACCTTCTTCACCTCTGCTCCAGTTAATTAATGTGGATTATATTCAATCCATGCTCGATTGCGGAGAAGACAGCTTTAATCGTCCCTGGTTTGGCCAATTGATGACTGGTCCTCAGCTTTTTGCCTACCTTGTTCAGGTTAATACGTGGCTTAAGGAATATAAAGTAGCCATTCATCTTTAAGTAATATTGAATGCTAATTACAAATGTTTAACAAAAATTAACTATTGTAATCTGAATAACTTCTGCTATAATTTAAGAAAACGGTATAGCAGTTAGGGCGATGACGTCCATGAAAATACGCCAAAGGCGTATTTTCATGGACGTTTTTTGTTTTCTATACTTAATTTCAGTCTAAAAAAACAAGCAGGGAAAGGGGACTTACCAATGTTACAACGGGAAGGAGAAATCAGAATACCTTCCGGCTGCGCAATCAGCGGGATAATGAATCGCCAAGGCAAGGTGTTTTCCGGCCAGGATATTATGAAATCCATTGCCCTGATGCGGGATCGTTCCAACGGTTTGGGTGGCGGCTTTGCCGCTTACGGGATTTACCCGGAATACAAAGAATTTTATGCTTTGCATATCTTCTATGAAAACATCAAAGCCAAGGATGAGACAGAGCAGTATTTGAGTACGATGTTTCGCATTGAAGATTCCGGTAAAATACCTACCCGTAAGGTAAAATCCATTACCAACACTCCTCTGATCTGGAGGTACTTTGTACTACCGAAAACAGATATGTTAGCGGAACTTGAATTGGATGAAAAAGAACTGGTTGTCCAGGCGGTTATGACAGTCAACAGTGAGTTTCCCGGAGCCTATGTTTTCTCCAGCGGTAAAAACATGGGAGCTTTTAAAGCTGTTGGCTACCCGGAAGAGGTGGGAGAGTTTTACCGTCTGGATGAGTACAAAGGCTATGTCTGGACAGCTCACGGGCGTTTCCCCACAAATACCCCGGGCTGGTGGGGCGGGGCCCATCCCTTCACTTTGCTGGACTGGTCCATTGTCCATAACGGTGAAATATCCTCTTACGGCGCTAATAAAAGATACTTGGAAATGTTTGGCTACAAGTGTATGTTGCAGACGGATACAGAAGCCATCACTTATATTTTTGATTTATTGCTCCGCAGACACGGGCTGCCATTGGATGTGGCTATTACTGCAGTAGCGGCGCCATTATGGTCCCAAATTTCCAGAATGGAGCCTGAAAAGCAGGAACTGGTGAAAGCTATCAGGACCGTTTACAGCCCCCTTTTGATCAACGGGCCCTTTTCCATCATTTTGGGCAGCAGTCAAGGCTTTGTAGCCTTAAATGACCGGCTTAAACTGCGTTCTCTGGTAGCCGCAACCAAAGGTGACTTTCTGTACGTAGCCAGCGAGGAGTCCGCTATCCGGGAAGTTTGCCCTAAACCGGAAAAAGTATGGGCGCCAAGAGGCGGTGAGCCGGTTATCGGGCTCTTGGAAAACACTGGCGAGTATACTGCAACCGAAGCTTTACATGTTATAAGCGCTTAAAGTTAGTCGTTAGTCCTTAGTTTCGTCAGTTGCCAGTCACCGAACGCCAGTCCCCAGTGTTGAAGACCATATTAAGTCTTAACACTGCTAACTGAGGACTAGGGACTTTGCGGAGCCCGTTACTGAGGACTAAGGGCTCAAAGCTCGTTTGTCAAAGGCCGATTGAAATGATTTAGATATATTAGTTCATAGAAAGAGGGTTAATAATGACACTAAGCTACACTACACCGGCTTTTCTAATCGAACGTAATAAAGATAGATGTATTGACTGCCAGGTTTGTGTACGGCAGTGCGCTAACTCCGCTCATAAATGGGATGCGGAAGAAGAAAAAGTTGTTTCTGATGATTCCCTGTGCGTTAACTGCCACCGCTGCGTAGTGATGTGTCCCACCAGGGCGCTTTCCATACGTAAATTTCCCCTGGAATACAGGGAAAATGCCCATTGGACTGCGGCCACAATCACTAACATTTACCGGCAAGCAGAAACCGGCGGGATTCTCCTGACAGGTATGGGGAACGACAAGCCATACCCCGTTTACTGGGACCGTATCTTGCTTAACGCCAGTCAGGTGACCAATCCGTCTATTGACCCGCTGCGGGAGCCAATGGAGGTGAAGACTTTCCTCGGCAGGAAACCGGATTGCTTAAAAGTCAAGGACGGGAAGCTGGCAGAAAAGCTTCCTCCCCAGCTGGAACTGGATGTGCCGGTGATGTTCTCCGCCATGTCCTTCGGATCTATCAGCTTAAATGCTGTTAAATCCTTAGCCCGGGCAGCGGAAATGGAGGGAACCTTTTTTAATACAGGCGAAGGCGGCTTACACCAGGAGTTAGTTAAATTTGGCAGAAATGCCATTGTGCAGGTTGCTTCCGGCCGCTTTGGCGTGCATCCCGAATACCTGGAGGCCGGCGCAGCTATTGAAATAAAAATAGGTCAGGGCGCTAAACCCGGGATCGGGGGGCACCTGCCCGGAGAAAAAGTGGGCAAGGAAGTTTCCCAGACTAGAATGATTCCGGAAGGGACCGACGCCATCTCGCCGGCACCACACCACGATATTTACTCCATTGAGGATCTTCGGCAGCTGATTTATTCCTTAAAGGAAGCTACTAATTATGAAAAACCTGTATCAGTGAAAATTGCCGCAGTGCATAACGTGGCTGCCATTGCTTCGGGGATTGTCCGGGCTGGCGCCGATATGGTGGTAATCGACGGTTTCCGGGGAGGTACCGGCGCCGCACCTTTGATGATCCGTGATAATGTGGGTATCCCTATCGAATTGGCCTTAGCGGCTGTTGATTCACGCCTGCGCAGCGAAGGGATCCGGCATCTTGCTTCTCTGGTGGTAGCAGGCAGCATTCGGAACAGTGCCGATGTGGTTAAAGCCGTAGCCTTGGGTGCCGATGCCGTATATATTGGCACCGCCGCTTTGCTATCTTTAGGTTGCCACTTATGTCAAAAATGCTATACCGGCAAGTGCAACTGGGGTATAGCCACTCAGGACCCCCAGCTTGTTAAAAGGTTAAATCCTGAAATAGGCGCTGAAAGGGCTGCCAACTTGCTCCGTGCCTGGAAACATGAAATTAAGGAGATGCTGGGCGGAATGGGTATCAATGCCCTGGAAAGCCTGCGCGGAAACCGCTTGATGCTGCGCGGCATCAATCTCTCTGACCGGGAGCTAAATATTTTAGGTATTAAAGCGGCTGGGGAATAGGAGGTCAGACAATGAAAAAAGTTTATGCCAAGGAAGAGTACTGCGTAGGATGCAGACTTTGCGAAGTACACTGTGTGGTTGCCCACTCCAAATATCCAAACGATATTATTAAGGCATTCAAAAAGGATACCAATCGCCCTTTGCCCAGGGTAATTGTGGAAGAAGAACGGCCAGTTTCTTTTGCCCTGCAGTGCCGGCATTGCGATTATGCATACTGCACTAAAGCCTGTATTACCGGGGCTATGCGGAAGGACCCGGTGACAGGGATTGTCACAAATGATGAAGAGAGATGCGTGGGCTGCTGGACTTGCATCCTTGCTTGTCCTTTCGGTGCTATCAAAAGAGATGAGTCAGGTCATAAAGTTGCATCCAAATGCGACTTGTGCAGCCAGACAGCTTTAACTCCCGCTTGCGTAGAGCACTGTCCTAACGGGGCTCTGCTTTTTGAAGAACGGGACAACTAAAGTCACCAGTCGCCAGTCCTTACTCCCCAGTTTGCGAGGCGGTTTGGAACTATCACATACTGTTGATTGTTGAAGAGGGGGAATAACATGAACTACGTAATCATAGGGAATTCGGCTGCTGCTGTCGGGGCGGTTGAAGGCATCAGAAAAATAGATCAGACCGGGAAAATAACCCTTATTTCCGATGAGCCTTATCATACCTATTCCCGGCCTTTAATCTCCTATTACCTGGCCGGAAAAGTTACAGAGGAAAAAATGCTCTATCGGGAAAGAGATTTCTATGAGAAAAATAAGGTTACGGCCTTGTTAGGTGAAAAAGCAGTTGCAATCGATCCGGAAAGGAAGACTGTGCAACTGGCAAACGAAAAACAAATTCCTTACGATAAGCTTTTAATAGCCACAGGGGGAACCCCTTTTATCCCGCCTATAGAGGGGTTGGACAAAGAGGGCATTTATACCTTTATCAAACTTGATGATGTCAAGAAAATCAAAGGGGTTGCAAAAAAAGGCGCAAAAGCGGTTATTGTCGGTGCCGGTTTAATTGGTCTCAAGGCCGCCGAAAGTTTGGCCAAGCTGGGCGTAGAAATAACCATTGTAGAATTGGCGAACAGGGTGCTCAGCGCCATTTTAGATGAAGAAGCAGGCCAAATTGTCCAAAAGCATTTAACCGGTCAAGGAATCAAGCTGGAACTGAATACCACCGTACAAAAAATAGAGGGTGGAAGCCATGTCACAGGTGTAACTTTAAAAGACGGCCGGCAGATAAACTGCGATTTTGTAATTCTTGCCATTGGTGTCAAGCCTAACACTGCAGTGGTTGAAAATTCGCCGGTTAAAGTAAACCGGGGCATAGTAGTTGATGCTTACATGCAGACCAATGTTCCCCATATCTATGCCGCGGGTGACGTTGCTGAAGGGTACGATCTGGTATATGGACAAAAAAGGGTTCTGCCCATCCTGCCCAATGCCTACAGGCAAGGGGAAACGGCAGGGCTGAATATGGCGGGCCATCATGTGAGCTACACCGGCGGTTTTGCCATGAACGCTATTGAGATTTTCGGGCTGCCCATGCTGACCTCAGGAATTATTGCTCCGCAAGGGGATAGCTATGAAGTGTTGGCCAATATTGATCCGGAAAAAGCTGCTTACAGGAAAATAGTGCTAAAGGATAATATAGTGTCCGGCTTTATTCTTTTAAATAAGGTGGACAGGGCAGGTATACTTACCGGCTTGATCAGCCAGCAAGTTAATGTGGAGACATTCAAGGAAGATTTGTTGAATGATAATTTCGGCTATATCCACTTGCCGGAGGAGCTGAGAAAAAGCCGTATGTTGAAGGGAGTGGAGGCTTGATGGTAAATATTGATGCTAAGGGAATTTATTACGCCGACTTAAACAGGAATATCCGTCAGACTTTACTCGACGGCGCCAAGGAGATCTTCTTGAAAAATGTTAACGGGCAGAGGTATATCGGCACGGGAATAAGCGGTAAGCAGAGAATAACCATCGATGGTACGCCTGGCAATGACATGGCCGCCTATATGGACGGCCTTACTCTAATCGTTAACGGCAACGCTCAGGATGCTATTGCCAATACAATGAACGACGGCACAATTGTGATCCATGGCAGCGCAGGAGATACTACCGGTTACGCTATGCGGGGCGGAGAAATCTACGTGCGGGATAACGTGGGGTGCCGGGTCGGCATCCACATGAAAGAATATAAAGACAAAGTGCCCGCTATTGTCATTGGGGGTAAAGGCGGCGATTTCTTCGGGGAATATATGGCCGGAGGAGTGCTGATACTTTTAGGACTTAACCTGAAAGACGGTGAGGAAATAGTGGGGGAATACTGCGGCACCGGCATGCATGGGGGCGTAATGTATATCCGCGGGGAAGTTGAACACTACAAGTTAGGCAAGGAAGTCAAAAGCGTTGAAATGGCTCAAAAAGACTATGAAGTATTGGGAAAATATGTGACCAAGTATTGTGCCTATTTCGGCGGGGATCCTGATGAAATCCTCAGCACCAAATTCAGTAAATTGATTCCGTTTAACAAAAGGCCTTACGGCAATCTATATGCGGGCGTGTAATTCATCCGGTTTTATTGAATTTGCCTAACCCCAATGGTATAATTTTTCTAAAGTTCAAAAAATGCCTCTGGATTAAAGAAAGGGTGTTGTAGTTGAGCTACGAGCTAATCGTAATCGGAGGGGGCCCAGGGGGTTATGTTGCTGCTATCAGGGCAGCCCAACTGGGAGCTAAGGTTGCTGTAGTGGAAAGAGATGCGGTGGGCGGAACTTGTCTTAACAGGGGATGCATACCTACTAAAGCTTTAATAGCCAGTACGTCTACCTTGGCCAATATAAAACATGCCGCCGATTTTGGCATTAAGGTTGATGGTTTTAGTGTGGATTTCAGCCAAATTATGGCCAGAAAAGATGCTATAGTTAAGCAGTTGATTGGCGGTATAAATTACTTATTTAAAAAGAATAAAGTTGACTTAATTACCGGTACTGCTAAACTTCAAGGAGCCGGTAAAGTAGAAGTTGCCAAAGCTGATGGTACTACTGAACTTTTGGAGACGAAAAACATTATTTTGGCAACCGGCTCCGAGCCGGCTTTGATCTCCGCTTTGGGGTATAATGGGAAAACTGTAATCACCAGCAATGAGGCTCTGGAATTAGAGGCGATTCCCGAGAGTTTACTGGTAATTGGCGGAGGGGTAATAGGCTGTGAATTTGCCACCATTTTTGCCGAGCTGGGAACCCAAGTGACCATTGTTGAAGCTATGCCTTCTATTTTACCTTTGATCGACCAGGAGTTAACCCGAAGGTTAACAACTATTCTTAAGAAAAAAGGCATAACTGTTAGGACCAACGCCATGATTAAATCGGTGAGCCAAGCAAATGACGGCATGGTGGCTGTGCTTGAAAGTGGTGAGGAAATCACTGCGGAAAAAGTGTTAATTTCAATTGGCAGGACTTTCAATACCAAAGGCTTAGGTTTGGAGGAAGCAGGGGTTGCTCTAGGGCCCAAAGGTGAAATCCTGGTCAATGAATACTTAGAAACTAATGTTCCTGGGATTTACGCTATAGGGGATGTAACCAACAAAATTCAGCTTGCCCATGTAGCCAGTTCCCAGGGTATAGTTGCAGTGGAAAATATTTTTGGCGCAAAGAAAAAAGCTATGGACTACTCTGTGGTCCCAAGCTGTATTTTTACATCACCGGAAGTTGCCAGCGTAGGTATTTCCAGCCAGGATGCGGAAGCCCGGGGCTTAAATGTTAAGATAGGTAAATTTCCTTTCCAAGCCAGTGGCAAGGCCCTATGTATCGGTGAAACCGATGGTTTGGTTAAATTTATTGCCGATGCTGAGAACGACAAAATTTTAGGTGTCCATATTTTAGGGCCTCATGCTACGGACCTTATTGCCGAAGCGGCTCTGGCTATTCGCATGGGGGTCACGGCGGAACAATTAGCAACAACAATCCATGCCCATCCCACATTGGCTGAAACTTTAATGGAAGCTGCAGAAGGAGTTCATGGAAAGACTATACATGCCTAATAATTGGAGGATTTTATATGCCGTCTAGATTCCCTGCGTGGATGAAACGAAAACTGCCTGCGTCAGCCAATATAGCCGCAACGAAAGAGATACTGGAGAAGCTGGGGCTCAACACTGTCTGTCAGAGTGCTATCTGTCCCAATATGGGCGAGTGTTTTGCCAATAAGACTGCTACTTTCATGATCCTTGGCAACGTTTGTACCAGAAACTGTCGTTTTTGTGCCGTGGAGGGAGGACATCCGGCAGTTGTCAACCCCCAGGAAGCTGAAAATGTGGCTGAAGCGGCTAAGCAGCTGGGCCTGAGACATGTAGTAGTAACTTCTGTAACCAGGGACGATCTGCCCGACGGAGGTGCAGGGCATTTTGCGGCTACGATTACTGCTATCCGGAAAAAACTGCCTAAAGCGGTCATAGAAGTGTTGACCCCTGATTTCAAAGGCGATGAGACTGCAATTAAAACAGTTACAGAAGCAAAGCCCCATATTTTTAATCATAATATTGAAACAGTCCCAAGGCTTTACCCGTCAGTTCGTCCGCGGGCGGACTACCGGCGCAGTTTGAATTTGCTGGACAGAGTAAAACATTATGGTCCTGGCATTTTCACTAAATCAGGACTTATGGTTGGGTTGGGTGAGAGCAATGAGGAAGTCTTGCAGACATTACAAGATCTACGGTCTGTTGGCTGTGATATAGTCACTATCGGCCAATACCTCCAACCGTCTCGCCGGCATTTAGAAGTACATGAATATGTCTCCCCGGAAACTTTTGCTGAGTATAAGGCTATTGGCGAAAGTTTAGGTTTTAAATATGTAGCTTCGGCTCCCTTTGTGCGTAGCTCTTTTAATGCCAGGGAGTTTTCGGAACTTTATATGATGCAAAGCTCGTAACGAACAGCGCCTGGGTTCATTCCCGGGCGCTATCCTTTTGCTATATCATAGCTAATAATTTCCGCCCAGCAGCCCTTGACAAAAGTATTGTCACGCGGCATAATATAAAAGTAGCTTTTGCCGAACAAGATAATATGGGCCTATAGCTCAGTTGGTTAGAGCGCTTGCTTGACATGCAAGAGGTCTCCCGTTCAAGTCGGGATAGGCCCACCATAAAAAGGGATTAGCACGGTTTTATACCCGTGTTTTTTTGTTTATAATAGCTGTTACCGGTAACCTAGGGTTGTTGAAAATAGATCAAAGTATTTCCCAATTGTATACAAATAATATCCCACACATATAATAGTACCAGGAGAAAGGGGTGAAAACGATGTCGCAGATTTCTATTGCCAGTTCAAAACACATCGATTTCATCCGCAATAGACTTGATGATGAGTTCAAGTTGTTGCAGGCTGAAGGTGTGAATATAAATCTTCAGGAAAAAGCCAGGGGAGATTACACCTTTCTGGGATGCAATATGTCACAAGACAATAAGGCACTTACTTGCCCAGACCATATTCTTTTAAAGCACTACATCGCTAAAGTCATTTCAGAAGTGATTGTAGCCAGATGGGAAGAACACCTGGTTAGGGGAATAGTGAAAAACCATTATTACTATTTCAACGAGGAAGAACGTCAAAACATTCTGGAACGGGCTCAGGAGATTTTGGCCCGGGAAGATGAGGTACCAAGAAAAAATAAGATACTATTAAAAATCGTGGATTATCTGGAGTCCCACGATGACTTGATTTTAGACGGGTTTATCAAATTTAGGCTTAAAGAATATCTAAATGAGTTGGAAGAAGCTGTAGACCAGGCGGTAGACGATTTTTTAATGGAAAAAGAGTATAATGAGTTTATTCGTTTACTGCGCTATTTTGTTGAAATTCAGGAACCCAGGGTTGAAAAGGTGAATGTACTTTTAAAACCATCAGGCTATTTTCAATTGTACGATGGCAATGAAAATATCATCACCAACGAATACTTAGAGGGATTTATAGTTGATTTGCCGGAAGGAGATATAAATTACGAAGATCTGCTCATCAGCACGCTCATTACTATTGCTCCGCGACAAATCGTGCTGCACCTGCCAGACCAAAACAAAGTAAAAAGTACAGTCAATACAATTAAAAGTGTTTTTGGCGAGAGAGTTACCATTTGTCCCGGCTGCAGCAGGTGTTTGAGTTCAAATCAGAAAAAAAATACTTAGTTTAAAGGCTCTGGTGCAGGGCCTTTTTCGTTGTCATCCATGAAATTATACTCGCATAAATATTGTGATAAATTAGGCATAAATGCTTTAGTTCCTCTCCTGGTAATCCACACTGCTCAAGGTTGCACATAGCCTCTAAATTTGCTATATTGCTAAATATAATAGTGAAGAGGGGCAAATCATGAAACTTACTTATCTTTCCATACCTTTGCTCGGTGCGGTAATTGGTTGGATTACCAATGTTTTAGCAATAAAATTAATTTTCAGACCTCATGAGCCGTGGAAAATTCCCCTAATCAACTACACCGTTCAAGGGTTGATTCCGAAAAGAAAAGAGGAAATTGCGAAAACCTTGGGAAAAGTAATAGAACAGGAGCTAATTTCCCTGGAGGATATTCTGGAGCATTTAAAAGCTAAAGAAATTCAGCAACAAGTTATAGAGGTAATAGTACCGCTCATCAGGCAAGCAGTTCTCAATCGGCTGCCTCCCCTTATACCGGTATCCTTGCGGGACATTTTAGCATCGGTCATTACGGAAATTCTTAGCCGTGAAGCCCCCGGACTTTTTAACCAATTTTCCACTGAATTGGCCGGGGAGATCAGGGAGCATTTGAGTTTTGCCCAGATTGTAGAAAACAAAATAATGCAGATGGATTGGTCAAGCTTGGAAAACCTTGTTTTGAGCTTGGCGCGCCGGGAACTGCGTCACATCGAGGTTTTGGGCGGTATTCTCGGTTTTCTGATTGGACTGGGGCAATTGTTTTTAATGCAGCTTTTCCCGGGCATTTGACATAGCTGTTTATGAGAGCTATAATTATTTACAGTTATAATTATAATTAACTATGCTACAAGCCCAATAAATTCATAATGAGGTTACGATGAAAGGGAGAGTAAACTGTTCCTAATGCCTCAAGAGAGGGGATACCTCGGCTGGAAGTTTCCCCAGGCATGTACAGTTGAAGACCACCCTGGAGTTCCGGGACGGAAACTTTAGTATGTTCCGGCGCGCTCTGGCGTTAAAAGAGTAAAGGGAGAAAAAGACAGTCTTTTTCTAACAAGAGTGGAACCGCGGTGCTGCCGTCTCTTAGCGAGGCGTGCAGCTTTTTTATTACAAGTAGGAAAGTATATTCTTCCTTAATTTATCACTTTCCTTTACGAGTAACAAAAAAAACTTCCTTGGTTTAGCATTATTCTATGCTCTTTTATTACCAAAGTCTAGAGGAGGTTGTTTGCAATGTCGATAGCTAAAGTCACTCTAAAAGACGGGTCAGTCCGGGAATTCCCTATTGGAACTACCATGGGAGAGGCTGCTGCCCAAATCAGTCCTAAATTGGGAAAAGAGGCTATAGTAGCTAAATGGAACGGTGAAGTGGTGGATTTATCTACACCTATCGCCGAAAATGGCAACTTGGAAATTTTAACTTTTGAAGATGAGGAAGGGCAGTGGGCATACCGCCACAGCAGCGCGCATATTTTAGCACAGGCAGTGCAGCATCTTTTTCCCGATGTGAAGTTCGGGATCGGCCCTGCCATAGCCAATGGGTATTACTACGATTTCGATACGGAACATGTTTTTACACCAGAAGATTTGGCTGCTATTGAGGCTGAAATGCAAAAGATAATAAAAGAGGACTATCCTTTTGTACGCAAGGTTGTCTCCAGGGAAGAAGCTTTAGACTTCTTCAGTGAGCGGGGAGAAAAATATAAAGTGGAATTGATCAGGGATCTGCCTGAGGACGCCGTGATCAGCATGTATCAGCAAGGAGACTTTACCGATCTCTGCGCAGGCCCCCATGTGCCGTCTACCGGCAAAATTAAGGCTATCAAACTCATGAGTTTAGCTGGGGCTTATTGGAGGGGCAGCGAAAAAAATAAAATGCTGCAGCGGATTTACGGAACATCATTCTTAAAAAAATCTCAGCTGGATGACTACCTCTATAAATTAGAAGAAGCTAAAAAACGTGACCACCGCAAACTGGGGGCTCAGCTGGGACTTTTTTCACTGCAGGAAGAAGGGCCGGGTTTCCCTTTTTTCCACCCCAAAGGGATGGTTTTACGTAACGAGTTGGAAAGATTTTGGAGAGAGGAACACCGTAAATGGGGCTACTTGGAAATCAGGACGCCAATTATCCTTAACCGGTCCCTTTGGGAAAGATCCGGTCACTGGGATCACTACAAAGAGAATATGTATTTTACCAAGATTGACGAAATGGATTTTGCCATTAAGCCCATGAATTGTCCGGGTGCAATGCTGGTCTATAAAACTGAGCAGCATAGCTACAGGGATTTCCCGTTACGCCTGGCAGAGATGGGCTTGGTGCATCGACATGAAAAATCAGGAGTACTCCATGGTTTAATGCGAGTAAGGGCTTTTACGCAAGATGATGCTCATATTTTTATGTTGCCTTCACAAATTACGGACGAAATTAAAAATGTCATTGATTTGGTAGATCAATTCTATAATATTTTTGGGTTTAAATATCATGTAGAGCTTTCTACAAAGCCTGAAAAAGCAATGGGTTCTGCAGAAATTTGGGAGCAGGCAACTGAAGCTTTACGCCAGGCTTTGGAAGAAAAAGGAATGGACTATATTGTCAACGAAGGAGATGGCGCTTTCTACGGTCCCAAAATTGACTTTCACCTTGAAGATTCGTTAGGTAGAACCTGGCAATGTGGCACTATCCAGCTTGACTTTCAGATGCCGGAAAAATTTGATTTAACTTACATTGCCGAAGACGGGCAGAAACATCGCCCGGTAATGATTCACCGAGTAGTTTTCGGAAGTATTGAGCGGTTTATCGGTATTTTAATCGAGCATTATGCCGGCGCTTTTCCCGCATGGCTTGCCCCGGTTCAGGTCAAAATATTGCCAATTACTGACCGCCAGCTGGATTATGCTTATCATGTAAAGAAACAGCTGGAAAGAGTGGGATTTAGGGTGGAAGTTGATGCCAGGAATGAAAAAATCGGTTATAAAATCCGGGAGGGCCAAATGGAAAAAGTTCCATATATGCTGGTTGTAGGTGATAAAGAAATGGCGGAAGGAACGGTGGCCGTAAGAAAAAGAGGCGTTGGTGATACAGGTGCCGTACCTGTTCAGGAGTTTGTCACTTTATTAAGCAAAGAAGTGGCAGAAAAGGAGTAAAATAATTTTAAAGCCATTCGTAAGCATTTAATTTCATATTGATCTGACCAAAAGTATTTGCTATAATTACAAAGAATTGAATAGTCAAGTTGGGTATATTATCTCTGCCCTACTCGCAACAAGCAGAAGCTATCCGCTTCTCACCTTATAGCTCGGGCTCATAAGGTTGGTTACAAGTACTGTAGTTTCACAGCTTTTTAGCGGATGGTTTATGCCATTCGTTTTTTTTTATTTGCTAGACGCTGGTGTATGGAGGCAAAAGGGCTTTTAAATAATTGGGGGTGAAAAATTATTAGTAAGGATTTAAGAGTTAATGAAGAGATCCGCGCTCGCGAGGTTCGACTGATCAATACTGACGGTGAGCAATTGGGAATCCTGCCGGTCAAAGAAGCTTTAAGGATTGCCCAGGATAAAGGTTTGGATTTGGTCGAAGTAGCTCCGGCTGCAAAGCCGCCTGTTTGCCGCATCATTGATTACGGTAAGTATCGCTATGAGCAAAGCAAACGGGAAAAAGAGGCGCGGAAAAATCAAAAAATAATCAATGTAAAAGAAGTTAAATTCCGTTTGGGTATTGAAGAACATGACTTTCAGGTAAAAGCGAAAAATGCCGCCAAGTTTTTAAAAAGTGGCGACAAGGTTAAAGTTACCGTCATGTTCCGGGGGCGGGAAATCTCCCACGCTGACCTTGGCAAAGCTATATGTACCAAACTAGCTAACCAGTTAAGCGATATAGCTGTAGTGGAGAAACAACCAAACGTTGAAGGCAGAAATATGACCATGATTCTTGCACCGAAACAAGACTAGTAATCATAATTTTAGAAGTACAAAGGGAGGAAAAATAAATGCCAAAAATGAAGACCCATAAGGGCGCTGCTAAAAGGTTTAAGGTAACCGGAAGCGGTAAATTCAAAAGAGCCCATGCTTTTAAGAGCCATATTTTAGAAAAAAAATCGCCTAAAAGAAAACGCAACTTAAGAAAGACTACAGTCGTTAACAAAGTTGACCAGCAAAGACTTGTTAGATTATTACCATATTCATAAAAAATATCGAATAAGTTAAGGAGGAACAACAATGGCTCGCGTAAAAAGAGGAGTTACAGCCCATCGTCGACATAAAAAAATACTTAAGCTGGCCAAAGGCTATAGAGGAGCAAAATCTAAACTTTTCAGACCTGCAAATGAACAGGTTTTAAAATCATTATCTTATGCTTATGCTCATCGCAAAAAACGGAAAGGCGATTTCAGGAAATTATGGATTGCCAGAATCAATGCTGCTGCCAGAATGAACGGTTTATCTTATAGCCGCCTGATTAATGGATTAAAACAAGCAGGAGTAGAGATCAATAGAAAAATGCTGGCTGAATTAGCTGTTCATGACCAGCAAGCCTTTGGTAAGCTGGTTAACGTAGCAAAAGAAAAATTAAACGCCTAAAAAGTGACTTTTAGTCACTTTTTTGGCTATTTAGAAAGTATAAATTTCACGGCGCATAAGGGCGACTAGGCTTCCGCCGGTCCTAAAGGATTGGAATTTTACGCATTGTGCAAGCACAACGCTAGAAATTCTGGCAAGCTTATAAGCTTGGGGCAAGCCAAGTTTTCTTTAGCTATTTAGAGGCGAGTAAGCCAAGCTTTTTTAATTTCTTTACTGCTTGATTCTAATTTTAGGGTACAATAATAAATAAGTCTCGTATTTGAACTTTTCTACTTTTGGAGCTTGAACATGAAATTAGAAACGATTTTGTAGGAGTGTCTTTAGCATGAAGGAATTTGCCATAATAGGATTAGGAAGGTTTGGCACCAGCCTGGCCAAAACCCTTGTCAACCTTGGTCATAGTGTGCTGGCAATCGATTCCTCGGAAGAGAGAGTACAGCAAATCTCAGAGATTGTTTCACATGCAGCCCAGGCCGATGCTACTGATGAAGAGGCGCTAAAAGCTTTGGGAATACGCAATTTTGATGTAGTGATTGTAGCAATCGGGCAGGATATACAAGCAAGCATTTTAGCAACTATTATATTAAAAGATTTAGGGGTTAAGACTGTTATTGCCAAGGCGGTCAATGAACTCCACGGTAAAGTACTGGAGAAGATCGGTGTAGACAAAGTAGTATATCCGGAGCGGGATATGGGAAATCGCCTGGCTCATGCTTTAACAACTTCCAATGTTTTGGATTACATGGAGTTGACGCCTGATTATAGCATTGAGGAGATTGTAGTTCCGGAGAGGATGCATGGTAAGTCCTTAGGAAATCTGAATTTGAGGGCAAAATACGGTATATCAGTTATTGCCATTAAAAAGCCGGGAGGGTGTCTAATACCGGGCCCTGGGGCTGATTCAGTTTTTGAACCGGGTGATGTTGCGGTGGTCATTGGGACACGTAAGGGACTGAAGCATCTGGAGGAAAAGTAGTTGGTGGTTAAAAGAATTACTTCAAGACAAAACCAGTACGTAAAACTGGTTAAACTTTTAAGACATCGAAAGGGCCGGGAGGAAAAGGGTTTATTTCTGTTGGAAGGTTTCAGGAGCCTGGAAGAAGCAGCAAAGGCCGACTTTCAATTAGAGGTGGTGTTGGTTTCCACGGATTTTAAAGCGAGCGCTCAAGTTGAGGAGGTTGTTGCTTCTTTCAGTGAAAAGACACCAATATGCGAGGTACCGGCCCAAATTTTTGCCGAATTGGCGCTTACGGAGAGCCCGCAAGGGGTCTTGCTGGTTGCTCACAAAAAAAATTTTACGCCGGAGCAACTACTCTTATCCTCGCATCAATTGCTGGTCGTAGCCGACGGCATTCAGGATCCTGGCAATTTAGGGACTATTATCCGTACGGCTGCGGCAGCCGGTGCCGGAGGACTGTTTTCAACCAGAGGTTGCGTTGATTTGTACAACCCCAAGGTAATAAGGGCAACCATGGGTGGCATTTTTTATTTGCCTACGGCAGCAATTCAAGATAACTTTTATTTAATTGATGCCCTTAAAGAGAAACATTACAAGCTGGTTGTGGCTGATCTGAGCGGTCAGACCAGCTACTTCGACGCCGATTTGCAGGGACCGGTGGTGCTCATCATCGGCAACGAAAACAAAGGACCGTCCGCCGAGTTTTTACAAAATGCTGACCTAGTAGTAAAAATTCCGCTGCTTGGTCCGGTGGAATCATTAAATGCCAGTGTGGCTGCAGGCATTTTGATTTACGAAGCGGTGCGCCAACAAAGCATGCCAATTTACCCTTCCTTGCCAAATAAAGATCAAGTATGATATAATCTGCTTGAGTAAAGTTCCCCCAAAAAACAGCAGGAAAGGTTGTGGTGCTTTTGTTGATACCCGCCGAAATTTTTTGGAGGATTTTTGAAAAAACCGGTTCCATTGCAGCTTATATTATGTACCGCAGGCTGTTGGTACAGTAAAAAGAAGGTTAACGCAAAATGTGATGAACGGGAGAGTAGTAGACTTAAACCTTGCCAGGGAGATGGTACCATGGACTGAGAGTACCATTAAGGTTTGACCTATGAAGTTCGCCCGGGAACAGCAAACTGAAAGCCGGAAGCCTAGGATGCTCCCGGGAAAGTAGGTAAGACGGTTTTCCACCGTTAACGGAAATGGTTGATTAACCGCAGAGAGAATCTTAGTGATTAATTTGGGTGGTACCGCGGAAGATAGCTTTCGTCCCTTAGGATGAGGGCTTTTTTATTTTATATCTAAGTTTCGAAGGAGGATATTGATGCGGTCAAAACTGGAAGAAATCAGAAAAAACGGCCGGGAAGAATTGGAGCATGCTCAAAGCCTGGAAGTTTTAAATGATTTGCGCATTAAATATTTGGGGAAAAAAGGCATCTTAACACAGGTGCTGCGCGGGATGGGAGCATTATCTCCCGAAGAACGGCCATTAATAGGGCAGTTGGCGAACCAGATCAAAGATGAATTGGAAAAGCTGATGACAGCCAAAAGTGAGAGTCTCGGAAGAGAAGCCCTAAGGCAAAAATTAGCCGCTGAGACTATAGATGTAACCCTGCCTGGGCGATTTTTTCCGCTGGGACATAAGCATCCATTGACTCTGGTTTTGGATGAAATCAAATCAATTTTTACGGGCATGGGCTTTACAGTGGCTGAGGGCCCTGAAGTTGAGCTGGATTACTATAATTTTGAAGCCTTAAATTTGCCAAAAGATCACCCGGCCAGGGATATGCAGGATTCCTTTTACATTACTGAAGAAATGCTTTTAAGAACCCATACCTCGCCGGTCCAGGTACGTGTAATGCAGGGGATGACTCCGGAACTGCCAGTGAAAATTATTGCACCCGGAAAAGTGTACCGGCGGGATGATGATGCTACTCATTCCCCCATGTTTCATCAGGTCGAAGGTCTGCTGGTCGACAAAAGGGTAACATTTGCCGATTTAAAAGGTACACTGCTTGCCTTTGCCAGGCAGATGTTTGGCGAGGACAGACAGATCCGGCTGAGACCTAGTTATTTCCCTTTTACCGAGCCCAGTGCGGAAGTGGATATATCATGTTTTAATTGCGGTGGCCAAGGGTGCAAGGTATGTAAGAATACAGGATGGCTTGAGATTTTAGGGAGCGGAATGGTTCACCCTAAAGTATTGGAAATGTCGGGTTATGACCCGGAGCAAGTTAGCGGCTTTGCTTTCGGTATGGGGGTTGAAAGAATAGCTATGCTGAAATATGGGATTGATGACTTGAGACTGCTGTTTGATAACGACCTCCGGTTTATCGAGCAGTTTTAAATAATGGGAGGTAAACGGTATGCAAGTATCTATGAAATGGCTTAAAGATTATGTGGCAGTGGAGTTGTCTTCCAAAGAACTGGCCCACAAATTAACAATGGCCGGTATACCTGTGGACGGTGTAAAGCAATTGGGAGAAGGCATTACCAATGTTGTGGCAGGGGAAATCATAGATGTTAGGCCTCATCCCCAGGCTGATAGGCTGGTGATATGCTCTGTTAAAATAAGCGCTTCCGGTGGGCCTCTGGCTATCGTTACAGGTGCCAAAAACGTAAAAGCCGGTATGAAAGTGCCGGTAGCACTAGTGGGGGCAACTTTGCCCAATGGTGTTCAAATTGAAAAAGCAGTATTCCGGGGCGTTGAATCTTTTGGCATGCTTTGTTCAGCCCAGGAATTGCAGCTTGATCCGTCAGGACTCCCTGAGGATGAAAAACATGGCATTATGAGCCTGCCGCCAGAGGCGGAGCCAGGTATGCCCGTGCAGCAAATTCTGGGTTTGGATGACGAAGTTTTAGAATTGGATCTGACGCCCAACCGGGCTGATTGCTTGAGTGTGATTAACATAGCCCGTGAAGTGAGTGCTATCACCGGTGCAGAACTAAAGCTCCCGCAGATTAATGAAGAAGGGGTAAGCTCTGAAACTGAGCAAATGGCTGCAGTGGAAATTAAGGCCCCGGATCTGTGTGGACGCTACATTGCGAGAGTTGTAAAGGATATTAAGATCGGCCCTTCTCCTGCTTGGTTAAGGCATCGGCTGGAGGCAGCCGGGATGCGTTCCATCAACAATATCGTCGATGTTACTAATTTTGTCATGCTGGAGATGGGGCAGCCTTTGCACGCTTTTGATTACGACAAATTAGCTGGACACCAAATAATTGTCCGCCGTGCCAAGGATAAAGAAACGATGTTCACTTTAGACGGCCAGAAGCGTCAGCTGGATGAAGAAATGCTGGTTATTGCCGACGCGGAAAATCCGGTGGCAATTGCCGGGGTAATGGGCGGTTTGGAATCGGAGGTTACAGTCAACACTAAAACAATACTTCTGGAATCAGCCCATTTCGATGGCGCCAGCATCAGAAAAACCTCCAGAAAACTTGGGTTGCGCTCGGAAGCTTCCAGCAGGTTTGAAAAAGGGGTAAATATTGACGGCGCTTTAGCTGCAGTAAACCGGGCTGTAGATTTAATCGAACAGCTGGGAGCCGGAAAGGCTGTGCCCGGTAAAATAGATCAGTATCCCATGAAGAGACATGAAACAGTAATTGCCTTAAGGCCTCACAGGGTCAATCAGCTCCTGGGGACCAATATCGGTGCGGAAGAAATTGTTAACATTCTTTGCCGGTTACATTTAGGAGTAACGTCAAGTGGGGATGAACTGCTGGTTAAAGTCCCTTCCTACCGTGGTGATTTAACTCAAGAAGTTGATTTAATTGAGGAAGTGGCCAGAATTCACGGTTATGATCTGGTACCAACCACTTTGCCGCAAGGCGCCATGGGACAGAGTAAGAAAAATATCAGCCAGCTGTTGGAAGAACGGGCCAAGCAAATTTTGCTCGCCTGTGGAATGACAGAAATCATTACTTACAGCTTTATCAGCCCGAAAGCTTTGGATAAAATTGGGCTGGAGGCCGCTCATCCTTTGAGGAACGTAGTAAAAATTAAAAATCCGTTAAGCGAAGAGCAAAGCGTTATGCGCACCACTCTTTTGCCTGGGCTTCTTGAGATTGCATCCCGCAACATCAACCGCAGGCAGAAAAATTTAAGCATATTTGAAAGCGGGCGGGTCTTTTGGCCTAAGGAAGCAGTAGCAGAGCTGCCTGTGGAAGAGAAGATGCTGGCCGGTTTGGTAAGTGGGGAATTAAGCAAAACATGGAATTGGCCTCAAGTAGAGATGGACTTTTATTACATGAAAGGAATCCTGGAACAGCTGCTGGCAGGTCTAAACAACCAGCAAGTGAAGTTTGTCCCCAGCAGCAGCTATAGCACTTTTCATCCCGGCAGAACTGCCGAGGTTTTCAGCGACGGCAGGAGGATCGGTGTAATCGGGGAAATCCATCCCGACGTATTGACTAATTACGGTTTAGAACAGAAAGCCTGTGCCTTTGAACTGCAAATCGCACTTTTAATCGACAATTTTGCTAAAGTAAAACAATACACACCACTGCCTAAATATCCGGCAGTAGAGCGGGACATGGCGTTGTTGGTACCCCATGGGGTTAGCTCGCAGGAAGTGGAACAGGTGATTGCTGCCGTTGGTGGAAATTACTTAAACAGCTACAGGTTGTTTGACGTATATAGAGGGAAACAAGTACCGGAAGGTTTCAAAAGTATGGCTTATAACTTAATTTACCAAGCCCACGACAGGACACTGACTGATGACGAAGTGCAGGCAATTCATCAGAAGATTGAGCAGGAATTGCAGGACCGATTTGGAGCTTATCTCCGGTAAGCAGGAATTCGCAAAAATATAGCGAATGAAAAAGAATATTGGCAAATAAAGGAGGGTTGCGTTTGCAACAGGAAAAAGACTACAAGAACAGGGTTTCAGTTAATATTTACAACTCGGAATACGTTGTCCGGGCAAACGAACCTTCTGATTACATTGAAATGCTTGCTGCGCTGGTAGACAGGAAAATGCGCCAGATCGGGCAAAGAAATCCAAACATGCCCGTTTCCAAAGTTGCAGTGCTGACTGCCTTGAATTTAGCCGATGAGCTTTGTAAATTACAAGAAGATTACGATGCGCTGGTAAAATTGATTGAAGAAGCAAAACGATCTTAACAAATAGCGCTTTACCTAAAGTGGTAAAGCGTTATTTTTAAATACCGCATTAATTGCCGCCATGGTGGGAAAATTATGGCCAGGCGGCGATTGTTTGCACCAATGCCTGGGGTGAAGAAATGTGACTAATTTGGAAATTGCGTGGATTTTTTCCGAAATAGCTGACCTGCTGGAATTAAAAGAAGAAAGCTCTTTTAAAGTCCGGGCTTATCGCAAGGCTGCAAAAACAATCAAGCATTTATCGGACGATTTAGGCAGCCTCTGGAAAAAAGGGAAGCTGACTGAACTACCGGGGATAGGCAAAAACTTAAGCGATAAAATAGCAGAACTTCTATCCACCGGACAATGTGCCTTTCACCAGCGGTTGAAAGAAGAAGTTCCGGTTACATTACGGGAACTTTTAGCTATCCCCGGTTTAGGGTCTAAGTCTGTGCGCTTAATCCATGAACGATTACATGTGAATAACATGGAAGAATTGGAAGCAGCGGCAAAGGAAAAGAAAATCCGCACTTTACCGGGGATGGGGAGCAAAACTGAGCTGAATATTCTGCGAAGTATTGAAATGTTAAAGCAGAATGCTCAAAGTGAAGTACCCATCGGTGTAGCATTGCCTTTGGCTAATCTATTTTTAAATGACTTAAAACGTTTGCCTGAAGTTACTGACGGGGCTATCTGCGGGAGTTTGCGCAGGGGTAAAGAGCTGGTAAAGGATATAGATTTGCTAATTGCTACCCGTAACCCCGACTTAGTAAGGCAAACAGTATTGAAACATCCCCAAGTGAAAGATATTATAACTTCCGGCAACGAAAAAAGTGCTGTTTTAACATGGTTGGGTGTAAAAGTGGAAGTTCGCACAGTGTCACCCGACCAATTTTGGTCTGCTTTACACCATTTGACTGGCTCCAAAGAACATCATGAAAGACTGAGGCAACGAGCAAGATCTTTGGGTCTGAAAGTCAATGAGTATGGCATTTTTCCCGAAGGCTCCGAGGTTAGTTTGGAGATAAAGGGGGAAGAGGATATCTACCGGGCTACAGGCGTTCCTTATATTCCGCCAGAGCTAAGGGAGGACAGCGGTGAATGGGAAGCTGCCCTGGAAAATGACTTGCCAAGACTGTTGGAACTTGAGGATATAAAAGGAGATTTACACCTGCACACTTCCTGGAGCGACGGAATCCACAGCATTGAAGAAATGGCCGACGCCGCCAGACGCAAGGGTTACGAATATATTGCCATAACCGATCATTCCCGGAGTTTGGGAATTGCCAATGGTTTATCTATCGAGCGTTTGCAGGAACAACATGCCCTTATCAAGCAAATGAATTCACAGTCAGCAGATTTGAAAATACTCACAGGGGTTGAGGCTGACATCTTACAAGACGGACGGCTTGACTACCCCGATGAAATTTTGGAGCAGTGCGATGTGGTTATTGCCTCCATTCATACAGGATTCCGGCAGGAAATGGAGAAACTTACACTAAGGGCTGAGGCTGCCTTAAAAAATCCATACGTACACATTTTGGCACATCCTACGGGACGTATTTTGGGCCGACGTAAACCATACGACATAGATTTGGACAGGCTCTTTCAACTAGCGAAGGCAGAGGGCAAGGCTTTGGAAATAAATTCTTCCATAGACCGGCTGGACTTAAATGCAGCACTAGCACGCCGGGCAGCCTACGAATTTGAAATACCGATTGTCATCAATACTGATGCCCATGATGTGTCGAGATTGGAGGAAATGGCATACGGGGTAACCACCGCCCGCAGAGGTTGGTTGACTAAGGAACAGGTAGTCAATACCAAATCCAAACTTGAGCTGGATAAATTTTTAAAACGGAGAAGAATCGAGTAATGTCCAATGTTTTTTGGGGGGAAAGATTAGGTTACGACTTTTTTGCCAGGGAAACTGCTCTGGTAGCCCGGGAACTTTTGGGGAAATGGTTGGTCCACCATGACAAAGAGGGCCTAACTGGCGGGATTATCGTTGAGACAGAAGCTTATTTGGGTATGGATGACCCCGCCTGCCACGCCGCAAGGGGCTGTACCCCGCGCAATCGAGTGATGTTTGGGCCTGCAGGAATCATTTATATTTATTTTATTTACGGCGTCCATTACTGTTTAAATGTGACAACTGCTTCACCGAAACAGCCGGAAGCAGTCCTTATCCGAGCGTTGGAACCTCGGGTTGGGCTTGAATTAATGGAAAGGCGCCGTAAGCGCGGCAAAGTTACAGAGCTCTGTTCCGGGCCAGGTAAACTGGTGCAGGCTCTGGGAATTACAAAACAGCTCAACGGTTCAAGCGCTTTAGAAGGTCCTATAGGTTTCTATGCAAATTCTGAAGGGGTAGAGAGGCCAATTACTGTTACAACCAGGGTGGGTATTTCCAAAGCAGTAGATTGGCCGTTAAGGTACTATCTCACAGGCAATCCCTATGTTTCCAGAAGTTAGGGGGGCACAAAATAATATTTCCATTAAAAGGAGGACTACCGGCAGCAATAATTGAATAATACTAAATATCATAATACTTTCGCAAGGAATTTTGGCGTTCTATTTGGAATATAAAATATGGGGTGAAGAAATTGAAGATAGCTGAAATTTATAAATTAATAGTACAAAAAGGAATGGAAGCAGACCCCAGGGGATTGGCCGAAGTGCAAAAACTATTAGATAAAAACCGCAAGAAGTTTGAAGAGCTAAAACCTGAGGAGCAAGCGGAGTTCGATCAGGAACAACTAAGTAACCCTTACAGCGATACTCGGGTGCTGTATGGCGACGATGAGAGAGAAGTAAAAACCATTTTGGCCGGTATCGACATTGAAATGGGTGAACTGCTTTTGGCTGAGCATTTAGCCGTCAAGGGCAAAAAGATCGACTTGGTTTTGGCCCACCACCCGGAAGGTAAAGCTTTAGCGGCTTTACATGATGTAATGCATCTCCAGGAGGATATTCTTTATAAATTAGGCGTTCCTATTAACATAGCGGAAGACATTATGTCCAGCAGGATCGCTGAAGTGAAAAGAGGGCTCTCGCCATTAAACCACAATAGAACGGTAGATGGGGCTAAACTCCTGGATCTGCCTTTAATGTGCGCCCATACTCCTGCTGATAACCTGGTGACCACTTTTTTGGATAGGCTCTTTGCAGAACGGAAACCGGAGACAGTAGGGGATATCATAAAAATATTAAAAGAAATACCAGAATTTAAAGAGGCAGTGAAAGTCAATGCCGGTCCAACGGTTTTTGTGGGCAGCAAAGAACGAAGGGCCGGAAAGATTTTTGTGGATATGACGGGAGGGACGGGCGGTTCTGAAGATGCTTACGCCAAACTGGCCGATGCCGGGGTTGGTACAATAGTAGGCATGCATATCGGGGAGAAACATCGCAAAGAAGCCGAGAAGGCCCATCTTAATGTAGTCATTGCCGGGCATATGTCCAGTGATTCCCTGGGTATGAATTTAATACTGGATGAGCTAGAGAAACAAGGTATAGAGGTCTTATGTTGCTCCGGACTTATTCGTCATAAGAGATAAAATTCGTACTACAACCTACCTTTCTTTTCTCGAGGTAGGTTTCTTTATTCTAAAGTTCGTTACATTTTTCACAACTTGGAATATAATTAAGAGGGGGGATTGTTCTGGGATGGAAGTGGCAAATACCGTGGCTAAGGCCGAAACAAGTCATAAATTGAGTAAAGACGAGATTATCTGCCTGCTTGCTGCAGAAGGAGATCGGGCAGAAAAGCTCTATCAAGTTGCTGATATTACTCGAGCGAAATATATGGGTGATGATGTTCACCTCCGAGGGATTATTGAATTTTCCAATTATTGCCAGAGAAATTGCTTGTACTGTGGCTTAAGGGCGGGTAACCAGCATCTCAGGCGCTATCGTTTGAAACCGGATGAAATACTGCAAATAGCCAAACAGGGCGCATTATTAGGATACCAAACCGTTGTGTTGCAGTCCGGCGAGGACCCGTGGTACGATGCCGCAACAATTGCCAGAGTCGTAGAAAAAATCAAAAAAGAACTTAACATCGCCATAACTTTAAGCATAGGGGAAAAAAGCAGGGAAGACTATCGCCTTTTCCGGGAAGCCGGTGCCGACCGTTACTTGCTTAAACATGAAACTGCTAATAAAGAGCTTTTTAAAGTATTGAGGCCGGGTACTGAGTTAGAGCGAAGGTTGGAATGTTTGAGCTGGTTAAAGGAGCTAGGGTTTCAAGTGGGGTCAGGTAATATGGTCGGGTTACCTGGACAGACAGTGGATGATTTAGCTGAAGATCTGCTGCTCTTAAAAAAGTTGGACGTGGAAATGGCGGGAATCGGCCCATTCATTCCCCATCCCAACACGCCGCTAGGCGGTTCAAAAGGGGGAACAGTGGAAATGACTCTGAAATGCCTGGCAGCAGCTCGCCTGCTTATGCCATTGACCCATTTGCCGGCTACCACTGCGTTGGGCAGCATTGACCAGCAGGGAAGGCAGAAGGCGCTCCGCGCCGGAGCAAACGTTGTCATGCCCAATATTACTCCTGGGGATTACCGCAAATATTATGAGATTTATCCCGGAAAGATCTGTGTTGGGGATAAACCTCAAGATTGCCGTTTTTGTATTGAGGGTATAATTTTAAGTCTGGGGAGAAAGGTGGGTACTGGACCTGGACATAGCCCGAAGTTTTTAAGTTAATTAATAGTCCAAAGCCTTGATTAATGCTTTTCATATAAAAAAATTAAACATGGTACAGCTTCTGACCGGAGTGGGCATCTGCCTGCCCGGAAGGAACAGTTGCTTTTCTAGGCCCTGCGATGACAGGTGGCAACACTGACTCAAGGGGGTGAAGGTATTATCTTGCCCTCTGTCAGGCCTGTCTTCCTTTGCGGGGAAACAGGCCTTTTTGCTTAGGTTGGCTTAAAAATCAATGTCGGGAAGAGGAGGTGGATTATGAGTGTCGGGCGACGAATCGGTGTAATAGGCATAGTTATTGAAGACAGGGAACAGGTTCCAAGGATTAACAACATATTGAGCGACTTTAATGAAGTTATTTTAGGCAGAATGGGGGTTCCTTACAGGGAAAGAGGTGTGGCCGTAATTTCGCTCATTGTAGACGGCAATACCGATGAAATAGGGGCCCTGACCGGCAAGCTGGGGCAAATCGGAGGTGTTCAAGTTAAGAGCGCTTTAGTCTCACGTTAGCTGCTGGTTTTTGCAGGTATTTTCTAGAAAGGGGATATGAGCATGCATGATGTTCCCAGGGGCAGTAGGCTGCATATTGCTTTGTTTGGACGGCGAAATGCCGGCAAATCCAGCCTTATTAACGCCCTAACCGGACAAGAGATTGCAATTGTTTCGTCCATACCGGGAACGACTACTGACCCGGTGTATAAATCTATGGAAATCCTGCCTTTGGGCCCGGTGGTGTTAATTGACACTGCAGGGCTGGATGATGAAGGCGAACTGGGTGAAAAAAGGGTGGAAAAGAGCATGGATGTGCTCTCTAAAACCGATTTGGTGCTGTTGGTAGTTGATGGGCAGCGGGGGATAGGTGAAATCGAACGGCAAATTGCCATGGAGGCTGCGCAAAAGCAAATACCGGTCCTTGGAGTGCTTAATAAATTTGACTTGCCAACAGTTTCTGAACAACAAACTCCCGGCTGGTTTGGGATTCCGTGGATCAAAGTGAGTACAAGAACGGGTCAAGGCATTGCAGAACTTAAACGACGGATGGTGGAACTGGCACCAAAGGATTGGTCCAGGCCTGAAATAGCTGGCGATTTGGTGCCCAAGGGTGGGTTGGCACTGCTGGTGGCGCCTATTGATTCTGCGGCTCCTCGAGGCAGGCTGATTTTACCACAGGTGCAAACAATTCGGGATCTGTTGGATCACGACTGCTTGACTATGGTAGTCAAAGAAAACGGGCTGAAAGCAGCATTAAGCAGCCTAGCGAAGCCACCTGCTTTGGTAATCACGGATTCTCAGGCTTTTCAACAAGTTAACGCAGATACGCCCCCTGAGATACCACTCACTTCGTTTTCCATTCTTTTCGCTCGATATAAAGGAGATTTGGCTGCATTGGTGGCCGGAGCCATGGTGGTGAAGAGACTGCAACCCGGTGATAAAGTGCTGATTGCTGAAGCTTGTACGCACCATAGGATGGCAGATGATATTGGCACTGTAAAAATTCCCCGCTGGCTGCGCCAAATCGTTGGAGGAGAACTGTGTTTTGAGTGGTCCAGCGGTATTGAACTGCCAAAAGCTCTAAGCCAGTATAAGCTCATCGTCCACTGTGGCGCCTGTATGATTAACCGCAGGGAAATGCTAAGCCGTCTCATGACTGCACAGGCAGCAGGTGTTCCAATCGTGAATTACGGTGTTTTGATCGCTTATTTGCATGGCATTTTACGTCGGGCGTTGGCACCGTTTCCTGATGTGCTGGCTTTACTTGATAAAAATGAAATTACTTAATACTGTGTTAATTCGTGGGGAGGTAATTAATATGCAAAAAATGCGAGCCGATTTTATCGATGAAAAACAAATCTATGCCTTGTTGGCAGAAGCCAGACATGCAAGCGATGATGCAGCTAGGGAGATTATTGCCAGGTCACGGGAAGCCAAGGGCTTAACACCCTGGGAATGTGCCCTCCTATTAAATCTTGAGGATCAGGAACTGCTTGCTGAGCTGTATCAAACAGCACAGGAGATAAAGGAAAAAATCTACGGTCGGCGGCTGGTGCTTTTTGCCCCTCTGTATATTAGCAATTATTGCATTAATAACTGCACTTATTGCGGGTACAGGCATGATAATAAGTTTGCCAGGCGTCGCCTGACCATGGACGAGTTGCGGGAAGAGGTCAAAATACTGGAATCCTTGGGGCATAAACGGATAGCTTTAGAAGCAGGGGAAGATCCACGCAACTGTCCCATCGACTATATTCTGGAGGCGATTAGGACCATCTACGAAGTGAAAGAAGACAAAGGCAGCATCCGGCGGATTAATGTGAACATTGCTGCCACTACAGTAGAAAATTACCGCCGCCTAAAAGAAGCGGGTATTGGGACCTATATTCTCTTCCAAGAAACATATCACCGGGAGACCTACGCAGCTATGCATCCGCAAGGGCCCAAACACGATTACGATTATCATACTACCGCCATGGACCGGGCTATGCAAGGCGGCATTGATGATGTTGGAGTTGGAGTACTGTTCGGTCTTTACGATTACAAGTTCGAGGTGCTGGCGATGCTGATGCATGCCTTGCATTTGGAAGAGACATTTGGCGTAGGGCCCCATACCATTTCAGTGCCCCGCTTGCGCCCTGCCCTTGGTGTAGATTATTCCAATTATCCGCATCTGGTAAATGATGCAGCTTTCAAAAAAATAGTTGCTATCTTGCGCTTGGCTGTTCCTTATACTGGGATAATTTTGTCTACCCGGGAACGGGCGGAGTTCAGGGATGAACTGTTGGATGTTGGCGTGTCCCAGATAAGCGCAGGTTCATGTACAGGGGTGGGTGGATATAAGCTGGAGCATGGCAATGATAGCGAGTTCGAAGCATATAATAATGAGGCGCCGCAATTTCAGGTAGAGGATCGTCGCAGCACTGACGAAATTCTGCGCAGCGTTTGCCTTTCCGGCTATATCCCCAGTTTTTGCACCGCCTGCTACCGCAGCGGCCGCACAGGCGACCGTTTTATGTCTTTAGCTAAAAGCGGGCAAATTCAAAATGTTTGCCAGCCAAACGCTATTCTTACTTTTAAGGAATTCCTGGAAGACTATGCTTCACCGGCCACGCGGGCAGTGGGTGAAGGTACCATTAAGCAGCACCTGAAACAAATAAGCAACTTGCAGGTCCGGAATATGACCCAACAACGTTTAAAATTAATTGAAGAGGGAGTGAGGGATTTGTATTTTTAATTCACTGCCTTACAGGTGGTAATCTTTTATCATTACTGGTATTACCGAATTTTTTTATTCCGAATGGCAGGAGTTGGCCATGATTTAGCGAATTTACACTAAAAATAATTTTTCAGAGTGTTATTAAAAAAACAAATTTGAGTACTGGGCTGCATATCATGATAAGAGGATAATGAAGATAGCTATTGTGAATGTAATAGCAAGCACGTATTTTGTTGGTTGTGAAAGTGAAAACAGGAACTACTAGAGGTGCCAACCTATGTTGCTTCGGGAAATTGCGGAAATCTTACAAGCTCAACCTTTAAATTGTCTTTCAGAACTTGATATTGAGATCGAGGCAGGGTTTGGAGCAGATTTGTTAAGCGATGTGTTGATGTTCGCCAAAGAGAATTTTGTTTTATTAACCGGGTTGACTAACCGGCAAGTTATTACTACAGCCGACATGGTAGATGCAAGAGCTGTGATTTTTGTGCGGGGCAAAGTTCCGCCTCCCGATGTGATTGCGGAGGCTTATGTGAAAAGACTGCCCCTCTTAACTACAAAATACACTTTGTATGAGGCTTGCGGCAGGCTATGGTCAGCTGGCTTAGCCGGCATGGACAGTACCAGGAGTTAAAATGAAACAGTCCGAGAATGTCTTGGTGCTAAATTTCACAGTGCAAAGTATGGATTTCAAGGCGGCTGGGCAGGGCGCCTCGAAGATTAAGCAGGTGCTGCAGCAAATAGGTGTGGATAATGCTGTAATTCGCCGGATTGCCATCATAACTTACGAAGCCGAATTAAACATCATTATTCATGCTTACAAAGGGGAAATTAGAGCAATCATTGCCCCTGAGTTTATAGAAATTGTAGCAGAGGATTCGGGGCCTGGAATTAGTGATATTGAGCAAGCTATGCGCGAAGGTTTTTCTACGGCTCCATCAGTGGTGCGAGAAATGGGCTTTGGGGCAGGCATGGGTTTGCCGAACATCAAGCGCAGTGCAGATGAATTGGAGATTACCTCTGAGGTAGGAGTAGGCACTAAGTTAAGTGCTAGAGTTTACTACCCTTGCGGCCAAGGGAGTGTTTAGCTTTGCGCCAATACTTTCATTCAGTCAGGCTTGATAAGGATAAATGCAAAGGCTGTACCAACTGCATCAAACGTTGTCCAACGGAAGCCATCAGAGTAAGAGACGGCAAAGCGCAGATTATTGAGGAACGCTGCATAGACTGCGGGGAATGCATTCGTATTTGTCCCAATAATGCTAAATTTGCGGAAGTTGACCATTTGACTGTTATAAACAACTATAAATACACTGTCGCTTTGCCTGCTCCTGCTTTGTACGGGCAATTTAAAGAAGAAACGCCGGGACAAATCGATCAGGCTTTGTTGGCGCTAGGTTTTGATGCGGTTGTAGAGGTGCCTTTTGCCGCTGAATTGGTTACTGCTGCTATAGCCGAATTTTTAAAGGGCAAGGATTTTAGGAAACCGCTTATTTCTTCAGCTTGTCCCGCAGTAGTAGGGTTGATTCAGGTTCGTTTTCCCTTGCTTACAGAACAGATTATTCCTATTGAAACCCCAATGGCTATAGCAGCCAAATTGGCAAAAAGGCAGGCGCAGGAGCAATTTGGTTTAAAGCCGGAGGAGGTAGGGACTTTCTTCATTACTCCATGCCCGGCCAAAGCAACGGTGGTCAGACAGCCCCAAAGCAATAATCCTTATAAGGTAGACGGAGCTATAGCAATTAACGAAATCTATGGGGAATTGCAGCGAGCTATTAAACGGGTTAAAGAACAGGATGAGGCTGGAGGTATAAGGTTTTGTTATGACAAAGGCATTGGCTGGGGAAGAGCAGGAGGCGAAATTGCAGCTTTAGGCGGTTCAGGAATGCTTTCTGTCGACGGTATACGCAATGTTATTGATTTATTGGAAGAAGTGGAAAGAGGGGAATTAAATAACCTGCTGTATTTAGAGTGCCAAGCATGTGCCGGCGGATGTGTCGGAGGCCCCTTAGTAGTTAAAAATCCATTCGTGGCCAAGGCCCGCTTGGAACATATAATCAGAGAGGCAGGAAGTCAGACGAAAAGTGTTGATCAGGAGCATTTAAGGGAAAGTTACCATCAAGGTTTTTATAAACTTGTCAACTTGCCTGAAGCCAGAAGGTTAAGTCCCCTTGACGAGGATTTAACCAGAGCAATCCAGAAGATGGGTAGTTTGGAGCAGATAGTTGAAACATTACCTGGTTTAGACTGCGGTTCTTGCGGGTCACCTACCTGCCGCGCTCTGGCGGAGGATATTGTTAGAGGGCTGGCCTATGAAACAGACTGTACCTTTGTTTTGCGGGAAAAAGTTCAAGCTGTTGCGGAAGAAGTTTTGGAACTGGCCAAAAAAGTGCCGCCAGTGATGGGCAAAAATACAAAATAGGGGGAAAAATAATGCTCTTAAAAGAGATTATAAGTAGGTTAAAACTGGAAGGGCAGTATACCCCCGAACAGTTGAATCGAGAAATTTCTGCCGGGCATGTTTCAGATCTCTTAAGTGAAGTACTGGCTTGTGCCCCCAAGGAAGCCCTATGGATAACATTACAAAGTCACATCAACATTGTGGCGGTAGCACTGATGGCAGACCTAAGCGGTATTATTATTACGGGTGGCAGGAAGCCTGAGCAGGATGTTTTGGACCGGGCCAGGGAAGAAAGATTGCCGCTGTTTTGGACCGAGGAATTAAACTTTATGGTAGCTGGACAGCTCTTTCAGCTTCTCCAAGAAGGGTAAAAACTGTGAACCGTTGGTATCAGGCCGATTTGCACATCCATACCGCCTTATCTCCGTGTGCTGGGCGGGAAATGAGCCCTCCGGCCATAGTTGCAACTGCCATAAGTGCTGGGCTCGATTTGATTGCCATTACGGACCATAATTCGCTGGGCAATGTGCTTGCTGTGCAGCAAGCGGCAGAAGGTACCGGTTTAGCTGTGTTGACAGGAATTGAGGTACAGACAATTGAAGAAATACATTTGCTTTGTTTGTTTCCGGGCTATGAAGAGGCGGTAGCGGTGCAGAAGCTGGTAGATGCAACTTTACCGTCTTGTTTAAACAGACCTGAATATTTTGGCGAACAACTGTTGTTTGATTATAAAGGTAATATTATAGGCACCGAAACAAAATTGCTGTTAAACTCTTGCAATCTGACAATTAACCAATTAGTACGGGCTGTTCTTCAAGTTAAGGGTATTGCAATACCTGCTCATATTGATCGCAAAGCATATAGCATTCTGGAAGTACTAGGATTTATCCCACCAGGGCTTTTCCCAGCCATTGAAATTACACCTTATTCATTGCAAGAGAACAGAGCACAAGAGTTTTTGTCTTTGGGATACCCTATGATCATAAGTTCAGATGCCCACAGCTTAACTGAGATAGGGTTATGCAAGTCAAGGTTCTATTTGGCAGGCCCTAGTTTGCCCGCCTTAATAGAATATTTGTGCCAATAAGAAAGGAGGGGTTCTCGGGATTAAGCATTTTCTTTACAAAGGAGAGCAGAATTACTTGGTAAGGAGGGATTTTGGTGTCAAACTGCGTTTGTAAGGATGTGGCGGAACATGAGCAAGAACTGCAACAAATTATTAGCCGTTATCAAGGTCAACCATCTGCATTAATTGAGGTGTTGCATCAGGCCCAGGAACTGATAGGTTACCTGCCTCGCCAAGTACAGGAGAAAATAGCAGATGGTTTAGGTATTACGGTCAACGAAGTGTACAGCGTAATCTCTTTTTACAGCCATTTCAGTGTGAAGCCGAAGGGAGAATATAATGTTTGCGTATGTAAAGGTACCGCCTGTTATGTTAAAGGGGCTCCTGCTGTTTTGGAACGTCTGGAGAAAGAGCTTGGCATTAAGGCCGGCGATACCACTGACGATGGCAAGTTTTCGTTGAATGTTGTTCGCTGCTTGGGGGCCTGTGGTTTGGGTCCGGTAATGACGGTAAATAATTCTGCTCATGGCTTGTTAAAACCGGATAAAGCCGCAGAAGTCATTAAAAGCTACGCCTAAAAAAGTCAGGTGGATGGTTCATGGAGGAACTGGCTTTGCATCTTTTGGACTTAATGGAAAATTCCTTGGAAGCCGGAGCTACAGCCATTGAGATACTCATAGATGAAGATGAAGCCAATAATTTGTTAACGCTGGTAGTAGCCGATAACGGGAAGGGTATGGAACCTGACGTAGTTGCAAAGGTGACTAATCCTTTTGTCACCAGCAGGACAACCAGAAAGGTTGGGTTAGGGTTGAGCCTGTTAAAAGCAACTGCCGAATCCTGCGGTGGTGAACTGCAAATTGTATCCCAGGCAGGGAAGGGGACGAAGGTTACTGCTAAAATGATCTATAATCATTGGGACAGACCTCCCCTGGGCGACATTGCCAGTACCATAGCAGTTTTTTTGGCTTCAAGCGAAAACATAGCTCTAAGTTACTCTCATCTTGTGAACGAAAGAATTTTCACATTTGACAGCCGGGAATTTTCTAAAATTTTAGATGGCATTCCCCAGAAACATCCACAAGTAATTAACTGGTTAAGAAGCTATTTCGCGGAAAATCTCGACAATATCCGTAAGGGGGGAAGAGGATGAAATCCCTTGAAGATCTGGAAAAGTTGAAAAAAGAAGTATTGGAAAAAATGAAATTGCGGGAAACAGAAGACAAAATAAAGGTAGTAGTAGGAATGGGTACTTGCGGCATAGCCGCCGGTGCCAGGGAGGTTATGACCTCAATTTTGGAAGAACTGGGGAAAAGGAATTTGAACGATGTCTTAGTCAGCCAGACTGGGTGCATAGGTATGTGCGGTGAAGAACCTCTTGTAGACGTATTGATTCCTGGCAAGGAAAAAGTAACTTATGGCAAAGTAGATCCTCAAAAAGCCAAGCAGATTGTAGCCCAGCATGTTGTTAACGGGATTGTTATAACTGATTGGCTTGTAAACAAAATTGAATAAATCGTGGGCGGGTTGAGGAGACCCAAAGGAGGTAGGCTCATGGAATTTTATCGCTCCCACGTGCTGATTTGTGCCGGTACAGGTTGCACTGCATCTGGCAGCCATCCGACCAAAGAAGCATTGATCAAGGAGTTGGAAAAAAGGGGATTAGCTAAGGAAGTCAAGGTTTTAGATACGGGATGCTTTGGTTTCTGCAGTTTTGGCCCCAACATGGTGGTATATCCAGAAGGAACTTTTTATTGTCATGTCCATCCGGAAGATGTGGCGGAACTGGTTGAAGAGCATTTTATTAAAGGACGCGTTTTGAAGAGACTGTTATATCAACCGGAGAGTGCAGAGGAAAAAATCGTTGATTTTAAAGAAATACCTTTCTTCAAATATCAGGAAAGAATAGCTTTAAGAAACTGCGGTTTAATCGATCCTGAATCTATTGAAGAGTATATAGCCAGAGACGGTTACCAAGCCCTGGGCAAGGTTTTAAAAGAATATAAGCCTGTAGATGTGTTGGAAGAAATTAAGAAGTCAGGTTTAAGGGGTAGGGGCGGCGGTGGTTTCCCCACCGGAATGAAATGGGAGTTCGCTCACCGGGCTCCAGGAGATGTTAAGTACATCGTGTGCAACGCTGATGAAGGCGACCCGGGAGCTTTTATGGATCGGAGTATCCTGGAAGGCGATCCCCATAGCGTATTAGAGGGTATGGCAATAGCGGGGTACGCTATCGGAGCAGAAAAAGGTTATGTATATATAAGGGCAGAATATCCAATTGCTGTAAGCCGTCTGAAAAAAGCTATAGAACAGGCAACAGCTCTTGGTTTGCTGGGTAAAAAGATTTTTGGCTCAGATTTTAATTTTGAAATTGAAATTCGTTTAGGAGCGGGCGCTTTTGTCTGCGGAGAAGAGACTGCTCTGCTTGCTTCTATTGAAGGCAGAAGAGGGGAGCCCAGACCGCGTCCTCCTTTCCCGGCTATCTCGGGCCTGTGGGGTAAGCCTACAGTGATCAATAACGTAGAAACATTGGCTAATGTACCTACTATAATCCGTAACGGGTGGGAATGGTTTGCTTCCATTGGTACGGAAAAGAGCAAGGGAACAAAAGTATTTGCGTTGGCCGGTAAAATAAACAATAACGGTTTAATTGAGGTTCCCATGGGAACTAAGCTGGGGGATGTCATTTTCGATATAGGCGGTGGGATCCCGAAGGGCAAGAAATTCAAGGCTGCCCAAACTGGAGGCCCTTCCGGCGGCTGTATTCCTGTTGAGCACCTCAATGTGCCTATCGATTATGATTCGCTTACTGCTCTGGGTACAATCATGGGTTCCGGCGGCCTGATTGTAATGGATGAGGACACCTGTATGGTGGATTTGGCCAAGTTCTTCCTGGACTTTGTGAAGGATGAATCCTGCGGCAAATGTACACCATGCCGGATCGGTACCACCAGAATGCTGGAAATTTTAGACCGGATTACCAAGGGCCAAGGTCAAGAAGGCGACGTAGAATTATTGATTGAACTGGGGCAGCAGATTAAGGATTCAGCCCTTTGTGGTCTGGGGCAAACAGCGCCGAACCCGGTTTTAAGTACTATCCGCTATTTCCGGGAGGAATACGATGCGCATATCCGGGATAAACGCTGTCCGGCTTCAGTTTGTGCTACCATGTTTAATTCTCCCTGTCAAAATGCGTGTCCGGCAGGAGTGGATGTCCCCATCTATATTGATCAAATCAGGCAAGGGCGTTTGGAGGAAGCGTATCAAACTATTGTCCAAGCGAATCCCTTCCCGGTTGTGTGCGGCAGGGTATGCAACCATCCTTGTGAAGGAAAATGCAACCGGGCTAAAATCGATGAGCCGCTGGCTATACGCGAGCTGAAGCGCTTTGCTGCTGACTACGGTATAGAGCATAGCCAAGCCAGCGCTATTGAGCCAACCAAAGAAGATAAAATAGCCATTATTGGTTCTGGCCCCGCAGGCTTAAGCGCAGCTAATTATCTGGCCAAAATGGGTTACAAGGTAACGGTTTTTGAAGCTTTGCCTGTGGCCGGTGGAATGATGGCAGTTGGTATTCCCGAATATAGGCTTCCTAAGGCAACTTTAGAAAAAGAAATTGAGAATATCCTCAAATTAGGCGTGGAATTAAAATTAAATACCACAATTGGTAAAGACATTACAATGCAGGAGTTGCTTGAGCAAGGTTACAAAGCCATTTTTGTAGCGGTCGGTGCCCACAAGGATCAAGACTTAGGTATACCTGGAGCTGATTTGCCGGGAGTTGTACCTGGTGCTACTTTTCTCCGCCAGCTGAATCTAGGAGAAAAATTAGAGGTCAAAGGTAAGAAAGTTGCGGTTATCGGAGGCGGCAATGTAGCTATCGATGCTGCCCGCAGTGCTTTGCGTTTAGGTGCCTCTGAAGTCTTTATTCTTTACCGTCGGGCACGGCAGGATATGCCTGCACTTCCAGAGGAGATACACGAAGCTGAAATTGAAGGAATTAAGATTTATCCTCAAGTAGGACCGGTGGAAATTTTAGGTGAAGGCAAAGTCTCTGCCTTGAAATGCATCAAGATGCAATTAGGTGATTTTGATGCCAGTGGTAGAAGGAAAGCGACACCGATCCCTGGTTCTGAGTATACTATGGAGGTTGATCTGGTTATACCTGCCATCGGCCAAACCACTGACTTAACGTTCATGACTCAACTGGATAATTTAGGCTTAACCAAGCAGGGGACAGTAGTAGTGGATCAGAAATCTCTGGCTACAAATGTGCCAGGCATTTATGCCGGTGGTGACTGTGTCTTAGGACCAAGTACGGTTATTGAAGCTATTGCAGCGGGCAAACAAGCTGCCAAAGCCATTGACCGCTATCTCGGGGGCACTGGAGAACTTAACGAACCAAAATATGAGCGTAAAGTTAACGGACCAATTATAGAACACGAGGAACCCAGAGTAAAAGCAAACTGCTTGTCACCGGAACAGCGCTTGGGAAATTTTGCAGAAGTGGAATTGGGTTATACCAGGGAAGCAGCTATTGCTGAAGCCAGTCGCTGCCTGCGTTGCGATGTTAGGGAGTAACAAAGGATATGAAAAGCAAAGGGGGGCTGAAATATGGCTCTAGTAACCTTAACAATTGATAACCGTAAGGTTGAAATAGAACAAGGAGCAACTATTCTTGAAGCGGCAAAAAAAGCGGGAATCAACATTCCAACACTTTGCTATATGGAAGAAATTAATGAGATTGGCGCTTGCCGGGTATGCGTAGTCGAGGTACAAGGGGCAAGAACGTTGCAGGCTTCCTGTGTAACGCCGGTAGCCGACGGAATGGTTGTTTCAACTTCTTCCAAAAGGGTGCGGGCTGCCCGGAAAGCAAACGTTGAACTACTGCTTTCAAACCATCCGCAGGACTGTTTAACATGTAAACGGAACCAAAATTGTGAATTGCAAAAGCTGGCCCATGATTTAGGGATAAGGGAGATACGATATAAAGGCGCAATGACGGAATTTGCTGTTGATGATTCTACACCTGCTTTGGTCAGGGATCCGCAGAAATGTGTGCTTTGCCGCCGATGTGTGGCAGTTTGTGAGAAAGTGCAAAGTGTAAAAGCCATCATGCCGTTGAACAGGGGATTTAATACGGTAATAGCGCCTGCATTTCAGGACAAGTTAATCGATGTGGCATGTGTAGAATGCGGTCAGTGTACTTTGGTCTGTCCAACGGGAGCGTTAGTGGAAAAAGATTATACCCAGGAAGTATGGAATGCTTTGGCAGACCCCGGGAAGCATGTGATTGTCCAAACTGCCCCGGCCACCAGGGTTGCCATTGGAGAGTATTTTGGTCAAGAGCCGGGCACGGTCAGCACAGGGCAAATGGTTGCTGCATTAAGGCAATTGGGGTTTGATAAAGTCTTTGACACAGACTTTACCGCCGATTTGACTATCATGGAAGAAGGGCATGAGCTGATTCAAAGGCTTACTCAGGGTGGAACATTGCCCATGATAACTTCCTGCAGTCCTGGCTGGATTAAATTCATCGAACACTTTTATCCGGAATTGCTGCCTCATCTATCTACCTGCAAGTCGCCGCAGCAAATGTTCGGCGCTTTAGCAAAAACTTACTATGCAGAGAAAGTAGGAATACCGGCAGAAAATATTGTTGTAGTTTCTATCATGCCATGTACGGCTAAAAAATTCGAATGCCAGCGGTCGGAAATGACTGATAGTGGTTACCAGGATGTAGATTATGTTCTGACTACCAGGGAATTGGCAGCTATGATTAAAGAGGCAGGAATTGATTTTAATCTTCTGCCGGAAGAAGAATACGACGATCCTCTAGGCATTTCCACCGGGGCAGGCGTGATTTTTGGAGCCACGGGAGGTGTCATGGAAGCAGCTCTGCGTACAGCTTATGAAGTAGTTACCGAGAAAGAGCTGCCCAGTCTTGACTTCAAAGAATTGCGGGGCTTGGAGGGAGTTAAAGAAGCTGAGGTTGATCTTGAGGGGACCAAAATCAAGGTTGCTATCACAAACGGACTTAGTAACGCCAGAAAAATACTTGAGAAAATCAAAGCCGGTGAAGCGGATTACCAGTTCATCGAAGTAATGTGCTGTCCCGGCGGATGTATCGGCGGTGGCGGGCAACCTATTCCAACTGATACTGAAGTGAGGCTTAAGCGGATAGCTGGTATTTATCAGGCGGATGTGGATATGCCTTTAAGAAAATCCCATGAAAACCCTGGCGTTCTGCAGCTCTATAAAGAGTTTTTGGAGAAACCCCTGGGCGAGAAATCCCATCACCTGTTGCATACCCACTATACTCCGCGAACTAAATATTAACTCCCCAAAAGGCAGGTTCAGTACCTGCCTTTTTTAGCTATTCAGAAAGTATAAATTTCACGGCGCATAAGGGCAACTTGGCTTACGCCAGTCCTAAAGGATTGGAATTTCTACGCATAGTGCAAACACAACGCTAGAAATTCTGGCACTCTCAAGGCTTGGTGCAAGCCAAGTTTTCTTTAATTCACATTATTTTCCCCTTGTGCAATAAATAACTTGTGAAATGATAATAATATTATGGCAGATTAGAAAAAATTCAAATAAAATAGAATTAAGAAAATATTCAAGAAATTCAGAGAGGAGGGTGTGTGCATGGAGAAAAAGAATGGTATAACCACTGATTATTTGGCAAGTCTGCATGCCGATTACGCACAAACGGAGCAGTTATATAATTGTTTAATCTCCAACTGGGATTGGTTTACTTCTAATAGCTATCGTCCGGAGATGCTGTTAGGCCGGATAGATCAAAACTAACAGTCTAAGGTTCTGTAAAGCCGCTCTTGTGAGCGGCTTTTTAGTATTTTAGTATATGTACGTTTTGTTCACCTGTTGGCAGGAGATAGTATGCTTAAACAGAATTAAAGAAAAGCGGGTTAGAAAGCAAAGTATCAACCTATACTAGAAAAAAAGCAGGTAAACGGAGGTAGCAGTTTTGGTTCGATCAGATATAGAGCTGCTTGCACCTGCAGGCAGTTGGGAAGCATTAGTGGCGGCAGTACAAAACGGGGCCGATGCAGTTTATTTAGCCGGGAAGGCTTTTGGCGCAAGGTATTATGCCGCCAATTTCGATAAGGAAGAACTGCAAGCAGCAGTAAAATATGCTCACACCAGAGGGGTTAAAATTTACGTAACAGTCAATACTTTGATTGCTGACAGCGAGTTGGAGGATGCCGGACATTACATAAATTTCCTGTATGAAATCGGTGTGGATGCGATTATTGTGCAGGATTTGGGTATTGTGAAGCTGGTTCAAGATTTATTCCCGAATTTGGAGATGCATGCCAGCACCCAAATGACCATTCACAATGCCGCGGGTGCCCAATTCTTGAAAAGCCAGGGAATATCAAGGGTTGTCCTGGCGAGGGAAGTTAGTCTGGAAGACATACGTTCTATCAGGCAAAAAACAGCCGTGGAATTGGAGGTTTTTATTCACGGCGCACTGTGTATCTCTTATTCGGGACAATGTTTAATGAGCAGCATGATTGGCGGGAGAAGCGGAAACAGGGGAAAATGTGCTCAGCCGTGCCGGATGAAATACCGCCTGGTTGATGCTCAAGGAAAAGAAATACCCTACGGCAATTTTGGTGAGCATTTGCTCAGTCCGAGGGATCTAAACACTATAGCCTACCTTCCCGAGATCCTGACTTCCGGAGTTGCCTCGTTAAAATTGGAAGGGAGGATGAAAAGACCTGAATATGTAGCCACCGTTATCCGAGTTTACCGGCAGGCAATTGACCGTTACTTGGCAAATCCTGCTGAATATGAAGTTAAACCTCGAGAAATGAGAGACCTGGCTCAAATTTTTAATCGTGATTTTACGCCTGGCTACTTTTTGGGTAACCAAGGGGCAGATCTGATGAGTTACAAAAGGCCCAATAACCGTGGTTTGTTCCTTGGCAGGATCAATAAAGTAAGTCCTGATGGCAAGTTGGTGACACTTAGATTAGCTGAAAACCTGGCAGTAAATGATGGCATTGAAATCTGGGTTTCCAAAGGAGGCAGACAAGGTTCAACTATAACAAAGCTATGGGTGCACGGGCAGCCTGTCCATGAGGCTGAAGCAGGGCAAGAAGTTACTATTGAGATTCCTGGAAGAGCCAGGGCAGGGGATAGGATCTTTAAGACTCATGACGCCAGGCTTATTGCCCGGGCCCAGGAATCATATAAAAACGTTAATGCTGAACCAAAAATACCTTTGAAAATGACGGTAAGAGTTACGCAGGGGCAACCCTTGAGCTTAATTGCCGAAGACGAGCGGGGAAATGTGGTTAGGGTTAAGACTTCTTTTATAGCTGAAAAAGCGATAAAGCGCCCATTGACAGCCGAGGTTGTCAAGGAGCAGTTAAGCAGGCTGGGAAATACTCCGTTTAACATAGGTGAATTTGATTGCCAAATCGAGGGTGAGGTTATGGTTCCCTTGAGCGAACTTAATAATGTACGCCGGGATGCCGTTGCATGCCTTGAAGAATTAAGGCAATCGCTTTTTGGGAGAAAGCCGGTCGATGCATGGGTTATAAGCCAGTACCTGGAACGCAATACAGAGAGAAGGCAAATACGGAAAAAAGAGCTTAGTTTAGCAGTTGCTGTGGGCGAAATTAAATCGGGTCTTGCTGCAGTTGAAGCAGGAGCTCAAAGGTTATATTTATATACTGCCCCTTTTCGCAGCCAGCGGAACCAGACAGGGACAATTCACGCTTTGCTTAAGTCTGCTGCAGAAAACCGTTGTGAACTGGTAATTGCTTTACCTAGAATTTGGCACCAGCGTGAAGCTGAGAGGATGGAAAAACTGATTAAACAATACGAAGTGCTGGGTATCCAAGGCTACTTGGTGGGCAATATCGGCACATTGCAGTTACTCAGGGATCTAGGTGTGACTAAGCAAATATACGCAGATTACCCGCTAAACGTATTTAACAGTTTAGCAATTAAACTATTGGAAGGACAGGAAGGAATAACTTCAATCACCTTATCCCCGGAGTTAACCTTTGAACAAATAGCTAGTTTGGTTTTAAGCCAAGAAACACAATTGGAATGTATTGTTCATGGCTCGCTGCCCTTAATGCTTTCTGAATATTGCGCCGTAGGGGCTTTGCTTGGAGGAAGAACTGCTGAGAAAGCCTGTTCCAAACCATGTTTACAGGGCAAATACGGACTGAAAGATAGGTTAAACTTAATATTTCCTTTGGAAATGGATGAGAATTGTCGCATGCATGTTTATAATTCCAAAGAACTTTGCCTCATAGAGGAGCTGGAACATTTCCACAAGACGGGAATAACTAGCTTAAGGATTGAAGCACGTAAGAACAGTCACGAAGAAATAAAATTTATTACCGGTATATACCGCCAAGCATTGACAGGCTTTGCGTCAGGGGCTTTGGAAAAAGATGATTTGACTAGGTTGAAGGAAAAATTAGAACAAAAAAACTCCGCCGGATTTACCAAAGGACATTACTTTCGTGGTGTGTTATAATTTAGAAGAGCTATTACTATAGACATGTGGTGGAGAAAATGCAAAGATCATATGTAAAGTTGGAATTACCTAAAATTCTTGAAATGCTATCAAGGTTTTGTACAACTCCTTTAAGCAGGGAACTGGTGGATGGTTTAACTCCGCAAACTGAGCTGGCAATATTACAAAACTGGCAAGCGGAAACGACCGAGGCCAGGGAGATTTTGCGGTTTTTTCCTACCATCCCCTTAGGAGGTATCAGGGATGTCAGACAGGCGTTGCACAGAGCGGAACTAGGTGCTATACTTGAACCTTCTGATTTGTTGGCTATTTGCGATACAGTAAAAGCTGGACGGCGCTTGCGCCGTTTTTGTCTTGAAATGAAACGTCCTTTTCCCATTGTGCAAGCTCTTGCCAATCAGATAGGTGTCTTTTCTGAATTGGAGACAATGATTGAAGCGGCAATAGATGATGAAGCAAATGTACGCGATGACGCTTCGCCTGAGCTCTTCCGTCTGAGACGGAAAATCGCTGCTACTCATGAAAAGATTAAAGCTAAATTAGAAGCTGTGTTACGATCGCAAGAAACCCAAAAATACCTCCAGGATAATTTAATAACTATTAGAGGTGACAGGTATGTAATTCCTGTAAAGCAGGAATATAGGTCGCAGATTCCAGGTTTAGTACATGACCAGTCTGCCAGTGGTGCTACCCTGTTTATTGAACCGCTGGCTGTTGTAGAACTGAACAATGAATTGCGTACAGTTATCTCGGCTGAAAAAAATGAGATAGAACGGATTTTACAAAACTTATCAAAAAACGTCCAGGTGTACGCCAAGGAGATCACGGAGACTCTACAAAAGCTGGCTTACTTAGACTTTGTCTTTGCTAAAGGCCGCCTCAGCGAAAAAATGGATGCCAGTGAACCAGAGTTGAATACTGAAGGTAAAATCAAATTAATTAGAGCCCGCCATCCGTTGATTCAAGGGGAGGTAGTACCGACCAGTTTAGAACTAGGGTATGAATTTAACACACTTGTTATAACTGGACCAAATACAGGCGGGAAAACAGTAACATTAAAAACTGTTGGCCTGTTTTCATTAATGGCGCAAGTTGGGCTGCACATTCCGGCTGAACCAGGCTCTGTCACAGCAATTTTCCAGAAAATATTTGCTGATATTGGCGATGAGCAAAGCATTGAACAGTCCTTAAGCACTTTTTCTTCCCACTTAAAAAATATTATTGAGATCGTCAAGCAGGTTAATTCATCTTCTCTAGTGCTGTTAGATGAATTGGGTGCCGGTACGGACCCAACTGAAGGTTCGGCTTTGGCCATGGCTATTTTGGAGTTTTTGCACAAGAACGGTGCCAAGACCATAGCCACGACCCATTACAGTGAACTTAAGGCATTTGCTTATTCTACCCCCGGTATTAAAAACGCCAGTGTGGAATTTGACGCGGAAACGCTGCGCCCAACATACAAACTGATAATTGGTTTGCCGGGACGCAGCAATGCAATGGAGATTGCACTGCGTTTGGGACTGCCGGCTGATTTGGTAAGACGGGCCAGGTCTTTTATCTCCAAGGAAGAGTTGCAAGTAGCCGATATGATTCAAGACTTGGAAGAAAACAGGCGGGCGAGTCACGCGGAACGGGAAGAAATAGAACGGTTGAAACAAGAGATTGTTTTATTGAAGCAAGCTTTAGAGGAAGAAAGACAAGAATTAAAAATTAAAGAAGCTAAAATACTGGAGAAAGCATACCTGGAGGCTGAAGAGATAATAGCTAAATCCAGGCATCAGGCTGAAGAGATAATTAAGAGTTTACGCACCGAGTTGACTGCTGAAGCAAGGCGCGCCCAAGAACAAATTGCCCAGGCAGCAAAGCAGCAATTAAAAAATGCTGCTGAGGAGTTGGGGCAAAAAGTAAAAAAATTAAATGTTACACCGGGAAAACCTCCGGAGTATTTGCAGCCTGGCGATCAAGTATTTATAACCACTCTGCAGCAAAAAGGTGTTGTTTTGACACCGCTTAATGCACAAGGAGAGGTCCAAGTTCAGGCGGGTATATTGAAAATCAATGTTAGCTTAAAACATCTAAGAAAAATTGAGAAAGAAGCTACAGCCAGCGAAAAGTCTGGCGTCGTCCAACTGATGAAAGACAAAAGTTTGCAGATTTCCAATGAATTGGATCTGCGGGGGCTCTTAGTTGAAGAAGCTTTGGAGAAAGTGGATAAATACTTGGACGATGCTGTTTTAGCTAATTTGCCTAATGTCTACCTTATCCATGGTAAAGGAACTGGGGCCCTGCGCAGCGCAATAAAAGAACATCTCCTGCGTCACCCTCACGTTAAGAATTTTAGAATAGGTGATTACAGTGAAGGAGGTACCGGTGTTACAGTAGTGCAGCTAAAAGGTTAAAATAAACAGAGAGTAGAGGAGTACTCTACTCTCTGTTTGCAATTGCCATTTATTTCAATTTAACTTTAACCTCGTTGGAAGGGGTACTTAAATTGTTGTTTTTATTGATGGCAAAGACCCTATAGTAATAAGTTTCGCCTACCTCTACCTGTTGGTCGAGATAAGTTTGATTAGTAGTAATGGTCACGCTGTAACGTTTCGGATTTTTAGCTGTCCAACGTTCAACGCTAAAGATCAGATCCCCTCTGCTGTTATCAGCCTTCCAGTAAAGCCTTACCCCCATTCCTTCTTGTTCGCCATAAAGGAATGGCGCTTCCGGGGTTTTTTCGGCATTTTTCTCTTCAGGTTCAGAACCAGGGGTTACTCTTCCGCCTTTATTCCCTGTATTAATGTCTGTATTGCCTCCGGGGACACCTGTATCGCCCCAAGTAGGAACCTCCGGTATTGTACCATTGGGACCGTGAAGAGTGCATGTTTCTTTGGGCAGCTCCAGTTCGGCATCTTCTGGCAATACGCTCCCCGTATAAGGTATAGGCCTGCGCATGAACACTCCTGTGACAATATCCGGGCAATAAGGGTTGGGTAGCTGTCCTGTTTCTGCGCACACCTGTGCTTCAACCCAGATGTCCGAAACTGTTTTTGGAACATTTTGTTGTGCAAATACTTCTGTTACTACAAACATGGATGGCGTTAATTCGCTTGGTAAAAGCCCGGATTTTTTGTCAATTTGTACACGGGTAATTCCTTTAGGAACTGTAAAGGGTTTTACGGGTTCATCTTTTAAAGCTGCCTGCATTACTTGTTTCCAGATCTGAGCAGGGTATCTACCGCCGTACACTTGTGGTAAATAATGCTTGGCATCAGTAGTGTCAAACCCCATCCAAACCACACCTACTAATTCAGGTGTGTATCCTGCAAACCAAGCGTCTTGGTTGCCGGCTTTTCCCCTGAACTCCGGCTTATCCGGCAGCTGTGTCGTACCGGTTTTACCGGCAACTGGGCGGTTCATTTGGGCTCGTGTACCGGTACCGGCTTTAACTACCGTTTGCAGCATATCTGTTATTAAATATGCTGTTTGTTCACTCATCACTTCTGTCTTTTTAGGCTTAGCCTCGAAAAGCACGCTACCATCATGATCTTCTATCCTGGTAATAATGTGCGGTTCGACGCGCACACCCTGATTGGCAAATGCGCCATAGGCAGAAGCTAAATCCAAAGGAGAGACTCCATAAGTTAAACCACCTAAAGCCAAACTCAAGTTTTTATCTGTTTTTACTAGCGGCAGGCCTAGAGCTTTTGCAAACTCGTAACCTGTATTTACGCCGATAGTATCAAGCATTTTTACAGCAGGGATATTGACTGAATCTTTAACTGCATCTCGTAAATTGATTAAACCCCTGTACCTGCCATCGTAATTTTTGGGGCTGTATGGTTTTGTACTGCCGGGATATGTGACCGGTACATCATCCACAACTGTGGCAGGGGAAAAACCTTTTTCTAAAGCTGGAGCGTAAACAGCAATAGGTTTAATTGCTGAACCAGGTGGGCGTTTCATTTGTGTGGCTCTGTTAAGCCCCCTTTGAGTAGTATAATCCCGTCCGCCCATCAAACCAACGATTTCACCGGTGCGGTGATCTAATACTACCATTGCACTTTGGACCGGTACGCCATTCATATCTTTAGGAAAATTAGCCGGATTTGCATAAACTTCTTCGATTTTATCCTGAACCCTGGTATCCATGGTGGTATAGATCTTGTAACCACCCTTGTAAATTTCAACAGAGGAAATGCCCTTATCCTCTAGTACTCTTTCAGCTTCTTCTATGGCGTGGTCTACAAAAAAAGAATATTTTGCTTTGGTTATTTCTTGAGGTTTTTCAGCTAAATGTAATTCTTCAGCATTAGCTGCATCAGCCTCACTTTGGGAAATATAGCCATGTTCTACCATATTGGCTAGTACCCGTGCCCGTCTCCCTTTAGCCCGGTCCGGATATTTAAAAGGGTCGTAATAAGAGGGACGCTGAGTTAATCCCGCAATTAAAGCGCTTTCGGCCAAGGTGAGATCTTCCACATCTTTTCCGAAAAAAGTCTTAGCGGCTGCTTGCACACCATAAGCACCGCGGCCAAAGGGAATCAGGTTAAGATAATATTCAAAAATTTCTTCCTTGCGATAGGTCCTTTCCAATTGAATTGCTAAAATAGCTTCTTGAACTTTACGCTGCAGCATCTTCTTATTGCGATCTTTTTGATCGATAAAAGCATTTTTAGCCAGCTGGATGGTGATTGTGCTTCCCCCTTGGCTCCATCTTCCTGTTTTTAGGTTAACATAGGCAGCCCTGGCTATAGCACGAAAATCGATACCGTGATGAGACATAAAATTGGGGTCCTCGGTTGCGATAAAAGCATTTTTAAGATGTTCGGGAATTCTTTCAAATTCTACCGGAATACGGTTTTCTACACCGTGCCGTTGGGCTATTTGTTTTCCTTCTCGATCATAAAAAATGGTAGTCATGTCTCCGGTTATATCTCCCGGCTTCCAGTTTGGCAGGTTTTTGACGACAGCTACCATGAAGCCGGCAGATGCACCGGCGGCAATAATAAAAAGTACAAGCACAGTCAGCGCAATAAGCCGTGTCCAGTTTAACCTCCGTACGGTTTTTTTCTTTCCAGGCATTTTTTAGCCTCCTCTCCTAGATGCTAACTTATAGAAATAGAAAATGGGATTTTTGATGTACAAGATACCACCTAATTATAACATAAGGTCAAGGAGCGGGAAATGTTTAAAATACTTGATTTTCAATGCTTGGTTGTGGTAAAATTGTTAAGAATTTGGCAGTATCTTGCTTTTTAAACAATACTACTTCTCGCTCCATTAGAGGGGAGAAGTTATTTTTTTAGTAAATCAGAAAGATTATCGATTTTCTGATTTACATAAGTACAACTAGGGCTTCGCCGGCGCTTATAAGCTTGGCGCAAGCCAAGTTTTCTTTACATATACTATTGTGCGGAAGGTGGTTTATTTTGACAATCGAGCAAGAAATTAAACGTCAGCTTGATATTATTAGACGTGGAGCAGTGGAAATTGTTCCGGAAGATGAACTTGTTAAAAAAGTACAGAAATCTGTAATAGAACATAGACCTCTTAAAGTTAAGCTTGGCCTAGATCCCAACGCACCGGATATACATTTGGGACATACGGTTGTGTTGCAAAAGATGCGGCAATTTCAGGAACTGGGCCACGAAGTAATTATTATCATTGGCGATTTTACAGGCCGAATCGGGGATCCTACAGGAAAATCAGAAACCAGGAAACAGCTTACAGAAGAAGAAGTTCAAAGGAATGCACAAACATATAAAGAACAGATTTTTAAGATTTTAGACCCTGCTAAGACAAAGGTTGTTTTTAATAGTCAGTGGCTCGCTCCTTTAACCTTTGAGGATGTTATAAAACTGGCGGCTAATTACACGGTGGCACGCATGCTGGAGCGGGATGACTTTGCCAAGCGTTACCGTGAAAATCTCCCTATTAGTATCCATGAATTTTTCTATCCTTTGATGCAGGGGTACGATTCAGTTGCGTTAGAAGCCGATATAGAATTAGGTGGAACAGACCAAAAATTTAACTTGTTAATGGGAAGGACTTTGCAAAAGGAATATGGACAAGAACCGCAGGTAGCTTTGATGATGCCGATTTTAGAAGGGCTAGATGGCGTACAAAAAATGAGCAAGAGCTTAGGCAATTACATCGGCATTAATGAGAGCCCACAGGAAATGTACGGAAAAACCATGTCAATTGCAGACGAGCTGATGGTTCGTTATTTTGAACTTGTTACCAGCGTTTCCCTAGAAGAACTGCAAGAGATAAAAGAAGGTTTACAAACCGGCAAATTACATCCGAGAGATGTGAAAATGCGCTTAGCCAGGGAAATTGTTAGCATGTACCATGGCAAAGAAGCTGCCTTGGAAGCAGAAGAAAATTTCAAAAAGGTCTTTCAAAAACATGAGTTACCCGATGAGCTACCTGAAGTAGTGCTAAAAGAGCCTGAACTACTTCAAAAGATTTGGTTACCTAAATTACTGGTTGCTATCAATCTGGCCGGAAGTACCAGTGAAGCAAGACGCCTAATAACGCAAGGGGCTGTAAAAATCGATGAGCAAAAGGTAACTGACAGCTCGCAAGAGATTATACCTGAAAATGGGATGGTCATACAGGTAGGTAAAAGGAAATTTGCTAAATTAATCGTAAAACAATAACGTTCAATTATTGGATGACGGATTTCGATAGCGGGATCCGTCTTTGTTATATTTAAAAGTAGTATTGTAATAAAGAACGAAGCTTTGCAGAAATATAACAGGTTCATGGAACCTTTTAAAAAGGGCTACATATACTATCTATAAAACAAAAACAGAAGAGCAGAATATACGTTGGAAAAGAGGTGAAAGATTTGCGAAGGCGCATTTATTTTAAGCGCTTGCGATTTCCTTTTCTAGCTCTTTTTATTTTTTTCATTTCTTTTTTGTATCTTGTTGAAGAAAGCTTGACTGATACAATATATGCTTTCGCTGAAGCACAAGCCCGATGGACTGCAACTGAAGTTATCAATAAAGCAATTACTGAAAAAATTGTCCCGAGTATTTCTTATACTGATCTGATTAAGCCGGAAAGAAATACCGAGCAAGAGATAGTGTTTATGCAAGTTAATATGATCAAAGTGAACAAAATAACGGCTGAAGCAATTTTGGAAATTCAAAAATCCCTTGAAAAGCTGCAAAAAGTAAAATTCAAAGTGCCACTGGGGCAGGTATTTGGAATTAAAATTTTTGCCAACTCCGGCCCGGAATTTAACCTTACCCTTTTACCAGTTGGTACGATTGAAGCAAAAATTGCAGATGATTTCCAAGAAGCTGGAATAAATCAGACGCGGCATAGGGTATATCTGGTAGTTAAAAGTACAGTAAAGGTAATCATCCCCTTAGTAAGTAAGGCTGTATCTATAGAAACAAGAGTTCCCATAGCTGATGCGATAATTGTGGGCAGGGTGCCTAATACATACCTGAATATCGGTAGATCATTAAACGGCGATATTTTAAATAACGGTTTTCAGCAGCGATAGTAAAACCTTCTCTCGCTACCAAAATAAATTTAAAAGCCTATTATATAACCTGACTTCCGGCCCACGGGCATGGCGCAAGTCGGGTTTTTTGATGCAATTGCAATGCTCAAAAAATGGCGATAAGAATTAAAATGAAAAACTCCAGTTTAATTTTTTCCGTTGATTGCTTTGTATGCTTAGCAAGCGAAAAATGGTGATAAAAAGGAATTGACATCGATACAAAAGCGTGCTAAGTTGTAAATTCGCCGCTGTATGAAGAACATTTGGAAACAGCGGTAAAAGTAAAATACAGAGCCACTGGCTAGGAAAATAAAGTTAGCCGGTAATTGGCAATTGACAAATTTCGCAGAGGGTGCTAATATATGAATTCCCGGCGCGGGAGCGCAGGGGAGGAAGAAGGAAAGAGGATACTGCGGGAAATGCAGCGAGGGAAGAAAAAAGAAGTTGACAAAAAGCTTGTGACATGGTAAGATAAATTTTGTCGCGCGGGGGGCAAAAGCCCAAGCCGCAAGCTGGTCTTTGAAAACTGAACAGTGGAAGACGACATGCCCGATTCTTTTAGCCGTCAGCCAAGAGCTCATAGCTATCAGCTAGAGTGGGGCTGGCGAAGAAATGAATCGAAAGAGAAACTCGTGAAGAGAAGACAATCGAGCCGATTGAACAGACCAAGAAAAAAGGCAGCGGAAAGTTTTTAGCTGAAGGCTGAAAACTGGAAGCTGATAGCCTAGATATCTATGGAGAGTTTGATCCTGGCTCAGGACGAACGCTGGCGGCGTGCCTAACACATGCAAGTCGAACGGGCCTTTATGAATAGCTTGCTATAAGTAAAGGCTAGTGGCGGACGGGTGAGTAACGCGTGGGCAATCTACCCTATTGACCGGGATAACAGCGGGAAACCGGTGCTAATACCGGATAAGCTTGTCCCAAGGCATCTTGGGGCAAGGAAAAG